>UQLC01000004.1 GCA_900541795.1 uncultured Collinsella sp. | reverse complement strand
GGAAAGAAGCTGCGCCGCGGGGGAGGCGACCCAAATGGCTTTCTCATATCGTCTTGTTTTAATCACCATGATTATTTTGCTTAAAGCAACAACGTTCCCGCTCGATGTAACCACCGAATCAAAACGTGTACATCAGCCACCAAAATCGACATTTTTCGACATGTTTGGAGGCAGATGTACACGAATGCGAAATCCCCCGCCTAATAGCGTCCTCCACATGTCTGGACTCTCTATGGCTGCGCTGGATAGACATCGCCGGAACGGGTATAGTATCGAAAGTTTTGTCGTTAACCAGCGGGGGAGTCCTGTGGGCATCAAAAAGAAGATCAAAAAGGAGCTTATCGGCACTTCCGATTACCCGTCGAATAAGATCTTTACGATCTCCAATTTCATCACCTTTACGCGGCTGATCCTCAACCTGGTATTTCTGTACCTGTTTGTGACGGATAACAACCGCGTCATCGCCATCGTTATCTACGCCGTTGCCGCCTCCACTGACTGGATGGACGGTCAGATCGCCCGCATGACTAAGACGGTCTCATGGCTCGGCAAGGTCATGGATCCCATTTGCGACCGCGCGCTGCTGTTCACCGGCGTACTTGGCCTGGTGGTCCGCGGAGAGCTGCCCGTCTGGGTCTGCGTGCTCATTATTGGCCGCGACATCTATCTGGGCATCGGCACGCTTATCGTTCGTCATTATCACCGTCGCCCCATCGATGTCGTCTTCCCGGGAAAGATTGCCACAGCGCTGCTCATGACTGGTTTCTCGCTCATGCTGCTCGGTTTCCCCGTTATTGACGGCCTGCACCTTTTATCTTCAACCCTTACGGCATTCCCGGGCCTCAACGGCAGCTCGGTGCCCCTCGGCATCTTCTTTGTGTACGGCGGCGTGATCTTCTCCATGCTCACCGCTGTCATCTATTCCATTAAGGGAGGGGCGGCCATTAAACAGGCCATCGCGCATCCCGAGGACGAGGACATCGACTTTCTTAACCCCGAAATCGAAGACTAAGTCGTTGGGGTATGATTACGTACGGTTCATTCTTTGCGGCGTAGCCGCGTTAGATAGGGGTTGTCATGGACAACAAGGTTAACAATATGCCTCAGAACGATAAGACTGCGGACGCTACCTGCGTTTTCCGTGTTCCTTCGAGCGATGTCACCGTTCCCGACCTCATGGCCAACGTGCGCATCACCGCTCCGGTTCTGTCCATCGTCAAGGGCCCGCAGACCGGAGCTGCCTTTGAGCTCGAGGACGACGTGACCACCATCGGCCGCGATCCCGCGAACGGCATCTTCCTCAACGACATGACTGTCTCGCGCAGCCATGCACGCATTATTCGCGAGGGCCTGGGCGCCCGTATTGAGGATCTGGGCTCGCTCAACGGCACCTGGGTCGACGGCGCCATCGTCAACGGTGCCCCGCTGCACGACGGCTCTTCCGTTCAGATCGGTACGTTCACGCTCATCTACCACGAGAGCACGCCGGAGCGCATCGAAACCGGTGAGTAGGTAATGGCCGAACGCAATTATCTGAGTATCGGCCAAGTCGTCAACCTTCTTCGAGGCGCATACCCCGATCTATCGAACTCAAAAATTAGATTTCTAGAAGATGAGGGGCTCATCACCCCTCATCGTACGCCTAAGGGCTATCGTCAGTACTCAAAGGAGGACGTTGACCGTCTCGAGGTCATCCTGCACTTGCAGAAGACCCGCTACATGCCGCTCAACGTCATTAAGCAGCGTTTGGAAAACGCAACGGACCTGTCCACTTTGGCTTACGAGGTGGGTCTTCTGTCCGATGTTCCGCTTAAGACGGAGCCCAAGGAGACCAAGCAAAAGCTGCATCCCATCGAGACCATTCCCGATATGCTCGGCGTCGAGATTTCGTTTATCCGCTCCCTTGCCGAGAACGATCTTATCCGCATCATCAAGAGCCCGCAGAACCGAGAGCTCGTCGATGGCCGAGATTTCCCGATTATCCGTTACTGCTCAGAGCTGTCGCGCTTCCATATTGAGCCGCGCAACCTACGACAGTACGTATCGTCGGCAAACCGCGAGTCTTCGATGTTTGAGCAGGTTCTCGTGAGTATGCTCGGCATGGATACCTCCGATGACGAGCGCGACGCCAAGCTCGAGCGCGCTTTTAAAAAGTTGCACGACCTCACCGAGGGTGTGCACACCGCACTCCTTAAGAATCGTGTCTTTGAGTCGCTCAACGCCGTGGTCGAGGACGCTGACATCGATGCTCTCGATGAGGAGATCGCGCGTTCCGAGTCCACCAAGGCTAAAAGCGATGGGGCAAACGTCCCCGCGGTTGCCGTGCACGACGAGTCGCTTGTGCAGCCGTCTAAGGTCGTCGTTCCCTCGCACAGCTCGTCTGCTAACGCGGGTAAATAGCCGCCGTTCTCCCGGAAATCCATGAAAGGTCACACCATGTACGACTTCGAATCTCATATCGTCGATATCCCCGACTATCCCGAACCCGGAGTCGTATTTAAGGACATCACGCCGCTCTTTGGCAATCCCGAGGCTCTGAAGGCCATGGTGGATGCCCTGGCCGAGCATTTTGCTGGCATGGGTATCACCAAGGTCGTCGGCCCCGAGGCTCGCGGTTTTATGGTGGGCGTACCCGTGGCCGTCGCCCTGGGCGCCGGCTTTGTTCCCGCACGTAAGCCGGGCAAACTGCCGCGTAAGACGGTAAGCGAGAGCTACGAACTCGAGTATGGAACGGATTCTATCGAGATTCACGCCGATGCTATCAGCTCTAAAGATACCGTGTTGATTCTGGATGACTTGGTCGCGACGGGCGGAACCGTAGAGGCAACAGGTAAACTGGTGCGAGATATGGGCGCAAAGCTTGTGGGCTACGGTTGTATCCTTGAGCTTGCGTTTCTCAACCCGCGCAAGAAGCTCACGCCTTCTAACGAGGACGTTGAGCTCTTTAGCCTGGTAACGGTGGACTAGCCGCTACCCTTAGATACCGGAAAGGAAGCTCCATGCGCACAGCAAACACGCACAAAAACATGGCACGCTGCGCTGCTACGGCAACCCTCGCTTGTGTTTTGGGCCTGGGCCTCGTGGCTCCGGCCTATGCCGATACCGCATCCGACCTTGCCGCTGCTCGTACCAAACTCGAGCAGATTGGCACCCAAACCCAGCAAATTCATGAAGAACTCTCCGCACAGACGCAGGAGCTTGATCAGACTGCAGGCGAGATCACGCAAAAGCAGCAAGAGATTGCCGAGGGTCAGGCAAAGCTTTCGAGCTACGTTGCCGGTGAGTACAAGACTGGCGGTCTGAGTCTCCTTCAGGTTCTGACGGGCGTCGACGATCTGGGCGACATGCTCAACCGTCTGTTCTACTACGGCAAGGTTTCCGACAAGCAGGCCCAGACCATTCAGGAGGTCAAGGACCTTAAGCAGCAGCTCACCGATAAGCAGACCGAGCAGGAGAAGAACGTCGCCGCGACGCAGAAGAAGGTCGACGAGCTCAATGCCCAGCAGGCTGAGGCCCAGAGTGTCGTGAACTCCCTGGATTCACAGCTGCAGGCCGAGCTTGCTGCCGAGGCCGAGGCCAACGCCGCGCTTCAGGCTGGCATCAATGCCAGCACCGCCGAAAAGGCCACGGTGAGCAACGACACTGCCGGTTCGACCGAGAACACCAACAATGGTGGCGGTACGACCAACAACGGCGGCGGCAACACGCCCGCGCCCGCGCCCGCTCCTGCCCCCACGCCGCAGCCCGTGACGCCCGCTCCGACTCCGACGCCTTCCGCACCGAGCCAGTCCGTTGACGGCGGTACCGTTGTTTCGCGCGCCTACAGCAAGCTCGGATACGCTTATTCCTGGGGCGGCATTGGACCGAACAGCTTTGACTGTTCCGGTTTTGTAAGCTATTGCCTCACGGGCCGCTACTGCCGCCTGGGCACCACCGGCACCTTCATGGGTTGGACCCGCGTGTCCGATCCCCAACCCGGCGATGTTGTGGTTAACTCCTACCATACAGGCATCTATATCGGTAATGGTCAGATGATCCATGCTTCCGACTACAAAACGGGCGTCATCATCAGCTCCGTCGCTGCTGGCATGAACAACAATTACATTTTCGTGCGCTACTAAGTGTTGTAACTCAGCAAACAACAATGGGCCTCGTATCCTTTGGGAGCGAGGTCCATTCTTTTATCTCGACTGCCAGTTTTGCGTATAAGCAACAATCTAGTTTTGAATACTAGATATGCGCAGCATCTGTCCAAAAGATGGCTATAATTGATGAGGAACAACTAGAAAGGACCCTCAATGAGCTGGGCACTTATCTCCGATTCGAGCTGCAATCTTCGCGATTGGCAACCCACTGCACCCCATACCACCTTTGCATTCGCACCTCTCAAAATTCGAGTAGGGGAGCGTGAATTTGTCGATGACCTCTCGCTCGATGTTCACGAGCTTAATGTTGCCATTCAATCGGAATCCAGCGCATCATCGAGCTCCTGCCCAAGCGTAGGGGAGTGGGCTGAGCTCTTTAAGCTCGCCGACAAGACGATCTGCATGCCCATCTCCGAGGGGGTATCGGGAAGCTACAATGCCGCGGCCACCGCACGTGACATGGTGCTTGCCGAGGAGCCCAACCGTAAGATTCATTTGGTTAACTCGCGAGCCGCAGGTGGCAAAATGGATTTAATCTTTTTGCTGTTCGATCGCTATCTAGCAAGCAACCCGGAAGCCTCCTTTGAGGACGCCTGCGCTTACTTCGATAGCTTGGAGCAGAACAGCAAGATTCTCTTTAGCCTGTGTAATTACGAGAACCTTGCAAAGGCTGGACGCATTCCTAAAGCAGCCGGCGTCATTGCCAACAAGCTCAATATCCGCATTTTGGGCACGGCGAGCGAAGCGGGCGAAATTGAACTCGTTGGGCACACGCGTGGCGAAAAGAAGATGCTCACCAAGATTGTCGACACCATGGAGGCCGAGGGTTTCACGGGCGGCGAGGTCATCATCGATCACGTTGAGAACGAAGCCGGAGCCCAGGCGCTTGCCAGCCGCATTGTGGAGCGCTGGCCAGGCTCCAAGACTATTATCATGCCCTGCAACGGGCTAGATTCTTACTATGCCGAGATGCACGGCCTCATCATCGGCTACGGCATGGGCGTGGCATCGGGCCGATAATTTCCAACTAAACAAACGCACGGGCGGGATAAGGGGCCAGTGGCTCTTTATCCCGCCCGTTTTATACCTCGGTTAGCTATTAAACCCATTGAACTTGAGATAACTCATCAGGTACGCCTTCGAAACGAAGGACGAAACCGCACTGCGTACGAGCAGTGACTCGCGCGTAACCTGATGTGCGGTATCGGGCACGGGAGTCTGCTCGACGGAAAACGCTGCACGAATCGATGCCTCAAGTTGATCGACTACATAATCGAAAGCCGTCGGAGCGTCGTAGCTCAAGCGCTGAATATTAAAAAGCGCCTGAACGGCAGCAATAGGCAGCACCTGTTTAAAGATGCAGATAGCGATCAGGCGGACAATCTGCTCGCGGCCATATTGCTTTTTGACCGGAGCAGGCACCAGGCCAACCTTTACGTAGTTATTGATCATCGATGGCGTAATGATAGGCTGCTCAACGCAAAGGGACAGCGGCTCCATCCACAGCGCAACATATTCAATAACCTGATCGCGATAGAGCGTTACGTTGGGCAGCTGGTCATAGCGTGGCAAGCTCAACGCGTTGAGTCTTCCCACCATATCGGACTGAATAAATGCATCCGGCAGCACCGTCGGCTGAATATCCTCGGGCTTAATGCTGACCGATGTATCGGACATCGGGATAACATGTTTAGCGTGGTTCATAAGAGGCCTCCGTTCGTTTTCTATATTGTATTCTAGGTCATCTAGTTTTGCATACCACATAGCCGCTAAGTAAAAGTGGTTGGACAGCACATTGAAGCACCGTTCAACCACTTTGTTTAAAGATAGCAACCTTACATAAGATATATTATCGTACTTATCCGCGTAGGAAAGCGTATGCGCTGGTTGCCGCTATACCACCGTCCGATACGGCGGTCACAACCTGGCGTAAACGCTTGGAACGAATATCGCCGGCTGCGAATAATCCGGGTGTGCGGGTGGCCATGGAATCATCGGTGACAATGCCGCCGTCGGGAGCCAGATCGACTAGGTGCTCAACGAGCTCGGTATGTGGCTGCGTCCCCGTAAAGACAAAAATGCCAAACGAGCCAGGTTCAAAGGACTCAGCGTGCATTTCACCAGTCGCATTGTCCTTGAACGTAATTGTCGTGGGCATCGCTTCGCCAGAAAGCTCAACAATACTAGTTTGGTACCTAACTGAAATATTGTCCTTAGCGAGCACTTTATTCACAACGCCCTCGGGTGCACGGAACTGATCGCGACGCAGCACAATGGTCACGCTGCTGGCAATGTCGGACAGGAACAGCGCCTCCTCGCATGCCGAATTGCCGCCTCCGACAACAAAGACCTGCTTGCCACGGAAGAACATGCCGTCACACGTCGCGCAGTACGAAACGCCACGACCGCGATACGTGTCCTCGCCAACAAAACCCGCAGGACGCGGCGTGGCGCCCATGCACGCAATAACGCTCTTGGCTGCTGTATCGCCCATATCATGATGGATGGTAAATTGTGCCGCATCGGCATCGTAATCGACGCCTGTCACCATACTCCATTCAACCTGAGCCCCCAGGCCTTCAGCATGCTGTTGAAACCGCTCACCAAGTTCGGCACCGCTCAGTAGCGGAATGCCAGGATAATTCTCGATCTCGTTGGACGTGGCGATCTGTCCGCCAGACATGCCCTGCTCAAAGACAGTCGTCGTCAGGTTGGCACGCGCCGCATAAATGGCGGCAGCATAGCCCGCGGGGCCGCCGCCGATAATCGCAACATCGATTGTCTGATCGGTAGTCATGAAGAGTCCTCTCGTCGAAACGTTGTCGTTCTTTGCGCTCATACCCAAATTTACGTGAACGTGACACTCATGCACTACAATGATAAATCCGTGTTACAACGTCGAAGGGGAGTTATCGATGGATCAGACGCAGACGAGCGACGATGCTCCCCTGCTCACGAACAGCGCTCCCCAATCGGAGCAAACCACGCTCTTGGCTCAGCAAAAACCCCTCGTGACCATCGTGCACGCCTCGGTCGGCTCGGGCCACAAGGCCGCCGCAAATGCGATTGCGCAGGCATTCGACCTCATCCGCGGCACCAATGGCATCCCCGAGGATGTTGAGATTGAAGTGCTCGATATCCTTGATTTTGGACGCATTAAATTCGACGGCAATAAGACCGCGGCTTCTTTTACGGGAGCCACGCGCCCCATTTACGACCTGACCTGGCGATATACGCTTACGGGGCATCTTCTCTGGGGTGGCGGCACGGCATGGTCGCGAATTATGTTCCCCGCCTTCAACGAATATATTCGTAGTCGAAGGCCCATAGCCGTGGTCGCAACGCACATCACGGCAGCCAATGTTGCCGTTGGCGCCCGCGTAATTACGGGTATCGATTATCCGGTCATCTGCGTACCGACCGACTACGAAGTCGAGGGCTGGTGGCCCCACAAGGACACCGATCTATTCTGTGTTGCCAACGAATTCATGGCTGAAACGCTGCGTCCGCGCAAGGTGCCCGAGGCAAAGATTCGCATTACCGGCATCCCTATTCGCGCCGGATTCGACACGAATTACGATCGCGAGGAAGAGCTAACCAAGTTCAACCTCCCCACCGACAAGACCGTCGTGCTGGTAATGGCCGGCGCCAGCTTGCCCCAGCCTTACGTCCGCTTTCGCGCGGCGATGGACCACACACTCCCCTTCCTGCGCAGCTTCGAAGACATGCACTTTGTCTTTTTGCCCGGCAAAGACGTGGAGTATGCCACCCGGCTGAAGACGCTCTTCGATGCCATGAAGCTCGAGAACGTCACGGTGTTGGACTATGTCGACGACATGGCGGCCCTCATGCACGGCTGCGACTTGGCAATCCTCAAATCGGGCGGACTCACGGTCACCGAGTGTCTCTGCGCACATCTGCCGATGATCCTGCTGGGCAAGTCATATGGCCAGGAAAAGGCAAACACCACGATGCTCACCGGCATGGGCGCCAGCATGCATGTCACCACCGCACGAGAACTCATCGTGACGCTTCGTCACCTGCACGACCACCCTGAGTCGCTCAAAGCCCTACTCATCAACGGCGAAGTCCTGCGCCGTCCACGCGCAGCGGAGGACATCGCCATCGCAACCATGGAGCTCGTAGGCAAACCCCAAAAGCGCAAACGAGCCTTCTGCCGCTTCTACTGGGGAGGAAAACCCGCGCACATCCGCTAGTGTCTTAATGTCCGCTTGCCTGTGGGAGGCCCCTATATATCATCCCGTGCTCAATCATTCTCGCTTCGCAGGGCACACTAACCCCTCCCGTCCGGGGCTCATCCATATCATTCCATGCTCAAACATTCTCGCTTCGCTGCGCTCGCTGCGAAACTGCGCGTGGAACGATATGGATGAGCCCCGGACGGGAGGCTTCTTGCTTGAAAACAAATTGAAATCCAACTAGTAAGCCGGTGCGACAAAGGAGAAACCCCCTTGTCGCACCGGCTTACCAATTGATTAATGCTAACGGTTACCAGCGAAGATACACGGTAGTTGCAGGCATGCAAACGTAGCTCACCCGTGGGAGGTCCCTATATATCGTTCCACGCGCAGTTTCGCAGCGCAGCGAGAATGTTTGAGCATGGAATGATATATAGGGGCCTCCCACGGGTGAGCGGACATTACAATACGCCGCTAGAACCGAAACCGCCGACTCCTCGGTCGGTTTCGTCTAGTTCTTCTACTTCTATGAGGTTGACCGTGGGGACTTCTTGGATGACGAGTTGGGCTATGCGGTCGCCTTTGTTGATTTGGATGTTGTTGGAGGGATCCAGGTTGATGAGGATAACCTTGAGTTCTCCTCGGTAGTGGGCGTCGATGAGGCCAGGAGTGTTGACTATGGACAGGCCTTGCTTAATGGCCAGGCCGCTGCGGGGCTGGACGAAGCCGGCGTAACCGTCGGGCAGAGAGATAGCCAGGCCCGTGGAGACCAGACGGCGTTCGAAGGGCTTCAGAATGCAATCCTCGTTGGAGCGCAGATCCAAGCCGGCATCGGTGGGATGGGCGTATTTGGGAAGCTCGACGGTGGGGTCGAGACGCTTTATGTTAACGGTAATGTTGGACATGGAATCACCTTAGCTTGTCGAGCTCTTGTAGAAACTCATCGACGTCTTTGAAATCGCGGTAGACCGAGGCAAAGCGGATGTACGCCACCTTGTCGATCTTGGCCAAGCGCTTGAGCACCATGTCACCCAACTCATGGGACGTGACGGCCGTCAGCGTGCGAGAGCGCAGCTCGACCTCGATGTCGTCGATAATCTCATTGAGCTTCTTAGTGTCGATATCGCGCTTGATGGTGGCGCGCATCAAGCCGACGAGCAGCTTATTGCGATCGAACCGCTGCTTGGTTCCGTCCGACTTAATGACCTCGATTGGGTCTTCGCATCGCTCAAACGTTGTAAAGCGATAGTTACACGAGCAACATTCGCGACGGCGCTTAATGGTGTTATTTGACTCCTGCATACGAGAATCAACGACGCGGGTATGTGCCTTGCCGCATTTGGGACAGCGCATGGTACCTCCTCTTAAACGATAACAAGGGTACCATGCGCAGCGCGATAAAGATTACGAACGAGCAGGAACCTTAAGATGCGCACCGGCGGCGAGCGAACCATGCTCCAGATGATTGACGTTACGGATCATGTCGGAAGTCTCTTGCGTGGAAAGGCCTTCGATTGGATATTCCTCGGCAAGCGACCAAAGAGAATCGCCAGGCTGAACGCGAATGGTCTCGTAGCTAACGTTGGAAACGGACTCGGCATACGCGGCGTGACGAGCGCTAAAGACCGACGTAGCGAGGACAAAGAGGAGCGTAAGCGCAACGGCAACGGCGACAATCGTCGGAACCTTCAGGGCAACGCGGACCGGCGTGACTACAGCCTGCTGATTGCGAGCAGGCTTTACGGTCAAAGGCTGAAAGCCGGAGCGGCCACCCTGAACAACCGTAAAAGTGGGTTCTGCAGGCGTCTCGAGCTTAAGGGCGAGGTTTCCCTGGACCATATTCGTTGCGTTCATCATGTTCTCCTCTCGCGTGTTTTGCTGAGAACAGTTTTATCAAGCCGCGCGGACAAAAATGTCTAGCGCGAGAACGAATGTTCGGTTATTATTATCTTCGAACAATTGTTCCTGTCAAGCAAAATTCGAACATTTGTTTGACATGGGTAGAGAGGATGCCCTGATGGCTCGCAAAATTACCAAGCGTCAGCAGCAAATTTACGACTTCATCAAGGAATATCAGCAGGAGAAGGGTTATCCGCCCAGCGTGCGCGAGATGGCTTCTGCCGTGGGCCTTTCCTCCCCCAGCACCGTGCACGCCCACTTATCTGCCTTGGAGGCGCGCGGGCTGCTCAAGCGCGATGCCACCAAACCGCGCGCCCTGGAACTCTTTAACGAGGACGGCTCCTCTGTCTCAATTTCTAAATCTGACGAGCCCACCGCACCTCGTGGAACGGTCTCGCTACCGCTCGTTGGTCGCGTCGCGGCTGGGATCCCCATTCTGGCCGAGCAGAATATCGAAGACACGTTTACTATCCCGACCGAAATCGCCACTGATCAGGGTTCCTTTATCCTTGAGGTGCATGGGAGCTCAATGATCAATGTCGGCATCTTCAATGGCGATTACATCATCGTCCGTGAACAAAAGAGTGCCATGAATGGCGAAATTGTCGTGGCCATGATTGATGGTTCAGCGACCGTCAAGACGTTCTACAAGGAGCAGGGACGCGTACGCCTGCAGCCTGAGAATGACACCATGGAGCCTATCTATGCAACGAATCCCGTTATCTTGGGCAAAGTCGTCGGCTTGATGCGCCGGTTCTCGTAATGCAAAAACGCATCACCATCTTTGATACCGTCCGCGGGTTTACGATGATTTCAATGGCAGGTTTTCACGCTTGCTATGATCTCGCCTACTTGTACGACTGGGATATGCCCTGGTTTACCCAGACCGTCTTTCAAGACATCTGGCGCGCCAGCATCAGCTGGGTATTTTTGTTTATCGCAGGTTGGATGTGCACGCTCTCACGCAACAATGCCAAACGAGCGGCCAAGTACGCTGCCGCAGCTTTGGTCGTCTGGATCGCAACAACGCTCGTATCGGTCGACGATTCAGTGAACTTTGGCATCATTTATTGCATGGCGGCGTGTACCGCTGTGGCAGCCGCAGCACGACCGATACTTAAGAAAGTGCCCAGCACGTGGGGCATTGCGATATGCCTCGCTCTCTTCGCGGCGACATGGGGCATCCCGAAATCGACCTATTCATTCCCCTATTTGGCGTGGCTAGGATTTCCCGGCCCCCGGTTTGTTTCAGGCGACTATTATCCAATCATTCCATTCATATTCATGTACCTCACAGGATACTTTGCTGCGCGCACTGCTCAAAGATGCGAACATCCCGCTCCAAGCTGGGCCTACGCCAACCCCCTGCCGGCGCTCGCCAGCCTTGGACGTCATGCACTCCCCTTTTATCTGCTACATCAGCCCATCATACTGGGCATTTTGGAGCTCGCCTACTCGGTGCGATAACGCTCAAGCCGAGGTGCAATACGAGCCGGCAGTTTCGCCACAATACGAACGCCATCCTCAAGATATTCCTCGTGCAAAAGGGTCCCCTGCTCATGCACGACTGTGATGAGTGCACCTTCACGATATGGAATGTCGGCGGAAAGCAGCACATCGGTGGCGGCCGCCTCGCGAGCAATGCGATCGACGAGATCGTCGAGCCCCTCGCCCGTTTGGGCCGAGAACAGAACAGCTTCCGGATAACGACGACGGAAACTCAATCGATCGACGCTATCGAGAAGATCGATTTTATTGAATACGGTCAGCGTTAGGCGCTCTCCGGCACCGATCTCATCAAGCACGCGGTCGACAGCCTCAAGCTGTCGCTCATAGTCCTCGTCAGACGCATCTACGACTTTGAGAATTAGATCGGCACCCAACACCTCGGACAGCGTCGATTTAAAGGCATCGACCAGACCATGCGGCAGCTTTTGAATAAAGCCGACGGTATCAGTAATCGTCATGCCGCGACCGCCGGGCAGGCGATACGAACGCGTCGTCGGGTCGAGCGTAGCAAACAGCTTGTCCTGAGAAAGTACCGTAGAGCCGGTCAGACGATTGAGCAACGTCGATTTACCGGCATTGGTATAACCGGCTAACGCGACGCGAAACGCCGGTGACTCAATGCGGCTCTTAGATTGAACATCGCGACGCTGTTCAACCTGCTTGAGCTCACGACGAAGCGCAGCGATCTTATTACGAATGAGGCGACGGTCGACCTCAAGCTGACTTTCGCCCTGACCAAAGCGTGAGCCGATGCCGCCGCGCGTCTGTTCCTTGGCGAGATGACTCCACATGCCACGCAGACGAGGCAACAAATATTGAAGCTGTGCCAGCTGTACCTGTAGGCGTCCCTCACGCGTCTGAGCATGAAGGCCAAAGATATCCAAGATCAGTGCCGTGCGATCGATAATCTTTACCGGCTCGCCCACGGCTTTCTCCAAATAGGATTGCTGCGAGGGCGTCAGGTCGTCGTCAAAAATAACGACATCGGCATCCATGCGATGTACCAGGCCGTACAGCTCTTCAATCTTACCGGAACCGATAAACGATTTAGGATACGGCTTTACCAAACGCTGTGACAAACGCGCCACACACTGGGCGCCAGCCGTATGGGCTAGGCGCTCAAGCTCGTCAAGCGAACGATCGAGCGGCCACGCATTGTCGCGCCACTCAACACCAACTAATATGGCACGCTCGGGCTCGGGTGCCGTGGGAACAAGGGGGAAACGGGCCATTAGGCAGCCTCAATACGATGCAGGATTTCCTCAACGACCTCATCGATCGTACATTCATCCATATCGAACCACACGATGCGGTCATCGCGTTTAAACCACGAAAGCTGACGTTTGGCATAGCGACGCGAACGCATCTTGATGAGTTCGCGAGCCTCATCCATAGAAATCACGCCATTGAAAGCATCAATGATCTCTTTATAGCCAATTGCCTGCATCGACGTCAGGGCATCTCCCAGTCCCTGGTCCATAAGACCGCGGACCTCATCGACAAGGCCCTGCTCAAACATCATATCGACGCGCAGGTTAATGCGCTCGTAGAGCACCTCGCGATTGCGCGTCAGACCAAACCACAGAGCATGATAATGCTCGCGCGGAACACTAAACTGAGACTTTTGCTGCGCGTAGGACACTCCATCATCGTGCATTTCGAGCGCGCGAATCACGCGACGAACATTATGGGGGTGGATGACCGCAGCGGACTCGGGGTCACGCTCGGCAAGCAGCGCGTGCAGCGCTTCCTCGCCTATGCGCTCGGCAAGTTCCTGATACCCCGCGCGACGATCGTCCTCAAGCTCGCCCGAGGGAAAATCCATCTCATCAAGGGCAGCCTTAAGATACAGCCCCGTACCTCCGCAAAAAACCGGCAGGCAACCCGAACCAAGGAGACGTTCAACATGCGCGCGAGCGTCAGCCTGATAAAGCGCAGCAGAATATGCCACACCCGGCTCTACAATGTCGACGAGACGCAGCGGCGCCGTACACTCATTGGGCGCCATCTTTGCGGTGCCGATGTCCATGCCGCGATAGATTTGCATCGCATCGCACGACAGCACTTCGGACGAAAGACGAGCGGCCAAACGGTCGGCAACATCACTCTTACCAACCGCCGTCGGACCGACGATCGCAACGGCGGAAAGACCTGCCCCGGGAGAAACCATTAGCGCGGCTCGCCCACAACGGAGCCGGACAAATACCAGGTCTTGGCAACGTCAACGTCAACATCAACGATCTTGCCAACAAGCTGATCGATGCTGTAACCCTCGGGAATAGGCGCATGCACGGTCTGATTCTTGGGACTCTTGCCCAGCAGGACCGCGTCGTTCTTTTTACTCGTTCCCTCAATGAGCGCGGGCACCACGGTGTGAAGCTCGCCCTGGTTGTACTCATGCGCCGTGGTCTCGATAACCTTCACCAGACGGTTAAAACGCTCAAGAATGACCTCGTGCGGTGTGGGGTCATCGATCTCGGCAGCCGGGGTACCGGCACGCTTGGAGTAGATAAAGGTGTAGGCCTGCGCATAACGAACCGTCTCGGCAAGTGAGAGCGTCTGCTCAAAGTCTTCTTCAGTCTCGCCCGGGAAGCCAACGATAATGTCGGTCGAGAGCGCGATATCGGGCATGCGGTTGCGAATGCGATCGACAAGGCCCAGATAGTCCTCGCGTGTATAACGGCGATTCATCTCTTTGAGGATCCGCGTCGAACCGGACTGGACGGCCAAGTGCAGCTGCGGCATAACGGCAGGCGTCTCGGCCATGG
Organism: uncultured Collinsella sp.; assembly: GCA_900541795.1. Classification (GTDB taxonomy): domain Bacteria; phylum Actinomycetota; class Coriobacteriia; order Coriobacteriales; family Coriobacteriaceae; genus Collinsella. The sequence goes on along the minus strand of UQLC01000004.1, from coordinate 108,977 downwards.
CATCGATGGTCTCGGGCAGCAAATCCTTAGGGTGCGAGGAAGTGAAGAAGATGCGCTCCACGCCCGTATCGCCCACGGCACGCAGCAGGTCGGCAAAGCGCGGCTTGCCAAACAGGTCACGCCCGTAGGAGTTGACGTTTTGACCCAGCAGCGTAATCTCGCGCACGCCCTGACGGACCAGGCCCGTCACCTCGTCAACGATTTCCTCGAAGCGACGGCTCTTTTCGCGGCCGCGAACATACGGCACGATGCAGTAGGTGCAGAAGTTATTGCAGCCCGTCATGATAGGCACCCAGGCGTGATACTGCGTCTCGCGATGCCACGGCATACTCATGGCATCCGAGTCCTCATGCTCGTTCGTGCGGATATGGCGCTTACCATCCAAGAACGCCTCGGCGATAAGCTCGGCAACATGCGCAATGGAATGGGTGCCAAAAATGACGTTGACGTTATCGACGTTGGTGAGCAGACCTTCGCCATCGCGCTGGGCAATACACCCACCGACGGCAACCACGCGCTTGCCCGAAGGCGAAGGCGGCAGGCTCTTGCAGGAATTGCACTGACCGTACAGGCGGGTATCGGCAGCCTCACGCACGCAACACGTCATGAAGACGACGATGTCGGCGTGCTCGGGATCAAGCGCCATCAGGCAGCCATACGAATCGAGCAGACCGCTTACACGCTCAGAGTCATGCTGATTCATCTGGCAGCCAAAGGTGCGGATAAAGTAGGTTTTACCGGCAAGAATATCGCGTGCGGAACGCTGGTCCATGTGAATTAGTCCTAACGGGGTGGAATAGGCGGAATCAAAAAGGGCGGGCAGCGAGTGAACACTCTATGCCACAGGCTTAACGTCATCCATGACGACGTTATCCATAGCAGCTCGATTGATCTGGTGAACGTAGATAGAAAGGCGGATGGCCGTGCGCGACTCCCCGTTAATGAGGATGTCGGAGAACACGGGCGCGCAGGAAATATCAAAACCGGTTGGAATCAAAAAACCGCGCGCGATAGCAACGGCCTTAATGGCCTGGTTGACGGCACCGGCGCCGACACACTGGATGTTGACGGGCACACCATCCTTGACCATGCCGGCGATGGCGCCGGCAACGGACGCGGGCGATGATTTGCTTGATACCTTCAGGCAATCCATGAAGAAACTCCTGCATTTAAAAGTACGTTTTAACTGCAATAACTGTATCGTACCGAGTGGACTCAGTAAAGGCACTATTCCTCTTTGGCAAGATCAAAGGTCACGGTGATTCGATCACGCGAAACACGGATCTTTGGGTCGCCGCAAAGGTTGAGATAGTACCGGGCGGCAAGGTCATTAAAGTCGCGTTCCACAGCGCGCGAAAACTGTGCCATGTCATCCTTGGCAATACGTAGCCCGCGACGATCCTTCGCGAGATCGACAGGAGCCGGCGCATGCGAGGACGAATCACGCTCGCGCAGCAGACGCGCGGTCACACCGCGAACGGGCTTAATCTGCCCTGCCAAAATGCGATGGGCCGTGCGCTCGGACATCTCAAGACCCAAACCCGAACAAATACGGATAAAGTCCTCGGCATCAGAAGCAAGGCCTAAACGATCGACAACCGGAAGCTCACTCTCGTCATCAATGAACAGGAGACGAGACGTATCGAGCCGACTTGACGCTTGAGCATAAAGGGTCGCGGCAATCTCAGACGGAGAACCAAGATAGACATCGCAACCACGCAACTCCTCGAGCGCAAACTCACAAGCAGCGCGAATAATATTATGTGGGCCGCGAGCGCAGACATAACGTCCGTCCTCATCCTTGACGGCTTGGGGCCAGCTGGACTGATCGGCACGCTCACTGAGGCGGTCGGCCGCAACGCTCACCTTGAAGGCTGAACCAAGATCGACGCCGGACGTGACCACACGGGCCTCGTCGGTGTTCTGCTTGATCGAAAACAATGCCATGCCACGACCGTGAACGCCCCAACGGTCCATCTTCATGCTCTCGAGCTTGGAGGTAACGCGGGCATCAAAGATTCGCTCTTGCATATCCTGCGGAACGCCAGAACCGTTATCCAGAAAGACAAGCGTGCGGACGCCATCTTCCTTGGTCGTGGCGAGATAGACCTTGTCGGCGCCGGCATCGCGAGCATTACGGAGCATTTCGATGACGATGTCCTCGACATGCTGAATGTCGTGCTTAGCCTGGCGCCGCTCGGCCTCCGAAACGCGGAGGCGGACATACCCCTCGCCAAGGTTCTCCTCGACGCGAAGGTTGCCCTCCCCCGACATCGACGCGATAAATGAGATGAGCTCGTTCGCGTCGCTCATGTTATTTAGCGATATCGACAGCGCGGCTCTCGCGAATCACGACGACGCGCACCTGACCGGGATACTCCATCTCTTCCTCGATCTGATGGGCGATATCGTGAGCCAGGACCGTGGACTGGGCATCGGAGATCTTGTCCGGCTGAACCATGACGTGGACCTCGCGACCAGCCTGCATGGCATAGGTACGCTCGACGCCTTCATGGGAGTTGGCAATCTCCTCGAGCTTCTCAAGACGCTTGATGTAGTTCTCGGCAGACTCGCGACGGGCACCGGGGCGAGAGGCGGAGACGGCATCGGCGGCCTGTACCAGGACATCGAGCACCGTGTTGGGGTCGACATCGGCATGGTGAGCCTCGATAGCGTGAACGATAACGGGCTTCTCGCCATAACGGCGGGCAAGCTCGGCGCCGATGACGGCATGCGGGCCCTCGACGTCGTGGTCGATTGCCTTGCCCAGGTCGTGCAGCAGGCCGGCGCGCTTAGCGGTCACAACGTCCAGGCCAAGCTCGGAAGCCATCACGCCGCACAGATCAGAGACCTCGAGGGAGTGCTGAAGCACATTCTGACCAAACGAGGTACGGTAGCGCAGGGCACCAAGGGTCTTGACGATCTCGGGGTGCAGGTCGTGGATACCGGTATCAAAGGCAGCCTGCTCGCCAGCCTCGCGCACGCGCTGCTGAACCAGGTCGGCAGCCTTGTGATACATCTCCTCAATGCGGGCGGGGTGAATGCGGCCGTCGGCGATGAGGTTCTCGAGGGCAACACGGGCGGTCTCACGACGGACCGGGTCGAAGCTCGAAAGAACGACGGTCTCGGGCGTGTCGTCAATCACGAGGTTGACGCCGGAAACCTGCTCGAAGGTCCGGATGTTGCGACCCTCGCGACCGATGATACGGCCCTTGAGGTCATCAGAGGGAATGTGCACGGAGGTAACGGTGACCTCGGCTGTGTGGTCGGCAGCGCAGCGCTGAATCGCCAGGGACAGAATCTCCTGGGCGGTCTTGTGGCACTCGGCGCGAACCTGCTGCTCGGACTCGCGAATGATCGTGGCGGCCTCGTGGGTGACCTCGCCGCGAACCTTATCGAGGAGCTCCTTGTGGGCATCCTCGCGGGTCAGGTCGGCGATACGCTCGAGCTCGGAGGTCTGCTTGGCGCAGAGCTCCTCAAGCTCGCGGGAGCGTTTCTCGACCTGACCGGCCTGGCTGGACAGCTGGTGCTCACGCTTGTCGAGAGCGTCGTTTCGGCGATCAAGGGACTCCTCGCGCTGCATCACACGGTTCTCGAGCGTACGAATCTCGCTCTTACGCTGCTTGTCCTCGGCCTCGGCGGCCTGCTTGTTCTTGATGATCTCCTCTTTAGCCTCGAGCAGAGCCTCTTTTTTGAGGGTCTCGGCCTGACGCTTAGCATCACCGATCAGGGACTCAGCCTGTGCGTGTGCCGACTGGATCTTTTCGTCGGCCTCGTGAAGACTACCCTGCTTGGCGGTGCGCATGTAGGCAATGGCGGCGATGGCACCCAAAACGATGCCAACGAGCGCTGCGATGATAGGCATGCTCACTCCTTTTTATGGATTCGTTACACAACAAAGCGAACCGTCCTTACGAACGGCTCGCGACATTTGAGTAATATGGGCGCAGCTTATGCGGGTCGGATACAGATAAACATATAAACAAACTCATCACAGATGAGCACATATCACAAAGCAAATGACAGTGTTTATCGTACGTTGAACCACAACAACTGTCAAATAAATGGCCCCGGCACGGCGGCTAAAACACGGTGAACGGCAGGGCCACAAAACACATACGCCTAAACCGCACATTCCTCGCGTTCGGCATCGAGACGTGCCTTAACGGCATCGGCGGCGACGTGATACGAGAAGCCCTTGCCCATCAAAAACCGAACCAGTTTTTCGAATGCGCGCGTCTCTGGAACACGCCGCTTGGCGAGCAGGGCTGACGCACGCGCCAAATCGTCTTCGACGGCAAAATAATCCTCGGGATAACCGGGAATGTCATCGAGCACGACATGACGGCGCTTGAGCTCGGTCTCGATTTTGCGCTGTCCCCAACCGCGCCGCTTGCGCTCCTCGATAAAGTACGAGCAAAAGCGGCTCTCGTCTAAAAAGCGATACTCGGTGGCGCGCTCGACGGCGAAATCGATCGCGGGCTGGCGAAAGCCGTAGCGAGCCAACTTGTCACGGACCTCACCCGTCGCATGGTCGCGGCGCGATAACATCTCGGTCACCATGGTAAGTGCACATTTACGCTCGATGAGCTGCACCGCCTCACGAAAGTTGTCCCAATCACAGGGAAGATCGGGGCGGTTTTTGACATACAGCCGCGCGACCCGCACGGGAATCCAAATGGACCGCTCAAAACCGCCCTCAAGCTCACAATCGATATGTGCGCAAGGCTTTTTGGACGCATACCCGCTCGAGAACGAGGAGGCCGCCTTCTTATCGGGAAAGACGACCGTGGCCTCGGTCACCGTATACGACATGAGCGTAACCGCTACTCGTCGTCATCATCGAGCATGGCGGAGCCATCGATGGCGTAAAGCTCATCAAACTCCTCAGGCGCAGGCTGATCGGTCAGCTCCACCTCGGACGGAGCATCGTCATCAAACTCAAGCCCGCAGGCAAGGCGGACCTTATGCTCAATCTCGTCGGCGCAATCGGGATGTTCGCGCAGGAACGCCTTAGCGGCCTCGCGACCGTTGCCGAGCTTGTCCTCGCCATAGGCAAACCAGGAGCCCATCTTCTTGCAGATGCCGCACTCGACAGCCATGTCCAGAATCGAGCCCTCCTTAGAGATGCCCGTACCGTACATGATGTCGAACTCAGCAGAACGGAACGGAGCTGCCACCTTGTTCTTAACGACCTTGGCGCGCACGCGGTTACCGATAACCTCGTCCTTAAGCTTAATGCTGTCGATGCGGCGAATGTCGATACGCACCGAAGAGAAGAACTTAAGGGCGCGGCCGCCCGTGGTGGTCTCGGGGTTGCCGAACATGACGCCGATCTTCTCGCGCAGCTGGTTAATGAAGATGCAGGTCGTGTTGGACTTGGAAAGCGAGCCGGCGAGCTTGCGGAGTGCCTGGCTCATCAAACGAGCCTGCAGACCCACCGTCGTGTCACCGATCTCGCCCTCGATCTCGGCACGCGGAGTCAAGGCGGCAACAGAGTCGACGACGATGGCGTCGATGGCACCGGAGCGCACAAGCATATCGACGATCTCGAGCGCCTGCTCGCCCGTATCGGGCTGGGAAATGAGGACCTCATCGATATCGACACCGATGCGCGCGGCATAGGTGGGATCAAGCGCGTGCTCGGCATCGATAAATGCCACAACGCCGCCCATGGCCTGTGCCTCTGCAAGAATCTCAAGCGAAAGCGTCGTCTTACCGGAGGACTCGGGGCCATAAATCTCGACGATACGGCCGCGCGGAACGCCACCGATACCCAAGGCGGCATCGAGCGCCAGAGAGCCCGTCGGAATAGCCTCGACCTCGAGCTCGGGACCGCCGTCGCCATACCTCATAATAGAGCCCTGGCCGAACTTCTTCTCAATCTCGGCCTTGGTGGTGGCGATCATCTCGTCGCGCTCTTTACCCGTCGTGCGTGCATGAACGGTACGTACGGGACCTGAATTCTTGGCCATGAATAGCCCTCCTCTTAACAACCTGAAACGATAATAAACGAACGGCTGTTCGTGGTCAACCGTTCAGATTCATCATATGCACCCGACCATTCCAAAACCCAGCCAAACGCCAACCAATCACCGACCAAACGCTTGACCACGTCAATCACAAATACGAGTGCGCGAACAAATTTATGCCATGTACCAGCGCAAACGTAATTCCGGTCAAAGGTCCCTATCTCCACAATTAAGGGGCCCTAAGGCCCCTTAAACCACGTCTAATCCATAGAATTGAGCACGCGGACAATACGCTCCAAAGCCTCCGCGACCGCATGGACACGAACGCACGACCGATCGCCCTCATAATGACAGCGCGCAGACTCGACAACCGGCGCTCCCCCATCGGCCGCACGATACGCCCACCCAATATAGAACGTACCGGCGGGGTCTTGCTCAGTGCCGCCACCGGGCCCAGCGTAGCCCGTTGCGCTCACGGCCACATCGCTCTGATAGAGGTCCAGCGAGCCCACGGCCATCTCGCGCGCCGTCTGGTGCGACACGGCGCTAAACCGATCGAGCGTTTCCTGCTCGACGCCGAGCACGCGATGTTTGATCTCATCGCAGTAGGTCACCGCACCGCCACGAAGCACCGCCGAGGCACCCGGGATATCGGCAATCGTCGAGGCGATCATGCCCGCCGTCAGCGACTCCGCCGTCGACACCGTCACACCACGGGCACTCGCGCGCTCGACAATGTCGCGCGCCAGCTCCTCGTTGTTTGCGGCGATCTGCAAATAAGACTCCGTCATACCCACCAGGACCTAGACCGAAAAGACGATCTTGCGACAGTTCCAGAAGTACTGGGCGCCCGAGACAATGGTCAAAATCACGGCGATGACGTACAGGAAGCGCGACACCGAATAGACACCGAGCAGCAGCGACACCGGCCCCAGCTGAAGGCCGGCCATAGCAAAAACGCACAGGTAACCGCAGATGGAGACCATCGTGGTCGCCGTCTTGTACTTGCCGAGCTTATCGGCCGCAACGACCACACCGGCCGCACTCGCGACCATGCGAAGGGCGCTCACCAGAAGCTCACGGAACAGGATAATGAACACGGACCACACGGTCACCGCGCCAAAATCCAAGAACAGCAGCAGGGCCGAGAACACGAGCAGCTTATCGGCGATGGGGTCCAAGAATTTACCGAAGTCGGTGATCTCGTTGCGCGAACGCGCCAGATAACCGTCGACCTTATCGGTGCACGACAGGATCACATACAGAATGAAGGCAGCGGCGGCGAGCGGGCCGTCGAAGGTGCTCCAATCCGTACCGGCAACACTCGTGTGAGAAAGCGCCGACACGATCATGAACACCGGGATAAAGACGATGCGAACGCACGTCACGATGTTGGCGGGCGTCCAAACACTCGTCAGTTCCTTATTGCTCTCGTTTGCCACGATGCCCTCCTACTCCACAACATGGCCGATAAGCTCATAGCAGAAGCTATCGGTAAACTCGACAGTCAGAATATCGCCCACGGACGCCTCACTGGCGTCCAAGTGGACCGCGCCATCGGAATCGGGCGCCTGGAACCAGGCATGGCCGATCAGCTCGGTGCCGTCCTCGGTTTCTTCGATACCGTCGACGATCACCTGGGCGCGCTCGCCCACATGTGCGGCGGTGGCGGCAAAACCGAGCGACTCGGCCAGGTCCATGGCCTCCTGGGCGCGCTCGAGCTTGACCTCTTCGTCGACCTGACCCTCCATCTTAGCGGCCAGGCTGCCCTCCTCCTGCGAGTAGGCAAAGACGCTCGTGTAGTCAAAGCCGACGGTGTCCATAAAGTCGATAAGGTCGCGGAACTCGTCGTCGGTCTCGGTCGGGAAGCCGACCATGGCCGTGGAACGAATCACGATGCCGGGGATGCGCTCGCGAAGGTCGCGGAACAGATCCTCGAGCTCCTGGCGCGAACCGGAGCGACGCATGGCCTTGAGAATGCGCGCGTCGCAGTGCTGCACGGGGATATCGATATAGGGCAGCACCTCGGGCGTATCGCGAATCGTCTCGATGAGTTCGTCAGTCATGCCCTCGGGCTGCAGATAGAGCACGCGGACCCAGACGTTGTGCGGGCGCACGGCCTCGGCGACGGCACGCAGCAGCTGCGCCAGATTGCGCGGCGAGCCATCGGCGACGTCCTCGTCGGCAAAGTCGGTACCCCAGATGCCCGTGTCCTGGCCGATCAGCACGATCTCGCGCACACCGCCGGTAACCAGGTCGCGCACCTCGGAGATGATGCTCTCGGCATTGCGCGAATGATAGCGGCCGCGGATGTAGGGAATCATGCAGAAGCTGCAGAAGCGGTTGCAGCCATCGGAAATCTTGACGTAGGCTACAGCACCCTCGACGGTACGTTTGACCTGCGGGATATAGGCTGCAATCTCACGCTCGACACCCAGCACGCCATCGATGACCGCCACGATGCCATCTTCCTCGTCGGCCTTCACAAAGGCAGCGACCTCGGGCAGCTCGTCAGGCAGGTCATCGCCATAGCGCGACGGCACGCAGCCGCACATGACGATGGGGCAAGAACGAACGCCGTCCTGAACCTCGTTGGCGAGCTCGAGCGTGGTCTCGATGCTCTCGGACGTTGCGGAGGCGAGGAACGAGCAAGTATTGACGATGGCGATATCGGCATCCTGCGGGTCGAATGCCTCCTCGTAGCCCGCGGCGGTCAAAAGAGAACGCATGCGGTCGGTGTCAACCTCGTTCTTAGCGCACCCGAGGGTGATGTAGAGCACGGAGCCCAACGGTGTATCCATGTTGGAGAGCAGTCCTTTCGATTGATATTAGCGGTAGTTGGTGAACTGCAGCGGCTGGCCGTAGTCCTGGTCACGCAGGAACTGGATCACGGTCTGCAACGCGTCCTTCGAAGCAGAGGAAACACGCAGCTTGTCGGCCTCGATGGTCACCTTGACCTTGAGCTTTTGATCCTTGATGTCCTTGTTGATCTTCTTGGCGGTCGCCTGGTCGATACCCTCGACGATATGGCCGAGCACGCGCACGGTGCCGCCCGATGCCGCCTGCGGAGCATCCCACGAGACAGCCTTGAGGTCGATGCCGCGCTTGATGAGCTTGGAGCTCAGCACGTCGACAATCTGTTTGGAGACAAAGTCGGCCGGGGCGTTGATCGTAAAGAGCTTGTCGCCCTTCGAAAGCTCAATCGTGGCGCCGGAATCCTTAAGGTCATAGCGCTGGGAAATCTCGCGCGTGGTCTGCTGGAACGCGTTGTCGACCTCTTGCATGTTGACCTCGGACACGACGTCGAAGCTGGAATCTTTAGCCATGATGTTTCCTTTCGCGTACGAGCGGCCTAGTAGCTATCGTACGAATAGTCGGTAGAATCGCTGGGCGTCTGACCGTCAGTTGCGGTATCGGCGCCATCCGTGGACTGGGTATCGGTACCGTCGGTGATATCGGTACCATCGGTGGTGTCGGTACCATCAGAACTTTCACCATTCTCGGAATCAGACGTCTCCTTCTTGGGAACGGTGATCGTCACGCGCGCCACGCCCGAGGTCTTGGTATCGTAACGGACCTTTTCACCGTTCTTGGTAACGGTGACATCGGAAGGCTTGGACGTGGTAATCTCGATTGAGGACTCGGGCGTGTACTCCTGCTCAAAGGGGCCAGTCGCCTGGGCGCCATAGACCGACTTGCCGTCGACCTTGACCTCAATCCACGCGGTCTTTCCCTTGGCAACCGAGACCTTGACCTTCGTGACCTCGTTCTCTTCCTTCTTTGCCGTCGTCTTGGTAGCGTCCGAATCAGCCGACTCATCCGTTGCCTCATCGGTGTCTTCGTCCTCGTCGACCGTTTCGGACTTCTTAGAAGTCTTCTTGGTCGTCGTCTTGGTAACAGCGGGCGTCTCGGGCGTGGTCTCGGGCGTCGAAGATGCGCAGCCGCGCAGAAGCACCACGATGAGCACAATCAACAGCAGCACAACGGCACCGATCCCGGCGTAAACGATACGCGGATCGAGCCCGTTGTTTTGAGGAGTACGTGATCCGCCGCGTCCACGACCGGAACTGCTGCGGCCGCCTCCCTGAGGCATACGACCGCGATTGCTATCGGAACGGCCGCGATAGCCGCCCTGGCTCTGAAGACTGCGCTGACCCGAGCGGGGCGCAAGTTCACCGCGGCCTTGATAGCCACGCTGGACCGAACGCGGAGCCGAAGAGCGCTGGCCATACGGCTGTGATTGAGAGCGAAGACGCGGCGTCACCTGCGTGGTATCGGCATCCGCATAGCCACCGCGAGAGCGTCCCATAGAGGCACCACGGTAACCGCGATCGGAATAGCCGCCGTCGCCGTAGCCGGCACGAGGGTCACGCGCCACGCCGCGGGCAGCGGGAAGTGCACGGTCCTCGGGCATCGGCGTACTGCGGAACCGGTCACGCTGTGAGCGAATCTCCTCGCCCGAACCCGTCTCAGTAATATAACCGGCCTGCTGAGGACGCTGTCCATAGCGGGTTGAACGACCGCCCTGAACCATCAGGAAGCGCCCGTTATCGACCGAGGAACGCGAATTGACGTAGCCGGCGGCGTCCTGAAAACGACCGCCCTGCTGCGACGTCTCGCGTTCGTATGCCATCAGGTCGTCAAAGTAGGCATTGACGACCTCGCGCGGATTGAGGCCCAAAAAGCGAGCATAGCTCGAAATCATGCCCTGCGCATAGCCGCGCGGCGGCATCGAAGCAAAGTTACCGGTCTCGAAAAACTCGATGATCTGCGGCCTGATTTTGATGGTGTTGGCGACCTGCTGAATGGAAAGGCCCATCCGGCGACGCTGCTCGAGCAGCATGTCACCAAAGCGTGCAGCCATCAGAATCCTCCAAACTCACGATCTTCACGTGCCATCTCGGCGTCGACAGATTCCAGCGCGGCAAGCCCCTCCTCGTCCAACAGGACCTCACGCGGCTTGGAACCGTCGGGCGGGCCGACGACACCCTTTTCTTCCAGCATGTCCATAATACGCCCGGCACGCGCATAGCCAACCTTCAGACGACGTTGCAGGCCAGATGTGGAGCCAAGCTGCGATTCCACCACAATATGGGCGGCTTCCCAAATGAGCGGATCATCGTCTTGCGGCTCGGCTACTCCGGTGCGGACAATACCGCCGCCACCCGCCATGGACATGGAAGCGGGCGCCACGGCAGACAGAATCTCCTCGTGGTAGTCGGGCTCGCTCTGCGACTTGACGAACTCGACAATCTCGTTGATTTCGTCATCCGAGACAAAGCAGCCCTGGATACGGCGAGGCTTGCCCCAGTCGACCTTGGAGAACAGCATGTCGCCCAAACCGGTGAGCTTTTCGGCACCCATCTGGTCAATAATGACGCGCGAGTCGATGCCCGTGGCGACGTTAAAGGCGATGCGGTTGGTGATGTTGGCCTTGATGAGGCCCGTCACCACGTTGGAGCTGGGGCGCTGCGTAGCCACGATAAGGTGTATACCGGCGGCACGGCCCAGCTGGGCGATACGAACGATCGAGGCCTCGACATCCTTGCCGGCGACCATCATCAGGTCCGAAAGCTCGTCGATGATAATGACCAGATAGGGCATCTTTTGGGGCGGGTTGTCGTAATGCTCAAACTCGCCGGCGGCCTGCTTTTCGTTGTAGGTCGAGATCTTACGCACGTTGAGACGCTCGAAGACCTTCAGGCGACGCTCCATCTCGGACACGGCCCATTGCAGAGCGCTCGCGGCCTGCTTGGGCTCGGTCACCACGGGCACATAGAGATGCGGCAAACCGTTATAGCCCGCAAGCTCGACGCGCTTGGGGTCGACCATGATCAGGCGAACGTCCTCGGGAAGGGCTCGCATGAGCAGGGTCGTGATGATGGAATTGATCATCACCGACTTACCAGAACCGGTCGTGCCGGCGATCAGCAGGTGGGGCATCTTGGCGAGGTCAGCGACGACCGGCGTGCCCTCGGCATCTCGACCGATGGCCAGCTCGAGCGGACCGCCCTTCACATAGGGAAGCACGTCGCCCAGGTTGACGTTCTGGCGCTTGCGATTGGGAATCTCGATACCCACAAGCGAGGTACCGGGGATCGGGGCAAAGATGCGCACCGACTGAGCAGCGAGCGAAAGCGCGATATCGTCCTCGAGGCTCGAAATCTTGCTCACGCGCTCGCCCTCGCCAGGTTGCAGCTTAAAGGTCGTCACCGTGGGGCCGGCGATCCAGCCGACCACGCGGGCACTGCGGCCAAACTCAAGCAAGGTGGATTGCAGTGACTCGGCAGTCTGTTCCAGCTCCTTGTCAGATGACGCGGAGGACGCCGACTGCGGGTTGGCGTGCAGGATCTCGAGCGGCGGAAGCTTGAGGCCGTCCTCTTCTTCGCCCTCGTTATCCGCGGGGGCATTGACCGCTCCCCCATCGCTAGGAGTAGGCGCCTCGGCAGCGCCCGCGACAGCCGTATCGGCAACCTTGGGATGCTTCAAGAAGTCGGGAATCTGAGGTGTTGCCGAGACAGGACTCACGGCAAACGGCGGCTCGGACTCGTCGATCTTATCGGGGTCGTCTTCCATCGAAAGCTGGCCGGTTACCTGTTCGCGCTTAGCATGGCGACGCGGCAGCAAAGTTGTCTTTGCGGTCTCAATCGGAGCCTCGTCGTCCTCGTCATCGCCCTCGGTAAGCTCAATCTCGCTATCGGACCAAGACGGGTCGGGCTCGCTTGTATTCAACTTGGGCGTGGCCTTGCCCTTCTTGACATGACGGCGCGGCAGCAGCGTCGTCTTAGCGCGCTCGGCCTCCACGGCATCGGATACGTCGACAAACGGATCCTCGTCCTCGTCGTCATCGTCCAAAACCGGGTCCACATCGTTGCCCATGACCGTGGTCACGGCAGCATCGGAGCCCTTTTGACGAAGAATGCTCAGGTGCGGACGGGCAACGCCGGGCACCGACAGGGCTTCGTCGTCACCCCACGGGCTCGCGTTAACATCGGCACGACGGCGCTCGGCAAAATCGGCCGCGCGGTCGCGAGCAGAGCGCAGCACGCCACCCACCGAAAAGCCGATGATGACAAAACCAACGACGGCCAGACCCAACAGGACCACCATCGCGATAGGCTTACCCAGGGCATTCTGCAGCGCACTCGCAATAAACGCACCGATGTAGCCACCCGAGGCGGACAGATTTTGCGGCGTGAACATAAGGTCACACGAGTCGCTCGTACCCGGCACCATCAGCGAAAGAATGGAGACAACGGTGATAAAGACCACGGCTCCGCCCGCGACCGAGCGCACGTTGAGCGGCGAGTCCTCGCCTAAAAAGAGCGTGGCGGCAAACAGCAAAATGACGATCGGCAGCACGTAGGCGCCCAGACCAAAGCCCAAGTGGTAGAAACCGGCAACCGCAGCCGTAACGGGCGCAGTCGCCGGCGAAATCACGGCAATAAAGGACGCAATCGCCAAAACGGCAATGACCACGCCGGCGATATCGCGGTTGGCCGAGGGCTCGACCAAGGGCTCGAAATCATCGAACTCGGACTCGTGGCCCTTATTGGCACGCAGATGGGAACCGGCACCCTTAGCAGATGCCGGTTGGTTATTGGCCTTATTGCCTTTGGCGTTTTGTGCAGATCCGCGCGCCAAACTAAACCTCCATGACGACCGGGATGATCATCGGACGGGTGCGAGTACGGCTCCAGATAAAGTTAGAGAGCGAATCGCGCACGGCCTTGCGAATGGCATCGGAACCGCTGCTCGTAAAGCTGAACTTGCCCTTCTCGATCGTCTTCATAATGGACGCGGAGGCATCCTCGGAGAACTGGTCGTCGATGGCAAACGAGACGCCGCGGCCCGAGAACTCGATGGCCTCGATCTTCTTGTGCTTGAGCGAGACGATGGCAACAGCGGTAACCATACCGTCGTTGGCGAGCTTCTGACGATCACGCAGGACGATGGGGTCGGTATCGCCGATGCGCAGGCCGTCGACGTAAACGACGCCGGACTCGACGGGCGTACCGCGCTTAACGATACCGCCGCGCATCTCGAGCGTGTCGCCGTTGTCGAGGATAAAGATATGATCGTCCTTGAGACCCATCTTGCGGGCCAGCTGGGCATGGGCGCGCAGATGCACGGCTTCACCGTGAACCGGCATAAAGTACGTGGGCTTGGCCATGGCCATCAGGAGCTTGAGCTCCTCCTGGCTACCGTGACCGGAAACGTGAACGAGGGCGCGGTTCTTATCCCACACGTCGCAGCCGAGCTTGGCCAGGCTGTTGACGACCTGCTGGACGGCTTTCTCATTGCCGGGAACAGGAGTTGCCGAGAGGATAACGGTATCGCCCTCGTGGATGGAGAGCGTCTTGTGCTCGCCATTGGCCATGCGGGACAGGGCCGACAGCGGCTCGCCCTGCGAACCGGTGCACATGACAACAATCTTGTCGTCAGGCAGGTTATCAATGTCAAAGGCATCGATGATATCGGCGTCGTCGATGTTGAGGTAGCCAAGCTCGCGCGCCACGCGGGTGTTAGTGAGCATGGAGCGACCGGTCACAACGACCTTACGGCCGCACTTGCGGGCGGCATCGCAGATCTGCTGCAAACGATGGATGTGGCTCGAGAACGACGCAACGAACACGCGACCCGGCGCGTTCTTGATGGCGTGCAGCAGGTTGGGACCAACCTCGGCCTCGGACTTGGTAAAGCCGGGAACCGTGGCGTTGGTGGAGTCGGAAAGCAGCAGGTCGATACCCTGCTTGGCAAAGCGGCTGATAGCGGCATAGTCGGGCGTGACGCCGTCGATGGGCGTCTGGTCGAGCTTAAAGTCGCCGGTGTGCATAACGGTACCCTGGTTGGTGCGGATGAACACGCCCAGAGCGCCGGGAATGGAGTGCGTCATCGAGAAGAAGTCGAGCGAGATGCCGCCGAGGTTGACATGGCTGCCGCCCTTGACCTCGCGGAACTTGGGTGCGCGGATGCGGAACTCAGAAAGCTTGCCCTCGATAAAGCCAAGCGTCAGCTTGCTCGAAAAGATGGGCACCTTATTGTTGAGGTCCTGCAGCAGGTACGGAAGCGAACCGGTGTGGTCCTCGTGGCCGTGGGTGACGACGATACCGCGGAGCTTTTCCTCGTTCTCCAAAACATAGGTGTAGTCGGGAAGCACCAGGTCGATACCGGGCTGGGAGTCATCCGGGAACATGAGGCCGGCGTCGACGAGCACCATGTCGTCGCCGCATTCGAAGACCGTCATGTTCTTGCCGATGCCGTCAAGGCCGCCGAGCGGAATGATCTTCAAAGGAGATGATTTTTTAGCTGCCATAGGTTCGTGTGGTTTCCTTTCTTCGAAACGGGTCTGGAACAACCGACGGGGCGCTTCTGGCAAACCGACCGCCGGGAACGTACAAACATGCATCACAGAGTCGATGCAATAACCACAGTATGATACCCATTTGCACAACAACAGACCACCCATGCATCAAAGCCCCATCTGAACCTGTGTATCCCGCCGGTCAGGGCTCAGCGGCCCCGGCACGGGCTAAGTTTCCTGCTCTACAGTCCTGCTCACGACGGAGGCCACATTAAGTGGCCTCCTGTTCGTGCGGAACTCGCGATAAACTTAGCCCGTGCCGGGGCCGCTGAGCCCTGACCTGCCAATATGAGATAGGTTTATTTTGGTAGGTTTTATCAGGGGAAATACTGCTGTGTCTATCTACTGATCTGAAATCTGACTACTGAATAGACTGTCTAACTAAATAGCGAGCGGCACTAACCAGCCCTTTTGCTTGCGCCCGGGAGGGCCGCATATGAAGTTTATCGCGAGTTCCGCACGCAAAGGAAAGCACTTAATGTGCTTTCCGTCTTGCGCAGGACTGTAGAGCAGGAAACTTCATATGCGGCCCTCCCGGGCGCAAGCAAAAGGGCGACCCCTGTACGGAGTCGCCCTTGTTGAGCTGCTTATGTGTAGCTATTACTCGGCGTCGTGGTGACGGCGGGGCTTGCGGCCTCCGTTGTCGCCGGGACGGCGCGGACGGTCGCTGCGCTCGAAGCGCTCGCGACGCGGACGCTCACGGCGCTGGAAGTGCTCGCCGTCGACCTCTGAGGCACCCTCGGCGCGAGCCGGGGCCTCGGGCTTATCCAGACGATCGAGCGAAATCTTGCCGCGGTCATCGACTTCGATGACGACGACCTTGACCTCGTCGCCCACATTGAGGACGTCCTCGACCTTCTCCACGCGGCCCTTGGCGACGCGGGAGATGTGCAACAGGCCGTCCTTACCGGGCAGCAGGTTGACGAAGGCGCCGAAGGGCTGGATGGAGACCACGCGACCGGTGTACTCCTCGCCCGGCTCGGGAACCTTGATGATGAGCTTGATGCGCTCGACGGCCTGGTCCACGGACTCGCCGGTGCCGCCGACAAAGACGGTGCCGTCCTCCTGGATGTCGACCGAAGCGCCGGTCTCGTCCTGAATACCGCGGATGACCTTACCGCCGGAACCGATGACGTCGCGGATCTTGTCGGTCGGGACCTGGATGGAGACGATGCGCGGAGCGGTGCTGCGTGTGGTGTGGCGCGGCTCGGGGATCACATCGAGCATCTTCTGCAGGATGAAGGCGCGACCCTCCTTGGCCTGCTGCAGGGCGCGGGCCAGGATGTCGAAGGTGAGGCCGGTGGCCTTGTTGTCCATCTGCAGGGCGGTGATGCCCTCGGTGGTGCCGGTGACCTTAAAGTCCATGTCGCCCAGGAAGTCCTCGAGACCCTGGATGTCGGACAGGACCACGGTCTTACCCTCCTCCTGGATCAGGCCCATGGCGATACCGGAGACCGGGCGCTTAATGGGCACGCCGCCGTCCATAAGGGCGAGCGTAGAACCGCAGGTCGAAGCCATCGAAGAGGAGCCGTTGGACTCCATGACCTCGGAGACGACGCGGATGGCGTAGGGGAACTCGTTCTCGTCGGGAAGCACCGGAAGCAGAGCGCGCTCTGCCAGATTGCCGTGACCGATCTCGCGACGCTTGGGGCTGCCCATGCGGCCGGTCTCGCCGGTGCAGAAAGGCGGGAAGTTGTAGTGGTGCATGTAGCGCTTGCCCTCGGTGGGCTCGATGGTATCCAGACGCTGGCCCTCGTTGAGCATGCCGAGCGAAAGAACCGAGAGCACCTGGGTCTGGCCACGCTGGAACAAACCGGAGCCGTGAACGAGCGGCAGGTAGTTGTCCTTCACCATGATGGGACGGATCTCGTCGGCGGCACGACCGTCGACGCGCTCACCGGTCTCGACGACCATGGTGCGCATGGCCTTCTTCTCGAGCTTCTTGAGCGCCACGGGGATCTCGCGCTCCCAAGCGGCCTGCTCCTCCTCGGTGAACTCGGCACGGATGGACTCCTTCAGAGCCTCAACCTTGCCGATACGGGAGAGCTTGTCGGCGTCACGAAGGGCGGCTGCCATCTCGTCGTAGTGGGCGAAGATGCGCTCCTGGACCTCCTCGACGGGCTGGTCGAGCGGGTACTCCTTCTTGACGATGGGGCCGTTGACCTGCTCCCACTCGGCGACGAACTCGTCCTGAGCCTGGCAGAAAGCGGCAAGGGCCTCCTGGCCAAACTTCATGGCGGCGAGCATGTCGTCCTCGGAGATCTCCTCGGCGCCGGCCTCGACCATCGAGATGAAGTCGGCGGATCCGCCCAGCTCCAGGTCCAGATCGGAGTTCTCGCGCTCCTCGTAGGTGGGGTTGACGATAAACTCGCCGGTCTCCACGTTGCGGCCGATGCGCACGCAGGCAAGCGGGCCCTCGAAGGGCACGCCGCCGAGCGTCATGGCCAGGGAAGCACCCATGACGTTGATGACGTCAAAGGGGTTGACTTGGTCGGCGACAAGCGAGGTGGCGACGATGTGCACCTCGTTGCGGAAACCGTCCGGGAAGCTCGGGCGAATCGGACGGTCGATCATGCGCGCGGTGAGCGTGGCCTTCTCGCTGGGACGGCCCTCACGCTTGAGGTAGCCACCCGGGATGCGCCCTGCGGCGTACATCTTCTCGTTGAAGTCGACGGTCAGCGGGAAGAAGTCGTAGTTCTTGCGCTCCTTGGAGACGACCACGGTGTCGAACATCGTGGTGTCGCCCTGCTTGACCAGGCAGGCGCCGGTGGCCTGCTTGGCAAGCTCGCCCGACTCGAAGGTGTAGGTCTTGCCGTACAGCTCAAAGGTCTTGGATACGAGTGTCATTGTTCTCCTTTACCCCACAGGCCCCTTGCCTGCGGGCTTCTCATGTGACGCGGGCCCCCTGCCCCCGCCACGCTTCAGAGCGTGATTGTTCGCGCCCTTACACAAAAAGAGCGCCCCGCTGCGCAGGACGCTCTTAGCATGTACAAATCCTACTGGATGTTGTCGCGGATGCCCAGAGCCTTGATGAGCTCACGGTACTCGACGATGTCGTTCTTCTTGATGTAGGAAAGAAGACGACGACGACGACCGACGAGCATGAGCAGGCCACGACGGGTGTGGAAGTCCTTCTGGTGGGACTTCATGTGCTCGGTCAGCTCCTTGATGCGCTCGGACAGGATGGCGACCTGAACCTTGGGGTTGCCGGTGTCGACCGGGGTGTTACCGAACTGGGCAGTCAGCTCCGCCTTGCGCTCTTTGGAAACAGTCATTGTTTCACCTTTCGTTTTGCGTCGCCCACGGGCGACTCGATTCGCCTCGGACTGGGAAGCCGCCGGTGGAGCGAACAACCAAGGTCGAGGTACCAACAGGTCGGTATGTTACCACAAGCAGCCCGCGCCTGCGCATCATCACCGACCCAACATGAATTCCATCGCGCGGAGGCGCTGATCGGTGTGCGTCGCAGCCCAAACATGCGAAAGCCCGAGCAGGAATGCCGCCGTATGCGGGTCGATTCGCTCGGCCATGAGCGCATCGAAGGTCATGGACATGAGGGCGCGCAGCCATGCGGTCTCACCGGTCGACACCAGTTCGGCACCTGGAACGCTCGACGCGCACGACCCGCACATGAGACCGCCCGCCTGGGCTGAAAAATACGACAGCATGGGGTCTCCGCACAGCACACAGGCCGAAAAATCGGGTCGATAGCCAACGTGCGACAGCAGCTTAAAGACATATGCCGCCACAAGTAGGTCCATATGCGCCGTGTCAAGCCCGCTGCCCACCAGGGCAAGCGCTCGCTGCGTGATGGCAAAGGTAAACGGGTCCTCGGCGTCCTCGAACGAGCACACGCGCGCAACCTCGGCGATCGCGCTTGCGGCGCAGGTCGTCTCGTAATCGGGCGCAGCGCCGAGCGGCGCCTCCATAAGCTCGGCCTGGGAAACCACGTCGAGTGACCGTCCATGTGCGAGCAGCATATCGACCGTACAGAACAGCTCGCAGCGCGCAGCCAGGCGTCCGCCGGGTTTGCGGGCGCCCTTTGCCACGGCACGAACCTGCCGCCCCCGCTCGTCAAGCATCGTCAAGATCAGGTCGGTCTCTTTGAGCTTAGTCTTATCGAGCACGACCACTTTCGTGCGATATGTCCGGGAGCCTGCCATGCGCGCCGCGCGTCCTTAGTCCTCGGCGTTATAGCCAAAGCGGCGAATCTGGGCCTCGTCGTCACGCCAGCCGGCCTTGACCTTCACGTCCAGCTCCAAAAAGACCTGCGTGCCAAAGATGCGCTCAAGATCGCGACGGGCGTCGATACCGATATGCTTGATCATCTCGCCGCCCTTGCCGATGATGATGCCCTTTTGGCCCTCGCGCTCGACGTAAATGGTGGCGTGCACGCGCAGCACCTTCTTGGTCTGCTCAAGCGCATCGCAGATCACGCCAACGGAGTGCGGAATCTCATCACGGGTGCGGCGCAAGACCTTCTCGCGCACAAACTCGGCAACGAGCGTCTCATCGGAAGCGTCGGTACCCATGTCCTCGGGGAACCAACGCGGACCCTCGGGCAAAAAGTGCGCAACGGTCTCGATAAAGGCATCGACGTTGAAGTTCTTGACCGACGACGTCACGATCTCATCGTCATATTCCATGAGCTCGTGGGCAGCCTTAAGCTGCTCCATGACCTGTGCGGGGTCGGCCTCATCGGCCTTAGTGAGCACCAGAACCTTCTTGGAACGGGCGCATCTGACGCGCTCGGCAACCCAAGCGTCTCCCCTGCCGATAGGTTTGGTGGCATCAATCAAAAACGCGACGACGTCAACATCGTTCAGCTCGAACAACGCACTCTTGTTGAGCTCGGAACCCAGACCGTCCTTGGGCTTGTGGATACCCGGGGTATCGACAAAGACCAGCTGGTAGCCGGGACGGTTAACGACGGCGCGCATGCGGCGGCGGGTCGTCTGGGCCACCGGCGAGGTGATGGCGACCTTTTTGCCATAGCAGGCATTAAGCAGCGTGGACTTGCCAGCGTTGGGACGACCGACCAGGGCCACAAAGCCGCTGCGGAAACCGGGCTCCACGTCGCCAAAGCCCGCGAGGTTGTCGTCCTCGTCGCACAGGGCGTCGAGTTCCTCGTCGCTCATACCCTCAAACGGGTCGAACTCCTCGACATCCTCGAGCTCCTCGGTATCCACCGCGTCCAGGGACTCGTCGTCCAAAATCTCATCGGTAGGCTGCATATTGTCGGACATGGGAATCCCTTTCTAAATAAAGCCGAGCGCGTGGGCAAATACCAGCAAGCCCACAATCGCGGCGGTGATGGAAAGAACGTATACGGAGGCGGCGGCGATGTCCTTCGCACGCTTGGCCAGCGGATGGAGCTCCTGGGTCGCCAGGTCGACGATGGCCTCCATGGCGGTATTGCAAAGCTCGCCGTGGATCACCAGGCCGCAACAGATGATAATCGTGGCCCACTCGGCAATGTCGAGCCCCACGATGCAGCCTGCAATGACGGTGCACACGCCCGCCACGAGCATGACCTTAATGTTGCGCTCGGTCTTGACGGCGGTGACGAAGCCCTCCATAGCGTAAGAAAACGACTTTAAGAAGGACGGATGGTCCTTGTTCGATCCGGGAATCATAGACGGCTCCTAGTCGTGGGCGTGGTTGGTGATGGGGCCGACGTGGACTAGCTTGGGGTCCTCGCCGCGCTCGAGCGCCAAATCGCGCAGGATGGCGTCCTCGCGGGCCTCCATGACCTCGGCCTCGTCGTCCTCGATGTGGTCATAGCCCAGCAGGTGCAGCATGCCGTGAACGAGCATCAGACGGCACTCGTCAGCGGGGCTATTGCCAAAACCGGGGGCCTGACGGGCAATAACCTGCGGGGCCAAGATAATATCGCCGAGCTCGAGCGTCTCATCGGCGGGAATGTCATCGTCAAAGGCCGAATCGCACTCAAACGAGAGTACATCGGTGGTGCGATCGATACCGCGCCACTCGTGGTTGAGCTCGTGCATCTCGTCCTCGTCGACATACGAAAGGGAAATCTCGACTTCACGCTCAACGCCCTCGGCGGCAAGCACGACCTCGCAGATGTGCTCCACCTCCTGCGCATCGAGCAGCGTATCGAGCTCGGCATCGTTGCTGATCAATACACTCAACGGGACTCCTTTCGGTCGCGCGGGCGCTGCTCGCGCACGTCATCATAAGTGTCGTATGCCTCGACGATACGTCCCACCAAGGCATGGCGCACCACGTCGGCGCGCTCGAGGTGCGAAAATGCGACATCGTCGACACGGCCCAAAATCTGATCAACGTCGGCAAGACCGCCACGACGACCCACCAGGTCGCGCTGGCTCAGGTCGCCGGTAATCACAAACTTGGAGTTAAAGCCCAAGCGCGTCAGGAACATCTTCATCTGCTCAGGCGTGGTATTTTGCGCCTCGTCGAGCACCACGAAGGCATCGCTCAGCGTGCGGCCGCGCATGTAGGCAAGCGGGGCGATCTCGATCACGCCACGCTCCATAAGCTCATCGGTGCGCTCGCGATCCATCATGTCAAAAAGGGCGTCGTAGAGCGGACGCATGTAGGGATCGATCTTTTCCTCGAGGGTGCCGGGCAAAAAGCCCAAGTTCTCCCCCGCCTCGACAACCGGACGCGTCAAGATCAGCCGGCCCACCTCGTGGCGCTTGAGCGCGGCAACGGCGAGCGCCATGGCCAGATAGGTCTTACCGGTGCCGGCAGGACCCAGGCCAAACGTGATGGTATGCGTGCGGATGGCATCCACATAGCGCTTTTGGCCCAGCGTCTTGGGGCGAATGGCACGGCCGCGATACGAAAGCAGCACGTCATCGCGAAGCGACGTAGCCTCGTGCTCACCGTCGCGCAAGACGGCCAGGCAGCGAGAGACATCGTCGGCAGACAGTGTGCGCCCGGCGGCCGCCTCGCGAAAAGCATGCTCGAAAAAGCGCGCCACGAGCTCAACCTCATCCGGGTCACCGCCCACGGCGATGCTGTCACCACGGGCAACCACGTGGGCGCGAACCAGGCCCTCGAGCGTGCGCAGAACGCCGTCACCAGCGCCCAGCACACGAGAGGGGTCAATTCCCTCGGGAACGGTAAGTCTAATCTTCGAGGCTTCCATGAACCTCCCTGCGTGCATGGACCAAGCCGGAATCATCGACTCCGATGATAGCAACATCGAGCAGGCACGGGGCCGTGAGTCCACGGGTATCGTCAAGGCGGGCATGATGGAAGGAGCCGAGCGTCAGGTTGTCGCCATACTCGAGCACGGCACGCTCGACGGAGCCCACGCGGCGACGGGCGTCGGCAACGGCGAGCTCCTGGGCCGCCGCGCGCATGCGACGGCTGCGCTCAGCCATGACCTCGGGCGCCACCTGGTCGGGCATATCGGCCGCCAAGGTGCCGGGGCGCTTGCTGTAGCGGAACACGTGCATACGCGAGAAGCCCACGCGACGGCAGAGCGCCAGCGACTCCTCAAACTCCTCGTCCGTCTCGCCGGGAAAACCGACGATGACATCGCACGAAAGCGAAGCCTGCGGCAAAATCTCGCGAATCATACGCACCGTGCCCTCGAAGGACTCAGCGCTATAGGGACGGCCCATACGATGCAGGGTCGCCGTGCAACCGGACTGCACGGGCAGGTGCAAAAACGGGGCGATACGCTGCGGATAGCGAGCCATGACCTTCAGCAGGCGCTCGGAGATATCCATGGGTTCCACCGAAGAAATGCGCACATGGGGAATCGAGGTGCGCTCCATGATGGTCTCGAGCAGCTCGTCGATCTCCACGTGTTCGTCGGTCGCGCTCTTGCCGTCGTAGGCACCGAGGTTCACGCCCGTCAGCACGACCTCGGGCACGCCGGCCTCCTGGGCCTCGAGCACCTGCTCGAGCACAGACTCGACAGGCACGGAGCGCTCGGGGCCGCGCGCCTTCCACACGATGCAGTAGGTGCAGCGGTGATTGCAGCCGTCTTGGATCTTTACGCCCAAGCGGGAGCGCCCAAGCGCATCGACCACATCGCTATCGCTGCAAGCGGCGACGCTGTCGGATTCAACGCCTAGCACTTCGCAAACGCGGTCGGCAACATCGATCTTGGACGGCTCGGCAATCACGCGGTCCGAAAGCTCCAGCAGCTCCTCGGGATGCAAATTGACAACGCATCCGGTCACGATCACATAGGGTTCGTTTGGATGGGCCAGAGCATGGCGAACGGCCTTACGGGTCTTGGCCTCGGCCTCGCCCGTAACGGCACAGGTGTTAATGACGATCAGCTCTGCATCCTGGGGCTCCACCATCGCAAAGCCCAGGCGCATAAGATCGGCAGTGATACGGTCGGATTCAACCCGGTTGACACGGCAACCGAGGTTGACGACGGAAATATGGGGTGCGAGCACGCGGGCTCCTTAATCGAGGATGTCATCGAGAGCACTCTTGATACGGTCGGTCACCGACTTCTTACCAGAAGCAACGTCATCGCCCATCTCATCGGCAAAAGCACGGAGCAGCTCGCGCTGCTTATTGGAAAGATTGGTGGGAACGACCACGCGCAGTTGCACGATCAGGCGGCCACGCGAACCGCCACCGCCAATGCGCGGCATGCCGTAATTATTGACGCTCACGGTATCACCGTACTGGGCGCCGGCGGGAACCGTCACCTTAACGACCTCGTCGGGCATAATGCCCTCGACCTCGATCTCGCAGCCAAGCGCAGCCTGCGCAATCGAGATATCACTCACCAGGTACAGGTCGTCACCGTTGCGCTTAAAGCGCTCATGGTCGGCAACGCGCACGTTGACAATCAGGTCGCCCGAAGGCTCGCCGCGAAGGCCGGCCTCGCCAAAGCCGCTCACACGCAGCTGGCGACCGGTCGAAACGCCGGCGGGAATATCGATGTCAATCTTTTCATGCGAAGGCGTGCGGCCCTGACCGTCGCAGGTCTCGCAGGGATGGTCGATAACCGTGCCCTCGCCATGGCAGTCAGGGCAAGGCGAGGAAGACTGAACCTGGCCCAGGAACGAACGCTGAACCGTCGTGACGTAGCCCGTACCGTGGCAGCGGCCGCACTGCTTTTCCTGTGCGCCCTCTGCCCTACCGGTGCCATTGCAGTCCTCGCAAGGAGCAAGGCGGTCATAGCTGATCGTCTTTTTGCAGCCGAGTGCCGCCTCCTCGAGCGTCACCGAAAGGGAGATGGCCATATCGCGACCCCGGCGGCGCTCGCGACGGCTGCGGGCGCCACCGCCGGCACCGCCGCCAAAGAACGACGAGAACAAGTCGTCCATGCCCATGCCACCAAAGATATCGTTGATATCGACGTAGCCTGAACCACCAGGGCCGTCGGCAGTGCCGTAACGGTCGTAGTTAGCACGCTTCTGCTCATCGGAAAGAACGGAATATGCCTCGTTAAGCTCTTTAAACTTGGCCTCGGCCTCGGGGTCGTCCGAAACGTCCGGGTGTACGGTACGGGCCTTCTTTAGAAACGCGCGCTTAATCGTCCGCGCGTCGGCATCCCTGTCGACGCCAAGTACCTCGTAGTAATCCCTATTTTCCGACACGACCGAATCCTTCCGACTTTCATTATTGTCACAGTGCGTCCTATACCCAAGCAAGGCCGGCCGCAAACAGAGGGTTTGATGTTATTGCATTTGGTACGGCGAAAGCATGGCCCGTTGCGAGCAGCTCGCGAACCAAACCGACACGAGCGCGAACATGAAGCCGTTGGCAAAACCGTTGGCAAACTGCATCGCACCGCGCTTCCACCACAGCAAGCTGCGATGAAGCACGCCGTCCGAAAGCACCATGAACAGGCCCATGGTAAACGGAATAAAGCACATCACGGCAAAGGCAGAGAACACGCCCGAGATGGCCGAGAGTACCAAAAACGGCGCCACGATGCCCATCAGGTAAAAACCGGTACGAGCTTTGCCTTCCAAGCGCTCGGCCTCAACATGGGCGCGGCCCACCAGGTCGCCGCCCGCGGCACCGTTGGTGCCAGCATGACCCATGCCGCTAATGCGGACCTCGTCGCCATCGTGCGTGCCGGCAGGAAACTCAATCGTCTGCTCGGAGGTTACGCGAGTACGACCGCTGCCACCGCAATCAGGGCAGGGGTCTGCCACGACCTTACCGGAACCGCCGCACTCGGGGCAGACCGACTGGAACGTGCCCGCACCAAACAGGAAGGACAGGTCGACGTCGATGTGGCCGCGGCCGCCACAGCTTGGGCAGGTATGGGCATGCTCGGAGGAGACAGAACCCGAGCCGCCGCAGTGACCACAGGTATCGAAGCGCGTATAGCGGACGGTCTTGCGGGCACCGCCCTTGGCCTCCTTGGCGTCCAGTTTGATATCGACGACCACGTTGGCGCCGTTCTCGGGATTGTAGGCAGCCTGGCCGCGACGCTGCTGGCCCCAGGCGCCACCAAAGGGAAAGCCGCCCTCAAAGGGATTGCCATAGCCCGTGTTGCCGGCGTAGCCGCCACCATAGGGCGAAGCTGTAGGAGCACCGGCAAAGGGATTGCTAGAACGCATGGCGTCGTAGCGCGCACGTTTTTGCTCATCCGAAAGCACGGCGTAGGCCTCGGAAACCTCTTTAAACTTTTCCTCGGCATCCGGCTCTTTGTTGACGTCCGGATGGAGCTTGCGGGCCTTTTGCTGGAAGGCCTTCTGTATATCACGCGAGGTAGCGTCCTTGGAGACACCCAGAATCTCGTAATAATCTTTTTCGTTCATCGTCGCCATGCGCGGCAACCTCCTGCTCACAGCAGCGTATATATTCCGGTAATTCTACCCGAGCGGCCTAAGCTAGATCCCAAAACAGCTCGAACAGAACATTTCCATCGAGCCAGCCCAGGTGTGTCGGTGCTAAACGAGCTCGAACATGGCCCGCGACGACATCTGCCGAAGTGAAGGGTCCCTCATGGACCCCGAGCGTCTCGGGCACCCAAGTGGCAAGACCTAATTCGAGCGCGCGATCGCAAGCGGCTGTCAGCCCATCGGCCGGGATGACACGAGCCGCGCGAACCAACAGGTCGGACGCGACACCGCGCGTCATGCGACAAGCAAGCATCAGGTCTTCGGCCGCAGCCTCGCGCTGCGAGAGATATTCGGCCTCGAACGCCGTCGCGTCATCGTCACGTTGCACCAGACGCACGCGGTACGCATCGCCTCGAGAAGATACACCGGGGAACAAACCTGCAAGACGGTCGAAATCCTCGGCGTCGAGCATGCCCGCGGCAGAACGACCCAGGCCCAGGTAGCCCCGTCCGGTCCAGTAGGCAATGTTATGGGCGCACTCATGGCCGTCGAGCGCGTAACTCGCCACCTCATACGGGTGATAGCCGGCGGCACCCAGGAGCTCGCGTGCCACGTCCATGCATGCGGCCTGAAAATCCTCATCAGGCTCGAGCGACTCGTCACGGCACGCCATGCGATAAAGGGGCGTCCCCTCCTCGAGCGTGAGCGGGTAGACCGACACATGATGCGGAGCCGCCGCCAGCACGCCAACGAGCGTGCGATTCCAACTCGTTGCGGTTTGCCCGGGAAGTCCGCACATAAGGTCGCACGACACATCAAGCCCAGCGTTCTTGACCGTCGCGATGGCGGCGAGCGCCCGATCGGCATCGTGAATACGGCCGATGGCAGTAAGTTCGATGTTATCGAGCGTTTGCACGCCCAGAGAGACGCGTGTGACACCAACCTTGACAAGTGCAGTAGCAAGCTCGGCGGTCAGCGACTCGGGATTGGCCTCGCAGGTAAACTCAACGGGGGCGCACCACGCACGAATACGCCGCGCCAGCTCCACCAGGCGCTCCCCCGCCAGCGACGGCGTACCGCCGCCAACATAGACGGTGCGGGTCTGGTCAAGGGCACCAGCCTTGCCAAAAGCATCGAGGCGCGCGAACAACTGCTCAAAATAGGCATCGAGCGCAGCGCTCAGGTCGCACGGAGCAAAACTGCGCGAGTCGAAGTCGCAGTAGCGGCACTTTTGGGCACAGAACGGCACGTGCACGTACAGCGCGGTAACGGCCACCCTTAAGCCTCCAGCGGATGAGCAGGCACCGACTTGCCAGCGGCAAGGGCGGCCTCGCAGGCCACCGCATCATGCTCGATCTCATCGACCAGCACCATAAACTCCTCATACGTGGAGCAGCGCACCACATGGGCACGCCAAGCGGCGGCATGGGGCATGCCTTTTAAGTACCAGCTTGCGTACGTACGGGCACGCGACATAAGCGGCAGGAGCTCATGTGTCAGCGTTAGGTGCTCACGCAGGGCGTCCAGGCGCTCGACGGAGCTGCGAACCGGCACCGGTATGCCATCGAGCGCAAGGGCGCGAGCATCGCCAAACACCCACGGGTTCCCGTAGATACCGCGCGCGATAAACACCGCGCTGGCGCCCGAGTTGCGCAGATGCTCCGCGGCATCCTCGGCGGTAAACACGTCGCCCGAACCGATCACGGGAATCTCAACGGCGTCGGCAACCTCATCGACGACCGACCAATCGGCCTGGCCCGTATAGAGCTGCGTGGCGCAGCGGCCATGCACCGCCACCGCGGCGGCACCGGCGCCTTCGAGCATCTGGGCAAACGTCGCGGCATTACGGTCCTCGGCATAAAAGCCTTTGCGAATCTTGACGGTCACGGGTACATGCGCCGCGCCCACCGCCGCCTCGACGATCTTCTCGGCCAAATCGGGCGTGCGCATGAGCGCCGAGCCCTCGCCCTTGGTAACGACCTTGCGGGCGGGGCATGCCATATTGATATCGATGAGCGACAGGCGATCGCCAACGCGCTCCTCGACGGCGGCGACGGCACTCGCAAACTGATCGGGCTTGGAGCCAAAGAGCTGCACACAAATCTGCTGCTCCTCGTCGGCCGGCAGCACCAGGCGCCACGTTTTGTTGCTGGCATAGGCAAGGCCTGCCACGCTCACCATCTCGCTGTAGGCAAGGTTGGCACCGCGGCGGCGGCACATGATGCGGTAGGCAGGGTCGGTCACGCCCGCCATGGGAGCCATAAGGAACGGTTGCTCGGCATAGGCGCCCAGCAACCGCTCGCTGTATTCGGAAAGCGCCATAGGCCTACTCGTCCACCTTGAGAATCGCCATAAAGGCCTCCTGCGGGACCTCGACCGAGCCGATGGCTTTCATGCGCTTCTTGCCCTCTTTCTGCTTCTCGAGCAGTTTGCGCTTACGCGAAATATCGCCGCCGTAGCACTTGGCAAGCACGTCCTTGCGACGCGCCTTGACGGTGGAGCGGGCAATGATCTTGTTGCCGATAGCACCCTGGATGGGCACCTCAAACAGCTGACGCGGGATGATCTCCTTGAGCTTGTCGCACAGACCGCGGGCCAGGCCATAGGCCTTGTCCTTGTGCACGATAAACGACAGCGCGTCCACCTCATCGCCCGAAAGCAAGATATCGAGCTTCACAAGCTCGGAAGGACGATACTCGTTGAACTCGTAGTCGAGCGAGGCATAGCCCTTAGTGCGGCTCTTGAGCTGATCAAAGAAGTCCAAGATGAGCTCGGCAAGCGGCATATCAAAGCGCATCTCGACCGATTTGCTCGTCAGGTGGATCATGTCGGTAGTAATGCCGCGGTGCTCGATGGCAAGCTGCATGACGGCGCCCGTGTACTCAGGCGGGCAGATGATCTTTGCCTTGAGGTAGGGTTCCTCGATACGCTCGATGCGCGTGGCCTCGGGAAGGTCCTGCGGGCTGCGGACATCGATCATCTCGCCGTCGGTCTTGTAGACGTGATAGTCGACCGAGGGACTCGTGGCAATGAGGTCCAAGTTGAACTCGCGCTCCAGGCGTTCCTTAACGACTTCCATGTGCAGCAGGCCCAGGAAGCCCACGCGGAAGCCAAAGCCGAGCGCCACCGAGGTCTCGGGCTCCCATACCAACGACGGGTCGTTGACGTGCAGCTTATCGAGCGCGTCACGCAGGTTCTCGTAGTCCTTGTTATCGATCGGGAACAGGCCCGTATAGACCATGGGCTTGGCCTCGCGGTAGCCGGGAAGCGGCTCGGGGCAGGGATTCGACGCCCACGTGAGGGTATCGCCCACGCGCACGGCCTCGGGGTCCTTCAGGCCCGTGACCACGTAGCCCACCTCGCCGACCGTCAGCGCATCGACCGGAGTCTCGGCGGGACGCTTGACGCCCACGCCATCGACCAAAAAGTCACCCTTTGCCTGCATCATGCGCAGGGTATCGCCCTTTTTGATGGAACCGTCAAAGATGCGCACCGTGGCGACGACACCACGATACTCGTCGAAGTACGAATCCAGGATGAGTGCCTTGAGCGGCGCGTTCGCATCGCCCTTGGGCGGAGAGATCAAAAAGACAATGGACTCCAGCAGATCGTGGATGCCCTCTCCGGTCTTGCCCGAGACACACACGGCATCATCGGCAGGGATCGCCAAGTCATCCTCGATCTCGGTCTTGACCTCATCGGGATGGGCCGAGGGCAGGTCGATCTTGTTGATGGCCGGCACAATGTCCAGATTGGCGTTCATGGCAAGCGTCGCGTTGGAGACGGTCTGTGCCTCGACGCCCTGTGTGGCGTCGACAACGAGCACCGCGCCCTCACAGGCTGCCAGCGAGCGCGAGACCTCATAGGTAAAGTCCACGTGGCCCGGCGTATCGATCAGATTGAACTGATACGTCTCGCCATCGTCGGCGTCATAGGACACGCGAACGGCATTGGACTTGATCGTGATGCCGCGCTCGCGCTCGATATCCATGGTGTCGAGCAGCTGCGACTCCATGTCGCGTTCGTCGACGGTATGGGTGAGCTCGAGGATGCGATCGCTGATCGTGGACTTGCCATGGTCGATGTGCGCAACGATTGAGAAGTTGCGGATGTGGGAAATGTCAATTGAAGTATTCATGCGGACTATCTTACCCGAGCGGTACAAAAAATGGAGCCTGTTCCATAAAACAGGCTCCATTTATGCGCGTAATCTGTGTGGTGTGAAATTTACAACTTAGGCGTTGATGCTGTTCACGAGCTTGGCAAGACCGGACTTGCGGTTGGAAGCCTGGTTCTTGTGGATAACATGCTTGGCGGCAGCCATGTCGAGACGCTTGGTGACGGTCTTGAGGGCAGCCTGGGCCTTCTCGGCGTCGCCCTCGGCGACGGCGGACTGGACGTGCTTGGTCAGCGTCTTGAGCTCGGACTTGACAGCCTTGTTACGCATGCGAGCTGCCTCATTGGTGCGGATACGCTTCTTCTGAGACTTGATGTTTGCCACTTCTGGAGTTCCTTTCGAGTTCCTTGCAAAAAATGTATGACACCTCTGAGACACGGTGAGGTCATGCAAGCGCCTACTATAGCACGCTCTCCCTCAAAGGGATAGAACGAATTTGTCAAATAGGCAGGTATCATCACGATTTTCTCAAGATGTTCGTAATCCAGAGCAAAAGCGCGGTCTGAGAATCGGCCGAACCCTTGAGCGCGAGCTCCACATCAACGGCACCCTCGAGCGCTGCGACGAGCTCTGCCATCGAAAAGCGACGTGCCCAGGTCAGATGATTCTTGACCTGCCAGGACTGGAGTTTGAGCGTTGCGGCCAGCTCACGACCCTGTCCGCGTGCATCGAGCGCCTTGGCAACGATAAGCTCGCGAATGCGGCCGCACAGCAATGTGTACGTCCACACGTAGCTCTTGGCGGGCATTAGATTGAAGAGCTCGAGCGAACGGCGCATGTCACGGGCCGAGACCGCATTGAGAAAGTCCCAGGGTTGAACCTCGGCCGTACGTACAATCCAGCGCTCCACATCGGCAAGCTCAATTTGGGGCGCCTCGACCATCTGGGCAAGCTTAACCAAGTCGTTATCGAGCATGCGAGTGTTTTCACCCGAACGCGAGACGAGTTCCTCGGCGGCCGCCGTCGAGATCGACTTGCCGTGCTGCGTCGCCATCTGCTGCACGCGACGCGGCAGCTCCCAGCGCTTGGTGCCGGAGCAATCGATCACGGCCTTCTTGTCGATTTTGGCGATCGCCTTATACAGGCGCGTGTTCTTGGCAAGCGAGTCGGCGATGATGAGGCAGACCGTTGTGGGGCTGGGACTCGCCAGATACTCAACGAGCGGCTCCGAGACCGCCTTAGCGAGCTTTGAGCAGCCATCAAGGATTACCAGGCGAAACTCGCTGCCCATCGGAAAGGTGTTAAGCGATCCGATAATGGACTCGATATCGGGGTCCTTGGTCATGTCGCGCTCGTCGATGTTGAACTCGACCATGCCCGTCTTTTCCAGACGCGCTTTCATGCGCGAGACGGCGTGATCGCGCTTGACTCCGTCGGTACCGACGATCAGATATGCCGGCAGCAGACCGATTTCGGACATTGCGCTCCCCTCCCGCAGGCCTTCGTATTCGTTCCGTGCCATTCTAGCCCAGGGGCCCACCACACGCCAACGACGTCGTCATGGTCGCTGGCATCGCATCGCAAAGCCATTCGCAGTTGGCGTGACGGTAATGTCGCCGTGTTCGATGGTGCACGCGAACACGCCGCCCGCTTCCATAACGGCATCGATGCAGGCATCGGACGGATGGCCGTATCGATTCCCCTCGCCCGCGCTCGCGAGGGAAAGCTCGGGCTTCAGGACGTCCAGCAACTCACCATCGACTGAAACCTTAGAGCCGTGATGCCCAAGTTTAAGTACATCGATATCTCCCACCTCCTGCACGAATTCCCGTTCTTGATCGAGCTCGGCATCACCGGTGAGGAGCACACGCAGGCCCTTGCCTTCCTGAACATAAGAGAGCAGCAGGACAAGCGAGTCCTCATTTCCCTCGCCATCCACGGACTCGAATGGCCACATCACGCGGGCGCAAAATGAGCCGATGTCGACCGTATCCCCACGGCGCACCTGCCGATACTCAACGCCAGGTCGGTTCAATACCTCGGCAGGAGCATCCTCCAGCGCATCCGCCGCCACGGCAATCGTTCCAACCGAAAACTGTTCGAGCACGGCAGGCAGACCACCCCAGTGGTCCTCATCCCAATGCGTCACAAAGACGGCATCGATATGGTGCACGTTATTGCGAACCAACGCCGCCACCATGCGCTCGTCGAGCCCGCAGTCGACGAGTGCTACTGCGCCGCCCTGGCGGATAAGAATCGCATCGGCCTGGCCCACATCGAGCACCGTCACCGAAGGCGGAGCGAATCGATCCCAGTAGACGTACGGAATCGCAGCCAGGAGTACCAAGCATGCAAGCCCCACCGCCATAGGACGTGCACGGGGACGCGGCCACCAGACCAGCAGAACCGCCAGCAAACACGGCACTAGGTAAATCCACATGCTATCGGGCGGCAAACTCACGGATGCACCCGGCACGGCGGCAAACAGCTGCTCGAAGAACAGTGCGCAACGGGCGGCAATCATGGGCACAATGAGCGCCCAAGTCCGCAAAGGTGCCACGAGCGAAAAGGGAACCAGCACAATCGACACAGCAAGCAGTACGCTCACCACCGGACCGATGACCGCATTTGCCAGCGGAGCAATGAGCGATAACGTACCAAAGGCGGGAATGGTAATGGGAAGTGTCGCCAATTGCGAGCACAGCGTGGCGGAAAGCATGCTGGCGACGCCCGATGGCACACCCAGCTCACCCAAAGCGTAGGTCGCATAGGGGCAAAAGCACAGAATGGCTAAGACGCTGGCACATGAAAGCTGAAAGCCCATCTCGAACAGCACCGTCGGCCGCAGTAGCACAAAGATGGACATGGTTACGAAGAGTGCCGATTCGCCGTGCCGGCGACGCCCCGCGCCGTTTACGACAAGCGTCGCGAACACCATGCAGCACGCGCGCACGGCCGAAGGAGACGCGCCCGTAAAGGCAGCGTAGCCAACAAGCGATATCGCCAATATCGCCCGCTGAAGACCACGTGAGCACCGAGTCTTTTGCAATGCGCCCTCGATTACAAACCCCACGATAGCCAAATGGCTGCCCGAGACGGCGATAAGATGCGCCGTCCCCGTCACCGAAAACCAATCGCCCGCCGGCTGGGCGCGCAGCTCGGCCGAACGACCGCAGGCGACACCGGCTATGAGCGCACGCGCCGGGTCGGTCGCAGGCGCAATGGACGCAAGCAGCCCATTTCGCAGCCGAAGCAGCGGCCCCGGAGAGCCCTCATCGACCGGCACAATCCGAACGGCTTGAACCTTGCGTACCTCGCCTCGGAGCGCGCGCGATCGTCCAAACGCATCGTTCTCAAAACGTGAAACGCGACCGATAACACGCACGTGCGCCCCGACCTTGAGCTCGCGGTCACACGATAGGCGAACCGCTGCCAAGTTCTTACCGTCCGCGCGTGCCTCGCAGGTATAGGAATACACGTCGTCGTTTATGGATGGATCACCCTGCACGACAAACTCGAGGCTGCTTGCCGCTCGACCGTCGAGCGCCTTCGAGGCGCCTAGCGTGCCCACAGCCCACCACGCCGAGACGACCGCTCCCGCCACGAGACCGACGGACGCGGCATACAGCCACCGCTTCAAAGGGGCAAGCCGCGCACAAGATTGAGCCAGCACAACGAAGACCGCCGCCGCAACGGGAATGGCCCATAGCGGCCCGACCGCCGGCACCCGCTCCCTCAGCAGCGCATCAGCGGCCACGTTAAGCACCAAAGCGCAGCTCACGCACATGCCGGCACACAGGGCCATCGTCCACGGCATCAAGGGCCGCGGAGGCATCACATGCTCGCGCTCGGTCGCACTCATACGCAGATGCAATCTTTGATTTTGGCAAGCTTCTTCTCGCCGATTCCCGACACACGCATCAGATCGTCAACCGAGGCAAAAGCACCGTTCTTTGTACGCTCATCGATAATCGACTGTGCCATGGAGGGACCGATGCCCGAGAGCGTCTGCAGCTCTGCCGTGCTTGCCGTATTGATGTTGACTAGGCCCGTTGCGCCACTCACGCCCAATGATGCGGAAGCCCCACCATCAACACCGGCTTCCGCAATGGACGCCTGCTGCTCCCCTACCGTTGGAACGTGGATTTTTTGTCCATCAGTGACCTTAGATGCCCGATTGAGCCCCGTAACGTCTGCCTCGGGCGCCAGCCCGCCGGCGGCATCAATCGCCTGAGCCACCCGCGCGCCGTCCTTGAGGCGATATACACCGGGCGACACAACGGCGCCATCGACATCGACATAGACCTCTGCCGCGGCAGAAGCCTTAGTCGAAGAACCTTCGGATGTCTTTCCGCTCGAGGCATCACCGGATCCCGGCTCCATCAACGAGCCCGTACCGTCAGTGCGCTCAAACGACACACCGCCGGCACCGCCGCCAAGGTTCGCCATCGCCAAGCCGCTCGCCATCGCAATGACGACCAGTATCGCCATCACCACTGCCTTATGACCGAGCAGCTTGTCCGCCAAGCGGTCCATCCGTTTGACCCGTTCGTGTTGTTCGCGCTGCGCCATAGCAAAACCTCCCAACACCATCGTGTCAGGAAAGGAGCCCTGCAACAGCCACGCTCCAAAACCGGTTTTAGCGGTCAAACCAAAAACCGACCAAAACCTTGCACAAATCTGTCCATTTATTCAGGCACACGTCAGCAAATGAACACTTAGCCGCAAAATGCCCAGATAGCAAAAGACCGACGATGCAGGCGCATCGTCGGTCTATGCACAACATTACTCGTGATCTTGGTAAATCTCACGCGGAGCAAGCTCCGAATGTTTGCGTTTTAAGGTCTTAGGGGCCTTATACGTGTTGCTGGAGAAGTCGATATACTCGGTCTGCTTGAGCAGGCGCTCGATCATCTCCTCGTGATCGAACAACTCCCAGGCCTCATGCACGGCATCGAGTTTAGCGTGCGTCTCGGGACGGCGCGGCATAAACAGCGTGCAGCAGTCGGGAGCGGCCTCAGTCGAGATATCGAACGTACCAATCTCCTCGGCGCGCGCGATGATCTCCTGCTTGTCCGAACCGATGAGAGGGCGGAACACGGGGATCTTCACGGCCTCGTTGACGGCCATGATGTTCTCAAGCGTTTGGGAGGCAACCTGCCCAAGCGATTCGCCCGTCACGATAGCCTTGGCGCCCTCGATGTGTGCAATGCGCTCGGCAACCGAATACATAATGCGGCGATACATGATCACGCGCAGGTTGCTGGGACAGGTCACCGAAATCTCGCGCTGGCAGTCGCCGAACGGCACAACATACAGACGGCCGATCTGGACACCCGGCTCAAGGGCGCGAATGATGTCCTGCACTAGATACTCGCTGGTATCTGGCGTCTGCGGACGACCGGAAAAATGCACCGGCACGCACACGGCTCCGCGTCGCGCGAGCATCCAGGTCGCCACCGGCGAGTCGATACCCGATGACAGCAGGGTCACGACCTTACCGGCAGAGCCCACCGGCAGACCGCCCACACCGCGCTCGGAGCGCGCGTACACATAAACGCTACCCTGAACAACCAGCACGTGAACCATCGCGTCGGGATCGTGCATTTGAACCTTTTTATCGGGGAACGCCTCGCACAGCACCTCGCCAACCTGTCGATTGATATCAATCGAGGTGAGCTCATAGTCGGTATTGGAGCGCTTGGCG
This sequence comes from uncultured Collinsella sp., assembly GCA_900541795.1. Classification (GTDB taxonomy): domain Bacteria; phylum Actinomycetota; class Coriobacteriia; order Coriobacteriales; family Coriobacteriaceae; genus Collinsella. The sequence goes on along the minus strand of UQLC01000004.1, from coordinate 73,048 downwards.
TGCACCTTAAACGAATCGAAGGGGCCAAACTCACGCAGCGCCTTCACGGCGGCGGCACAGTACTCCTGAGGGTCGCGATTGGTGTGATACGCCAAAGACACGCGAGCAACGCCGGGAACGGTGCGAATGACACGAGCCGCCTCGTCGGCCTGATGCTCGTTAAAGGTCACGAGGATATAACCGGAAATTCGAGACACGGCATTCACGGAAAAGGCGGCCAAGGCCGCCTTGATGTTATCCATGAGGATATGCTCAAAATGTGCGCGGTTCTTACCCTTAAGTCCAACCTCGTGATAGTGGACCAGGCAGACGCGAGCCGCCATTTAGGCTTCAGCAACCTTGTGGCCGAGCGCCTTCTCATAACGGGCCTCGTCGTAAGAGATGTCGCCGTCGATAATCTCATCCATAGCCATCGAAATGGTATCGGCACCGGAAAGCCCGATGGTGATGTCATCGACATCCTGGACGGCAAGCACGCGGTTGTGCTGGCCACGCAGCATGCTATTGATGTCGCAGGCGCGCTTGGAGGCAAGCGAAGCGAGCAGGAAGCGGTTGTGATCGGTCTTCTCCAGAAGATCGTCAATGCAAGGCTTTACAACGGACACGGACCTCAGATCCTTTCATGCATATCGAGAACGCGAACGAGTTCATCGGTCGCGCGGTCGAGATCGTCATTAACCACGACGTCGTCGTAGCGGTCGGCAAGGGCAAGCTCATCGGCGGCGTTTGCCATACGCAGCTCAATCGTCTCGGGCGTCTCGGTACCGCGACCGACTAGACGCTCGCGGAGCACCTCAAGCGAAGGCGGCTTGATAAAGATCAGCACGGCCTCGGGGAAACGCTCCTTCACCTGCAGGGCACCCTGGACATCGATCTCCAAGATGAGAGACGAACCAGAGGCGAGCTTGGACTGGACCTCGCTCACCAACGTGCCGTAGCAGTTACCGTGGACCTCGGCCCACTCAACAAACTCACCGTTTGCCACGCGGCGGTCGAACTCCTCGCGCGTCAGAAAAAAGTAGTTGACGCCGTCGACCTCACCTTTGCGTGGTGCTCGCGTGGTAGCCGAAACCGTCAGGCCCAGGTTCGAGCGGCGCTCGCGCACACGAGTGACGAGCGTACCCTTGCCTGCGCCTGACGGTCCAGAAATCACAAAGAGCTTGGAATCCTGAGCGCTCACTTATTTGGTCAGCTGCTCGAGGAGCTGCTCGCGCTGACGGACGCCGAGGCCCTGGACGCGACGGGTAGCGGAGATACCGAGCTCCTCCATGATCTTGGCGGCCTTGGCCTTGCCGTAACCGGGGAGAGACTCGATGAGGGTGGAAACCTTCATGCGGGAAGCAATGGGGTCATCGGAGTTGAGCACGGACTCGAGGGACTTCTCGCCCTTCTTGATCTGCTCACGGAGCTCTGCGCGAGCGTGACGTGCGGCGGCAGCCTTCTCAAGAGCCTGCTTACGCTGCTCATCGGTAAGCTGAGGGAGTGCCATTCGTACCTCCAAATAGTTGGGTTATATCTGATTCAATATTTGGCATTTTAGCACGTAAAACGTACAAAATGCCCAATCGCGGCTCCATAGGTTAGACGATACCCGCAAAAAGTGCAATATATCGTGCTAAAAGATGAGCCCCCGACCTGCGATTCCACACAAAGGATGGGAAAGTTTACGCAGGCACAGGGGCTAATTTGTGCTATTGAACCCAAAAAGTGGTGACTTAAGGGAATCTTTTACGCGACGTTTTCGACCAGCTCGGCAACGATGGCGTCAAACGCGGCAACCGGATCGTCGGCGCCGGTAATGGGGCGGCCCACCACGATATGGCTCGCGCCGCGCTCGATAGCCTGGGAAGGCGTGGCCACGCGGGACTGATCGCCCAGCGCAGCACCAACCGGACGCACGCCCGGGGTCACAATCAGCGCATCGGGACCCAGCAGCTCACGCATGTCATGAGCCTCCATCGGCGAGCACACGATACCGTCGATACCGTTGGCCTGGGCGAGCTTTGCCAGACGGGCGGCCTCCTCGGCAACGGGCGACTCGACGCCGATCTCGCTCAGCGCATCCTGATTCATGCTCGTAAGCACGGTGATGGCGACGAGCTTGGCTCGATCCTCGCGTGCCTCCTCGGCACCCTCACGGCAGGCGGCGAGCATAGCACCCGAACCCAAGCCGTGAACCGAAAGCAAGTCGGCACCGGCAAGCGAGGCCGAGCGGGCGGCACCGCGAACCTGATGCGGAATGTCATGGAACTTAAGGTCAAGGAAGACCTTAAAGCCCAGGTCCTTAAAGGTCTTGACGATCTCGGGGCCCTCAGCGTAATAGAGCGTCATGCCAACCTTGAGCCAGGCGGCATGGCCCGAAAGCTCGTGGGCGAGCTCGAGCGCACGCTCACGATCGCAGTCGAGGGCGACGATTACGCGGTCGCGGGCATCGGTCTCTAGCATTCAAAAGCACCTACCAGCTCGTTGATGTCCTTTACGCCCTGGGACTCGGCCCAGGCCTCGAGCTCATGCGCGATCTTGAGCGAAGCGCACGGATCGACGAAGTTGGCCATGCCGACCGACACGCAGGTGGCACCGGCCAGGATAAACTCAGCCGCATCCTCGCCGGTCATGACACCGCCGACACCGTTGATGGGGATATCGACGGCCTGGGCAACCTCCCAGACCATGCGCACGGCGATGTGGTGGCACAGCGGGCCCGAAAGGCCGCCCTTGGGCTTGGCCACGCGGGACTTGCGGGTATGGACGTCGATAGCCATGCCCTGAATGGAGTTGATGACCGAAAGGCCGTCGGCGCCGGCAGCCTCGAGGGCCTTGGCGATCTCGGCGACGTTGACCGGCGCCATCTTCACGAACAGCGGCTTATCGGTCACCTTGCGGCAGGCAGCCATAACGGAAGAGGCGCCCTCGGGCGTGGAGCCCATGGCGGCACCACCGGCGGCGATATTGGGGCAGCTCACGTTGATCTCGTAGCCTGCAGCCCAGGGGCACAGCTCGACATACATCTCGAGTGCGCGGACAAACTCGTCAACGGAGTGGCCGGCAACCTGACAGATGACCTGGCAGCCGTCCTTGGACAGCTGTTCGAGCCACGGACCGGACTCGCGAGCAAAGGCGGCCACGCCGGGGTTCTGAAGGCCCACGGAGTTGATCATACCGCCGGGGATCTCGGCCATGCGGGGCGCGGGGTTGCCGGGCCAGGGCTCGGCAGCGCAACCCTTGGTGGTGATGGCGCCCAGCTGGGAAACATCAAAGAAGTTCTGGAACTGCCAACCGTAGCCAAAGGTACCGGCTGCGGTGTTGATGGGGTTCTGCATCTTGACGCCGCCGAAATCGACGGCCATGTTCACGGTACCCACTAGAAGACCACCACCTTGGAAGCATCGAACACGGGGCCGCACATGCAAGCACCCTTCATACCGTCGACCGTCTCGACATTGCAGGTGTTGCAGGCGCCAAAGCCACAGCTCATCATGCGCTCGAGCGACACCTCGCAGTACGCACCGGCCTCGGCGGCAGCGGCGGCGACTTTCTTCATCATGACGGCGGGACCGCAGCTGGCGACGTAGTCGTAGCCGCCCTCGCCGAGCAGCTCGGCTGCCGGGTCGGTGCAAAAACCGTGCGTGCCCAGCGTGCCATCGTCGGTGCACACGTTAACCGTGGCGCCCAGCGCGCGGAACTCGTCGATGCCCACGGCCTTGGAAGCGGTGCCAAAGCCCAGGCACACGTCCACATCAACACTCTGCTCGGCAAGCATACCGGCAAGACACAGCACAGGCGGAACGCCGATGCCACCGGCGACGAGCAGGGCCTTCCTGGTGCCCTCGGGTACCATCCAGCCACGGCCACCGGGGCCCAGCAGGTTAGAGGAGGAGCCAGGGCCCATCTGGGACAAACGACGGGTATCGTCGCCCACGACGGCGTACCACAGCTCGACGGTGCCGGCCTCGGCGTCGGCGCGGTAGTAGCTCAGGGGCACGCGAAGCAGCGAGGACGCATCACCGGGTACGGCGATGTTCACAAACTGACCGGGCTTGAGCGCACTTGCAAGCTTGGGGGCCGAGATGACGAGCGAGAAGACGCCGTCGGCAATCTCCCGGTTCGAGACGACCTCGAAGTCATGCATGCGTGCAGTGGAAGGTGTGGGCATAAACGCTCCAATCCCCCATGCGGTTGCATGGTCCAAACGAATAGAAAGCGCGGCACCGCAAGGGCGCCGCGCACAAAAGCGATAAGGCTATGCTAGCAGATGCAGCCGTCGGCGAGCGTCTGCTTACCGCCGACAAACACATCGGTAGCACGACCGGTAAGCGTGCGGCCGGCAAAACCGGAGTTCTCGGCGCGCGACTCGTAACCGTCCTCGCCGACCGTCCAGGTGGCAGAGGGGTCGAACACGGTCAGGTCGGCAACGGAGCCCGCCTTGACCTGAACCTGGTCGAGGCCCAGGATCTCACGCGGCTTGATGGCCATGAGCTCGACCATGCGAGCCATGCTCATCTTGCCCGTGTTGACCAGCTCGGTAAGCACAAGCGACAGCGAGGTCTCGAGGCCGATCATGCCAAAGGGCGCAAGCTCGAACTCGCGGGCCTTCTCCCACGGGGTGTGGGGAGCGTGATCGGTGACGATAACGTCGACGGTACCGTCGATGACACCCTGACGGATGGCCTCGGCGTCCTCGTCGGTGCGAAGCGGCGGATTAACCTTGAGCGAGGTGTTGTAGGTCTCGTCCAGGTCGTTCTCGGTCAGGAACATGTGGTGCGGGGTAGCCTCGCAGGTCACCTGGACACCGGCGGCCTTACCGGCTCGCACGAGTTCCAGGCCATGAGCGGTGGAGATGTGCTGGATGTGCAGCTTGGCACCGGTCAGCTTGGCGATCTCGATATCGCGAGCGATCTGCAGCTCCTCGCCTGCCGCCGGCCAGCCCTCGAGGGCCAGACGGGTCGAGACCTTGCCCTCGTTGATCTGACCGTGACCGACCAGATCCTCGTCCTGGCAGTGGCTCATAAAGACCTTGCCGAACATCTTGCCGTAGTCCATGCAGCGACGGAGCATGCCCGCGCCCTGCACGCCACGACCGTCGTCAGTGAAGGCGACGACGCCGTGGGCGACCATATCGCCCATCTCGGACATGGCCTCGCCCTTAAGACCGCGGGTCATGGCGCCCGACGGATAGACGCGGCAGTGACCGACCTCGGCAGCGCGGGACTTGACGAACTCCACGACGGTACCGTTATCGGTGACGGGATCGGTGTTGGGCATGGCGCACACACCGGTAAAGCCGCCCTTGGCAGCTGCGCGGGTGCCGCTCTCGATGTCCTCTTTGACCTCATAGCCGGGCTCGCGAAGGTGAACGTGCATATCCACCAGGCCAGGGACGAGGTACTTGCCGGAAAGGTCGCGGACCTCGGCTCCCTCGACGGCGAGATTCTCGCCGACCTCGGCGATCTTGTCGCCGTCAATCAGGACGTCAACGACACCGTCAAGCTCGACGGACGGGTCGACGACGTGGGCATTCTTAAGAAGCAAGGCCATTATCGGCACCTCCAAGCAGCAGATACAGAATAGCCATACGCACGCAGATACCGGCGTAGACCTGCTCCAGGATGACGGAGCGTTGCGGGTGATCGGCCATATAGGAGTCGAACTCGACACCGCGGTTGATGGGGCCCGGGTGGCAGATGATCGCGTCAGGCTTCATGAGCTTCTCACGGTCCTTGGTCAGGCCGAAGAGCTTGTGGTACTCGCGAATGGTCGGGAACGGGGCACCCTCGAGGCGCTCCTGCTGCACGCGCAGCATGTAGACAACGTCCAGCTCGGGCAGGACGGAATCGAGGTCGCTCGTCACGTGGTCGCAGCCCAGGACCTCGGGCGCCGGCGGCAGCAGCGTGCCGGGGGCGACGGCGTAGGTCTCGCAGCCCATGATCTTAAGGGCGGGAATCAGCGAGCCGCAGACGCGGGAGTGCGCGATATCGCCGACGACGGCGACCTTCAGACCGTGGAAGTCACCCTTGTGCTCCCAGATGGTGTACAGGTCGAGCAGGGCCTGCGTGGGATGGTTGTGCTTGCCGTCACCGGCGCAGATGACGCTCGCGGGCGAGTTCTGCGTGACGATGTAGGGAGCACCGGCGTGCTTATCGCGCACGACGATGCAGTCGATCTTGTAGGCGTTGAGGGTCTCGACGGTGTCGACGAGGCTCTCGCCCTTGACCGTGGAGGTCGAGGAGCCGCCAAAGTTGAGGCTGTCGGCCGAAAGACGCTTCTCGGCGAGCTCGAAGGAGCTGCGGGTGCGCGTCGAGGGCTCGTTGAACATGTTGACGATGGTCTTGCCCTTGAGCGTGGGGACCTTCTTGATGGCACGCTCGTTGACCTCGGAGAACGCCTTGGCGGTCTCGAGGATGAGCTTGATATCCTCTTCGGAGTACTCGGTAATGTCGATCAGGTGCTTATGGTTGAACGCCACGGTACTACTCACCTCCCAGCGGCGCGGAGCCCACGTGGGAACCCGGCGCGACGTCGTTAATCTCGACGGCGGTGTGGCCGTCGACTTCCTTCATATATAGGTGCACGTTCTCCTCATGCGACGAGGGAACGTTCTTGCCGACAAAGTCCGGCGAGATGGGGAGCTCGCGGTGGCCGCGGTCAACGAGAACTGCCAGCTCAATGCGGCTCGGACGGCCCAGGTCCATGACGGCGTCCAGAGCGGCGCGAATGGTACGGCCCGTATACAGGATGTCGTCCACCAGCACGACGCGTTTGCCGTCGACGCTAAAGGGAATGTTGGTGGCGTGGATCGCGGGAGCGAAATTGGTAGCGTAGTCATCGCGGTAGAAGCTGATGTCGAGGCTGCCGAGCGGAACGTCGACGCCCTCGATCTCCTTGATCTCCTCGGCGAGTTTCTTTGCCAGAAGGTCGCCGCGCGTGACGATGCCGACCAGAGCGAGGTCTTCACAGCCCTCGTTGCGCTCGAGAATCTCGTGCGCGATGCGGGTCATCGCTCGATTGACGGCGGTCTCGTCCATGATGACCGCCTTGGGGGAAGTCGTGCCCATCGATCTCCTTCCTCACATGTCTTGACTGCTGACACAGTCAAAAAAATAGATGCCCGACCGCTTAAAGCGGACCAGACACCCACAGGAAGGACTGCTCTTTGGCAGCTATGTAATTCCATGTGGGTATCTCGTACCCCTTTAATGGTCAAGGGATAGTGTAGCCAACCTCGAGCTTAATTGCGAGCATAAATACGGAGCAATCCGTAAACGGAGCCCAACGCTCAATAAACCTATATATATTTGTGGGACGAGCTTGAAAACGCACGCACGAGCTGGCATAATCGCCTCTGCTGCACGCAAATCGGATCTACGTCCAGGGCCGTGGCGTGGGCACTATCGCCAAAAGAATATCTCTGTGTAGATTGCGCACAGGGAGTGACTTCTGTGCTATAGTTCAGGCTTGTTTGTTAACGCGACATGTTCGTTTGTCGCCCAAGGAGGGTCAGTTATGTCCAAAGTTTGCGAAGTTTGCGGTAAGCACCCCGTTGCCGGTCGCTCCATCAGCCACTCTCACCGCGTCACCAACCGTAAGTTCCGCCCCAACATCCAGCGCGTCTACGTCGTCGTCGATGGTCACCGTCGCAAGATGAACGTTTGCTCCACCTGCCTCAAGTCCGGCAAGGTTGCGCGCTCCTAAATAAGGTCTTACCAACAAGTACCTCGGACTCTCCGGGTCAAAGACCTCGCGTTCATATAGAACTTACCAAAGGCGTCCTCCCCTACGGAGGGCGCCTTTTTGCACCCATTGGGGACAGACTTACATGAGTGTTTTCACGCATTTGGGACAGACATGGCGCACGCAAGCGGCACACCGACTGGCTCCGGCCCCTGCCTCACGCTGCATCCTTCCAGCCTGCAGTTGCCTTGGTCACGCTCGTGGCGCCGATACCGGTGATACGAGCAATTTGCTTAACCGTGAGATGTGCCCGCCTGAGCCTCAGCAGGCAGGCATCGCGTTCGGGGCGTGGCAGGGCCTTGAGCAGCGCAGGATCTATGCTCGGCAGAACTTCGCGCGCAACGGAAAGGGCCTCCTCATCGGAGATCCGCCGGCGTGGAAGAACCTCCATTGCCCAGATGCGCCCAGCAACTTCCTCGAGATGCTCGCAATAGCAACGGGAGCCTCCGACAATATCGAGCATAGGGGCCGCATCACAGATGTCAAAGGGATCATAGCCCAGCTGATATGCCTTGTAGCTTGACCAGCGGTACGCCTCGAGTGAGTCGAGCGCACCTTTCACGGGATTGAGATGAATATAGTCGAGCAGCTGCACCGCCTGCACGTCCGACTCAACCGCGACCCGCGAATAGCGATTATCAAACAGATGCCCCGTTCTCCCCGTTTTCCCGTTGAAATACTTAGCATATGCTGTCAACGCACACTGCATTGCCTTTGAAAGATTGTCAAATGGATCATCAATCATCAAATGGAAGTGATTGTCCATAAGGCACCAAGCCAACACCGCCACTTTATGGCGTGCAAACCTGTCCGAGATGTCCGATAAGAAACGATATCGGTCAGAATCATCTTCAAAAATAATCTGTTTGGAGTTGCCACGGTCAAAGACGTGGTAATAGCCGGTGAGCGAAACGGCGCGGGCGCATCGAGGCATAATCTCTCCTTTCAAAACTGAACAGGCAACACCTAAAAGGAGAGAAGGAACGCGAAATGCTGAGCCTGTGACCTATTTATATCCAATGAGCGGCAAAAACTGGTTCAGAACGGCAAAATGGCAAAACGATGTCTGTCCCAAATGAGTGAAAGCACTCATGTAAGTCTGTCCCCAATAAGTGGGGCGGTGCAACAGGCTGATAATTTTAGTTAAAACGTTTCAGTTTATTGAAGCGTTTTAGTGTGCCTTTTACAGGAATCTTACCGTTCGCCGAATAATTTCTTGCTATCATGCAAGACGTAGGGTAAATCTCCGATCGCAAGGAGACACAAATGGTGAAAAAGTCACCGGAAAACACTACTCCCGCAATTGTGGACAACGTAGAGGCGCTTGAGGCCAAGCTCGCTCAGATGCGAGAGGCCCAGGCGCTTTTTGCTACGTACACGCAGGAGCAGGTCGACAAGATCTTCTATGAGGCCGCCATGGCCGCCAACAAGGCTCGTATCCCGTTGGCGAAGATGGCCATCGAGGAGACCGGCCGCGGCGTTCTTGAGGACAAGGTCATCAAGAACCACTACGCCGCAGAGTACATCTACAACGCTTACAAGAACACCAAGACCTGTGGTGTCCTGGAGCGCGACGAGGCTTACGGCATCACCAAGATCGCCGAGCCCATCGGCATCGTGGGCGCCGTCATCCCGACGACCAACCCCACCTCCACCGCGATCTTCAAGACGCTGATCAGCCTGAAGACCCGCAACGCCATCATCATCTCCCCGCACCCGGCAGCCGCAAAATGCACCATCGCCGCCGCCAAGCTCGTGCTTGACGCCGCCGTCAAGGCCGGCGCCCCCGAGGGCATCATCGGCTGGGTCGATGTCCCCTCCATCGAGCTGACCAACATGGTCATGCGCGACGTCGACATCATCCTCGCCACCGGTGGCCCGGGCATGGTCAAGGCCGCTTACTCCTCGGGCAAGCCCGCCCTGGGCGTTGGCGCCGGTAACACCCCGGTCGTCATCGACGACACCGCCGACGTGCTGCTCGCCGTCAACTCCATCATCCACTCCAAGACCTTCGACAACGGCATGATCTGCGCTTCCGAGCAGTCCGTGACCGTCATCGACACCATCTACGACCAGGTCAAGGCCGAGTTCCAGAAGCGCGGCTGCTACTTCGTCAAGCAGGGTGCCGAGATGGAGGCCCTGCGTGCCGCCATGTTCAAGAACGGCGCCCTCGATCACCGCATCCCCGGCATGGCTGCCGCCAAGATCGCCGAGCTCGCCGGCATCGAGGTTCCCGCCAAGACCAAGATCCTGATCGCCGAGGTCACCTCCACCGACCCCGCCAAGGAGGAGTTCTCCCACGAGAAGCTCTCCCCAGTCCTGGCCATGTACCACGCCAAGGACTTCCAGGAGGCCGTCGACAAGGCCGAGCACCTGGTGCTCGCCGGTGGCCCGGGCCACACCGCCTCTCTGTACGTGCACCCCGCCCAGGCCGAAAAGATCAGCCTGTTCGAGCACGTCATGAAGGCCTGCCGCATCGTCATCAACACCCCGTCCTCGCACGGTGGCATCGGTGACCTGTACAACTTTGGCATGAAGCCGTCTCTGACCCTGGGCTGCGGCTCCTGGGGCGGCAACTCCGTCTCCGAGAACGTTGGGGTGAAGCACTTGATCAACGTTAAGACTGTGGCCGAGCGCCGTGAGAACATGCTGTGGTTCCGCGCTCCCGAGAAGGTCTACTTCAAGAAGGGTTCCACGCCCGTCGCCCTCGACGAGCTGGGCAACGTCATGGGCAAGAAGCGCGCCTTCATCGTTACCGACCAGTTCCTCTTCAAGAATGGCAACACCCGCGCCATCGAGGCCAAGCTCGACGAGATGGGCATCGCCCACGACTGCTTCTACGACGTCGAGCCCGATCCGTCGCTGCAGTGCGCACGTCGCGGCGCCAAGCAGATGGCTCTCTTTGAGCCGGACGTCATCATCGCCGTCGGCGGTGGCTCCGCTATGGACGCCGGCAAGATCATGTGGATGATGTACGAGCACCCCGAGTGCAAGTTTGAGGACATGGCCATGGACTTCATGGACATCCGCAAGCGTATCTTCACCTTCCCCGAGATGGGCAAGAAGGCCTACTTCGTCGCCGTCCCGACCTCCTCGGGTACCGGCTCCGAGTGCACGCCGTTCGCCATCATCACCGACAAGGAGACCGGCATCAAGTGGCCGCTCGCCGACTACGCGCTGCTCCCCAACATGGCTATCGTCGACGCCGACAACTGCATGACCGCCCCGCGCGGCCTGACCGCTGCCTCCGGCATCGACGTCATGACCCACGCCATCGAGTCCTACGTCTCCATCATGGCTTCCGACTACACCAAGGGCCTCTCCGAGCGCGCTGCCAAGCTCGTCTTTGAGAACCTGCCCTCCAGCTTCACGAACGGCGCCAAGGACCCGCACGCCCGCGAGGAGATGCACAACGCCTCCTGCATGGCCGGTATGGCCTTCGCCAACGCCTTCCTGGGCCTCAACCACTCCATGGCTCACAAGCTCGGCGCTTTCCATCACCTGCCCCACGGCATCGCTAACGCCGTCATCCTGACCCGCGTCATGCGCTACAACGCCGCCGAGGCTCCCGTCAAGATGGGTACCTTCTCCCAGTATCCTTACCCCAACGCGCTGCACAACTACGCCGAGATGGCCAAGTACTGCGGCATCGAGGGCAAGGACGACAAGGAGGTCTTCGAGAACTTCATCACGAAGCTCGAGGAGCTCAAGGACTTCATCGGTGTCAAGAAGACCATCGCCGACTACGGTGTTGACGAGCAGTACTTCCTCGACACCCTCGACGAGATGACCGAGCAGGCATTCAACGACCAGTGCACCGGCGCTAACCCGCGCTACCCGCTCATGAGCGAGATCAAGGAGCTCTACCTGGACGCCTACTACGGCCGCGAGCCCCAGGACTACGCCGTCTGCTAGTTTTTAGCACGGTTTTTTGCGGCGGGGGTGCACGGGTGTTTCACACACCCCCGCCGTCGCTTCTATCGCATCGTTGAAAGGATGCAACCATGCTGCTACCCGATTCCAAGACCGAGCTCGTCCGCCGTGGCAACAAGGTCGTTTACGACCTGGGCGACAAGATCGTCAAGGTCTTTAACGAGACCAAGCCTGTCTCCGACGTGTTCAACGAGGCTTTGAATCTTGCCCGCATCAATGAGTGCGGCATCCGCAGCCCCAAGGCTCTCGAGGTTTCCCAGCTCGAGAACGCCAACGGCTGGGCGCTCGTGACCGAGAAGGTTCCGGGCACCACCCTTGCCGAGAAGATGACTGCCGAGCCCCAGCGCTTTGGTGAGTACCTCGAGATGTTCGTCGACCTCCAGATCGAGATCCACGGCTACACCTCCCCGCTGCTCAACCGTATGCGCGACAAGTTCGCCCGCATGATCGACAGCCTTGATCAGCTCAATGCCACCACGCGCTACAACCTTCAGGAGCGTCTGGACGGCATGACCAAGGAGTTCAAGGTCTGCCACGGCGACTTCAACCCCTCCAACGTCATCGTCGGCGACGACGGCCAGCTCTATGTGTGCGACTGGGCACACGCCACCCAGGGCTCCCCTGCTGCCGACGTTGCCACCACCTACCTGCTCTTTGCCCTCAACAGCAAGGACCAGGCCGAGGCCTACCTGGAGCTCTACTGCGACCGTGCCGACATGCCCATGCAGGTCGTGCGTCAGTGGACGAGCATCGTCGCCGCTTCCGAGCTCGCTCGTAAGCGCAACGTGAACGATGAGTTCCTGAAGAACTGGATCGACGTCGTCGATTATCAGTAATATCTGAGCGATTTATTTCGCATCGGAGGCATAATGGAAAACCCCGCAGCTCGCATGGGCTGTGGGGTTTTCCTTTTAGATATCGAGGATGCTACAAGATAATAGGATGGCCCCACATCTCCCCGATCTGGAGAAATGCGGGGCCGTCCCGTATATCGAACTACAAGCGAAATCGTCGATTAACGGCGGGCCGCCTTAACAAGCTCGGCAACCTTGGCGACGACCTCGTCGATCGCCACGTCCTCACGCTCGCCCGTGGCACGGTCCTTGAGCTCCACCGTGCCATTCTTGAGGCCACGCTTACCCAGAACGACCTGATACGGGAAGCCCATGAGGTCGTTATCGGCAAACTTAAAGCCGGGACGCTCATCACGGTCATCGACGACAACCTCGATACCCTCGGCGCACAGGCCCTCGACGATTTGGTCGCAAACGTTAGCGCACTCCTCCTTCTTGGGATCGAGCGGAATCACCGCGACCTCGTACGGGGCAACGGAGACCGGCCAGACGATGCCATGTTCGTCGTTGTGCTGCTCCACGACGGCAGCAAGCGAGCGGGACACACCAACGCCGTAGCAACCCATGATGAGCGGCTTCTCCTTGCCGTCCTCGTCCATAAAGGTGGCACCCATGGCCTCGGAGTACTTGGTGCCCAGCTGGAACACCTGAGAGACCTCGATGCCGCGGGCAGCAGAGAGCGGCTTGCCGCAGTGCGGGCAGGGATCGCCGGCAACGACGGTGACCAGATCTGCCCACTCATCGACGGTAAAGTCGCGCTCGGGGCAGGCACCGGTAAAGTGATAGTCGACCTCGTTGGCGCCACAGGCCCACTGCTTGGACTCGCGCAGGCTCTCGTCGCAGACCAGACGAATGCCCTCGGGCAGGTTAACCGGTCCGATAAAGCCCTTGTGCAGGCCGTAGGTCTGGAGCTCCTCGTCGGTCATCATGCGATAGCCCTTGCCAAAGACGTGCTCGGCCTTGCAGTCGTTGAGCTCATGATCGCCCGGGACAATGGCCACAACCGGCTTACCCTCGGCGTCGATGAGAGCCAGGGACTTGCGCGTGCCGTTCTCGGGGAAGCCAAAGAACTTGGCGACGGCCTCAATGGAACCCATACCCGGAGTCTCGACCTTGGTAAGCGTGCCGTCGCCGGGGCCCTCGGTCACGACGACCTTGGTGCTTGCAGCCTCGTCATCGGCAGCAAAGCCGCAATCGTCGCAGTAGACGAGCGAGGCCTCGCCGGCGTCAGCCAGAGCCATGTACTCGACGGAGGTGTCGCCGCCGATCTCGCCGGAGTCGGCGACAACGGGTAGAGCCTTGATGTAGCAGCGCTCGCAGATGTTGGCGTAGGCCTGCTTCATCTTGTCATACTCCTCCTGCAGGCTCTCCTGCGTGGCAGAGAAGCTGTAGGCGTCCTTCATGATGAACTCGCGGCCGCGCATCAGGCCAAAGCGGGGACGGAACTCATCGCGGAACTTGTCCTGAATGTGGTACAGATTGACAGGCAGCTGCTTGTAGGAACGCAGCTCATTGCGCACCAGGGCCGTGACGGTCTCCTCGTGGGTGGGGCCCAGCACGAACTCGCGACCATGACGGTCGTCAAAGCGCACAAGCTCCTTGCCATAGGCATCGATGCGGCCGGACTCACGCCACAGCTCGGCATCGACCATAATGGGCATCATGAGCTCCTGGGCGCCGGCGGCGTCCATCTCGTCGCGCACGATGTTCTCGATCTTACGAATCGAGCGCCACGCGAGCGGCAGATAGGAATAGAGACCGGCGGCCTCCTTGCGAATCATACCGGCACGAAGCAGCAGGCGATGGCTTGCAAGCTCGGCGTCGGCCGGATCCTCTTTAAGCGTCGGCGCATAGAGCTTAGACATATACATTGCTCGGGTCATTTATTTCTCCTCAATAAGTTTGTCGACCTCGGCCATAAGCGCGTCGACAATTTGATCCTCAGCTACTTTACCAATGATCTGGCCATGCGAAAAGAGCAGGGCCTGACCACGTCCACAAGCAACGCCCAGGTCGGCATCAGAAGCCTCACCGGGGCCATTAACAGCACATCCCATGACGGCAATCGAAAGCGGCGCGGCATAGTTCTTAAGCCGCTCGGTTACCTCCTCGGCGATAAGAATCAGGTTAACCTGGCAGCGGGCGCACGTGGGGCACGAGACAATCTCGGGACCGCGGCGACGCAGGCCCAGCGACTGCAAAATTCCCCAGGCAACAGGCGGCTCCTCAACCGGATCGGCCGTGAGCGAGACGCGCATGGTGTCACCGATACCCTCAGACAGCAGGATACCAAGGCCCACCGAGCTCTTGATGGTGCCCTGTAGCTTGGTACCCGCCTCGGTTACGCCCAGGTGAAGCGGAACGTGGGGAATCTCACGCGACAGGGCTCGATAGGTATCGAGCGTCGTTTGCACGCTATGGGCCTTGGCCGAAAGCACAATGTTCGTAAAGCCGCGGTCTTCAAAATGCTTGACGAAACGCTCGCTCGACATCACGAGCTTCTCGGGCTGCGTAAGCTCGTCGCGCTCGGCGATATCCTGCTCAAGCGAACCGGCGTTGACGCCGATACGAATCGCACAGCCCGCGGCACCCGCAGCATCGATCACCGCGTCTACCTTGGCCCAATCGCCGATATTGCCGGGATTGATGCGCAGCTTGGCAGCACCGGCCTCGACGGCGCCGATGGCGAGCTTATGGTTAAAGTGAATATCGGCGACAATCGGCACCGGGGACTCAGCACAGATGGTACGGAAGCCCTCGAGCGCGGCCTCGGTGGGCACGCTCACGCGCACGATATCGCAGCCCGCCTGCGCAAGCGCACGCACTTGTGCAAGCGTTGCCTGGGCGTCGGCGGTATCGGTGCAGGTCATGGATTGGACCACCACCGGCGCGCCGCCACCGATCTGAACGCCGCCCACATGCACGGGGCGCGTCAGCTCGCGCGGCAAAGGATGGGATATAGACAATCCAAACACTCCCCTACAGAATAAATCGAAGGATGTCGGAACGAAGCATATAGACAAACAGCAGCGCAAAGAGCGCGATGCCCACATAGCTCACAATCGTCTGGACCTTGAGCGGAAGCTCGCGGCCCGCAATCTTTTGAATGATCTCGATGACCAGCTTGCCGCCATCGAGTGGCGGGATGGGCAGCAGGTTCATAAAGCCCAACGAGAACGAGATGAGCGCGGCAAACGTCAAGAACGTGATGGGACCGGCAGCAGCTGCCTGCGAAGACATGACGCTAATACCCACGATCGAGGAGGATTGATCGAGGATCTCCATCGTATGCTGCGGCTGGAGCAGGCGTAGAACGCCCTCCGCCGTCTGCGCAACATAGGAGAAGGAGAGGCGCGCAGAGGTGATGGGGTCCAAACGAACCACCTGCGTAGAGGCATACACACCTAGGCGCTCGTCCTCTTTGAGCGCAACCGTGGTCGAATGCTGCTTGCCGTCACGCTCGTACTCGATGGCGATATCGTCCTTACCGGCAGCCTTGCCGATGGCATCGTAGACATCCATCCAAGTGGAACATGAGACACCGTCAACCGAAAGGATCGCATCACCGGCCTCGATACCCGCCTTGGCGGCAATAGACCCCTCGTCAACCTGACCGATCACGTTGGTATCCATCGGCACGGTGACACCCGCAATGGAATAGATGCTCATAAGGAGCAAAAAACCCGTCAAGATATTGACGATAATGCCCGCGAGCAGCATAAAGGCGCGCTTGAGAAAGCCTTGGCCAAGATAGGTGTGCGAGCGCTCTTGCGCAAGGAACTCGGCCTCGCCGCACGGCAGCTCCCACACATCGCCCTCGGCAGTCGCATGTTCGCGATCGAAACGGCGACCATCAAAGGTGGTATAGCCTGCCGTGTCTCGCGGCAACGTCTGATATTTGGTGGGATAGTAGCTCGGCGAGGGCTTCTCCCCTTCCTCATACCAGGGTGCGATGGAGCCCCAGCCCAGCAAAAGGGCGCATGCCTCGAGCACATCCTCCTCGGAAAGCTCGAGCTCGACAGCAAGGTCGGCCACGGTCACGCGACCATGACGATAGATAGCCGCGAGCACGCGATCGGAGCACGAGACATCGGTCGGATCCATACCGCAGATGGCAGCGTAGCCACCCAGTAGCAGCGGGGTCACGCCAAACTTGGTTCCAATGCGACGCGACGTGTAATGGATGTCAAAGCGGCACGGCAGACCCAAAAAGAACTCGGTCACACGGACGCCGCAGGCACGCGCCGCCAAAAAGTGGCCGCCCTCGTGCAAAAACACGAGGACGGAAAGCATCAGCAGGCCCCAAAAGACCGATGAGAGAGCGCTCAGAACAGTATCCATAAAACGAAAAAGCAATCCTTATGGGTTAGGAACGGGTTGCGGCGAGCACCTGCGCAGCCTTTTCACGCGCCCACGCATCGATGTCGCGAAGCTGCTCAAACGAATCGACCGCCTGCATATCGTGGGCGTCCATGCAGGATTCCACAATGCGATCGATATCGGTAAAGCTGCAGCCATCGTGCAGGAAGGCATCGACGGCGACCTCGTTGGCGGCATTGAGCACGCACGGCATGGTGCCACCCGTCTTGCCGGCGCGTTCGGCCAGTGCCAGACAGCGGAAGGTATCCATGTCGGCAGCATCAAACGTGAGCTGCCCCAGCTCGCGGAAATCGATACGAGGCGCCGGGGTATCCCAACGCTCGGGATACGAGAACGCGAACTGGATGGGAATACGCATGTCGGAAGCACCGAGATGCGCCATCACGGAGCCGTCGGCGAACTCGACCATAGAGTGAATCTTGGACTGACGCTGCACGACCACGTTAATGAAATCGAGGTCGCAGTTAAACAGATGCATGGCCTCAATGCGCTCCAGGCCCTTGTTCATGAGGGTGGCGGAGTCAATGGTGATCTTGGCACCCATGGCCCACGTGGGATGCGCGAGGGCATCGGCACGCGTCACGCGATCGAGCTCGTCGCGCGTGCGGCCAAAGAACGGACCACCCGAGCAGGTGAGCCAAATACAATGAGCCTCGCGCGGGTTCTCCCCCAGATAGCACTGGTAAATGGCGGAGTGCTCAGAGTCGACTGGAATAAGCTGGCCCGGTTGCGCCAACGGCATAAGCAAGTCGCCACCGACGACGAGGGACTCCTTGTTGGCAAGGGCAAGGCGCTTATTCGAGGTCAAGGCTGCATGGCTCGCCTCGAGACCGGCAGCGCCCACAATAGCGACAAGCACGCAGTCGACATCGTCGCGACACGCGAGCTCGCAAACCGCCTGCGCGCCAACGCCAAGCTTCGTTCCCTCGGGCAACTCCTGCAGCACGGCGTCATCGCCATGATCGACATCGGCCACGGCAACCGCCGGAACCGAGAACTCGCGGGCAGCGGCAACGAGCTCGGAAGTACTGGAGTTAACGGACAGCGCCGTCACCTGCAGGCGATCGGCATGCTGGCGGCACACATCGAGCGCCTGAGTGCCGATAGAGCCCGTACAACCCAGGATGGCAACACGGAGACGTCCATCGGAGCCATACGTCGTCTGGAAGGACATTACAGCACGCCTCCGATCATCAGCATCAGCTGCGCGGTGATGCAGCCGAAGATAAGCGAATCGCTACGATCGAGCATGCCGCCGTGGCCCGGGATAAGGTTGCCGGAATCCTTGACGCCCACACCGCGCTTGATGCGCGACTCGATAAGGTCGCCGATAACGCCCAGAATGGACACGACCACGCCGCACAGCAGCGCATAGGGCAGGCTGAGCTTGTAGAAATGCGTCGCCCACAGGATGAGCCAAATCAAAACCGAGCCCAGGATGCCGCCGGCAAACCCCTCCCAGCTCTTTTTGGGAGAGATCTTGGGAACCATCTTGTGCTTGCCGATACGGCTACCCACGATGTAGGCAAACGAGTCGGAGACCCAAAGGGACGCGCAAACGCCCACCGAAAGCAGGGCGCCGGCAAAACCGGGCACGGCATCGCGCAGCAGCACGATAGCCGACAGCATAAAGCCAGTGTAGATGGGACCCATGAGCGTCACGGCCACATCAGAGATGCGGGTACGCGGCGACCAGACATACCAAATGCCCACAGCGAGCATCAGGGCAAAAAGCAGGGCATTCAGCAACATCGAATCGCCCAACGCCGACAGCGGAAAGAGTACGGCGGCAGCGATACCCATGCGCTCGTTAGCCATCTTGCCATCGAGCCTTGTCATACGGAAAAACTCATAGCAGCACAGACCGCTCATGACAGAAACAAAGATGGCCGTGGGCACGATACCCAAAACCAGGCACAGGATAAAGACAACGGCGTAGACGATACCGGCGGCGGCACGGGTAATAAAGCCCGCAAGCCACGAACCGGTGCCATTCTTCGCTGCAGGCGCTCCAGCAGCGACAGCCTTGCGCTCAGATGTCTTGGGAGCAGTTGCCTTGGGACGATCGGACACGATTAAGCCTCCTCGGTCTTGCTCAGACCACCAAACCTACGGTCACGGCCCTGATAGGCCAAAATGGCGTCGACAAGGCCCCAACGATCAAAGTCGGGCCAATAGGTATCGGTGACGTAGAATTCGGAATAAGCCACCTGCCACAGCAGATAGTTCGAAAGGCGCAGCTCACCAGAGGTGCGAATCACAAGCTCAGGATCGGGAAGGCCGGCGGTATAGAGGTGGGAAGCCACCATGTCGTCATCAATTGCGGCAGGGTCGATCTTACCGGCGGCAGCGTCGAGTGCGATCTGACGGACAGCGCGGGTAATCTCGGCACGCGCGCCGTAGTTGACGGCAAGCGCCAGCGTCATGCCAGTGTGATCGGCGCACTCGGCAAGACCGCGTTCAAAAACGTCGCGGGTCTTCTTGGGCAGCGCGGAAATGTCACCCAAAAAGACAACGCGCACGTTTTCGCGCTTCAGAAGCGGCAGCTCGTCGATGAACGTCTTGGCAAACAGGTGCATCAAGACGTTGACCTCATGCTGCGGGCGGTTCCAGTTTTCGGTAGAAAACGCATAGGCCGAAAGCACGTCGACGCCCAGGCGCACGCAAGCGGTAATAATCTCGCGAAGGGAGACGATACCCGCCTTGTGGCCCTCGGTGCGTGCAAGACCGCGCGATGTGGCCCAACGACCGTTGCCGTCCATAATGCACGAGATATGGTGCGGAATGTTATTGAGGTCAAGGTCGGAAAAACCGACGCCCGCAGGGGCGTCGGCAAAGTACTCGACCAGTTTATGCTCGTCGTATTGCACCTTAGATCTCCATGACCTCGGCTTCTTTTTCCTTCAGAAGCTCCTCGACCTTGGCGACATACTCATCGGTGTGCTTCTGGACCTTGGCCTGCTCGCGACGGACATCATCCTCGGTGAGCTCCTTATCGCGCTCGAGCTTGTTGTTGAAGTCGCGACGGATGTTACGGATAGACACCTTGGCCTGCTCGGCGTACTCGCGGCACTCCTTGACGAGCTCGCGACGGCGCTCCTCAGTGGGAGCCGGGAACGGAAGACGAACGACGGTGCCATCAGAGTTGGGGGTAATACCCAGATCGGAAGCGCCGATGGCCTTGACGATAGCATTGATGAGCGCCTTATCCCACGGCTCGATGAGCAGCATGTGGGCCTCGGGGGTCTTGACGGCGGCAACCTGAGTGACCGGCGTGGGAACACCGTAATAATCGACGGTGATGTCGGACAGAATGTTGGCATTGGCGCGGCCGGTACGGACCTTGGAGAAGTTATGCTTGAGGGACTCGAGCGACTTGTCCATATGGGCGGTGATGTTCTCTGCCATGCTTAATCCTCCTGATAGACGAGCGTGCCGACGGGCTCACCCGAAAGCGCGCGCTTGACGGTGTCCTCGCCATCGATGTTGAGGACCAAAATCGGCATACGGTTGTCCTGGCACAGTGCCGTAGCCGTGGAATCCATAACCTGCAGACCGCGGACGAGAACCTCGTGATAGGTAATCTTGTCAAAACGGACGGCATCAGCGCACTTGACGGGATCCTTATCGTAGATGCCGTCAACCTTGGTGGCTTTAATCAGAATCTCGGCGCCGATCTCACACGCACGAAGAGCCGCGGCGGTGTCGGTCGTAAAGTACGGATTGCCCGAACCGGCGGCAAAAATAACGACGTTGCCCTTGGAAAGGTGGTTGATGGCGCGACGGCGAATATAGGGCTCGCAGATCTCGTTCATCTGGATAGCGCTCATCACGCGGCAGGGAACATCATTATGCTCGAAGGCATCCTGCAGGGCGAGCGCGTTCATAACGGTTGCCAGCATGCCCATGTAGTCGGCCTGAGCACGCTCCATGCCACCGGCAGCGCCGGCCATGCCGCGGAAAATATTGCCGCCGCCGACAACGACGCCGACCTCATGACCAACGGCGAGCAGCTCCTTGACCTGCTTGGCAAGATGGTCGGTAACCTTGGGGTCGATGCCATATTGGCCGTCGCCCATCAGTGCTTCGCCAGAAAGCTTAAGAAGCACGCGTTTATATCGGATGTCGGACAAAGCGATCCTCCTTTAGATTGAACTCTCAACATTCTATCAAAGGCTCTAAGAAGAGCCATGAAAAAGCAGGCTGTGAGTAAAACCCACAGCCTGCTCATTACCAGCTACAAGAGCTTATTTACTCGCCACGGACCAGACGGTCAAAGGCAACGACGGTAATGGTGTCGCCGAGCTCCTTGGAGACCTGCTCAGCGTACTTCTTGATAGTGAGGGAGCTGTCCTTGATGAACTCCTGCTCGGTGAGCACGGACTGCTTGTAGAACTTCTCCAGACGGCCGACAGCCATCTTCTCCTGAATGGCCTCGGGCTTGCCGGACTCGGCAGCCTGAGCCATGTAGATCTGCTTCTCGTGCTCGACGATCTCGGCCGGAACCTGATCGCGGGTAGCGCAGATCGGGGCGACGGCGGCAACCTGAAGGGCAACGTCGTGAGCGAAGGTCTTGAAGGACTCAGCCTGAGCGGTCTCGGCCTTCTCGAAAGCAAACTCGACGAGGACGCCGATCTTACCACCCATGTGGATGTAAGAAGCAAGCGCGCCGTTCTCAGCCTTGCGGGCAGCGAAGCGGGAGATCTTCATGTTCTCGCCCATGATGTGAATCATCTCGGTGAGCTCGGAGGAAACAGTCTCCTCGCCCATCGGCTTCTCGAGCAGAGCGTCGACGTCAGCAGGCTCGGTGGTAGCGACAACCTCAGCGACCTTGGAAGCAAAGCCGGTGAACTTGGCGTTGGAGCCAACGAAGTCGGTCTCGCAGGAGAGCTCGAGCAGAGCGCCGGTCTTGCCATCCTCGGAGACGAACGCGGCGACAGCGCCCTCGTTGGTCTCACGGCCAGCCTTCTTGGCAGCCTTGGCGAGGCCATTTTTGCGCAGAACGTCGACAGCAGCGTCCATGTCGCCGTCAGCCTCAACGAGAGCCTTCTTGCACTCCATCATCGGGGAGTCGGTCATCTCGCGGAGCTGCTTGACCATAGCGGCGGTAATCTGGGCCATTGTGGTTCCTTTCAAAGAGATGAAAAAGAATTAACTAAGACTGATTTACTCGGCCTTGGGCTCAGCGGCCATCTCGGCCTCGGAGACCTGCTCCTTGCCGGAGCCAGCGAGGCAGGCGTCAGCCATGAGCTCGCACATAAGGGTGACAGCGGAGATAGCGTCATCGTTGCAGGGGATGCCGTACTCGACCTCGTCGGGATCGGAGTTGGTGTCGATCAGAGCGACGACGGGGATGTTCAGGCGCTGAGCCTCCTTGATGGCGTTCTCCTCGCGCTTGGTGTCGATGACGAAGAGAGCCTGGGGCAGACCCTTCATGTCGCGAGCGCCACCGAGGTTGGTCTGGAGCTTGGTGAGCTCCTTGCCGAGAACAGCCTGCTCCTTCTTGGGCAGAACAGCCATGCGGCCGTCCTCGACCATGGCCTCGAGCTCCTCCATGCGGTTGATGCGGGAGCGGATGGTGACGAAGTTGGTCAGCATACCGCCGAGCCAACGCTGGTTGATGTAGGGCATGTTGGCGCGCTCAGCAGCGTTCTTGACGGCCTCCTGAGCCTGCTTCTTGGTGCCGACGAACAGCACGTTGCCACCCTTGGCGACGTTCTTGACGAAGGTGTAGGCCTGGTCGGCGTCGAGGATGGTCTGCTTGAGGTCGAGGATGTAGATGCCGTTGCGCTCACCGAAGATGAACGGCTTCATCTTAGGGTTCCAGCGACGGGTCTGGTGACCGAAGTGGCAGCCGGCCTCGAGCAGGGTGCGGATATTAATCTTGGTAGCCATGTTAAACCTCCTGTGGTTTGCCTCCGCGCGGGGTCATCCTCCAAAACCAACCCGGACATGTGCTACCAAAGCCCGGGCACCACGGTATGAAGTAGCCGCGCGTGCGTGATAAAAACATGTTGCCGTGAAGCAACCCGATGAATGATAGCAGGAATGCATCTTCCTGCCAACCCGCAATCAAAACCACACACCTGAGTGCGGCGCGGGACGTCCCAGCCACTATTCGCCGCGGGGATGGGCTTGAGCCACGGCACGTTTGAGCCGATCGGGCGTGAGGTGCGTGTAGATTTGCGTCGTGGACAGGCTCGCATGACCCAGCAGCTCTTGAACCGAGCGCAGGTCCGCACCGCCCTCGAGCAAGTCGGTCGCAAAGGTATGGCGCATCGCATGCGGGGCGATGTCGGCCGGAATGCCGGCGAGCGTCGCCAGCGTATGGAACCGCCGCCTGAGCATGGCGGCACTCATGCGATTGCCGCGCGCCGATATAAGCAGCGGATGCGGCCCGGTAGCGAGGTCACGGCGCTTTGTCTGAGCGAGCAACTCCGGCCTCCCCTCCTCAATATAGAGACGCGTCGCCTCGAGCGCACGACGATACAGAGGGACGATACGTTCTTTGCTCCCCTTGCCCCACAGGCGCAACGTGCGTTCGGACCAAGCGATGGACTCCACATTGAGTGCTGCGAGCTCAGAGATACGAGCACCCGAGGCATAGAGCAGCTCGAGCATCGCCGCATCGCGCAGTCCCGCGGGCGTCGAGGTATCAGGCGTCTTGAGCAGCGCCTCGACCTGCTTGGTCGTAAGGACGCCCGGCAGGTCACGCGGCAGCTTGGGCGATGCGATCGCCGAGACCGCATCGCCCTCGACAATCCCCTCGGCAGCCATCCAGCGATAGAGCGAGCGAATGGCAGACAGATGCGCCGCGAGGGTCCGAGCCGACACCTGGTCACGCGACAACTCGGCCAAATAGGAGCGAACGGTCCGCACGTCGGCGGCGCGAGCGTCGACGTCCTCGCGCTCGCACCAGGCAGCAAAGCGCTCCAGTCTCGAGCCATAGGCCGTCACCGTGTTGGGAGAAAGTCCCTCGACACGTGCGATATAGGCGATAAACGAGTCGACGGTGTCGTACAGGTCAAAGGCTATGACCGGTCGCCTCCAAACAGATCGGGGCGAGTGGCCAGATAGGCATCAAGGGCCTCGAGCGCACGGTCCGCATAGGCCTGGTAGCGGTCGCGCTTGCTGCGGCGCTTACCGTCCTCGAGTGGCGGCACCAGTCCAAAGTTGACATGCATGGGCTGATAGCCCACGGTGGCAGGATCGGTCGCATAGCCCACGAGCGCACCCAGGGCGCCCACACGCGGCAACTCGACGCCCGCGGCACCGATAGCCTCGGCATAGGTGTTGAGCGCCGCGAGCAGACCTGTCGCCACGGCTTCCATGTACCCCTCGGTGCCGGTGATCTGACCGGCCAGGCGCACGCCGGTACCGGGCACGGCAAAGGTGCCATCGAGCACGTGCGGGGCGTCGATAAAGGTATTGCGGTGCATGACACCGTAGCGGAAGAACTCAGCGTTCTCCAGGCCCGGCACCATATGGAAGACGCGCTTCTGCTCGCCAAAGGTCAGGTTGGTCTGGAAGCCCACCAGATTATAGGCGGTCTTCTCCTTGTTCTCGGCACGCAGCTGAATCGCCGCCCAGGGGCGACGTCCGGTACGCGGGTCGGTGAGGCCGACGGGCTTCATGGCGCCAAAGCGAATAGCATCCTTGCCGGTGCGTGCAACCTCCTCGGCAGGCTGGCAGGCCTGGAACAGATCGCCGCCCTCAAAATCCTTGAGCACCACGCGGTCTGCCGTGGTAAGCGCCTCGATAAAGGCCTCGTACTCCTCCTTATTGAGCGGAGCGTTGAGATAGTCGCCACTCCCCTGCTCCTCGTAGCGCGACTGCGAGAACAGCACGTCCATATCGAGCGTGGAGGCATCGACGATCGGCGCCGCCGCATCAAAGAATGCCAGGGCATCGCCACCGACGAGCTTCATAACCTCTTCACTCAGCGCCGGTGAACACAGCGGGCCCGCGGCAATGACCACGTGACCCTCGGGAATCTGCGTGACCTCGCCGTGCACGACCTCGATATTGGGACGGGCAGCAACCTCGGCCTCGACAAGCTCGGAAAACTTGACGCGGTCGACCGCCAAGGCGCCACCGGCGGGAACAGCCGCGCGATGGGCGCAATCGAGCAGGACTGAACCCATGCGCTCAAGCTCGGCCTTCAGCAAACCAGCCGCGGAATCCGGACGGGTCGACTTAAACGAATTGGAGCAGACGAGCTCTGCCAGGTGATCGGTATGGTGGGCCGGGGAGCTCACCTGGGGGCGCATCTCGCACAGCTTTACGGCAAACCCGCGATCTGCCAGCTGGATCGCGCACTCCGAACCCGCCAGACCGCCACCGATAACTGTCACCTGATCGAACTGCATCTGCAAACACCTTTCTAATTGACACGTTTTCCATTGTGACCGAAGGGTGTCTGGGCGTGAAGGGCAAACTTGGAGGGCGCATACCTTCCATCCATCATGCGCTCGATAAGGCCCTCGAGTTCAAGCGAACCCAAGAGTTTGAGTACGCCGACTGCATCGAGCGACACGAGTGCCGCGATGTCGTCGACCTTGAGCGGAGAAGCGATGAGCGCATGCATAACGGTCTGCTGTGTTGGATCCAGGTCGGCAATGCCGGGAGCATCGGGGCGCGAGTAGCGCAGGGTGCCGTATATGCGAGAGATAGCCATCTCGATGGACTCCTCGTCGACAATGCAGCAGGCACCGTTCGCAATGAGATAATTCGTGCCACGCGACTCGGGCGATAGGATCGACCCCGGCACGGCAAGAAGTTCGCGCCCCAAATCCATAGCAGCCTCGGCTGTAGAAAACGTCCCGGAAGGCATACCCGCCTCGGATACAAAGAGGGCTTGCGACAGGGCCGCGATCACGCGATTGCGACGCGGAAAGGCAAACTTGCGCGGACCCATGCCCCACGGAGAGATCGACACGACCGCGCCGCCCGTATCGAGCGTGCGCGTAATAAGCCCCGCGCTCGAACGCGGGTAGACCACGTCGGCGCCCGTCCCCAGCACCACGACGTGTTTGCCGCCGGCGTTGACCGCAGCCCAACCCGAGGCCTGGTCACAACCGACCGCACCGCCCGAAACTACCGTCACTCCCGCCTCAACCGCCACCTTCGCCGCAAGCTCTGCCACGGCAAGACCATACGGCGAGGCCTTTCGCGCACCGATGATGGAGAGCGCGGGCGTCGAAAGCGCCTCGGGGTTGCCGCGCACATAGAGCGTCTGAGGTACATCAGAAAGCTCCAAAACGGTCTCGGGATACAACGCATCGCCTGGATGCAGCTCAAAGGTCCCCTCGGCCATCATTGGTCCCTCCTTCCCTGGTACATCGCCGCCTCGAGCACGTGGTCCTGCGTCACCTGCTCGCTCTCGGCGACATCTGCGATCGTGCGCGCAATGCGAACAAGGCGCACGATGCCACGCCCTGTGAGATGCGTGCGCTTCGACAGGCCGAGCACACACTTCTCCGCCGCATCATCGAGCTCAAAGGTCGAAACGACGCCGTCAATGGACCGAGTCTCGTCATCCTCGGCCTCGGCATCCGCATCGTCCATGCGGGATTCGCGCCAAGCGCGAAAGGCGCGACCGCGCACAACGTAGTCACGTAACTCGGCCGACGACATGCCCTCCGCACCCTCGATAATCACTTGAGGGTCGGGACGGGTCACATCGATCATCATGTCGATACGGTCGGCCAAAGGACCGCGCAGTTTAGACCGATAGCGCTCGACCATCGCCGCCGAGCAGCGACACGGCACCTCGCGATCGCCCAAAAAGCCGCAGGGGCAGGGATTGCTCGCAGCCAGCAGCTGAAAGCGCGACGGGAAGGTAAAAGCCCCGTCGACGCGTACGATCCTCACGTAGCCGCGCTCGATGGGCTGACGCAGCGTCTGCAGCACGCCAGTGGGAAACTCGGCAAGCTCGTCCAAAAAGAGCACGCCGCCATGAGCAAGGCTGATCTCACCCGGGTGCACCGGGCGCCCGCCGCCGATAAGGCCTGCGGTCGAAATACTGTGGTGGGGACTGCGGAAGGGGCGGTGCCCCGCCAACAAGCCATCAATGTTCTCACCCAAAACCGAATGGATGCACAGTGCCTCCTGCTGATCCTCAACGGAAAGCTCGGGCAAGATGCCGGTCATACGGCGTGCGAGCATCGTCTTGCCCGATCCCGGAGACCCGATCATGAGCAAGCCGAGTTCTCCTGCCGCCGCAAGCGCCATGCCGCGTTTAGCGACTTCCTGCCCCAGCACGTCTGCATAGTCGAGCTCGGGCTCAAAGGTCGCCTCGACACCCTCGGAATCCAAGTAGTGCCGTGCGGCATCGCCCATGCCGTGAGCAAGCTGAGACAGATGGTCGATAAAGCCGCAATCTACGCCCGCGAGTGGCACATGCTGGTCGGACCTGCCGGCGATAAAAGACAGCCCCATGTCGCGAGCCAATAGCTGAAACGCCACCTCGCCCTTGACGGGAAGCACCGTACCGTCCAGACCAAGCTCACCTGCGATAAGGCAGCGATCGAGGTTGTCACGGGGAATCTGCTCATCGGCCGCTAGAACCGCGATGGCGATGGGCAGGTCAAAGCCGCTACCGGTCTTGCGGATATCGCCGGGTGCCAGGTTAACGGTAATGCCCGAGCGCGGGATCTCGAACCCGGCGGAGCGCATCGCGCAGCGAATACGACCGCGTGACTCCATCACCTCCATACTCGGAATGCCGAGCATCTGGATGCCCGGAACGCCACCGGCAAGCGAGACCTCGACCGTGACGTGAATCGCCTCGACGCCGCGGATGCAGGCCGCGTGAACGGCAAACGTCTCGAACGCCATCACGACACCTGCCAATCGAACGCGTTGCACTGATGCTCGATCTCGGCGATATGCCCGCCGCGGATGGTGACACCCACAGCATCGAAGCGAATCGCCTTGAGCGGATAATGCTCCATGAGATAGCAACTTGCGATGCGGCGGTAGCGGCGTTGCTTTTGGGCGTCCACGGCCTCCTCGGGAAAGACCCGCGTGGTGCAATCCAGCGAAACGCGTCTGGTCTTGACCTCGGCCATCACCACGACATCGTCGAGCTCATCGAGCAGCACCAGATCGGCCTCGCCCTCGGTGCAACGATAGCCCTGCTCCAGCAAGGTGTAGCCGCGCTCGTTAAAGTAGTCGATGGTGATCAGCTCGCCCAGCATGCCTAGCTCGCGGGGACTGAGTCCCTTGATAAACTCGGGCGTCATCGCCCCGGAGTCGAGCTCGCCGTTTTCCCAACGCTCCTTGAGCTGCTGCGTCTTGCTCTTTTTGCTTGCGGCACTCATGGGGTCTCCTTTCCCGCACACTGCATTGCCCCGATGATGAGGGCACCTTTCATGCGGGTAAGTACCGGAAGCAAACCAAAAGCTGACCAAATGCCGTCAAAAAACGGGCCGTACGCAGCAATGCTGTTGCATACGGCCCGCTACCAGCAGGTTTATAAAACCCCAGAGGTCCCTGTCTCCACAATTGACCTAGAAAAGGCGCTCAGTCTGCAGAAAGTTTCCGCAAAAGCTCACGCGGTGCAGCGGACAAAGTCCATGTTTGCGAATGGCCTCGATGTGCTCGGGGCTCGCATAGCCCTTCGACTCGGCCAGGTGGTACTCGGGGTACTCGGCGTCGTACTCGACCATCATCTCGTCACGCGTGACCTTGGCCATGATGGACGCCGCGGCGATGCAGGCGATCTTGGCATCGCCCTTCACCAAATCGCGCTCGTTGGGAACGGCGCCCAAGGGGTTACCATCCATGAGGACGCAGTCGGGTTCAAGTCCCGTATCGGCCACGGCGCCCGCGACGGCAGCGCGGATGGCGCGGGCCATACCCATCTCGTCGATATCCTTCGGCGCGATATGGCAAAAACCGATCGCCGTCGCCACCTCGGCAATCTTCACTGAGAGCAGCTCGCGGCGCGCCGGCGTGAGCTTTTTGGAATCGTTGATGCCCCAGACGCGCGGCTCCATAGGAAGACAGACGGCGCATACCGTCAAAGGACCGGCCACCGATCCGCGACCCACCTCGTCGACACCAACGACCACCCCATCGCCGCCAAGCTCATGCATAAGCTCGTACATGTCATTGACGCGCTCGCGCTCGGCAAGCTCTTTGGCATGACGTTTGAGGGCGCGTTCGCAAGCCTTGATCACCTGCTGGCGCGGGTCCTCGCGATAATGCTCCACGAGGGCGGGAATCTCCTCAAACGTAGCGCTCGCCAACTCACCGGCAACTTGCGATGCCGAAACCGAGCTCGTCATGTTGGCCATACTAGGCCCTCCTTGCATGCAAATCAGATAAAAAGAAGGGCCACCCGAAGGTGACCCTTGTGTCCAAACGAGTGGACAGACGCTGCGATCTTCTTAGCGCTTCTCGGGGATGCGAGCAGCCTTGCCCACCTTGTCGCGGAGGTAGTACAGCTTGGCGCGACGGACGCGACCATGACGAACGACCTCGAGCTTGGCGATCTTGGGGCTGTGAAGCGGGAAGGTACGCTCAACACCGACACCGAAGGACATCTTACGGACGGTGAAGGTCTCGCGGGCACCGGCGCCGGCCATGCGGATGACGTCGCCCTGGAAGACCTGGATGCGCTCGCGGTCGCCTTCCTTAATGCGGTAGTGAACCTTGACGTTGTCGGCGACGCGAACCTGAGGAATGTCCTCGCGGATCTGCTGACGCTCGATTGCGCGGATGTAATCCATGTGCAATTCCTTACTCTTCTAGAGGTGCCGTACCACCTTGGCCGGCACGTAGTTGAACAAACGTATTCCAGTATACACGCGCGGGTTTCTGCTGCAAGAACAATTTTTTACGCAGACAAAAAGACAAAACCCGCACATGATAACCGCCCGTCTCACGAATGAGACGGGCGGCATGAAGGGGGCTACGCCAGGCGTCTAAACCCAAAACGTTAGGCGGAACGCTTGGCCTCGAGCTTGGCCTGGGCGGCAGCCAGGCGTGCGAGGGGCACGCGGTAGGGCGAGCAGGACACGTAGTCAACATCGGCCACGTTAAACAGGCCCTTGATGGACTTAGGGTCGCCGCCGTGCTCGCCGCACACGCCAAAGTGCATGTCGGGGTTGGTGGCGCGGCCCTTCTCGACAGCCATGCGCACCAGTTCGAGTACTGCCGTGTCGATGGTCTCGAAGGGATTGTCCTTCAAGATCTTCTTGTGCATGTACAGCGGGATGAACTTGGCCTCGGCATCGTCGCGGGAGAAGCCGAAGGTCGTCTGGGTGAGGTCGTTGGTGCCAAAGCAGAAGAAGTCTGCGTGATGGGCGATCTCGTCAGCGACCATGCAGGCGCGCGGCAGTTCGAGCATCGTGCCCACGGGAATATTGAGCTCGACGCCCTCCTCGGCGGAAACCTCAGCGATTACGCGCTCGATAACCTCGCGGGTCTGGACATGCTCGGCCGTGATGGAGACGAGCGGAACCATGATCTCGGGGCGCGGATCGACGCCTTCCTTGATGAGACGGGCAGCAGCCGTAGCGACGGCGCGAACCTGCATAAACGGCAGATCGCTAAAGACGACGGACAGGCGCACACCGCGCAGGCCGAGCATCGGGTTGGACTCGACCATGCCGTCAATACGACGCAGACGGGTGCGCAGGGCGGCAAGCTCTTCCTCGTTGGCGCCAGCGGCTTCCTTCTTGGTGATGGCGACCTCGAGCTCGCGAGGATTATCCAAGAACTCATGAAGCGGCGGATCGAGCAGGCGGACAACCACATCGCGACCGGACATGGTCTTGAACATCGCCAGAAAGTCCTCGGTCTGGACCTTGAGCAGGTCGGCCAGGGCCTGCTGCTTCACGGCCTCATCGTCAGACAGGATAAAGCTCTGGATGATGTTCTTACGGTCACCCAGGAACATGTGCTCGGTGCGGCATAGGCCGATGGCCTCGGCACCAAACTCGAGTGCGAGCGCGGCGTCCTCGGGGTTGTCGGCGTTGACGCGCACGTGGTTGGCGTGACCGTCGGTCTCGTCCAGACGGATCTCGTCGGCCCAGGACAGGATGGTGTCCAGATCGCCGGTGAGCTCGGCCGAAACCAGATCAACGGCGCCGTCGACGACGATACCCTGGGTGCCGTCGATGGAGATGACATCACCCTCGCGCAGTACGCGGTCGCTGCCCTCGATGCGCACGACCTTCTCGGCGGCGTCAATATGGAAGCGCTCAACGCCACAGACGCAGGGCGTACCCATGCCGCGGGCGATAACGGCGGCATGGCTCGTCTTGCCACCGTGGCTGGTCAGGATACCCTCGGCGGCGACCATGCCCTTCAGGTCGTCGGGGTTAGTCTCCCAGCGAACCAAAATGACCTTGTGACCCTCGTTGGCGCGCGCGACGGCGTCATCGCTCGAGAAAACGACCTCGCCCACGGCGGCACCGGGGCTGGCATTAAGACCGCAGGCCAGCGCCTCATACTTCTTGGAAGCATCGAACTGCGGGTGCAGGAGCTGGTCGAGCTGCGCGGGATCGATACGGTTTACGGCCTCCTCGCGGGTGATCAGTCCTTCCTCGACCATTTCGATAGCGATGCGCAGAGCGGCGGTTGCGGTACGCTTGCCCACGCGGGTCTGGAGCATCCAGAGCTTGCCCTGCTCGATGGTGAACTCGATATCGCACATATCGCGGTAATGATCCTCGAGCGTCAGGAACACGCGCTCGAGCTCCTTGCCTGCGGACTCGAGGCCCGGGGTGGCCTTGAGGTCGGCGATGGGCTCGGTGTTGCGGATGCCGGCGACAACGTCCTCGCCCTGGGCGTTAACCAAAAAGTCACCGTAGAACTCCTTGGTGCCGTCTGCCGGGTTGCGTGTAAAGGCGACACCGGTCGCAGAGGTCTCGCCCTTGTTGCCAAAGGCCATGGCCTGCACGTTGACGGCGGTGCCGAGCTCGTCGGAGATTCCATGCTGCTTGCGGTAGATGCAGGCGCGCTCATTCATCCAGCTGCCAAAGACGGCCTGGATGGCAAGGCGCAACTGGAGCTCCGGATCATGCGGGAAGACGGGCTTGCCGTCGGCGACCTCGAGCTCGGGATACAGGGAGGCATCGACGTTCTCGGAGAAGATGCCCTTAAAGGTCTCGACGAGCTCCTGCAGATCCTCGGCCGAAAGCTCGGAGTCGACGCGGACGCCGGCGACCAGGCGTGCCTGGGTCAGCGCGTTCTCGAACAGGTCGGCGTCAACGCCCATAACGACGTTGGAGAACATCTGAATAAAGCGGCGGTAGCTATCCCAAGCAAAACGCGGATTTTGCGTCTGGGCGATGAGCCCCTGAACGGAGTCGTCGTTGAGGCCTAAGTTGAGGACCGTGTCCATCATGCCGGGCATGGAGAACGGAGCGCCCGAACGAACCGACACGAGCAGCGGATCGGAGGCGTCGCCGAGCTTCTTGCCGCAGCGGGCCTCGAGGTCCGCCTCGGCAGCAACGATCTCATCGAGTGCACCCTCGGGCCACACGTTGCCGGCACCGGAGTACTCGACGCAAGTCTGGCAGGTAATAGTAAAGCCACCGGGAACCGGCAGGCCGATACGGCTCATCTCGGCAAGGTTAGCGCCTTTGCCGCCAAGCACGAAGTTCATGGACTTGTCGCCCTCGGTGACACAGGTGCCCTGGGCGTCGGTACCAAAACGGTAAACCCTCTTGCAATCGCTCACGATACTTCCCCTTCCATGCGCTTACGCGCACGACCGTGGTAACGAATCGACCCGCCGGATGCGGGCCGTGAGGGAACTATACGGCCGGATTTGAACGGGCTTGAGCAGAGGATACGCGGTTTGGTAAACGTGCTAAAACTGGCGGTAAACGGTAGGTAAAGTTGGTTACCTTATGAAGATACCACTACAATAAAAAAGCAGGTCAGATGCGATGTTTTTGCTAAATCGCTTTATCAAAATGCTACTAATATTAGGCGCGGCTGGTGGCTCGGCGGGCGCGAGCTTCTTGGATTTCCTCCAAGTGGCTAATGATCTCGGCAGCGCTTTCCTCGATGGCCTTGCCGTCGGTACGCACCACAAAGCAGCCTAGGCGTTTCATGAGGGCACGAGCTTCCTCAAGCTCGCTGCGCACGCTCTCGGGCTCGGCATAGGAGCCGGCAACGGCACGAGCGTAGTCATCGCCCAAGCGGCTATCGCGAATTTCGGAAATCACATCGACGGTCGAAATCAGGCCGAACAGGCGCATCGGGTCGACCTCGTAAATCGACTTCGGCGGCTCCATGCCATGGGCCAACGGAACATTGGCAACCTTGTAGCCCTGATAAGCCAGATACATCGACAGCGGCGTCTTGGACGTGCGCGATACGCCCAGCAGCACGATATCGGCACCCGACAAATCGTCGCAACCGCGCCCGTCATCGTGCTCAACGAAATATTCCATGGCCTCGATACGATGGAAATAGCGGTCATCGGTCCTGTGAATCACGCCCGCGACGCCTTTGGGCGGCACACCGATGAGCGACGATAGCACGGCGAGCGTCGGACCGATCAGGTCGACCGAACGGATATGCAGCATGCCCAGGTAATCGAGCACGCGGGCGCGAAGCGCCGGATCGACAATGGTGTGAAACACGGCAATATCGCGATGGTCGGCATCGACGCGCGGGCCCACAAACGACTCCACCTGCTCCACCGAGGTCACCTTGGGCAGGCGCAACAAACGAAAAGCCCCTTCATCAAATTGCCCGGACGCCGCAAGCACCACCTCACAAGCGGTATCACCGAGCGAGTCGGAGATAACGATAACGGTGGGACGAGCGGTGACCGGGCAATCCATGCGGGGCTCCTTTTGCGCTTACGCGCAGGCTGGCTTACTTTTTACGAGCAAGCTCACCGATGTTGGCGATGCCGGAGAAAACGGCCTCGAAGCGGTTGAGCAGCTTAAGGCGATTATCGCGGAGCTGCTCGTCCTTGTCCATGACCATGACCTCGTCGAAGAAACGGTCGATGGGCGCGCGCAGGGCGGCGAGGGCAGCAAATGCGGCCGGATAATCCTCGGTAGCAAGGGCGGCATCGACAGCGGTCTGAGCAGCCTCGGAGGCGTCGGCGAGCGCAAGCTCGACCTCGCCCATCAGGCTGCGGTCGTACTCCACGCCCAGCTCGGGCTTGGAGATATGCGCGGCGCGAGCATAGGCGGTCGCAAGGTTGTCGAACGTCTCGGCGTCGTTCTTGCGGGCCTCGTCGAGGGCGGCGCAGCGGGCGAAGAAGACGGACGGAGCGATGATGTGCACCGCGGAGACGGCGGCAACGGTATCGGCCGGGATCTTTTCGTCGCGGGCCATGCTCACCAGGCGGCCATGGAAGAAGTCACGAACCTGCTGGGCGACCTCGGCGGCGTCGAACTCAATGCCCTGCTCGCCATAGAGCTCGAGGGCGAAGTCGATAAGCGACGTGGGGTCGATCGGCAGACGGTCGCGCAGGATGTTGATGATGCCGATAGCGGCACGACGCAGCGCATAGGGGTCGGAGGAGCCGGTCGGGGGCTCGCCGATGGCAAAGATACCGGCAATGGTATCGAGCTTGTCGGCACAGGCCACGATGCAGCCAGCGGTGCCCTCGGGCAGCTCGTCACCGGCAAAGCGGGGACGATAGTGATCGCGAATGGCGTGGGCGACCTCGTCGTTCTCCCCCATCGCGGTCGCGTAATAACCGCCCATCACGCCCTGCTGGCTCGTAAACTCGACGACGGCGTTAGACACCAGGTCGGCCTTGCACAGGTGCGCGGCGCGAGCAGCGTCGGCGGCCAGGTGGGCGCCCAGATGGGCCTCGCGAGCGATGGCAAGCGCGAGTTGCTCAATGCGCTCGGACTTGGCGAGCACGCTACCGAGCTTCTCCTGGAAGGCGACCTTGGCCAGACGCTCGCGGAACTCGTCGAGGGAGATCTTCAGGTCCTCCTCGTAGAAGAACTTTGCGTCGTCCAGACGGGCGCGCACGACGCGCTCGTTGCCGTCAATCACGCGCTCGGCATTCTCGGGCTTGCTGTTGGAAACGACCACGAACTCACGCGTGAGCTTGCCCTCGCCGTCATAGATCGGGAAGTAGCGCTGGTTGGTGAGCATGGACTCGCAGATAATCTCGTGCGGGACCTTGAGAAACTCCTCATCGAAGGTACCGACGAGCACCGTCGGCCACTCGCAGAGGTTAATGACCTCCTCAAAGACCTTCTTGGGCGTATCGACATGGCAGCCGGGACGGGCAGCCTCGACCTCGGCGATACCGGCGAGGATGGCCTCACGACGACGCTCGGCAGAAAGCACACCGGCGTCCTCGAGCACCTGCTCGTAGACGGCGGGGCTGGCAACCACATGGTCGCCAGGGCCAAGCACGCGATGACCACGCGTGGTGTTGCCACTCGTCACGTCGGCAAACGACACGGGCACAACGTCCTCGCCCAGAAGGCAGCAGATCCAGCGGACCGGACGAACAAAGGTCGCATGCTCGTGACCCCAGCGCTGAGAGCGGTAGTTGGGCCACTGCAGGCCAGCGATAGTCTTCTCGCACAGGGCCGTCAGGATCGGGGTGGCCGGGGCGGAAGGGATGTTCTTCTCGGCAAAGACGTACTCACGGCCGTCGGTGTCCTCGCGACGGACCAGATCCTCGGCAGCCACACCGCACTTGCGGGCGAAGCCCTGGGCGGCCTTGGTGGCGTTACCGTCGGCATCGAAGGCGATGTTGGCCGCGGGGCCGCGCTTGACCTCGTGAACCTCGTCGGTCGCGGTGGCGACGTCGGCAACGAGCGCAGCCAGGCGGCGCGGGCTCGAGATCACGCGGACCTCGCCGTGGGCCAGACCGGCCTCATCGAGGCCCTTGGCGATCATGGTGCCAAGCTGCTTGACGGCATTGTTCAGCGGCGCGGAGGGCATTTCCTCCGTACCGATCTCAAACAGGAAATCCTTAGCGTCTGCCATGGCTTACGCCACCTCGCCTTCCTGGTCGGCATTCTCGTTGACTCCGGCGACCTCGGCCATGTAGGCCTCGCAGCACGCCTTGGCGACGGCGCGGACGCGCAGGATGTAGTTGGCACGCTCGACCGCGGACAACGCGCCGCGGGCATCGAGCAGGTTGAAGGCATGGCTGCACTTCATGACGCAGTCGTACGCCGGTAGCGGCAGCTTGCGCTCCAGACAGGAGTGGCACTCGGCCTCGTAGTCGTCAAACTTCTGACGCATCATCTCGACGTTGGCAACCTCAAAGTTGTAGGCGCTGAACTCGCGCTCGTTCTCGAGGAACACGTCGCCATAGGTCATGGGAGTGCCGTCGGGCAGGTAGCTCCACACCAGGTCGTAGACCGAGTTAACGCCCTGGGCGTACATGGCGATACGCTCCAGGCCGTAGGTGATCTCGACGGGCACGGGGTCGACCTCGATGCCGCCCACCTGCTGGAAGTACGTAAACTGCGTGACCTCCATGCCATTGAGCCAGACCTCCCAGCCAAGGCCCCAGGCGCCGAGCGTCGGGCTCTCCCAGTCGTCCTCGACAAAGCGGACGTCATGGTCGTTGGGGTCCAGACCGATAGCGGCAAGAGACCCCAGGTAGAGCTCCTGGGCGTTAACCGGAGAAGGCTTGATGAGCACCTGGAACTGATAGTAGTGCTGCATGCGGTTGGGGTTCTCGCCGTAGCGGCCGTCGGCGGGACGGCGGCAGGGCTGCGCATAGCAGGTGCGCCACTCGGCGGGACCGAGCGAGCGCAGCGTGGTCGCGGTATGGAAGGTACCGGCACCGACCTCGGAGTCATAGGGCTGCATAATGACGCAGCCCTGCTCGCCCCAGTACTGCTGGAGGCGCAGGATGATGTCTTGGAAGGAAAGCGATGAAGCGTTCATGCCTCTAATATCCCCTCGTCGAAACGATTACACGGTTAGGTACTGTACTATAGCGGTTTTTAGTCGATAGCGCCGATGCGGTTGAGCGGCCAGTAGCGCACAAGCGCCACAGCGATCAAATCAGAGCGATCGACGGGACCAAAGTAGCGTGAGTCGGCAGAGTTTTCGCGGTTGTCGCCCATCACCCACACGCACCCGTCGGGAACGGTGTAGGGATAGCTTACCTGAGCGCCGGGAGCCTGGACCGAAAGCGGCCAGCTCATGCCGGTCGTGTAGTCCTCGTCGAGCGCCTGGCCGTCAACGACCACCTTGCCGTCCTGAAGGTCGACCGTCTGGCCGGCCGTGGCAATAACACGCTTGACAAGAACATCATGCTCGGAGGTGCCATCGGGGTTGTGGAACACCACGATATCGCCCTGTTTGACGGGCTGTCCGAGTTCGAGCGTCACCTTCTGCGCCAGAATCTGGTCGCCGATCTCGATCGTGGACTCCATGGAACCGGTGGGTACCACAAAGGGTTCGACCACAAACGAGCGAATCAAGAAGGTGGCAACCAGTGCGATCGCGACAACCACGACCCACTCAAACGCACCCTTTAGCACGGAATGCTGCGATGGGACCATTCTCACTCCTCGCTCTGCGAATACGATGCGTCCAGAATCTCTTGCGCGTACGCGCGCTCCTCGGGCGTAAGGTGAGCCGTCTCAATAAGATCGGGACGCCAACGACAGGTACGCTCGATGGCGTTCTTACGACGCCAGGCATCGACCTTGGCGTGGTCGCCGCTTACGAGTACTGGAGGTACTCCCACGCCATTAAACTCGGCGGGGCGGGTGTACTGCGCGTACTCGAGCAGGCCGCCGTCCTCGGCGGTCGAGAAGGACTCGTCCACGTTGCTCATCTCGTCGCCCAAGGCTCCGGGAATAAGCCGTACGACGGCATCGGCCACGACCATAGCGGGCAGCTCGCCGCCCGTGAGCACGTAGTCGCCGATCGACAGACGCTCATCGGCATACGCATATGCACGCTCGTCGACGCCCTCGTAACGGCTGCACACAAACAGCAGGCGCTCGCTTTTGAGCAGGCGCTCGGCCACATGCTGCGTAAAGGGCTCGCCGCAGGGGGTGAAGAACACCACGGTGGGCTTGGGGCCCTCGGAGCTGATGGCCTCGATGGCCTCGGCGATGGGCTCGACCTTCATGAGCATGCCCTGCCCGCCGCCGTAGGGCTCGTCATCGACGGTACGATGACGATCGTGCGTCCAGTCGCGCAGGTTATACGCCTTAAAATCAAAAAGGCCGGCCTTGCGGGCGCGGCCCAAAATCGACGTGGACATGACGGGCTCAAACATCTCGGGAAAGACCGAAAGGGTCTCAATCAGCATGCTGTCCTCCCTACTTGTCCATATCGATCAAGCCGTCCATAACGTGGACGGAAATTGTTCCTGTGTCGGGAAGATCGAGCACAACCTGCTCGATCACGGGAATCAGCACCTCGCCGTACCGATCGCCCTCGACAACCCAAACATCGTTGGCGGGCGTCGACATGATCTCGACAATCGTGCCGAGCGAACCAAAGCGCTCGTCGGTCACCTCGCGACCCATAAGGTCGGTATAGGCGGCGTCGAGCGAATCGAGCTCGAAGTCGTCACGATTGGCCAGCACGTAGCATCCGGTGATGCCCTCGGCGGCCGTCAAGTCGTCTATGCCCTCAAATAAGACCAGATCGCCATCGCCCGTATCGGTGACGGACACGACCGTGCAAAAACGGTCGCGCTTGAGCGCCGGCGGCGTCAAGGCGACACGCATACCCGGCTCCAATACAGAAGGAAGCCCCCGCAGCGGCTGCGCGAGGACCTCCCCCTTCCTTCCGTGCGGCTTGACCACACGGGCGATGTTTTTGTACTGGGACCTCAAGGTCCTAGCCCAGAACCTCTACCTCGACAGCAGTGTCGAGGCGAGCGGCCAGTGCACGGGCGAGCGTGCGAATGGCCTTGATGGTACGGCCACGACGGCCGATGACCTTAGCGACGTCATCCTCGGCAACCGAAACCTCAATCGTGGAGGCGTCGTCGCCATCGATGACCTCGAGGCTCACGGAATCCGGGTCGTCGACGATCTGAACAACGAGATATTCGACGAGATCGGCGATGCGATCTGAGAGCATTGCCTCACCCTCGAGCTGTGCAGCGTCAACCTCAGGCACGATTTACTCCTCGGCGCCCTCAGCGGCCTCAGCGGCAGCCTTAGCGGCCTCGGCCTCTTTGGCGAGCTGCTTCTTGGACTTCTTGACGACGGTCTCGGTCTTCTCGCCCTCGTTGGCGGCCTTGACCAGAGCGGCGACGGCGTCGGTGAGCTGAGCGCCCTTGGACTGCCAGTCGGCGATCTTCTCGAGGTCGAGGTTGATGGTCTTGGGGGCGGTCATCGGGTTGTAGCGGCCAACCTCCTCGATGATACGACCGTCACGCGGGGCGCGGGAATCGGCGACGACGACACGGTAGTACGGACGCTTCTTAGCGCCGTGACGAGCAAGGCGAATCTTGACTGCCAAAGGAAACTCCTCCAACCAAGCAGCTTTAGGCTGCAACTACAAACAAACAGTTGAACATAATACGCCATCGACGCGGGCAGGTGAAGTCCGTGAGACCAACTTCTTCGGTGTAGTCGAGGGCAAATCCATATCTTAGACAAGAATTCGCGATTTGCAAGCACATACACGCACCCCACATGAGCTGCGCGGTATACTCATGACATGGAAAGACGCGAACATACATACGGTTATGAGGATGCTGCGGGCGTCACGCCGCCGCCCTGGACGGGTCCAGCGGTGGGCCTGATGGACCTCGATGCATTTTTTGCGAGCGTGGAGATGCTCGATCATCCCGAATGGCGCGGAAAGCCGCTCATCGTGGGCGGAGACGCCGAGTCGCGCGGCGTCGTGTCCACGTGTTCGTACGAGGCACGTCGCTTTGGCGTGCATTCTGCCATGGCCTCGGCCGAGGCGCGGCGCCTGTGCCCGCAGGCCATTTGGACGCACGGACACTTTGATCGCTACCGTGAAGTGAGCGCGCAGGTCATGGCGATTCTCGCCGACGAGACCCCCCGCGTTGAACGCGTATCCATCGACGAGGCCTTTATCGATATCACACCGGGCCGGTTTGCGCCCGAAGATCCGCTACTGGTAGCGCGGCGCATAAGCGACCGCGTTGCGGCGCTGGGGGTGACGTGCTCCATCGGCGTTGGGTGCAACAAGACCGTGGCCAAAATAGCAAGCGAGCGTGACAAGCCGTTTGGTCTGACCATTGTGCGCCCCGGTACGGAACAGCGGTTTTTGGCCGCGCTGCCCGTGTCCGCCATGAGCGGAATCGGGCGTTCTGCCGAGGAGCGATTGCGCCGCATGCGCATCTATACACTCGGCGAGCTTTCACGCGCGCCAGAGTCCACCCTGGCTGCAATCTTTGGCGTGAATGGCGAGCGCATGCGTCAACGTGCTTTGGGGCTCGAAGTATCCGAGGTCACCAGTCTGGATGAAGAACGTGAAGTTAAATCGGTGAGCAATGAGCACACCTTTGCGAAGGATTTGACTGAGCGTGGGGATATTGAGGCGGCGATTGCGCTGTTGGGAGAGTCAGTGGGACGCCGTCTGCGCCGTCAGGGGCTGACGGGTGCCACGGTAACGCTCAAGCTTAAGTATTCGTATGGCAGCGGGCGTACGGCACAGCGCCGGCTGCCTCATCCGACCGACGATGAGAACATCTTCGTGGCGGTTGCACTCGATCTGCTCGACAACATCTGGCAGGAAGGAATGCACGTTCGCTTAGCAGGCATCGGCATGAGCGACTTTGACCATCAGGGCGGCATCCAGACTGACCTGTTCTGCGAGATCGACGACCGCGGAGCCCAATCGAGCGACCGTCGCGACCTCTCGGTCGCTATCGACGCCGTCCGAGACAAGTTCGGCGACACCGCCCTATCCTTCGGCCGCCAATCCCGCTTCAACGATTAGCCCCTTAAGCAAAAAGAAAGGCGGGCAGCTGCGAATGATTATTCTAGGACGGGGATTTTTTAATCATTTGGAGCGTCATTTCGCCCTTTGAATGATATTGGTCCCAATTCCCGTCAGACGCGAAATCTGGTCAATCGTAAACCCCCGATGCCTCAACACTGCCAGAAGACGATTTCGCTCTGATTTCGGCAAAGTTTTAAGCTGATAAGGCTCATGCGGAGCCAAAAGAGCCCGGGCAACTTCCAGCGCATCCATATCGGAGATATGCTTACCTTCGGGCATAAAATAGGGATTAGGCTTGCCGTCGGTACTCGAAAGATAAAACGCTTCCGTACCCCCAAACAGATTGAGAATACCTTCACAATCACAAATTTCGGGATGAGAGAAATACTCATGGAAGCTGCTCCAGCGATACAGAGGAGCAGAAGAAATACCTGCTTTTGCAGGATTGTCGTGTATGTATCGGACGCAACGGAGCAGCTGTTTGTCGTCAGAAATGATCACACTCTTGAATCGTTCCTGGAACACCGGTCCGCGGCGGCCGGTTTTTTGATTGAAGTGTTTCGCATATGCCGTATCAATCGCATGCATAGCAACGCTCATCTGATTATCGAGATCATCAAATAGCAGGTGAACATGATTGTCCATGAGGCACCAGGCAAGAAGACGAATATGAGCGGACGTAAATCGTCTATTCAATAGATTGAGAAAATAAAGGCGATCGTCATCGTCTTCGAAGATCAGCTGACCAGCACAGCCCTTGAGCATGACGTGATAATGGCCGAGTTCGGACAACGCACGGGCAACACGAGTCATCGAAACCCTCCCTTCCAAGGATGCAGTAGTCACAGCATACAAAAGGAAAGGAAGAAAAAGGCCGAACCGCCCAACAAAGGTGAGCGGTTCGGCAAACGGTAGCAATGATTATTTTATCCCCGTCCCAGAAAAATCATTTAGAGGAGGTTGAGGGGAAGCTGGGGGGCGTCGCCCCAGAGCTTCTCGAGACGGTAGAAGTCGCGCGCTTCGGGAGTGAAGACGTGGACGACAACCGAACCATAGTCCATGAGCATCCAGGTCTTCTGCTCGCGGCCCTCGATGGAGAACGGATGCTCGCCGCAAGCCTCGGCGACCTTCTCCTCAATCTCGTCGACGATCGAATCGACCTGGCGGTTGTTGGTACCGGTGGCGAGCACAAAGTAGTCGCACACATCGGAAAGCTCGGTCAGGTCGAGCACCTGCACGTCCTCGCCCTTCTTGTCGTAGGCGGCCTGCGCGGCGGCGCGGGCGACATCCTCGGCGGCGACACCGCTCGCGGACAGCGAGGCGGCAGTGCGGTCGGACGTGGCAACGAAGCTCTTGTGCTCCACACCTTCAAGAATCTGCTCGTCGGTCATGGTCTCGTCGGCCATGGAATACCTCTTTCTAGACGCACCCGAGCTAGCGTAGCTGGGCGTAATGGTTGTAAATCGAAATAGCCGTGGGATAAAGATAGCGCCCGGACTGGATCACATAGACCAGACCCTGCGCAAAACAGGAGAAGAACAACTCATCGAGCGTCGACTCCCCCACCATCTTGCGCAGCGCATGCGCATAGTCGCCGTGGCGGTTGGGCTCGATGGCATCGGCCACAAAGACCACCATATCGAGCGGCGTCATGTCGCAGGCACCCACGGTGTGACGGTCGACAGCCTGGAAAACGGCCGGCGACAACTCGGGGAAAAGCTGCGGAAGCTCATAGGCGGCAACAGGGCCATGCAAAAGCGGCGTCGCGGCGGAAGGAGAGCCGGCAATCTTAATGCCGTAATGCAGAGCG
Source organism: uncultured Collinsella sp. (assembly GCA_900541795.1). GTDB lineage: Bacteria > Actinomycetota > Coriobacteriia > Coriobacteriales > Coriobacteriaceae > Collinsella. Next base: position 30,475 of record UQLC01000004.1, on the reverse strand, counting down.
CGCGTGACCAGCTCGTCGTCGGAGAGCACTTTGTCCCAGTCATGGATCAGGCCGGCGGCAGCGGCATCAAAGCGGTCAACGCCGTAGACATCGGCCAGATGAAGTGCGGTCTCGGCAACACCCAGCGAATGCACATAGCGCTTGCGCTTATCCTTCATGCGGACATCGAGCAGCTCTTGAATGCGCTTGAGCAGCGCGCGCTCATCGCCCTCAAACTGATCCTCTACCGACAACGTAGACCCCCATCACTCAAAATCTTCTTGGCCCAGATCGACATACAAACCGCGCTTGCGAATGTAGCCGAGCACAGACTCGCTCGTAAGATAGCGCACGCTCATGCCGCGGGCGACTCGCTTACGGATGTTCGTCGAGCTGATCGCCAGCGCCGGAATCTGAATATAGCGCACGTCGAACGGCAGCCCCGACTCTTTGATTCGGGCACGCGCCGTATCGATATCAAAGCCCGGTCGTGTCGCCGCAATAAAGGTAGCAAGCTCAGCGATTCGTTCGGCATCATGCCAGGTCACGATATCGATAATCGCGTCGGCGCCCGTAATAAAGTAGAGCTTTACCTGCGGCGGATAAAAGTCGCGAAGGGCATGAAGCGTATCGGCCGTGTAGGTTACGCCCGGACGGTCGATCTCGAACCGACTCGCCAAAAAGGCCGGGTTCGCGGCGGTGGCGAGGACCGTCATGGCATAACGGTCCTCGGCAGGCGTCACCGGCTTGTCAAGCTTAAAGGCGGGAGAGCCCGCCGGCATAAAGAGCACAGCGTCCAAGTCGAGCGACTCACGCGCCTGCTCGGCGGTCACCAGGTGCCCGTAATGGATGGGATCAAAGGTGCCACCCATAATGCCGAGCCTAAACTCCTGCCCGTCCTCTAGAGGAAGCTCGGGCAGACCGATTCCACCGCGCAGCGACATGGCTTACTCGCCCTCCGAGGTCTCGGCATCGTCCGCGGCATCCACCGCATCGACAACCTCGACGCCCTCATCCGCAGCATCAGTTACGTCAATGGCCTCAACGGCAACGTCCTCGCCAGCATCCTCAAGCTCCTCCTCGTATTCCGAGAAGTCCTCGGCGCCCTCAAAGTCAAAGGCGCGCTGGCAAATGCGAACCTCGTCGCCCGCACGGCAACCGGCCTTCTCGAGCGCGTCGTCAACACCCATACGCGCAAACTTATGCTGCAGGTAAATGACGGCCTCCTCATTTTCCCAGTCGGTCTGAATGACCATGCGCTCGATGGCACGACCGACCACGCGGAAGGCACCGGGCTCTTCCTGGACAATGCGAAAACGCTTCTCACGCTGCAGGCGACGGCGCTCCCACTCATCGTCGCGCAGAACGACCGGTTCATCGGAGACCGCCAGCTCGGCGCGGAGCTTGGCCACCTGCTCACCTACGGCAAGCATCAACGTATTGAGACCGGCGCCCGTCACGGCAGACACGGCAAAGAACATATGTCCATCGTCGAGCGCCGCGCGCTTGAGGTCGGCAATCTTGTCGGCCGTGCCCGGCGCGTCGCACTTGTTGGCGACAACGATCTGCGGACGCTCCGAAAGCTCGGCGCCATACTGCTCGAGCTCGCGGTTGATGATGCGATAGTCCTCAACCGGATCGCGATCCTCAAAACCGCCCGTCATGTCGACGACATGCATGATCAGGGCCGTACGCTCAATGTGGCGCAGGAACTGGTGACCCAGGCCCTTGCCCTCGCTCGCGCCCTCGATAAGACCGGGGACGTCGGCAACGACGTAAGAATATTCGCCGGCACGCACCATGCCGAGGTTCGGCACGAGCGTGGTAAACGGGTAGTCGGCAATCTTGGGACGGGCGGCGCTCATGCGCGCGATGAGCGATGACTTACCCACCGAGGGGAAGCCCACGAGCGCGGCATCGGCCATGAGCTTCATCTCGAGCTCGATCCAGTGCTCCTCGGCCGGCTCGCCCAGCTGGGCGAACGCGGGCGCACGGCGCACCGATGTCACAAAGTGGGTATTGCCCAGGCCGCCGGCGCCACCGGGCGCCACGACAACGCGCTCGCCATCGTGTACCAGATCGGCAATCTCGAACATCGGGGTCTGCGTCTCGGGGTCGAGCTCGCGCACCACGGTACCCATAGGGACCTTGAGAATCAGGTCCTCGCCGCTCTTACCGTTACGACGGGCACCCTGCCCGTGCGTGCCGCGCTCGGCGCAGAAGTGATGCTTAAAGCGGTAATCGATCAGCGAAGACAGCTGAGCATCGGCCTGGATGACGACATTGCCGCCACGACCGCCGTCGCCGCCATCGGGGCCGCCCTTGGGGACAAATGCCTCGCGCCTAAACGACATGCATCCGGCTCCGCCGTCGCCGCCGCACACGTTGATGCGGCTGATATCGGTGAACTGTGACAACAGAATCGCCTCCTACAAAAAAGAGGGAGACCCTTGAATCCTAAAACTCAAGTGCCTCCCACATATGTGCTCTATGAAGGGTGAATTACGCGTTCGCGAGCGGGCGTACGCTGACCCTGTGCTTGATACCCTTGTGGAACTCAACGGTACCGTCGACCAGCGCGAACAGCGTGTCGTCCTTGCCACGGCCAACGTTCTCACCCGGGTGGATGTGCGTGCCGTGCTGACGGACGAGAATCGTGCCCGTGGTTACCGTCTGGCCGGCGAAGCGCTTCGTGCCAAGGCGCTGACCGCGGGAGTCACGGCCATTACGGGAGGAACCGAGTCCTTTTTTGTGTGCCATTGTGTATACCTACTCTTTCGTTACGAGTGTAATCTACTCGGCGACGGGAGCCTCGGCAACAGCCTCGGCCTCTGCCTTGACAGCCTTCTTGGCGCGGGACGTAGCCTGGACCTTCACGATCTTCAGCTTGGTGAGCTGCTGACGGTGACCCTTCAGACGACGATAGCGCTTACGCTTGTGGAACTTGAAGACCAGCTGCTTCTCGCCCTTGAACTGCTCAACGATCTGAGCGGTAACCTTGGCCTTGGCCAGCTTGTCGGGATCGGTGACGATCTTCTTACCATCGTTGAGGAAGATAACCGGCAGGGTGACCTTGTCGCCCTCATTGCCCTCGATCTTCTCGACGGTGATGACATCGTCGGTGGCGACCTTGTACTGCTTGCCGCCCGTGTTAACGATTGCGTACATGTTTACTTGCCCTTCATGCATCAGTTAGTGCAACAGCCGAATATAGTAGCAGGCGAAAATACCCCCGTCAACGAGTATGTGGAGCAAATCCACAAGTTCGCACAGGTATGGGGCTGACGAGTCGGCCCTCGTCGTCCTCGCATGCTTGATTCTGACGCTCGACATCGTAGGAGCAGATGGTCACGAGGTCTTGCATACCGGTGGAAACAATAGGTGCATCCACGCCCGGGGTCAAGCCCTGCAACAAAACATCAGCAGCGGAAAGCAAAATTTCCGGACGCATGGAGCCCTCGTTGTCGGCATGGGTGTCGAGCATGAGTACCAAATGGTCCGGGCGCTCCCCCGCCGTGAGCTCATAGCCAACGAGCGTGTGATCCAAATCCAAGCGCTTGCTCTTTTTTCCGCGCGCGTAGTCGATGCCATGGTCCGCGCGCAACGTGTCGATCGCACGACGCACCTCGTCGGCGCTTACGGGCGCCTCGGGATCCAAGTGCAGGTCGATGCGATACGACAGGCGCGTGAGCTGCGCCGTCAACGCCGGCGTGCGCACGTCGATGTACGCCGCCTCGATGGGCGCCAGATCGGCCGGAGACGCCGCAGACAGGCGCCCAAATGCCTCGTCGAGCGCCACGAACTCGGTCATAAACAGGTCATACCACTCGCAGGTCGACGACGTGCCAACCGGTAGCGCCGAAGAGAAGCCCACGCGCATGTGCGGAGAGAAGCCCTGCGTGACGGCATAGGGAAGTCCCGCACGGCGCACGATACGCTCAATGGTATGGATTACTTCGAGATGGCCCAGGTACTTAAGGCGATCGCGCTTGCCATAGCGAACACGAAGCCTAAAGAGCGAGGGGTTGTCGGTCAGGCGCTCACTCATGCGCGATCACCCATCAATACATTCTTGGCGTGGAGCGTGGGGCAGATACCGCAGCCGGTACACGACGTGCGGGTGCAGTCGGGAGTCGTGACGCCCTCGAGCGAGCGACGGTACTCGCGCTCGAGGAAGCCGCGCGTGCAGCCGGGGCTCACATGCTCCCACGGCAGACGCCAGTCCAACTCGTAGGGCAGGTGCACGAGCTCATTGAGGTCGATGCCGTTTTTGGCAGCAGCCTCCTTCCAGTTATCGAGCGAGAAATGCTCTACCCAGGCGTCAAAGCGAGAGCCCGCGCGCCAAGCATCGATAATGACGGGCGTCATGTCACGACCGGCGCGGGACAGCGCGGCCTCGATGAGCGAGGTCTCGGCATCGTGGTAATGCACGCGGACGGCACGGTTGCGAACGCTCGTGACAAGCAGCTTCTGGCGACGCTTGACGTCGTCGTAGTCGAGCTGCGGGCACCACTGGAACGGCGTGGCAGCCTTGGGGATAAAGACAGAAACCGAGATCGACACCGAGATCGAGCCGCGACGAGCCTTGGGCACCACGGAACGACCGAGCTCCAGCAAGTGATCGGCCAGATTGGCGATGGCCACGATGTCCTCGTCGCGCTCGCCGGGAAGGCCCATCATAAAGTAGAGCTTCATGCGGTTCCAGCCGGCCTCGAAGGCCGCCTTGGCCGCACGGTCCAGGTCCTCCTCGGTCACGTTCTTGTTAATGATGTCGCGCATGCGCTGGCTGCCGGCCTCGGGCGCGAACGTCAGGCCGCCCTTCTTTTCGCCAGCAACCGACTCGGCCATATCCACGCCAAACGAATCCAGGCGCTGCGACGGAATAGACACGCGAATACCCGTATCCTCCAGGCGACGGTTGAGCCTGCCGAGCACGTCGCGAATGCAGGAGTGGTCGGTCGTGGAGAGCGAGGTCAGCGACACCTCGTCATAGCCGGTCTTTTCCAGACCCTGAATCACCGACGAGACGATCTGGTCGGCCGAGCGCTCGCGTACCGGGCGATACGTCATGCCAGCCTGACAAAAACGACAGCCGCGGGCGCAGCCGCGCAGGATCTCGATAGACAGGCGGTCATGAACCAACTGCGCATAGGGCACGCACGACTGCGACAGCGGATTCGTGGCGCCGAAATCCTCGACGACGCGCTTGTAGACCACGGTCGGCGCATCCTTGCCTTCACGCGGCACGGTGTAGCCATGCGGCGAGCAGGGTTCGTCGTGACGAACCTCATAGAGCGACGGCACGTAGTTGCCGGCAATGGATGCAAGCTGCTCGACAATCTGCGCGCGCGGGACCCCTTCGTCACGCAGGCGGCGATGCAGCTGGCAGGTCTCGAGCAGCGATTCCTCGCCCTCACCGATGAGGATGGCATCGAAGAAGGCCGCGTACGGCTCGGGGTTGTACACTGAGGGACCGCCGGCGATGATGATGGGGTCGTCTTCACCTCGGTCGGCCGCTAACAGCGGAATGCCAGCGAGGTCGAGTGCCTCGAGGAAGTTCGTCACCGCCATCTCGTGCGGCACATGCAGACCGACGATATCAAACGAAGCGACCGGCGCTGCACCCTCGAGCGAGAGCAGCGGAATGCCTGCCTCGCGCATAGCGTCACCCATATCGGGCCACGGCACATAGCCACGCTCGCAGGAGATGCCCTCGGCCTGGTTAAGGATGTTGTAGAGGATGGCGATACCCTGGTTGGGCAGACCAACCTCGTACACATCCGGGTAGATCAGGCAGCAACGGTAGTCGGCATCGGCCTTGGAAAGCGTGCCCCACTCGTGATCGATATAGCGACTCGGCTTCTCGACCTTGGCGAGCAACGGCTCAATTAAATGAAAACAATCTTGGTACGGAACGCGCAACGGAAAACCCCTAAGCAGCGAGATCTGATGCGTCCTGATAGGACGCCATAGGACGGGTAGCGCCCGCGACGGTGGTCACCAGATCGCGAACGCGGGAGAACGTGGCAGTGACCACCTCGTTGGCACGGCTGTAGTCGACATCGCGCTCGTAGAGCGAAACGAGCGCACGGCCCATGCCATAGGTGCCCGCGGCAGCAGTGAGCGCCTTGACGACAAACCCAATATGCGGCGTCTGCTTGACGAGTGCGCGGGTGACCGCGCGGATCACAAGACCGCCGGCAAGCACGCCCGCGACCTCGTAGCCGCGCTCAGGCTTAATGCCGCGTCCAAAGACGGCAGCGAGCTCAAAGAGCATGCCCACCTGCGCCAGCGCCATAACGGGATAATCGGCGCCCGGCAAAAACACCAGAGCACCGGTCGCCATATTGGTAAGCGCGCACGAGGTGATGATACGATTGGCCGCCGCGATACGCATAAAGGCAAAGTTCGCCGCAAAAGCCGTTTCCTTGTCGGTGCGATCGAGAATCCAGCGGGCAAGCGTCTCGAGCAGATACGTCTTATCGGTTGCCGCTACCACGCCGAGCATGGGCGTGGACTCCTCGATAAACGGCACCTCCACAGCAGACTCGGCAAGCACGCACACGGGCGCGCCGGCGATCACGAGCTCCTGCACGGCACTCTCCAAGCGGTCGGAACCACACGAGAGCACCAGCACCACATCGGTATCGGTCTTTGGAGCAATTCGCTCCTCCCCCAGACGCTCGACGCGCACAATACCCGAGGTCGTCTGCGGCACAAAGGCGTCACGCACCGTCTCGGCCAGAAAGCGCGAGGCGGACGAATCCAGATAGACCGAGACGCGCACCGGCGTATCGGAATCCTTCTTAACGGACGCGCCCATCTTAAAAGCGCGGGTCAGCTTATCTACGGGAATTTTCATAGCAAACCCCTCCAGCGGTTACGCGGCGCCCGAACGATGCCGCCATATGGATTGTACGATACCCACCGTCAGCAGCTGAATCATCATCGAAGACGAACCGAAGCTAATAAACGGTAGCGGAATACCGGTAATCGGCATCATGCCGATGCACATGCCGATGTTTTCGAAGGTCTGGAACGCCCACATGCCAACGATGCCCACACACGAAAGACGCAAAAACAGCGACTCACACTTAAAGGCGACGCGAATCGTCGAAAAGATCAGCAGCACGTACAAGCACAGCAGCAAAAAGGAGCCACAAAAGCCAAAGGTCTCGGACAGAAAGGCGAAGACGAAGTCGGTGTGGAACTCAGGCAGAAAGCCGCCGGCTGACTGCGTCGCATGGCCCAAACCCTTACCAAAGAAGCCGCCCGAGCCAACGGCGATAAGCGACTGCTGCAGGTTGTAGGCATCGTCCGAATCGGCATTATCGGGGTCGATAAAGACCGTCAGACGGTTCATCTGATACTGCTTGATGAGCACATCGTGGCCGAGCAACGAATCAAAGACCGAATCGAGCGCCAGGACGAGGGCCACCAGGCCCACGAGCAGGGCCAGGGTCGACAGCACCCATTCGCGGCGTGCACCGCTCATACAAATGACGATGGCGCCCGAAACCAGCACGACCAGGCCCGAGCCCAGATCGCCCATGGCGACGACGGCCAAAAACGGAATGGACAGCATGCCACAGAGCTTGACGTAGTCGCGAACGGTATCGATGCGGCCGTTATACTGCGATCCAAGCGTAGCAATAAAGAAGATGGTGATGAGCTTGGCAAGCTCAACCGGCTGGAATGTCAAGCCGATACCGGGAATCTTGATCCAGCCCGTCATGCCCAGACCGCCCGTATAGGACAGACCCGGAATCTTGGGCGAGAGGATCACGATCAGGTCGATGACGAGCAACGCTGTCGAGAAATTGGAAATACCGCGCAGATCGGTACGCCAGACCAGCACCGCCAGCACCGCTCCGATGCCAATTCCCAGCAGATGGCGTGAGAACGAGGCATCGGCCTTAAACTGCGAAGCCGACCAGATAATGATGGCACCGTAGGCGACGAGCGCCACAGTAGCCACGAGCACACCGATATGCACCTTTTGGCGAAACGTGCCGCGCGAGGCCGAAAGTTGCTTGTTGACGCGGTCCAGGCTGCTGCGAGAGCCGGTCTTAGTTGAACGGAACAGATCCGCCGGAGAAAAATCCATCGCAACCTCCTATCGAACCGAGGAATCGCCCGAGGCCGAAGAGGTATCGGGCTCGTCATAAATCACGCCGAGCACGTCGCGTACGACATGCATCGCGGTATCTGAGCCGCCGCCGCCCTGCTCCAGAACAGTAGCGATGACATACTTGGGATCATCGGCCGGTGCATAGGCGCAGAACCACGCGTATTCGTCCTCGCCACTTTTCTCGCCCGTGCCCGACTTGCCGTATACCTGCGGCGTCAGGGTGCCAAAGTGCGCCGCCAGGGACGTCGATGCCGTGTAAATCACGTCGTGCATGCCGTTGCGAACTAGAGCCAAATCCGAATCGCTGTTGATCTTGGCCTCCAGGCGCTTCTTCTTGCCCTTGCCGTTGTACTTATAGGCATCGCCGTCGCCATCGCGCGACACGGCAGATAAAAACACGTGAGGCACGTACTGTTTACCGCCGTTGGCAAGACCCATATAGGCGCACGCCATCTGCAGGGGCGTCACCAGGATGTCGCCCTGGCCGATGGCAATGTTCGTCATATCACCGGCATTCCACTTGCGGTCCTCGGCAGATGCATCGGTGAAGTACGACTCTTTCCACTCGGCATCGGGAATACGGCCCGCGCCCTCACTCGGCAGATCGATACCGCAGGTCTTGCCTAGGCCCCAGCGACGAAAGACCTCCTGCAGGCCCTCGGAATGTTTCTCGTCATAAAAGAACGCCTTGCCCATGTCGTAGAAGACGGGGTCGCACGAGTTGGCGATACCCGACTGCAGCGTCATGGTGCCGTGGCCGGAATGCAGCCAGCAGTACTTGCCCCACGACTTGCCCAGACCCGTCCAATAGCCCGTGCAGTTGGTCGTCTGCCCCGACGTGTAGGTTCCAAACTCAAGACCGGCCAGTGCCGAGAGCGGCTTGATGGTCGAAGCCGACATGTACTGTCCGCTAATGGCGCGGTTGAGCAGCGGGTGCGAACCCTTGTCATCATTGAGCTCGGTCCACACGTCATTTGAGACGCCGCCGATAAAGACGGACGGATCGAACTTGGGCTCGCTCGCCATGCCCAGGATCTCGCCATTGTTGGGATCGAGACACACCACAGCGCCGTTGCCGGCATTGCTGTAGCCAGTGGTCTTGGCAAGCTCGATAGCGCTCGCCAGTGCCGTCTCACAGGCCTGTTGGATCTTAAGGTCGAGCGTGAGCTTAATGTCGGAGCCGGCCTTCGCGGGCACGGCGCCGGCCTGACCGGTCACATTGCCCGAGGCATCGACCTTGACGGTCTGCTCGCCACGAATACCCTGCAGCAGGTTTTCGTAGTAGCTCTCAACGCCCGCCTGGCCCACGATATCGCCCGACTGGTACGTAATCTTGCCAGCAGAAGCATCATCATCGCCAGAGGTTTTCTTATTCTGGGCCTCGAGCTGCTCGGAGGTAATGGTGCCGGTATAGCCCAAGATATGGCATGCCGTCTCGCCATATGGATACTGACGCTCGGTACGCTCGGCAATCTTGACGCCCGGGAACTCGCCGGCGTGTTCCTTGATATAGGCAACCGTGGAGCGACGGACGTCCGTCGCGATGGTATGCAGGCTCTGAGCGCCCTCTGTATTGTCCTGAATATTGCGAAGGACCGCCACGTAAGGCATTCCAAGCACGTTGGCAAGATGGCGAACCAGAACCTCATCCTCGGCAAGGTCGCGGTAGGCCACGACAGCAAGTGAGGGACGGTTCTGGACAAGCGCCACGCCATTGCGGTCGAGGATGCGACCGCGCACAGCGGGTGTTGTAACGGTGCGAGTCTGATTACTATTGGCCTGCTTCTCGTAATAGTCCGATGAGACCATCTGCATGCCCCACAGCTTGACGGCGAGCGCCGCAAACATCGCGCCCACACCCGTGGTGAGGATGGAAAAGCGGCCCTTAAAGGCGGTCGCCGCGGTATTGCCCTCGCCCTCGGTGGCGCGCGGGGCCGTTCCATGCTGTGTATCGTAGGTAAAACGGGAATCGCCTCGACGCATGATGACCAGCGCGACCACGATGGCCACAACCAGCACGATACCGGCGATAATAACCGTCATCTGGGAAGACATCTACGGGCCTCCCCTATTTGAGCTTGCGGCTCTTGGGCTTAAAGCGCATACCCGTCTGGCGTCCGCCACGTGCGGAGAATCCATAGCCGGACTGCGGCACGACGCCGGACATCAAAAACGGAATGGCAACCAGACCCGTCAGGATCGAGGACGGCAGCGCATGGCCGAAGATCGCCACGACAAAGCTCGTCTCCAAACCCATAAACAGCAAAATGATGCTGTAGATCACATTAATGACGAGCGCAAAGGCGCCCACAGTGACGCCGCGCGCACTCGGGGTACCGCCCGTCTGACCGACGGCGCTGTGCACCAGGGCAAAAGAACCCACGGTCAGCAGGAGCGACATAACGCCCACCGGCACGGCAGCGGACAGGTCATAGAACAAGCCGCTGCAAAAACCGCACACGACGGCACGGGTCGGGTCGCCCGAGAACACGCTTAGGCACACCAGGATAATCATGAAGTTGACGCGACCGCCCGCAATGGAGATCTGCGGTGCCAGGCCTGCCTGCAGCAGCACGCACACGATGGCGGCGATTACAAACGTGCGGGAGCTCATCCCCTGCTCGTGTAGATCCATGGACATGCCCCCTATTCGTTCGAGCCAGAATCGGTCGTCTCGGACGTGTCGGAACTGTCATCCGAGCTCTCGTCCTTCGTCTTGGTCGCAGCGTCGCGCGACGTTCCTTGCGGCGTGCTGTTGGCCGTGCTCACGTCCTCATCCGAGGCCGACTGTTCGTCGGTCAGCGAGGTAATGACCAGCACTTCCTCGTTGTTCTCGGCCGTGGTCTGAGCGCGCACCACAATGGTGTAGTACACGTCGTTTGCCGATTTCTCAACCGACGAGACGGTGCCGAGCGGTAGACCCTTGGGGAACACACCGCCAATGCCCGAGGTCACGATAATGTCGCCAACCTTAACATCGGAGTCGACGCTCACGTACTCAAGACGCAGCGTGCCGTCAGCCTGACCCTGCAGCATGCCCTGGGCGCGCGTGTCCTGCACCATAGCGGACACGCCCGAGTTCTCGTCGCCAATCAGGCGCACGGTGGACGTCTTGGCCGAGACTTCGATGATCTGGCCGATAACACCGGCCGAACTCGTCACAGGCATGTTGATGGTAAGGCCGTCGGCAGAGCCCTTGTCGATGGTTACGGTCGAGGTCCAGGCATCGCCCGAGGCACCAACGATACGAGCAGCGGTCGATTTGAGGTTGTAGGTCGACTGCAGCCCGACCAGCCCCTCCAGACGCTCGGCGGTCTTTTGAGCCTCGGAGAGCTCAGCAACCTTAGAGGTCAGCTCCTCATTTTGCTTCTTAAGCTCGTCAAGCGTGTCCTGCGACGCCGTAAGGTTAGAGAACACGTTGCCGATCGCATTGAAGGGGGCCGCCACAGCCGAGCCCACAAAGCGCACCGGCGAGGTAATCGTCGTTACGCCCGAACGCACGGCATGAATCGGTCCTGCCTCGCCCTCGCGGATGTAAAACGTGAGCAGCAACACCGAAATCAGGCTGAAAACAATCAACGGGCGCATACCCGTTGATTGTCGCTTGGTATTCAGATTTGTGGAGAAACCCGAAGATCGTGCCAAATGGAATCCACCTTTTGGAAATTAAGCATTGGTCTGGACGAAGCCGCCATCAAACGCATTGGCCTCGAGCACGCGGGCACAGCCGTTAACGACGTTATCGAGCGCCGTGGGGCTGACGTTGACCGAAACGCCGGTCTCATCGCGCAGGCGCACGTCGAGACCGCGCAGCAGCGCGCCGCCACCGGTCAGCAATATGCCATAGTACATAAGGTCAGAGGCAAGATCGGGCGGCGTGGCATCGAGTGCGTCCTTGACGGCCTTGGCCATCTCGTCGAGCGGCTTGTTGAGTGCGCGACGAATCTCCTCGCTCTCGATGCGTACGGTCTTGGGCAGACCGGTAATCACGTCGCGGCCGTTGACCTCGACGTCGAGCTCGTCCTTGAGCGGCACGGCGGAGCCGACCTTGATCTTGATGTCCTCTGCCGTACGCTCGCCGATGGCCAGGTTGTAGGCATCGCGAACGTGCGTGAGGATAGCCTGGTCGAACTCGTCACCGGCAATACGGATGGACTGCGAGACGACGATGCCGCCCATGGCGATAACAGCGACCTCGGTGGTACCGCCGCCGATGTCGATGACCATGGAGCCGGTGGGTTCCTCGACGGGCAGGTCGGCGCCGATAGCGGCGGCCATGGGCTCCTCGATCAGATAGGCCTGGCGGGCACCGGCCTGAATCGTGGCCTCAAAGACAGCGCGCTTCTCGACCGACGTGACGCCGGAGGGAACGCAGACGACAACGCGCGGACGCGGGGTCCACGGATAGCGCTTCTCGGAAGCCTTGTCGATAAAGTAGCGAAGCATAGCCTCGGTAACATCGAAGTCGGCGATGACGCCGTCCTTAAGGGGACGAACGGCCACGATGTTGCCGGGCGTACGACCGAGCATGCGCTTGGCCTCGATGCCGACCGCCAGGATGCGCTCGTCGTTCTTGTCGATGGCGACAACAGAGGGCTCGCGAATGACGATGCCCTTGCCGCGCACGGAGACAAGCGTATTTGCGGTGCCGAGGTCGATGGCAAGATCGCCCGCATAGCTACCGAAGAACATATCCATCAAAGAAAACAACGCAACTCCTGATGTGTTGGATGATTGCTGGAAAACTACTAGCTCATCATACTAGCGCAAGCCCGGCACCTCACTTGCGGTGAAGCGCCGGGCAAAGCTAAATCCCATAAGGTCACTACTGGTTGTCAGCAGCCGAGAAATCCATATCGAGCGAGGAAACGGCCCAGCCGATATGGTTGTCGGAGCGCACGAATTTGACGGTGTACTCCTGCTCGCCGCCCTTGGACAGCGATGCCTTCACCTTAGCGGTCGTCTCGGTCATGGACTGGTCCATGCCCTCGACGGACACGGTGGCACCCTGCGGAATCGAGGAGATGATCATCGACTTAGCGTCCTCGGACAGGCTCGAGGCCAGGCAAGACTCGGCCTTTGCCGTATCACCGTCGCCGGCAGCCTGGAACAGATCGGTAACGACAGACTCCTGAGACGGGAAGCCAAAGCCGCGCGTGTAAGCAAAGCCCAGACCGCCCGCGGCGATCAAAATGAGCAGAAGCAGCACAATGAAGACTTTGAGGCCCGTGTGGCGATGGCGACGACGGACCTTGGCCTGCTTACGATCCTGACGGTCCTGCTGGACCATCTCGGACTCGGACAGCGTAAAGAAGCCGGTGTCCGAGGGATCGGGCATAAACTGACCGGTCGCGCCCGTAGGATCGAGCGGATCGACGGCAGGAGCGTCCATCGCGGGCGCCGGAGCCGTGGCCATAGCCGTCTGGGCAGACAGCGCGGCAAGCGAATCGTGCACGCGGGCAAGCTCATCGGCCTGCTCGGAGGTGAGCTGGTAGATGCCATCGGCAGTAGCGGCGTTAAAGGCGTCGAGTGCGTCGGAGGGACGGCCGGCGGCAGAAAGCGCCTGACCCATGCCGGCGTTGAGCGCACGCGTGTCGTCGCGGGGGCCGGCAAAGTCGATAGCCGTGCGGTAGGTCTCCACGGCATCCGCCGGACGGCCGAGCTTGATGAAGCAACGACCGAGCTCGCCGAGCGCGGCGGCAGGAGCCGGATTGGCGCCATCGATGGCAGCCTGACGGAAGGCAGTACCCGCGTTGGCATAGTCGCCCGACTGGAACAGCGCGTTACCCAGGCCCAGATAGGCCTTGAACGGCGTAGCATAAGAAGCGTCCTGCGTAGCAGCAGAGAACGCCTGAGCGGCCGTCGTGTAGTCGCCCACGGCGGCGAGCGCCTTGCCGCGGTTGGTGAGCAGCGCGCCGCGCTTGCCATAGGTGCCGTCGTTGAGGGCGGCGGCGTAGGCCTCGGCGGCCTCGGCATACATGCCCAGGTGCATCAAGGCGTTACCACGAAGGTGATCGGCCTCGCCCATAATCTCATCGGGAGTCTTTGCCGCCCCAAGCATCTGGGCTGCAGCGGAAAAATCACCCGCGCGGTAAGCGGCGCGGCCCTGTTGGATCAGCTGGCTATTCAAGGAAATCCCCTTTACTCGTGAACGATCTCGACATGGACGATCTCGTCGCCGGCACGCAGCTGCGAAATCACATCGAGACCCTCGACCGTGGTACCAAAGACGGTGTAACCGGAATCGAGGTTATGCTGGGCGCCCAGGCAGAAGTAGAACTGCGAACCCGCGGAATCGGGGTCCATGGAGCGTGCCATGGCAAGGGCGCCATCGACATGGCTGTTGCGCGGATTGGTGGCAAACTCGCCCTTGATGCAGTAGCCGGGGCCACCGGTACCGGGCATGCCGTCGGGGCCCTCAAGACCGGCAGCGACGTCGGCGCCGGACATATCGCGGGTATTGGGGTCGCCGCCCTGAATGACGAAGCCGGGAACATAGCGATGGAACTTAAGGCCATCGTAGAAACCCATCGTGGAAAGCTCGCAGAAGTTCGCGACATGAATGGGAGCGCCCTCGCCGTCAAACTTGACCTTGATGGCACCCTTCGACGTCTCGATTACGGCGCACTCGTCGCCGGCAAGCTGATACTCGGGCGTGTAGAGCTCTTTCTTAAAACCAAACATGTGGTTCCTTCCTCGTGCGTTTAAAGCATATTTGTACGAATTGTAGCAATAAGCACAGGCTTACATCAATTGCGCACGTAGGTTATGCCGACTATGGCGAACTAATTTTAGGAACGCTGCTGCGGCTTCCAGGAACCCACATTGGCGTCGTACTGGTTCAGCGCGCTGTTGCCGCCCTGCGCGATGGGCGCCAGGATCTCGCTTTGGTGGGAACTCATCGACTCGCCATCGGGAATGGCCAGCGAGATATCCCAGCTCTGGCAAATCACGTCGACACGCTCGTACATCCACTCGGCAAGCTGCTTTAAGTGAGCGATGTCGTCCGCATAGACCGTATCGTCCTGGTACTTAAGGTTGTTGAGCTCATCTTGCGTCTTTTTGATCTGGTCGCGCAGGGCGTAGGCACTCTGCGACAGCTCCTGACGGGTGGACAGCGGCGTTCGGAGATAGCCGTTGTTAAAGGAATCGATGACCTCACCGATCTGGTCCTCGTCACCGTAGGACACGATGGTCTGATACAGACCGTCGAGCCTGGTATAGAGCTGATCATCGGTGAGCACGGTTTCTTCCTGGACCACCTCGGCAGAATCGTCCTGCTTGGTATCGTCCTCAGTCGCCTCGCCCTTTTGGCGCGTGGGGAAGGTGGTTTGTGCAGCTTGGCCAAACTGGTCGTAGAAGCCAGGCATGACGCCCATGGGATCGGTTGTCACGAACCAATAGGCACCGCCGCAAACGACGGCAAGGACCGCGATGATAATGAGCGGCTTGGGGATATGACGCTTGTGCTTGTGATAGGCGTCCTCGTCGGGATGCACTTTGCGCTTGGGTTTTTGAGCATCGTCATGCAGGGAAACGGGCGTGGGAATATCGACCTTGGGGATACCGAAATCCTTATCGAAAGCCGGCAGCACGCAGGTCTCATTGGGGTCGGCGGCGTCCGAAAGCACCGCAGCGGCAGAGGCGGGCGCATGAGGCACCTCGGTATCGATCTGCTCTTGCGTTAGGCGCGGAAAACCCGCCGTGCGGCCCGCTGCCAGGTCGGATGCGGCCGCATCCTCGGAAAGGATGCCCGGAGCGGGGCGTCCGCATTTGGGACACGTACGATCATGCGGAGAAAGACGGGCACCGCAGCCCTCGCAGAACACGAACTCGGTGTGCTCGGGGCCATCGCCCGGACCCACATAGGCGTTGCAGTAGGGGCAGAACGAGGCGCCGTCCTCGATAGTCTTAAGGCAATGCGGGCAGATCACGGCATCCTCTTTTCGAAGCAATTCAAACAATCGAGGTTAGAGCATAACATCGCCACGGCCCCACAGGAGCAAGGCACCAATTCAACATCGCGAGGGCGCGTAGTTACTTCTTCTTTTTGCTTGGCATCGAGACTTTGATGCCTTGGGCGGACTTGGTCACGCGAGAGCGCTTGGCTCCGGTACTCTTCTTTTTCTTGGGCTGGGCCTGGGCCACGCCCTCGAGTGCACGGGCCTCGGCCTCGCGAGCGGTGCGATCTTCGCGGCGCTGCGCCATGTCGGCGGCGACGCGCTTGGCAAAACGCTCGGCCGTCGAACCCGTCGAGCTCACCTTGCCGCCACCGCGACCTGGGTGGACGCGCACACCACGGCCAAAACCAGTTGCGGCATGACGACGACGCGGCTTGAGCGAATCCATCATCGTGGCGAGCTTAAAGAACACCGAGCAGGTAAAGACCACGATGACAGCCAAGATAACCATCTGGCCCATCGACAGGTTGGCAATGGACAGCAGCTCCGGGAATCCGATAACGCCCACCAGGATGCCGGCGACTACAAACACAAAGAGCACCACACGTAAGGGCGTGAGAGGCTGCGAGATGCGCCAGATCAGGCTGACGCTCGCCGCACACGACGTAAGCAGGCACATCGTAGACAGTGTGAGCTGGCTAAAGCCAAACACGCGCGCCACAAAGATATCGAGCGCCGCAGCCAAAATGACCGCAATCGACGCCGGCAGTGCACGCTTGAGTACGTTGGTCAAAAATGACCCCTTCACGCGAGCATTGTTGGGCTCCAGGCCCAACACAAAGCCCGGCGCGCCGATGCAGAAGAAGTTGATGAGCGTCATCTGGATGGGCTCGAAGGGATACGGCGGCAGCGCGATGCACAGCGCCGCCAGGCCCATCGAGAACAGTGTCTTGGTCAGGAACAGCGAGGCCGAACGCTGCAGGTTGTTGATGGAGCGACGGCCCTCGGCCACCACGGCGGGCATCGAGGCAAAGTCGTTGTCGACGAGTACGATCTCGGCCACGTTGCGCGCGGCATCGGAGCCGGCCGCCATGGCGACGGAGCAGTCGGCCTCCTTGAGCGCCAACACGTCGTTGACGCCGTCGCCCGTCATGGCCACGGTGTGCTCGCGGCGCTTGAGCGCCTGCACGAGCTCGCGCTTCTGCTGCGGGGTCACACGACCAAAGACATGGTAGCGGTCCACTGCGGCATCGAGCTTGGCCGGCGTATCGAGCGTCGTGGCGTCCACATAAGCGTCCGCCCCCGGCACGCCCACCACGCGCGCGATCGACGACACCGTACGCGGGTCGTCGCCACTGATCACGTTGAGGGTCACGCCCTGCTCGTTAAAGTAGCCGATGGTCTCGGCCGCCGAAGTACGAATCTCGTCGCGGATGGTCACAAAGCCCACGGGCTCGGCCTCTCCCACCATATCGCCATCGGGCGTAAAGCCGTCCACGCGCGCCACCACGAGCACGCGGCAGGTATCGGCAAGCTCGGCGACACGGTTCTCGACCTGCGAAAACACACGCTCCGAAAGCACAAACTGCGCGGCGCCCATCACATAGGAGCCCTGCGCAAACGACGCGCCGCTCCACTTTTTGGAGGACGAGAACGGAATGACCGACAGCGGTTCAGACACCTCGACCGGGCGATCGGCGTAATAGTTGAGCAGCGCCTGGCAGGTCTCGTTGGCATCGGCCGAAGTCGCACGCGCGACGTTAGCCAGCGCAAAATCAAGCACCGTGGTATCGACGGGAACGGTCGCCTCGTCGGAGTCCACGCCAAAGCCAACACCCTCAACAGGCAGCGGGTAGGTGCCCTCGACCTCCATACGACCCGAGGTAATGGTGCCCGTCTTGTCCAGGCACAGCACGTCGACGCGCGCGAGCGTCTCGATGCAGTAGAGCTGCTGTGCCAGCACCTTGCGACGCGCCAGGCGCACCGTGGCAATCGCGAGCACCGACGAAGTCAGCAGCACCAGGCCCTGCGGAATCATGCCCAAAAGAGCGCCCACCGTGGACAGCAGCGCCGACGAAGGCACATGACCAGCCAGCAGCTCGGAGAAGCACCACGAAAGCGCGCTATCGCCCGGGGTTCCCGCGGCATCCCACAGCTCGCTCACACTCGAGGCAAACAACGCCAAACCGAGCGGGATCATGATGATGCTCGCAAAGCGCACGATGGCGTTAAGCACGTTCATGATCTCGGAATTGACCTTTTTGACGTACTTCGCCTCGTTATTGATTTTAGCCACGTAGTTGTCGGCGCCGACATGGATCACGCGGGCGCGCAGCAGGCCCGAGTCGATAAAGCTGCCGCTCATGAGCTCAGAACCAGGCTGCTTCTTAATAAGGTCGCTCTCGCCCGTCAGCAAGCTCTCGTTCACGAGCGCCTCGCCCGAAACCACCACGGCGTCAGCGGGAATCTGGTCGCCGCGCCCGAGGCGAATGATGTCGTCGAGCACGATCTGGTCCAAGTCGAGCTCCACCTCGGCACCGTCGCGCACCGCGATGGCCTTCTTAGAGGTCAGAAGCGTGAGCTTATCGACCATCTTCTTGGAACGCATGGACTGAATGACGCCGATAGCGGTGTTCAAGAACACCACGAACAGGAACGTCAGATTCTTAAACGAACCGGTCAAAATGACCAGGAACGCCAAGATCACGTTGATCAAATTGAACAGCGTGCAGAGGTTCTCGATGATGAGCTCTTTGACCGACTTGGTCTTGAGCTCCATGTTGCGGTTGATCTTACCGGCGGCGATGCGCTCCTCGACCTCGGCGGTCGAGAGTCCGCGCTCGATATCCGTTGCTTCCATACCACGTCCCATCACGTCGCGTCGGTATAAGAAAAACCGCCCGGACCATGCGAGGTTCGGACGGTCTTACGTTCGATGGTGCCCCATGTTGGATTCGAACCAACGGCCTTCTGCTCCGGAGGCAGACGCTCTAATCCCCTGAGCTAATAGGGCCAACGTTTGGCATTATACCCAAGTGCACCACGGGCTATCAAAATAAAAGAAAAAGCTTTGCAATTCCGAGGAAGACGCGGCGCAACGGCCCACTTTAGAAGGCAAAAGCGAGTCGGATAGTATAAACTCTCATGCACCATATATACACGGCTCGCAATGCGGGCCGTTTTTGCAAAAGTTATCCATCGAGGTGAGAGGCACACCATGATTGCAATTCTAAAGCAGAGCGCCAGCGACGAGGCCGTCGGCCATATCGTCAGCTGGATTGAGAAGAAGGGTCTCAAGACCGACGTCTCGCGCGGCGAGAACGAGACCATCATCGGCCTGGTGGGCGATACGACCAAGATCGACCCGTTCCTGCTCGAGTCCATGGATGTCGTCGAGCGCGTGCAGCGCGTCTCCGAGCCGTTCAAGCGCGCCAACCGCAAGTTCCACCCCGAGGACTCCGTCATCGACTGCGGTCACGGCGTCAAGATCGGCGGCGACCAGTTCCAGGTCATCGCCGGTCCCTGCTCCGTCGAGGGCGAGAACCTCATCCGCATCGCACGCCGCGTGAAGGCCGCCGGCGCCACGATGCTGCGCGGTGGCGCCTACAAGCCCCGCACCTCCCCCTACGCCTACCAGGGCATGGGCCCCGCCGGCCTCGACCTGCTGTGCGAGGCGTCTGCCGAGCTCGACATGCCGATCGTCACCGAGATCATGGACCCGCGCGACGTGCAGGTCTTCTTGGACAAGAAGATTGACGTCATGCAGATCGGCGCCCGCAACGCCCAGAACTTCCCCCTGCTCAAGGAGGTCGGCAAGACCCAGACCCCGATTCTGCTCAAGCGCGGCATGTCCGGCACGATCGATGAGCTGCTTATGGCCGCCGAGTACATCATGAGCGAGGGCAACGACAACGTCATCCTGTGCGAGCGCGGCATCCGCACCTTCGAGACCCGCACCCGCAATACCTTCGACCTCAACGCCGTGCCGGTGCTGCACCACCTGTCGCACCTGCCCGTCGTCGCCGACCCCAGCCACGCCACCGGCTACACCCGCTACGTTGAGCCCATGGCGCTCGCCGCGACCGCCTGCGGTGCCAACGGCCTGGAGATCGAGGTCCACGACGAGCCGAGCCGCGCCTGGTCCGACGGCGCCCAGGCCCTCACCCCCGATCAGTTCGACGACACCATGCGCCGCATCCGAGCCATCCGCGAGGTCGTCTGCCAAGAGACCATGGAGTAGCTCATGGGTACGGTGAGAAACGCGCGTGTTAACCAGGGCGGCCCCAAGTGCGCCGGTATCGTCGGCCTGGGCCTCATCGGCGGTAGCTTTGCCCGCGGCTATGCACAGGCGGGCGTTCGCGTGCTGGCCTGGGACCCCGATGACGATGTCATGACGGCCGCCAGCATGGGCACTGTCGCCGGAGAGCTCAACGACAAGACACTCGGCGAATGCGACATCATCGTCCTTGCCTGCTATCCCGAGGCATGCATCGAGTGGCTCGAGGCGCACGCCCAGGCGCTCGCCGACGCCACCGACACCGACGCCATCATGGGTCCCGTGGTGATCGACACGGTGGGTGTCAAGGGCATCGTGTGCGAGCGCGCCTTTGAGCTTGCCCGCGAGCACGGCTTTTACTTTGTGGGCGCGCACCCCATGGCGGGTACGCAGTACTCGGGCTATGCGCACTCCCGCGCCGACCTGTTCCAGGGCGCGCCACTCGTGCTCGTGCCGCCCGCGGTGGACGATGCGCTCAAGCTGGAGCTTTTAGGCCAGGTGCGCGAGATGGTGCGCCCCTTGGGCTTTGGCAAGTTCAGCGTGACCACCGCCGCCGAGCACGACCGCGTCATCGCCTTCACGAGCCAGCTTGCGCACGTGGTGTCCAACGCCTACGTAAAGAGCCCCACCGCCCAGGTCCACCACGGCTTTTCGGCCGGTAGCTATCGCGATCTCACCCGCGTGGCGCACCTCAACCCGCAGATGTGGTCCGAGCTCATGATCGACGACGCCGACGCGCTCGGCTTCGAGATCGACCATCTGATCGAGTCGCTTGGCGCCTACAGCCGTGCGCTCAAGAACCGCGACCAGCGCTATCTGGAGAATCTCCTTGCCGAGGGCGACCGCATTAAGCGCGCACTCGACGACGAGGCCTCCCACTAGACCACCTATCACGCCAGGTCGAAAGGACCATAGCTTATGGCGATTACCATCGATATCGACACTGCACGCCCCTACCAGGTGCATGTTGGCACGTTTTTGCTGGAGCAGGCGGGACCGCTCGTGCGCGCCACTGCCGGCGGCACCAAGGCCGTCATCGTGACGGACACCAACGTGGGCCCGCTTTACCAGATGCCCGTTAAGCAGAGCCTGGAGGCGTCAGGCTACGAGGTGAGCATCTGCACCTTCGAGGCCGGCGAGGCCCATAAGCGCGCCGAAACCTATGTTGCCATTTTGGAGTTTGTGGCCGAGCACGAGCTTTCGCGCTCCGACGTTATCGTGGCGCTCGGCGGCGGCGTCGTGGGCGACGTGACGGGCTTTGTGGCCGCCACCTACATGCGCGGCTGCAAGTTTGTGCAGATCCCGACGAGCCTGCTCGCCATGGTGGATTCGTCGGTGGGTGGCAAGACCGCCATCGACCTGGCTGCCGGCAAGAACCTGGCCGGCGCCTTTTGGCAGCCGAATGTGGTTATCGCCGACGTGGGGTGCCTGGCCACCCTCACGCCCGAGCAGTTCGCCGACGGCTGCGGCGAGGTCGTCAAGCACGCCGTGATCGCCGACCCAGAGCTTTTCGCCGAGCTGGAGAAGACCCCGCTCACGCTGGAGCTGCTCAACCGCGATGTGGCCCGCGTAGCGCTCATCATCGCCCGCAATATCGACATCAAGCGCGCCGTGGTCGTCGCCGACGAGCGCGAAACCAACCAGCGCAAGCTCCTCAACTTTGGACACAGCGCCGGACACGCCATCGAGGCCTGCGAGCACTTTGAGCTCGGACACGGCAACTGCGTGTCGATCGGCATGGGCATTATCACGCGCGCCGCGGCCCTGCACGGCGTTTGCGATGCTGCACTGCCCGGTCGTATTGAGGAGCTCTGCGCCCGCCATGGCCTCAAGACCCGCTGCGACCTAGATGCCGATGCCGTCTTTGCCGAGGCGCTCCACGACAAGAAGCGCGCGGGCGACACCATCGACCTGGTGATTCCGCACGGCATTGGCCGCTGCTACATCGACCGCACGCCGCTTTCCACTTTCCACGAACTCATTGCCGAGGGCCTCGGCCAGAAGGGAGACGCATCCGCATGCTAGCCCGCATCACCCCGTCCCCGCTCAAGGGCACCGTTCCCGCCATCGCATCCAAGTCGATGGCGCACCGCTTGATTATCTGCGCTGCGCTTGCCAACGGCGAGACGCACGTCACCTGCAACACCACCTGCGCCGACATCGAGGCTACGGTGCGTTGCCTTACGGCCCTGGGTGCCCGCATCGAGACCGTCGAGGACGGCTTCCAGGTCCACCCCACCATGAAGAGTGTTGAGTTTGGCCTGCTCAAGGCCCTTGCCGGCGGCACGCTCGACTGCGGCGAGAGCGGCTCCACGCTCCGCTTTATGCTGCCCGTCGCCTGCGCGCTGGGGGCAGAGGCAACCTTTGTGGGACAGGGCCGCCTAGGCGCACGCCCGCTGTCCCCGCTCTCGGACGAGATCATTGCCGCCGGCTGCGACCTACAGGGTCTGGGCGGTTTTCCGCTCAAGACAAGCGGACGCATGCGCCCGGGCACCTTTGTGCTGCCGGGCAACGTAAGCTCGCAGTACATCTCGGGCCTGCTGCTGGCAGCCCCGTTGCTCGCCCAGCCCTCCTGTGTGCAGGTGACTGGCCTCATTGAGAGCCGCCCCTACATCAACCTGACGATCCAGGCCATGAAGGCCTTTGGCGTCGAGGTCAACGTCGAGCGCATTCCCGCCAAGGACGGTCAGCCCGAGGTCACGAACTTCCGTGTGAGCAGCGGCTCGTACCGCACGCCCGGCAGCGTGGCCGTCGAGGGCGACTGGTCCAACGCCGCCTTTTGGCTGTGCGCCGGCGCCATCGGCACCGACCCCATCACCGTCGAGGGCGTGTCGCTGAGCTCCGCACAGGGCGACCGCAACGTGCTCGCCGCGCTTTCGCGCTTTGGTGCCCGCATCGTGCGCTCCACCAACGCCGCCACCGTGCAGTCCGACAAGCTCGCCGGCTTTGAGATGAGCGCCCACGACATTCCGGACCTGGTGCCCGTCATCTCGGCCGTGGCATCGCTGGCTCAGGGCCGCACGTTCATCCGTGACTGCACACGCCTGCGCATCAAGGAATCTGACCGTCTGGTCACCACCACCCGCGAGCTCACCGCGCTGGGAGCGCAGGTGCGCATCGCCGGTGACGACCTCATCATCAAGGGTGTCGATGCCTTCACCGGAGGCGAGGTCGATTCGCACAACGACCACCGCATCGCCATGATGGCCGCCATCGCCGCGAGCCGCGCCACCGGCGAGGTCGTGATCCACGGCGCCGAGGCCGTCAACAAGTCCTATCCCGATTTCTTCGACCACTACCGCCTACTGGGCGGCAAGGTCACGCTCGAGGAGGAATAGCATGTCCTCGACCTTTGGCAACGTCTTGCACTTAAGCATCTTCGGCCAGTCGCACTCTCCCGCTATCGGCTGCTCGCTCGATGGCATCCCGGCGGGCATCGCCGTGGACCAGGAGAAGCTGCAGGCCTTCCTCGACCGTCGCGCCCCCGGTCGCGACGAGACCGCGACCAAACGCCGCGAGGCCGACGCCGCCCACATCATCGCCGGTGTTGTCGATGGACATACCACCGGCGCGCCCATCGCCGCGATTATCGAGAACACCAACACGCGCTCCAATGATTACTCCGAGCTGCGCCGCAAGCCCCGTCCCGGACATGCGGACTTCCCTGCGCGCGTGAAGTATCACAACATGCACGATGTCGCTGGTGGCGGGCATTTTTCCGGCCGCCTAACGGCCCCCTTATGCATCGCCGGCGGCATTGCGCTGCAGGCACTTGAGGCCCGCGGCATTCAGGTCATGGCGCACGTCGCGCAGATCGGCGGCATCTCCGACCTGCCTATGGACGATATGGTCTATCGCGAGGCCGACCGTAAGGCAATCCTTACGAACGATCTGCCGTGCATTGACGCCACCGCAGCCGGTCGCATGCGCGAGGAGATCCTAGCCGCGCGCGACGAACTCGACAGCATCGGCGGCATCGTGGAGTGCGGCATCTACGGGCTTCCCGCGGGCATCGGCGACCCCATGTTCGACGGCATCGAGAACCGCATCGCGCAAATCGCGTTTGGCATTCCCGCCGTAAAGGGCGTGGAGTTTGGCATGGGCTTTGCCGTGGCCGCCATGCGCGGCAGCGAAAACAACGATCCGTATCGCATCGATGCAGAGTCGGGCGAGATCGAGGTTGAATCCAACAACGCCGGCGGCATCCTGGGCGGTATTTCGACCGGCGCGCCCGTCATGTGGCGGATGGCCGTAAAGCCGACGCCCTCAATTGGCCGCGAGCAGCAGACCGTAGACATGGACGCAATGGAAAATGCCGAACTCTCGGTGCACGGCCGTCACGATCCCTGTATCGTCCCCCGAGCTGTCCCCGTAGCTGAAGCAGCAGCTGCCCTCGCGATTTGGGACGCCCTCCTTGAGGACGCAGGCCAGCTTTAGTCCACCCACCCCAAGGGTAGTTAATTTGGGACGGGGCTATTTTAGCTACCCCCATATGCCAGTTGATATTTGCCCTGGCACCCATCGATTCGTCGACAGTCAAAGGGTAGCTAAAAAAGCCCCGTCCCAAATTAACTACCCCAGGCAACCATTCACGAAAGGGGCCTCCATGGACCTTGCCGATATTCGCCAGACCATCGATGGCATCGACACCACGCTCCTCAACAGCTTTATCGAGCGCATGGACATTGCCACCGAGGTCGCCAAGTCAAAAATCGAGATGGGCAAGGCCGTCTTCGACCCCGCCCGCGAGCGCTCCAAGCTCAACAACCTCGCCAGCCGCGCGCCCGAACGCTACGAGGCACAGACCATCGCCCTGTTCCGTCTCCTCATGAGCATGAGCAAGGCCGAGCAGCAGCGCTACATCAACGAGCTCAAGGGCATCACCATCTCGCAAAAGGCCCACGCCACGGCTGCAGCCTCCGACACGCCCTTCCCTCAAACCGCCACCGTCGCTTGCCAGGGCGTTGAGGGCGCTTACAGTCAAATCGCCGCGTGCAAGCTCTTCGACGTGCCCGATATCGCGTTCTTCGAGACCTTTGAGGGCGTCATGCGAGCCGTGCGCGACGGGTTCTGCGAGTTTGGCGTGCTACCCATCGAAAACTCAACTGCCGGATCGGTCAACGCCGTCTACGACCTGCTCGCCCAGTTCGATTTCCACATCGTGCGCTCGCTGCGCCTCAAGATCGACCACAATCTGCTCGTCAAACCCGGCACCAAACTCACCGACGTGCGCGAGGTTTACAGCCACGGCCAAGCCATTGCCCAGTGTGCGGGCTTTATCGAGTCCCACGACCTGCACGCCACCAAGTACCCCAACACCGCCATGTCGGCCGAGATGGTCGCCAGCTCCGGGCGCACCGATGTTGCCGCCATCGCATCGCGCAGCTGCGCGACACTCTATGGCCTGGAGGTGCTGGAGTCCAACATCCAGGACTCGGACAACAACTACACACGCTTTGTCGTCATCAGCCGCGAGCCACGCGTCTATCCCGGTGCCAACCGTACCTCGCTCATGATCACCACGGCCAATGAGCCGGGCGCCCTCTACCGCGTGCTCGAGCGCTTCTATGCGCTCAACATCAACCTCATCAAGCTCGAGAGCCGTCCCATCCCCGGGCGCGATTTTGAGTTTATGTTCTACTTTGATCTGGACTGCCCCTTTGGCAGCAAGGCCCTCGACGACCTGCTCGATTCGATCGACGACGTGTGTGAGAGCTTCACCTACTTTGGCAGCTACACGGAGGTGCTCTAGATGACCGATACCGCCACAACCCGCCCCTACGGCGTACTGGGCCGCGTGCTGGGCCACAGCTACACCCCGACCATCTACAAGGAGCTCGCTGGGCTCGAGTACGTGCGATTTGAGCGCGAGCCCGAGGACCTCGCGGCCTTTATGGCGGGCGACGAATGGGAGGGTACCAACGTGACCATCCCCTACAAGCGCACCGTCATGGAGTACCTGGACGAGCTGAGTCCGCTCGCCGAGCGCATGGGCAACGTCAACACCATCACACGCCTACCTGGCGGTCGCCTGCGCGGCGACAACACCGACTACTTTGGTTTTCAGTGTCTAGTCGAGGAGTTGGGCGTAGAGGTTGCCGGCAAAAAGGTCCTCGTGCTTGGTGCCACCGGTGGCGCCGGCACCACGGCGAGCATGGTACTCGGCGACTTGGACGCCATCGTCGTACCCGTGGGTCGCACGAGCGAGGTCAACTACGACAACATCGCGCAGCAATCCGATGCCGCGCTGCTCGTCAACTGCACTCCCGCCGGCATGTTCCCCCACTGCCCCGACGCGCCCTGCACGCTCGAAGGGCTCGATGCGCTCGAGGGCGTTATCGACATTGTCTACAACCCCGCCCGCACGGGCCTGATGCTCGAGGCCGAGCGCCGCGGTATCCCCTGCATCGGCGGCCTGCTGATGCTCGTGGCCCAAGCGGCACAGGCCGTCGAGCGCTATACCGGCCAAGTCACCCCGCGCAAGCGCATCTTGGACGTAACAGAGCGTCTGTCCCGCCGCGAGCAAAACATTGCCCTGATCGGCATGCCGGGTTCGGGCAAGACCCGCGTGGGCGAGCAGATCGCCCTGCTCACGGGTCGCGAGCACATCGACTTGGACCGAGCGCTTGAGGAGCGCCTGGGCATGCCCTGCGCCGACTATATCGTCGAGCGCGGCGAGGCAACCTTCCGCGAGCAGGAGACGGCGGCGCTGGCCGACATCTCCAAGCGCAGCGGCCTGGTGCTCTCAACCGGCGGCGGCGTGGTCACGCGTAACGAGAACTATCCGTTGCTGCACCAGAACAGCCAAATCGTGATGCTCAACCGCAAGCTCGAAGAGCTCGCCCACAAGGGCCGCCCCATCACCGCCCGCGACGGCATCGAAAAGCTGGCGGAACAGCGCATGCCGCGCTACCGCGCCTGGGCCGACTACATCATCGACTCACGCGACTGCGCCGCCAACACCGCCCAAGCCCTCCTCGACACCCTCCCACCCGCCCTCTAACCAAAACCACCACAAAGGGGACAGGCTCCTTTGCGGTGGTTTTGCAATCGCAAAGGAAGCAACCATGAAAGCACTCATCATTAATGGCCCCAACCTCAACATGCTCGGCATTCGCGAGCCGGGCATCTATGGTAGCGACAACTACGACCGCTTAGTGCAGATCTGCCAGGAAGCGGGAACCGCACAGGGCTTCAGCGAGGTCGAGGTCTTCCAGTCCAACCACGAGGGCAGCATCGTCGACAAGATCCAGGAGGCTTACGGCAAGGTCGACGGCATCGTCATCAACCCGGCAGCCTACACGCACACCAGCGTGGCAATCCTTGACGCCCTCAAGGCCGTCGCCATCCCTGCCGTCGAGGTGCACATCAGCGCCGTAGAGACGCGCGAGGACTTCCGCCAGGTGAGCTATGCACGCCTAGCCTGCTTCGCCACCATTACGGGCGAAGGCCTGATGGGCTACGCCCACGCGCTGGAGCTGCTGAGGGAGCATCTCGAAAAGTAGCCTCGCGAGCAAATTTATCAACGCCGATCCGCGCGCCAATAAAGTCAGTGCCGACAGCAGTAACCTAACTGCTGCCGGCAATTTATTACTGGCTTATAATCGTTGCAGCCACACAACGTCTGGAGACTCGCATGCTCAGCATCCATCTGGGAGATTACCCCGGTTCCATCTACGACACCGAGACCTATTTTAGGAACTCATACCTGGACTCATGGTTCGAAGACCCGATGGCTGCACAGATCATTAAAAGTGTGGACGGATCAGAGTTGATCGGTCCCCACAACATCGTAAGCAAACAGTTGGGATCGATTACCCCGCTCGAACTATCTGGCGGCGTTAAGACGCTGCTGCTGGTACGCAATCTCCCAAACATGGTGTTCAACGCATCGACCTGCGGAGACAACTGCGCCCGCTGGCTACTCAAAATTGGTAAGGAGCAAGATGTCCTCGTAACCCTTTACCACATCATGAAATTCCCTTGGAAGCGATTTGAGATCCGCATCGATAACGATGGCCGCATCGTCAGGAACATGCAGGAGTTCGTCGGAGCCACCAATGACTATTTGGATGTTGAGGAGTAATGAGGGGAACACATACCGTTGTCGTCGAGCGCGCAAAAGTAAAGTACACGCTCACCTTTAAACGCAACATTTCCTTCATCCGCGGCAACAGCGGCACGGGCAAGACGACACTTATCTCGATGATTCGCGACTACAACGATCGAGGACAAGAAAGCGGCGTCAAGCTTAGCTGCGACGTACCCTGCGAAACGCTTTCCGGTAGGCGTTGGGAGCGCGAGCTTTCGATTATTGAAGATTCGATTGTCTTTTTGGATGAAGGTAACGAGTTTATCTACTCAAAAGATTTCGCCAAGGCTGTTAACGGATCGTCCAACTATTTTGTTCTGATATCTCGTCGCGACGCCAACGAACTCCCGTACAGCGTCGACGAGATCCTAAAACTGGTCAACACGACGAGCAAGGTAATCAACGGACGCAAAAGCGACAAGCGTTTTTACTCGGTGACCAAGCCAATATATGATCACACGGCAAGCATGCTCTACCAGGACCTTAACGTAGGATTCGACAATCCCGACGCCGTGATTGTCGAGGATAGCATGTCTGGGTATCAATTCTACAGCGCCCTTTGCAACCGGCTGGGGATCCCCTGCTATACCGCCACCGGCGTAGCGAATCTAAAACGAACGATTCACGAATGTCCCGAGCAAAACATCCTTGCCATTGGAGACGGAGCAGCATTCGGTCCTTATATCGAAAAGACATTGGGGCAGCGCGTTTACAAGAATGTTCGCTTGTTCCTCCCGGAGTCATTCGAGTGGACACTCCTACGCTCCGGGCTCATCCCCAGTAGCGACATTCCCAAAATCCTTGAGGATCCCTCGAGTTATATCGAAAGCCGCGATTATTTAAGCTGGGAACGATTCTTTACGGATGTGCTGGTCAAATACTCAGCAGATACCCGCTACGCTTACAAAAAGGCACGACTTAACGAGCAGTACCTAAAGCCACAGGCAATGAGTGCAGTATCGAAAGTCTTACCAGACTGTCTGAGGATGAAATAGGCAGCCCCAGGCTAAATCATGCAAATAGACCCCTGTTCGAATATCGGACGCCCACAGCAAATGCCTTGCGGGCGTCCGATTTTTTTAATAGACAAACTCCATCAAGCACAAACAGGCAACATACCGGCTTTACAGACGGACTATTAGTATTAATATGGTAGGTATCCTATACGTTCCGGTTGGAAAGGAATAGAGATGCCACCTAAGACAATTCAAGTTAGCGAAGATTTAGCAAACCAAATCAAAGCAAGGAGAGCAGAACTGGGCCTTAGCATCGAAGAAGCGGCTTCCAGAGCCGGAATCGGGGCAAAAACATGGGGTAAGTACGAGAGCGGCCAATCCATTCGAAGCGATAAGGCAACAGCCGTGTGCAAGGTACTCAAATGGAAAAACTTCCCCGATGATTCAGCCGCAGAAACTATAAATGAGGCCACGACAAAAGAATCCTTGGCGATTGATTCGAGTCATGCCGCCTGGTCCCAATTCTTAAAAGATGAATATGGCTATAAGGGCGCAGCGTCCTTCGCCTTTGGAACCGATATTTTGCTTGACTATATCAATAAGGATCTTGAGGACCTCTCTCATCTTCCAAAAGGGACTCATGTAGGACAACTCCCCGATAGCTGGATGATTGATTTGCTCCCACCTCAATATCTGATGCAGTACAACTATGACTTTCTATTCAAACTTCGAGCAGATCTGATTAGTTATCGTATGCGAGCAAAACACGGACAAGACATAATGGCCCACACCGTTGCACAAGAACTGCTTGTAAGGCTTATCCGAGATGCGTCATTCGAACTCGTTTCCGACTGGGAAACCGATGAAACCGATCTCGATGAAGACGGCTATCCACGGGACTTAGGTTGGGATGAATGGCCCGAGGATATCTGTGGCGACGATGATCTCAAATTCTTTATTAATGACGACACATGGACGGAAGAAGGCAATTCATATTCGTTCGAGAACTGGTTTGAACCCCAGTTCTATCTAAGTTAAATAGGCAACGAACAAACGGAGCTTCAGCAGAGACTGAAGGTGAGTCCTAGGCCCTTTCGACACCACCTATATTGCGAATCAGCACCGCCGCCCACCCGACCG
>UQLC01000003.1 GCA_900541795.1 uncultured Collinsella sp. | reverse complement strand
ATACGATGAAAATGAACTGCCATCCCAAAAGAATCCCACGCCGTTTGGGCTTATCACAAGAAACAGCGCCCCGAGTTGCAAAAAGATAGACTACCAACGCACAAAAGAGCGCCCCTGTAGAGCACAGCCAAGCGGGGGATCCTTTTGCAATAACCCAAATAGCCCACGGCACGCTAGCAACCATCGTGCCCAGTAGATAACGTGCCCCCAGGCGCATTATTTCAATCGCTTTTCCCAAGCTCTACCACCTCATCACTAGCATCTATTAGGTCCATATCGTGTGTAATTGCAATGACAATCTTGTGCTTTCGCATTTCCTTCATAGCTTTTATCAGAGCTTCTTTATGAGCAATATCGAGTGATGCTGTTGGCTCATCGAATAAATAGACGTCTGCCTTCTTTTCTAAGACCCGCCTAATTTCCAGTTGTTCCAGTTCCCCGGGAGACATTCCTCCGCACCTCTTCCTTTCGATAGAAGGAAAGTTTCTATCGCAAAGAATATCCTTTACTGATATCGGAGTTTGTTCAGCAAACGAAACTAGCTTCTGCCTAAGGAGCTCACAGTTGATTTCTTCTTGGGCCTTACCGTTGTAGGAAATAGTCCCAACGTAATCCGAATTGAAACAACCCATCAATAAGTACGCAAGGGTCGTTTTGCCCGAGCCATTAATCCCTACAAGAGCATAGAGCTTTCCTTTTTCAAACCTGACATTCAAGTTGCTGTAGAGACACTTTCCATTTAATGTAAAGCCGAAATTATGCAGTTCGATGTAATCGATCTCCAAGAGCTCCTCTCCAGCAGCAGCCGAAGGCAATTTAGAGGCATTTAGACGGGATATCGATGAGAAGCAGTCTTGTGCGCTGCTACCTATACCGTAGATTGACCTCACGGCAGATAGCATTAAAGCCATGTAGCTCGAAACAGCAACAAGTTGGCCTACACTCATGCTTCCATGCATTACATAAAAAGCCGAAATCAAAAGAATGGTCACCTGGGACGCAGCCGCAGCAAAGGAATCAGTTGCCTGAAATTTCGAAACGACACTTTGATAGGCGACTCCGGCGTGCAGCAAAGACGAAAAATAGCTATCTATGGATTTCAATGCTCTTTCGAACAGCGCATTAACATACAAAAATCTCTGATGCGCAAGTAGGGACTCCACTTTTCCGAAATACAGGGACTGCTCTTCCTTAAAGGTCAGACCTGAAACAAAAAGCGGTTTTTTAAATGAAGCATATGCAATTGCATACAAGATGCAAAATGTCACGGAAACCCAAAAGAGCGCTGTGGAACATCCATAGAGAAAAAATAAACTGATACCTAGCTGGACAATCGCAAGGAGTACCGTCTGGAGCATCGACAATCCGAAGGACGCCACAGTATTGGCATCTGAACAAATCTGTTGAGTTTTTTCAGCAGACTCCTGCTCAAAAAACAACTCAAAAGGCATCCGCACGAGCTCATCGATTTTTCTTCGAGCAATCGAGAATGCAGCCACGGTCGTTATCCGCATTGAAAGAAGGGTGCTTAAATAGCTGACAACAATATCGATTAATGCCGCGAAACCAATTAACGCACTGTCAATCATAATAGCACCATAAGGAGCTTTTTTAGATATATTATCAACCAGAGCGCTCGTGAGCAGCGGGGATACAGAGGCCATCATTCCAGATATTATTAAGCACAACGTAAAGGCTATAACCAGAAGCAATTGGGAAGAAAACCCAAGTCTGAAATATGGCAGATAGTCGAAGATCGCCGTTGAATCCGCATCACTTCTTATGCTTGAGATCATAGGCCGCCCTCATTACTTTTATACAGTTCTTTCTTGCGGATACACAGCTTGTCTTATTTTCATACAGCCTGGTGAAGGGACAGCCACCCATGCACATAGGAAGAAGTGAGCAGTTAAGGCATTCTGAATCTGAACAAAAGTCGTAAGCATTCCATATGGAAACTTCGGATGCGCTACTCGTTACATTTTCAAAGATGCTCCCATAGCTTCTGTCGGAATATCCTATTTCATTCCAGCATTTATATAAGGAACCGTCTGGTCCAATAACTTCTGAATATTTATTGACGGCTCCGCATATGGTCGGATTAAAGCCTGGAAGAAATGGATCCATGTACCCTGTCATTTTGTAGCGAGACAGACAGGATGCTTCAATCGAAGCAAATTCATCCTCTGAATAGCATGGAGAGTTAGCGCACGTCCCATTTATATCATCTACTGCCGCTAAATATAGTTTTACTTTATTACGAAGACCTTTACGATCAAGCGAATCAACCAAACGATCAATCTGATCACCGTTCGACGGATCAACATTGACTCTTAAGATGACATCAAAGTACGCACTAGCCCTTTTTACGTTATCAATAATACGGTTGAACGTATCGCCGCCAGAAGGAAGACATCTTCTTCGATTGTGTATCTCAGGCGGACCATCGACAGTTACCTGAACGTGCGTAACCCCATTTTTTGCAAGCAACTCCGCCGTTTTCCCATCTAAGAAATAGCCATTGGTCACCATGCTGGCGTTAAATAAGATTTCATCACTTCGGATTCCGCGCGTAATCTTCTCCACAGTCTCAATCGCCAATAAAGGCTCGCCGCCATACCAGGCAATCTGCAAACTTTCCGCCTGATTGTCTATAACCATGCCATTGATATGCTTTATTACCTGATCGACGCATCGGTCGCTCATTGAGCCATAACGCTTGCCGTTCTCATAACAATACGGACATCTGAAGTTACAATTCAATGTCGGGGCTATCGTAAATGAAAGTGATTTTGATTGCATGCGACAGGCCAACGATATCTCTTTTAAATGTTCGATCTCGTCAAGTCCGTCGGGAACCAACAACCCCGCGTCCGTCAAATTATCGACAATTTCCGAAGGGCAATTAGCTCCATTCTCAAAAAGCCCCTTCTCGTATTCTGCATCCAACGCAACGATTGCACCAGAGTACGAGTTATATGCCAGCGTAGGTTGATTCCCTTTATCGATTACATTAAAGCGAGACTGTTTCATTTCTACTCCGTTGCATATTTCAATATTTCAACCTGCCATTAGGAGTAATTCCAGCCACAAAATTTGGTAATGCAGATCCTCAGGCCACACGGTCCTCCCCCTGAATAACTCCAACAAATATGTGCTGCACAGGACACACACGTAGAAATATCTCGAGACGAAGCAGGCATCTGAGTATTCACTGGCTTTTGAATATATTCCATCGGAGCTCCTAGCTAACGTGTATACCGCAATGTTGAAATGCGCGGCAATTCCCGCCCGTGTACACGGCACACATCCCCCAGGGATTACAGCGCCCTTGACATTTTGCGCCCTGACAAGGACACCAACTTGATAGCAAAGCAATATCGTTAGGTGTTTGAGTTGGCTGTATCCAATCCACAATGGCTCCTTTCTCGTTCTAGGCCTAGTTATACTTTGGTCAAAAAGTCAAAAGCTGTTTGATAACTTTTTGTACTAGATGAAACAATTTGTTTGCCTTGTTTAACATTATTTAATTTACACTTAGACTGATTTAAAATTCAACCTAAGGAAATTCTGGTGAATGTTGTTCAGCTGCAGTATTTCATAAAGGTATTTGATTATCAGAATTACTCGGATGCAGCAACTATATTAAGCGTTTCGCCGCAAGCTGTTTCAAAAGGCATTCGAGCATTGGAATCTGAACTTGGTCTGAAGCTGTTCGAAAAAAGAGGCAGTATTCTACATCTAACAAACTATGGAGAGGAAATCCTTCCTATAGCATTAGATGTACTAGCTTCAGTTGAGGGAATTCAAGCGTATGCGCAAATCACGCGTGAAAAGATAAAAATAACCCAGACACGTTTGACACGCGTTGCAGTCGGACTAGCACCAATACTCGCAAGCTGGTTCAACCAGTCCACACTGAACAGGCTTTCGAAAAAGTATAAGGGCGGTAAGTTTACTGTTTCCAGATATGACGACGGCGGAACGTGTTTATCCCTTCTACTTGACAGACAAATCGACATTGCAATTGTCGCTGGACAAGTAGACACCAATCTTTTTGAATCACATTTTTTATTGAATGCCGAAGTCAACCTCTTAGTTGAAAGCAGTCACCCATTAGCTAGTCGCGCAACGGCAACTCTAAACGCGGTGGCTCGATATCCAATTGCAAACACCTGTGACATTCGATATTGTCGAAAGAGAATAAACTCAGTATTTAACCATCTGGGCCTTTCCCCTTCCTACGAGAATATTAACTTAGCAGACCAGCAAAATTTGTCCGATTTTCTGATTCATAAGCATGGGATTATTCTGACCATAGCCTCACAAGCGTCTCAATTCAGGATAGGCTATCCAGCAAAAATCGTTTGCCTAAGCGAACAAGACAGAATATCAATCCCTTTTTACTGCGTTTCAAATTCAAACGATACCCAAGCGCAGACCCATCACGCGATAAGCTGCATTCAACTTGAGGCACGCCAGCTCTCTCGATGTTTAAAAAGCGCTGAAAGAGGAGACCTTTCCAGCTGAATATGACGGGCATGCTAATTTCATGCAAAACAGCAATGTATTCCGCCAGAACAGAAGCGTGGGTCAGCCCATGTATTTTGAAGTATTCCGAGAGAAAACAACGAGGGCCTGACAGACTCTTGCCAAATCAGTGACCCACTCACCACCCGCAAGCCTGTGCCCCACTTCCGAAATATATGGCTCAGCCCCACCTTCTCAGCGGGTTGAGCCGAGCACTGACCGCACCATTCATTGTCAGCACCGCCCCAGACCAAGCCAGAGAAAGATGGCGCGGCGACAGCCAGATGGCCGCCACCGCGCCTCACACATTATTTCGGCAAGCCGCTGTTAGCGTCGGAATAATTTAGCTACTTCACACCGCGTCCCAGACGCTTGGCGACCGATGCAACGGCCTCCTCGCTGGCCGACCCGCAGCTCACACAGCCGTCATGAGCACGCATCTGGCCGGTGACCTCATCCATCGCGAGCGGCGCCACCTTCTCAAGCTTAAAGCCCTTGCCGGCGCGCATGTTTTCCTTAGCCACGCTGATCATGAGCTTAATGCGGTTGAGCTGGTTGACCTCAGACGCGCCGGGGTCGTAGTCCACCGCGACAATGTTGCTCTCGGGGTGCTGACGGCGCAGCTCCTTGATCACGGCCTTGCCCACCACGTGGTTGGGCAGGCACGCGAAGGGCTGCGTGCAGATGATGTTGGGCGCACCGTGGTCAATCAGATCGAGCATCTCAGCCGTGAGTAACCAGCCCTCGCCCATGTTGTTGCACACCGAAAGCACCGTGCGGGCCTTGTCCGCCATGGTGCCGATGCGCTCGGGCGCCTCGAAGCGGCGGGACTTCTCGAGCATCTCTTCCACCGGCGTACGCATCCAGTCCACGAGCTTGATGAGCGCCTGCATACCAGCGCGCGTGGTAGCAGAGCTTCCCAGCTCGTCCTTCTGCAGCTCGGCGTTGCTCATGGAGTACAGGAAGAAGTCGAGCAGGCCCGGCACCACGGCCTCGCAGCCCTCGCGCTCAATGACATCGACCACGTGGTTGTTGGCCGTGGGATGGAACTTGACCAGAATCTCGCCGACCACGCCCACGCGTGGCTTGGTGCCCTCGCCCACGAGCGGCATGGTGTCGAACGCGCGGATGGCTTCGCGGCACAGCTTGGTGTAGTTGTGCCTGTTGAACCTAGGCGCCAGCTTGCGGGCGCGCGCCATGTACTCCTCATAGAGTGCGTTGGCGGCACCGGGCGTGGCCTCGTACGGGCGGCAGCGGTAGAGCATCTGCATCATCACGTCGCCAAAGAGTACCGCGTAGACTGCCTGCTTAAGCAGCGCCGGAGTAATCTTAAAGCCGGGGTTGTCCTCGCCGAGCGCCACTGCCGAAAGCGAGATCACCGGAATCTCGGGGTGGCCGCTCTCGCGCAGGGCCTTGCGGATGAGTGCAATGTAGTTGGTGGCACGGCAGCCGCCGCCGGTCTGGCTGATGACCACGGCCGTCTTGGACAGGTCGTACCGACCGCTCTCGATGGCCTCCATGATCTGGCCCGTCACCAGGATCGACGGGTAGCAAATGTCGTTGTTCACGTAGCGCAGGCCGGCCTCGACGGCGTCGTGGTCGGTCGAGGGCAGCAGCTCCAAGTTGTAGCCGGCACCGCGGAACACCTCTTTGACCAGGTCAAAGTGGATCGGGGCCATCTGCGGGCACAGGATGGTGTAGCCCTCGTCGCGCATCTGCTCGGTAAAGGGCACCTTGGGCCACGCGGTCGAAGCACTCTCGCGCTGAGCCTCAAACGTGTACTTACGGCTCGCGAACGCGGGGGCATCCGTGGAGGGCGCCACCGGCGCGGCATCGCCCTGCTCGTAAGTCTCGCCCGCGGCCGTAGCCTCGGCCAAGCGCTCGGCCTCCTGGTCCTTGAGCGCCGCCATGAGCGAGCGAATACGGATACGCGCGGCGCCCAAGTTGGACACCTCGTCAATCTTGAGCACGGTGTAAATCTTGCCGCTGGCCTCCAGGATCTCCTGCACCTGATCAGTGGTCAGAGCGTCCAGGCCGCAGCCGAAGGAATTGAGCTGGATCAGGTCCAGGTCGTTGCGCATCGTCACAAAACGGGCGACGGCGTACAGGCGGCTGTGATACATCCACTGATCGACGACGCGAATCGGACGCTCGGGCTTCACCAGATGCGCGAGCGAATCCTCGGTAAAGACCGCAAAGCCAAAGCTCGAGATAAGCTCGGGCAGGGCATGGTTGATCTCGGGGTCGTTATGGTAGGGACGACCGGCGAGTACGATGCCGTGGCCGCCGTGGTCCTCGACCCACTTAAGGGCCTCCTCGCCCATGGTCTGGATGTCCTCGTGAAAACGCGCGTCGGCCTCGTAGGCGGCGTTGACGGCGGCATCGACCTCAGAGCGCGTGATCTTGGGACCGCGCACGCGACCGCGACCGGCCTCAGCATCGGCCACACGGTCGACGGCGAGCACCTGGTATAGACGGCGCTTGAGCTCGGTCTTGTCGTGATAGGGCACAAACGGGTACAGGAACTCGATGTTCTGCTCACGGATCTCGTCGATGTTGAGCGCCAGCGCCGTGGGGTAGCTCATGACGATGGGGCAGTTATAGCAGTTGCCGGCGGTCGGATCCTCCTTGCGCTCCCAGCGCACGCACGGCATCCAGATAAAGTCGACGTCACGGTCAATGAGGTTCATCACGTGGCCGTGGCTCATCTTGGCCGGATAGCACACGCTCTCGGACGGCATGGACTCGATGCCCGCCTGGTAGGTCTTTTTGCTCGACTGGTCGGACAGCTGCACGCTAAAGCCCAGGCGCGTAAAGAACGCATGCCAGAAGGGGTAGTTCTCGTACATGTTGAGTGCGCGCGGGATACCCACGGTGCCGCGCGGGGCCTCGTCGGGGCTCAGGACCTCGCGGTCAAAGAGCAGCTCGTTTTTCTTTTTGAAGAGGTTGGGGGCCTCAGTCTTCTGCTTTTTGTGGCCGGCGCCCTTCTCGCAGCGGTTGCCGGTAATGAAGCGCCTACCGCCGCCAAAGTCGTTGACGGTAAGCTGGCAGTTGTTGGAGCAACGGCCGCAGCGGACATGCTTTTGCGTCACGGTGAGGTGCGCGATGTCCTCAGCCGAAAGAATGGTCGAGGTGCCGTCGGCGCCGGCGCGATCGCGGGCGAGCAGGGCCGCACCGTAGGCGCCCATGCAGCCGGCGATGTCGGGACGCACGGCATGAACGCCGGTGAGCTGCTCAAACGCGCGCAGCGTGGCATCGGACATAAAGGTGCCGCCCTGGACGATTACCTGGCTGCCGATCTCCTTGGGATCGCGCAGCTTAATGACCTTGAACAGGGCATTCTTGATGACGGAATAGGACAGGCCGGCGGCGATGTCGCCCACCGTGGCGCCTTCCTTTTGCGCCTGCTTGACGCGCGAGTTCATAAAGACCGTGCAGCGACTTCCCAGGTCGACCGGGGCTTTGGCATGGATGGCGGCGTTGGCGAACGCGCGCACGTCCATGTTCATAGAGACGGCGAAGCTCTCGATAAAGCTACCGCAACCCGACGAGCAGGCCTCGTTGAGCATGATGTGCTCGATGACGCCGTCCTTGACGCGCAGGCACTTCATGTCCTGGCCGCCAATGTCCAGAATGAACTCGACGCCGGGCAGGAACGCCTTGGCGCCGCGCAGGTGCGCGACGGTCTCGATCTCGCCGGAATCGGCCTTGAGGGCCTCGATGAGCAGCGCCTCACCGTAGCCCGTGGTGGTCACGTGGCCGATGGTGCAGCCCGCGGGGATGTGGTTGTAGAAATCGGCCATGATGACCTTGGCCGTGCCTAGGATGTCGCCGTTGTTGTTGCCGTACCAGGTGTGCAGCAGCTGACCGTCCTCGCCCACGAGCGCGGCCTTCATGGTGGTGGAGCCGGCGTCGATGCCGATGAACACGCGTCCGGTGTAGCCTTCGAGCTTGCCCTTGGGGACGACCTCGGTGTCGTGGCGGGTCTTGAACTCGGCAAAGTCCTCGTCGGTGGCAAAGAGCGGATCCAGACGCTCGACCTCGGCACCCTGCGTGTCACCCAGGGCATCGATGGCCCCGATGAGCTGCGGGAACGTGCTGAGCTTGTTGGACTCGTGCGCCATGGCGGCGCCGCTCGCCACAAACAGGTGAGCGTTTTGGGGCACGATACGGTGCTCCTCGTCCAGATTGAGCGTGAGGTAGAAGCGGTGGCGCAGCTCGGAGAGATACTGCAGCGGGCCGCCCAGGAAGGCGACGTTGCCGCGGATGGGACGGCCGCACGCCAGGCCCGAGATGGTCTGGGTCACGACAGCCTGGAAGATGGAGGCGGCCACGTCCTCGGGGCGGGCGCCCTCGTTGAGCAGCGGCTGCACGTCGGTCTTGGCAAAAACGCCGCAGCGGCTGGCGATGGGATAGATGGTGGTGGCGTTGGCCGCGAGTTCGTTAAGGCCGCTGGCGTCAGTGTGCAGCAGGGTTGCCATCTGGTCGATGAACGCGCCCGTGCCGCCGGCGCAGGTGCCGTTCATGCGCTGCTCGATGCCGTTGTCGAAGTAGATGATCTTGGCGTCCTCGCCGCCCAGCTCGATGGCGACGTCGGTGGCCGGGATGAGGGTCTCGACGGCACGCTTGCTGGCGATGACCTCCTGGACAAACTCCAGGTCGAGCCACTGGGACAGCAGCAGGCCGCCCGAGCCGGTAATGGCGCAGGTCATCTGGGCCGTCGGCAGCACCGTCGCAGCGCCCTCGAACAGGTCGCGGGCGCAGGCACGGACGTCGGTGTGGTGGCGCTGGTACTTGGCGTAGACGATCTGGTTATCGTCGTTGAGTACGGCGAGCTTAACGGTGGTGGAGCCCACGTCAATGCCCAGGTGCAGGTTGCCGTGGGCGTTGCCGGGGTTGAAGATCGCGCCTTCGGGGGCGTGGGCGGCGGTGGCGGCTACGGGCTCAGCGGCGGGGGCGGGCTCGCTAGCGACGGACGCCTCCCCTGCCGCGTTCTTGGCATCGGCAACTGCCTCGGCAACTTTCTCGGCAGCTGCGGTCGCGGCCTTCTGCGCGGCATCCACCACGGCGGGTGCAGCCTCACGCGCGGCAGCGACCACACGGTCTTTAATGCCCTCGACGAGTTTGCTCATTGTCTCTCCTCTTAGTTGTTGGACTCGACGGTTGCGGTGGTGTCGACCGCGTCCTCGAGCTGCAGGTTCAATAGCTTCATGCCGTATTCCGGCACGTTGATATCGATGGGTTGGCCATACAGGTCGCCGGGGCGCACAAAGGCGATAACCGTCATAATGCGCGCCATGGTCTCGGGCGATTCAGAAAGGTCACGCTCAAACCAACGCTGGATCATGCCGACCTCGGCACTCACGACATAGGTGACGTAGTAGTCAAAGAAGGTGCCCAGCGCCAAGCCCAAAATGCCCGTCTGCGCACGCGGCACCACGGCCTCGCGTGCGGTATCGATGATCTTTTTAATAAAGGCGGGGTCGCCGCCCGGGCCCAGCAGCGATCCGATTAAATCGCGGTTGGCCGCAAGGTAGCGCAGCAACTCAACCGAACCGGGTGCCGGCTCGAGCTCATCGATGTTGTGATAGAGATCGGGCAGCTGAGCTGCGGTGATGAGCTCAATGCGCTCACGGATCTCGGCCAGCAAGCCGTCCTCGATTTGATTGATAAAGTCGGGGATATCGCGGTAGTGCGAATAGAACGTGCGGCGCGTAAGGCCAGCGCGCTCGGTGAGCGACGCGACGTTAATGCGCGAAAGGTCGCCGCTTTCGGCAAGCTCGCTGGCAAGCGCCTGGCGAAGGGCACGCTGTGAGCGAAGGGACCGGCGGTCGCATTTCTCGAGCTGGGACAAGCGTCCTCCTTGTTACTCAGACTGTGCGCTATTGCACAGTGCGAGTATTATTGCACACCGTGTGCATCAACACGTAAAGGCAATATTTGGGATGTGACGAAGGGGCAGCCTCTTTGTCACATTCAGCGACCGCCTAGGTTGTGCCAGTTGTGCCTGGCTTTTGGAGCGGCATTGCTGATTGTTCAAAATGTCATTCGTGGGTAGAATAGTGTCGACGGCAGCCCAAGTTCTGGAAAGCTGGGCAGCGCCGTTGTTTGCATTAGGGGGTCAACGCCTTAGCGGCGGCGACCCCTTCTGTTGCGCTTCGAACGCTGCTTGAGTGCCTCGGAAAGGCCGACGAGCGCCGTGGAGAACGAGACCAAAGCGGTCAGAAGTCTCACGAAATCAATCAAATCGGTCATGGGCATCACCTCCCATCAGGTGGAGGGCGCTGCCCGGCACATGGAACTGCCGCCAACGATACCGATTCTATCAAAGCGTAGTTGTATATGCGAATATATGTTCGTATTCCAAGAACACAGACCCCTGTGACAAAGGGGCTGCCCCTTTGTCACATTATTCGATGAT
Source organism: uncultured Collinsella sp. (assembly GCA_900541795.1). GTDB lineage: Bacteria > Actinomycetota > Coriobacteriia > Coriobacteriales > Coriobacteriaceae > Collinsella. Next base: position 133,565 of record UQLC01000003.1, on the reverse strand, counting down.
GGTGCGAGAGTTTTGCTTGTGCATGGTGGCGAGCATGTGTTTGGGGACGGCGTGGACCATGCAACTGCCGATAGTTGCGCTCGCGGCGGCTTTAGCCGCATCGCTAGCGTTTTTGGTCGCATAGCTGTGGCGGAAACGCTTGAGCATGGCGATATCGTTGCCGCCGTCGCCATAGACCGCGACCTCGTCCTCGGCAATGCCGTAGTAACCCGCCAGCCAGGCCACGCTCTCACCCTTGTTGCACGCCACGTCCGTGATCTCGAACATCACCGGATCGAACGGTGCGTTGACCACGCGGTCGGAGCGCTCGGCAAGGTACGCCTTAAGGTCACGCTCCAACTCGGGCGAGGTCACGCGACAGTTGATTTTGCACACGTCATGACGCAGGATGTCACCGATCGACTGGTCGAAATACTGCTCCTCGTGATACCCGCCACGCGCACGCATGCCGCGCATCACGATGCGCTTGATAGGACTGTCCTTTTTAAAGCCCGCCTGGTGCATCTCAAACGATCCGCTCGAAAACATGCCATCGGGCGTGGAGCAGTCAAAACAGATATCCGGAAACTCCTTGAGCAGCTCCTCGGTAATCTGAGGGTCGATGGTCCAGGTCTTGAGCACCTCGCCATGGCTGTCGCGTACGATTGATCCATTGGAGCAGCAGGCGTCAAGCGCCAGACCTGTGAAGCCATGCTCGCCGATCGGCAGCGTCGAGCGTCCGGTCGCGGGAACCACATGCAGGCCGGCCTCGGTCAGCTCGCGAATGGCACGGCGAATGGTCCCGTCTGCCTCGTGCAGGGCATTCAACAGCGTTCCGTCTAAGTCACTCGCAAACATCTTGATCATGGGCATGCCTCTCCTTCGTCTGCACGATATTGTAGACGAGAACGGGCGCGCCCCAAGAGAAGCGCGCCCGTTAGGCGAAAGATCGTCCTACACCGCGGCGGGACCATGCTCGCCGGTACGGATACGGATAACCTCCTCGACCGGCTCGACCCAGATCTTGCCGTCTCCAACAGTGCCGCAATCTTGGAAACGGCGCGGCAACGGACGCGAAACGAACGGGAAATGCGCGAGCAAGGGAGCCGTGAGCGTGCCCGTCCCGGCTAGCGGCGGAACAGCTCGCGGGCACGGTCACGGAGGTCGGTAGCTCGGATGACGCCCTCGTAGCGGTTGATGCGCAAGCGCGGGAAGGCATTGAAGAAGCGCAGGTCGCGTCGGCTGAGCGACACGCTTGGCACCGGACGGCTCATGCGCTTGCCGGCAAGGTGACGACTGAGCGACGGACGCGGCATGTTCGGCGCGGCATCGGCCACGCGGCGGGCGGCAAGCGCCAGGCCGCGAGCACCATCCGCGATAAACGTCGGCATCGAAGCCTTCTCGCGCAGGGCATCGAGCGCGGCGTCACCTAGCTCGGCCAGCCACGCGTTAACGGCACGGCTACGGATGTGCGTCTGTGCCACCGAGTCAATCGTAGAATCGGGAATACGTTCGAGCATTGAGTCCGAGGCATCGGCAAGCGACTCATTGATGCGGTCGGCAAGGTCGGCCCGGACGCGCTCCAGCTGATCAGACAGACGCCGCCAGCTCGCCAACGAGCACACCGCGTCGACCATCATCGCGACCGCGACGATAAAGGCGGACAGCCGCACAATCAGCACCGGCAGATGGCCAAGCAGCCCCAGCAATGCCGGCTCCACTAAACGGCAAATACACAACGCACCCAAGCCAAACGCGCAAGCCCAGTACAGACAGATGCGTCCGTGCAAGTTAAACGGCAGGTGCGAGTAATCCCAAAAGCGAGCGCCCGTTGTTTTTTCCAACAGCACGCCTACGCTGTACTCAATCACGCTGCATACGAGCGCTGCAGCGACAAACTGGCTCGAGGCATCCGGAATCCCACGCAACAGCAGCCAGCAGGCAATGCCGCCCGCGCCATAGATGGGGCAGCACGGCCCAAGCAAAAAGCCACTGTTGGCAAATCGTCCGTGATTGAGCATGGCGCATACTGTCGACTCCCATGCCCAACCGCAAAACCCGTAAAAGGCAAACGAGAGCACCAGTGCCGAGAGTGGGCAGGCGGCAAGCGTCGCGCCGCCAAACGCCATATCAATCGCGGTCCCCACCGTCTACCCTCTCCTCTTTTCGCTCGAATCTTTGCTCGAGCCGTCGCTCGAGCCCTCGCTCAAATCGTTCGCGTCGTCTTTGCGCGGCAGGCGGCCGGCGACCGTCTCGCGCAGAGCACACCATTTATCCGCCAGGCACACAATCCAAGCCTCACGACACGTCGGCGGCACCGGCACCAGCGGAAACATATGCCGCACGATAATATTCCGTTCGCGCGACGTCAGCTCAAAATCTTCCTCCGCGCGCGCTAGGGCAAAAAACGGGTGGCGAAAGCCATGCAGCCGATGGCTTGGGTCGGGATCGTGCCAATCGTAGAGAAAGTAATCGTGTAACAAGGCTCCGCGCAGCAGCGAGGCACGGTCGATCGAAACACCGACGCGGCCCAGGCGCTCGGCAAAGGACAGGCTCGTCCGCGCTACCGAAGTCACATGTGCATAGACCGTCACGTCGCCATGCTGGATAAACTCGCGCGTCAGGTCCAAGCGGCCCGCCTGGGCGAGCTGGCGGGCGGCATCGTCGACCTCGTGCGCGATTTTCTCGGCACGAACGGCATCGGACATGCTGCCTCCTTCCAGCGGCTCACGGCGGCAAGCCACGGCCTGCACGTATTGAAAAAATCATCATCGAATCTATCAGTATGGCATCGGACAAAACGTTTTGCCCCACCAGTTGGCGAATTACCGCGCCGCCGTCACATATCAAACGCCAAAATGTGCGAGACTGTCTTGTGCAATTGTGTCGGCCGAGGGAGCGCCGGCGCTCGATTCGCATGGAGTAACCCACAACGATGCTGCTTACGCAAACGACAACGCCCGAGGACGTCAAGGCTCTTAATCGTGCCGAGCTCCCGCAGCTCTGCGACGAGATTCGCCACGCCATCCTCGAAAGCTCCGCCGCCGTCGGCGGGCACGTTGCCCCCAACCTGGGCGTCGTTGAGCTTACGGTCGCGCTCCATCGCGTGTTTAACTCCCCTATCGACAAGATTCTCTTTGACGTTTCGCACCAGACCTACACCCACAAGGCGCTGACTGGGCGCGCGTACACTTATATCGATCCGAAGCGCTTTGGCGAGGCCTCTGGCTTTGCCAATCCCGACGAGTCCGAGCACGACCTGTTCGCCATGGGCCATACCTCCACGTCGGTGAGCCTGGGCTGCGGCCTGGCGCACGCTCGTGACCTGGCGGGCGATGCGTACAACGTCATCACCATCATTGGCGACGGCTCGCTTTCGGGCGGCCTGGCGTTTGAGGGCTTCAACAATGCCGCCGAACTCGACAGCAACCTGATCATCATCGTCAACGATAACGACCAGTCCATCGCCGAGAACCACGGTGGCCTCTATCGCAATCTGGCCGAGCTGCGCGCCAGCAACGGCACCTGTGAGCGCAACGTTTTCCGCGCGATGGGACTCGACTACCGTTATTTGGACGCCGGCAACGACGTGTTGGCCCTAGTCGACGCGCTGCAGGAACTGCGCAATATCGATCATCCCATCGTGCTGCACGTCTCCACCGCCAAGGGCAAGGGCTTTGAGCCGGCCCAGAGCGACCCCGAACGCTGGCACCACGTGGGTCCGTTTGACATGGCGACCGGGCGCAAGCTCTGCCCGGGCCATCCGAGCGAGCCTGCGCCGCGCACCTATGCCGACATTACGGGCGAAGCGCTCAGCGCCGCCATCGAGCGCGATCCGCAGGTCGTGGGCATCACGGCCGCCACGCCCTACATCATGGGCTTTACACCCGAGCTTCGCGCTGCCGCCGGCAAACAGTTCGTCGATGTGGGCATTGCCGAGGAGCACGCCGTGACCTTTGCCACCGCGCTTGCGCGCTCGGGCGCCAAGCCAGTCTTTGGTGTGTACGGCACGTTTTTGCAGCGCGCCTACGACGAGCTGTGGCACGACCTGTGCCTCAACGACGCCCCCGCAACCATTTTGGTGTTTGGTGCGTCAATCTTTGGCACCACGTCCGAGACGCATCTTTCGTTCTTTGATATTTCCATGCTGGGCGGTCTTCCCAACATGCACTACTTGGCGTCTGCCTGCATGGAGGAATATCTGTCCATGCTGAGCTGGTCGCTCGACCACCGCGAGCATCCCGTGGCAATCCGCGTACCGGGCATCGGCCTGGTAAGCCGCCCCGACCTTGCGCCCGCCGAAGACACCGACTACAGCGCCGTTCGCTACAACGTGGTGCGTCAGGGCCGCGACGTTGCCGTGCTCGCGCTTGGCGATTTCTTTGAGCTGGGTGAGCGCGTGGCAAACCGTCTGACTGCCGAGTACGGCATCGAGGCCACGCTCGTCAACCCGCGCTTTGCAACCGAGCTCGACCGCGAGTTCCTCGACAGTCTTGCCGCCGAGCATCGCGTTGTCGTCACCCTCGAGGACGGCATCTTGGACGGCGGCTGGGGCGAGCGCGTGGCGTGCTACCTGGCCTGCACGCCCGTACGTACCCGCACCTTCGGCATCGCCAAGGGCTTCCCCGACCGCTACGACCCCAACGAATTGCTCGCACAGAACGGCATGACGATCGAGAACATGGCCGCCGAAGCCGTAAGGCTACTCAACGAGTAAGAAAACCTCCGCAAGGGAAGCACCCCTGCGGAGGTTTTTATTTTCCCAACTCAATTATCTCGATCTGTAACATCTAGGGCCTGAATTCCCGTCTAACTGTTACAGATCGAGACAAGACGTCTTAGTCCCCGACCTTTGTCTCAATCTGTAACAGATAGAGACCTTTTGCCCGTCCAGATGTTACAGATCGAGACATTCGAATCCCCCTGAAGAGAAAATCTTAATCTGTAACAGTTACTCGGCAAAAACGGCTGCAGATGTTACAGATTGAGACAAAGCAGCAAGGCATGCCACCGCATCGGCCAGAACCACCACAAAGGTTCCTGTCCCTTTTTGGTAGGTAGAATTACCCATAAGGTAAGTATGTTTCTGAGTTATTTCGTGTTGACCCATTTGAGCGCGATAGGGTATAACTCTACTCAACCGCTAGGGATTTTATTGAGAAAGGTGTTCTACCATGAGCAAGAACCTCTCCCAGCAGGTCGTTCTCGACCGCCGCGGCTTTGTCGCCGCTACCTTCGCAACCGTCGCCGGCCTTGGTCTTGCCGGCTGCTCCGACACCAGCGCCGAGGCCGACAAGGGTTCCGCCGCCGGCTCCTCCAAGGGCTCCGAGGATACCGAGGTTTCCGCTACGCTCGATGCCAAGGCATTCGACAAGCTCGTCGACAACGGCCCCAAAGCCGACGACGATGCCATCGCCGCCAGCACCTGGGCCACGGCCGTCAAGGACGCCGGCGTCTTTAAGATCGGTGGCGTTCAGACCTCCACGCTCTTCTCCCTCCTCAACGAGAAAGACGGTCAGACCCGCGGCTTCGATGCCGGTATCGCACAGCTCCTGTCCAACTACATTCTGGGCGAGAACAAGGTCGAGATCACCCAGGTGACCTCGGACACGCGCGAGTCTGTCCTGCAGAACGGCCAGGTCGACGCCGTCTTTGCCACCTACACCATCACTGACGAGCGCAAGAAGCTCGTCTCCTTCGCCGGCCCCTACTACTACACGCAGCAGGCCATCCTGGTGCTCGCCGATAACGACGACATCAAGAGCGTCGACGACCTGGCCGACAAGAACGTCGCCGTCCAGTCCGGCTCCAACGGCCCCGCCATCCTGGAGGAGTTCGTTCCCAAGGCCAGCCAGCAGGAGTTCAAGACCGACGAGGAGGCCCGCCAGGCACTCCAGCAGGGTCGCGTTGATGCCTACGTCATCGATAACAACATGCAGCAGAGCGCCCTGGTCCGCGAGCCCGGTAAGTACAAGATCGCCGGCAAGCCCTTCGGCAGCAAGGAGCCCTACGGCATCGGCCTGCCGCTCGATTCCGACGGCGTCGCCTTTGTCAACGACTTCCTTAAGAAGATCGAGGACGACGGCACCTGGACCGAGCTGTGGCAGATCTGCATCGGCGACCGTACGGGCGACACCAATGTTCCCGAGCTGCCCGAGATCGGCGCCTAGGCAGCGGGCCTGGTAACGGCCGCAACGAAACCATACGGAAACGCATGATGCGCTTTATTGCGGTAAACTGTTTCCTCACTGAGTTGTCGGGGCTTCCGTACACACGGGAGCCCCTTTCCTTATCGGCGGGAGGTCCGCATGAGTCTCTCCGAACTCTGGTCGCTCTATGGCCAGAACTATATCGACGCGCTGCTAGCAACCTGGGGCATGACGCTTGAGTCGTTTGCCATCGCCATGGTACTGGCCGTCGCCGTCACCGTGATGCGCGTGTCGCCGCTCAAGCCACTGCGCGTCTTTGGCGACCTGTATGTCCAGGTCTTCCGTAACATCCCCGGCATCGCGCTGCTCATCATCGTCGTCTATGCGCTGCCGCCGCTCAAGGTCGTTCTGCCCTACCGCACCTGCGTTATCGTCGCCACGGTCCTTTTGGGCTCGGCCTTTGGTTCCGAGAACTTTATGAGCGGCATCAACACCGTCGGCGTCGGCCAAGTGGAAGCTGCACGTTCGCTCGGCATGAGCTTTAACCGCATCCTCGCCAAGATCGTGATTCCGCAGGCGCTGCGCTCGAGCGTGCTGCCCATGACCAACCTCTTTATCGCCGTCATGCTCACTACCGCACTCGGCAGCCAGGTGCCGCTTAAGCCGCAAGAGCTCACCGGCGTGGTGAGCTATATCAACACGCGCTCGCTCGGCGGCGTCGCCGCGTTCTTTATCTCGGCGCTCGGCTACCTGGGCACGGCCTTTGTGGTGAGCCACATTGGCAACTATATCGATAAGAAGGTGAGGATCCTCCGATGAGCAAGCACTCCACCTCCGCGCTCACCATGCGCGATGCGCTCTACGAGGCTCCCGGCCCCAAGATGCGCGCCAAGATTCGCATCGGCACCGCCATCTCGCTTGTTGCCGTCGCCGCGCTTGTCGTCCTCGTGTTGCAGCGCTTTTATGTGACCGGCCAGCTTTCGGTTCACTATTGGTATTTCTTTACGCACCTCACCACCTGGAAGTTCCTGCTTGCCGGCTTTGAGGGCACCGTTAAAGTCGCACTCACCGCTGGCGCCATCGCGCTGGTGCTGGGCTTAGCCCTTATGCTCGGCCGCACCAGCGACATTAAGCCGCTGCAGCTGGTCTGCCGCGTGCTCACCGATTTCTTCCGCGGCGTACCGAGCCTGCTGTTCATCTACTTCTTCTTTTTGGTGCTGCCCCAGTACAAGATCGCGCTGCCGTCGTTTTGGATGCTCACGCTTCCCGTCGCGCTCGCTGCAGCTGGCGTACTTGCCGAGATCTTCCGTGCCGGCGTCAACGCCGTGCCGCGCGGCCAGGTCGAGGCCGCCCAGGCACTCGGTCTCTCCAAAGCTAAAATCACCTTTAAAATCGTGTTGCCGCAGGCTATTCGGTTTATCATTCCGTCATTAATTTCGCAGCTTGTGGTCGTAGTCAAGGACACCACCGTTGCCTACGTGGTGAGCTACCCCGACCTCATGCAAAATGCCCGCGTGCTCATTACCAACTACGACGCCCTCGTATCGGTCTACCTGGTGATCGCGGTCATCTACATCCTCATCAACGTCGCGATTAACAAGGCCGCTGTCTATGTTTCGCACAAGACCGGCGCGACCATCATCCGCTAACGCTTTACCATTTCGAGTCATAAGGAGCCGAGCACCATGGCACAGAGCACCTCTTCCACCGGCAATCAGCCGCTGATCGAGCTCAGGCACGTCGATAAGCACTACGGCGATCTGCACGTCCTCAACGACATCAATCTGTCGGTCGACCGCGGCGAGGTCGTCGTTGTGATCGGACCCTCGGGCTCGGGCAAGTCGACCATGTGCCGAACCATCAATCGCCTGGAAACCATCGACTCAGGCGAGATCCTCATCGAGGGCGAGCCCCTGCCACAGGAAGGCAAGGATCTTGCCCGCATGCGTGCCGAGCTGGGCATGGTATTTCAGCAGTTCAACCTGTTTGCACATATGACCGTACTGCAGAACGTCATGCTGGGACCGGTCGATGTGCTGGGCGTGTCCAAGGACGAGGCTCGTGAGCGCGCCATGGACCTGCTGGGCCGCGTGGGCGTTGCCGAGCAGGCCGATAAGGTGCCCGCACAGCTCTCGGGCGGCCAGCAACAGCGTGTAGCCATCGCACGTTCGCTTGCCATGCAACCCAAGGCCATGCTTTTTGACGAGCCCACGAGCGCGCTGGACCCCGAGATAATCAACGAGGTGCTCGAGGTCATGGTCCGTCTGGCCCAGCAGGGCATGACGATGATCGTCATCACGCACGAGATGAACTTCGCCCGCCGCGTGGCCGACCGCGTCGTGTTTATGGCCGACGGCCAGATCGTGGAAACCGGCACACCCGACGAGTTCTTCGACCACCCCCAGACCAAGCGCGCCCAGGACTTCCTCAACTCCATCAAGGGCCACTAGCCCAATTGCCACGCGGGCAAATTCATCAGTAACGTTTGTCCCGCGCCACCCCTGTGCCATGTCCACCCGGATTCGAAAGCCGCACCCATGATCGGAACCCGCACCTCATCGTCCTATACTCCGCACGTCGACGTCGATCCCGCCGACCGCCCGCTCATCCTGGTAGCACCACGCTGGGAAGAAGCGAAGCCCTATTTGAGCGAGACGCTCTCCCCCAACGAGGAGATTGCGAGCGTATTTGTCGACGCCATTCTTGCCGCCGGCGGTCTGCCGCTGCAGATGTCCATCACCGAGGACATTGAGGTCATCCGTCATTACGTCGATATCGCCGACGGCATCGCCATTCCCGGCGGCCCCGATGTCAATCCCAAACGTTGGGGCGATGATCGACCCTACGACCCCACCCTCTGCTGCGAGATCCGCGATAGTTTTGAGTTTAAGCTGGTCAGCGAGGTGCTCCGTGCCAAAAAGCCGCTCTTTACCACCTGCCGCGGCACGCAACTGCTCAACGTCGCCACCGGCGGCACCCTGTGCATGGACGTGCCGAGCCTGGGCGCGCGCGAGGGCCGCACGCAGTGGCGCCATACCCACGTGCTCAACGACCCTGTGCATCCTGTCGAGGTCGTGCCGGGCTCGCTGCTGGAGCGCGCGGTTGGCGGGCACAGGCTGATCCAGACCAACTCCGCACATCACTGCTGCGTCGATCGTCTGGGTAAGAGCACGCGCTTGGTCGCCAAGGCAACCGACGGCGTTCCCGAGTGCATCGAAGTCGAAGGCCAGCCGTTCTGTCTGGGTGTGCAATGGCATCCCGAGTACACCTGGCAGACGCTCGAGACCGACTTTAACCTGTGGAAGTCGTTTGTCGAGGCGGCGGCCAAGGTAAAGCAGACCCGCTAGTTCGCGAACCGCATAACAGATAAGGGCGCCCCGCCGGCCACATGGTCCGACGGGGCGCCCTTTTGCCTATACGCGACAGGCGCGCAGCCCAAGGCTCGCAAGCTCTTATTCGGCCGTCTCGCGCAGGGCCGACATCGTAGCCGCATATTGCTGCTGCAGCGCATGCATCCCCTCGCGAGCGCCGTCAACGGCATCGGCGCCGCGCAGCGCCTCGGTCACCACGACCGCCGGCTCGTACAGATTATCGAATCCCAGGTTCTGGCTCACGCCCTTGAGCGTGTGCGCTGCCATAAACACACCTTCGGCGTCTCCCGCCGCCATGGCGGCCTCCAGCTTGTCCATGCTCTCGTCATCCAAAAACTTGAGGGCAAAGCGGGCGAGCATTTCCTCGCCCATCAGCCGAGCGCACGCGTCATCATAATTGGCGCCGATCTTCTCATACGCCTCACGCATGGAAATCATGGATTAAAAACTCCTTTGGTCAAACTAAATCATGGGAAACGCGACAACGTCGGCGGGGCGTGCCAACGTCTCGGCAATTTGGTCTTGCACCTCGAGCAGACAATCGAGCAGCAGCGGGTTAAACTCACCGCACTTACCGTCCAAGATCATCTGGATAGCCTCCTTGTGCGGGATAGCGTCCTTGTACACGCGCACGCTCGTCAGAGCATCGTACACGTCGGCCACCGAAACCACCTGTGCGGCAATGGGAATTTCGTCGCCCTTAAGGCCATCGGGATAACCCTTGCCGTCCCAGCGCTCGTGATGCCAACGCGCAATCTGGTACGCATATTCCATAAGCGCATTGCCGGCGTGATGGCTACCCAGCTCAAGCAGCATGTCGGCGCCGATCGTGGTATGCGTCTTCATAATCTCGAACTCCTCGGGCGTAAGGCGCCCGGGTTTGTTGAGAATCGCATCGTCAATCGACATCTTGCCGATATCGTGCAGCGCCGAAGCCAGGGCAATCGTGGAGCGCTCCTCATTGTCAAGGGAAATGGTGTCGCTACGCTGGACCAGACAGCCAAGCAGCAGCTCGGTCAGCTTCTCGATGTTCGTAACGTGCCTGCCGCTCTCGCCGTTGCGAAGCTCCATGACGCCGGCCATGATGTCGATGAGCATGCGACTGTTCTTGACGCGCTCGTTGTACTGCTGGGACAGCAGGCTCGTCAGGCGGCGCTGTTTGGCGTATAGGCGGATGGTGTTGCTTACACGGCGGCGCACGACACGGGAGTCAAACGGGCGGTTGATATAGTCCGAGGCGCCCAGCTCGTACGCGCGCAGAACCATATCATCGGAATCTTCGCTCGATATCATGATGAAAGGCAGATTGTCAGTAGCCGATCGGTGCGACAGATCGGCCAGCACCTCAAAGCCGCTTATGCCCGGCATGACAATATCCAGCAGCACGAGCGACAACTCATCGCCATAGCGGTCGACCATGTCGAGCGCCGTACGACCGTTGTCGGCCTCGAGGATGCAATACTCGTCCTTGAGCATCTCGTTGAGAATGGCTCGGTTCATCTCGGAGTCATCGACAATAAGCACCAAAGGCTTTTCGCTTTGGAAGGCTTCGATGGAATCGGCATCGGTCACGACCGTACCGGCTTTTGCCTTAGCGCGGCTCAATAACTGGACAGCGCGGCCAACGCCCTCATCGACCGTCTCGCCATGAATGCGAACGCCACCAACACATGCCGTCAAGCTCACGTACTCATGGCCCGGAACAATCGTGGCATGAACGGCATCGGACACCTGATGCAGGCGACGGGTGAAGTCATCGGAGGGAATATTGGGCATGACGACCACAAACTTGTCGCAGCCATAGCGTACGAGCTCGTCAGTCGAACGAATTCCGCTGCGTATGGCTGTCGCCACGGCACCGAGCGCAAGGTCGCCGGCATGACGGCCACACGTATCGTTGAAGACCCTAAAATCGTCAAGGTCGATCACCGCAACGCCGGCCTTCATGCGGGCGCTACGGAGCTTTTCCTCGTAATATCGGCGATTGCGCACACTCGTCAGCACGTCGGTGTAGACAAGGTCCTCTTCTGCAGCCTCTTGTTCATCGATCGGACGCACCATCAGCAAGACACGAGGCTCACCCTCGACCTTTAGAGGGCGTAGGCGAGCGCGGTACTCAACACCATCGTTGAGCAGTTGCTCCGACACCTCATCGGAGTCTGCCAAAGCCTCAAGACTCAACTGACGCAGACAAGGGCAGCGATCGCCGGCGAGCAGGCAGTTAGGCTCGCTCTTAATCTGATCGGCCGACAGCAAACGCACCACGGGGTAGGTCTTCGCGACGCGGGCGACCTCAGCGGCAGCCTCCTCGTCGGTTAGATTGACCTCGTGATTATTGAGCATATGGGGCCCTTTCGATAGTTTCGCATGGTAGCGGTGGGTTCCAAATGCTACAAGGGTAACACCTTGCCGATGCAGGTAAGCACGTGAATGCTGTTACATTTTTATGAGTTGGCAGACGGCGCGATTGAAGCCGCAGACGTGAGGTCTTGAGCACATTTGTTAACACGGCCGAAACGTTTGCGAGTGAAGGCTGTTTTGTTTTTTGCAGCTGTTAGAGCCCCAGGATGCCACGGACAGTCTGGGCAGCCGCTGTCGGGCGATCGCGCAGGCCGTTGTGCGCGCCGGGAACCATTACGAGTGGACAGCCCAAAAGCTCAGCCGCCATCCTCGTGCCCGCCTCGCGGGGTGTACCGACCGAAAGCTCGCCCAAAAACACAGCCGACACCGCCTTTGATTCTCGGGCGCGCTCCCAGTCGGGAGCATATGTCATATTTGTTCCGTATTCATTGGCCATAAAGCAACGACCATTGCGCAGGGCATGCTTGGCTTCCGCTTCGGTCGTCCCAGGAGCCTCGGGGTCCAAGTCGCCGAGAGCTCCCAAGAAAAGCCGGAGCGCCCTTGAAACCTTTCCAGCCGCAATCATATCGAGCAAAACCGGAGCTGCGCCCATGCCGACACCTTCGGCCGATACAGCCGGCTCATGCAGAATCGCACGAGCGACGAGCTGGGGTTCGGTGCGAAGAAGCTCCAGCGCCACCAACGTACCGGCGCTGTGCGCAAGCACATTTGTCGGAGCGCCAACGTGTTCGATCACAGCTTGCAGGTCGGCGGCCTGGGCGGCAAGATCATAGCTGCCGTCTGCCGCTTCGCTGCTGCCACCACAGCCGCGGCGGTCGTAGGCAATTACGCGGTAGTTGCGGCTGAGCTCACAAGCGATGCCGTCGAAAAATGTGCCGTCGACACAAGCGCCGTGCACGCACACCAAGGCAGGAGTATCAGGCAACACATCCGGGCCGGCATATTCGCGACAGGCAATCGTGGTGCCCGCATTCTCGACTGTAAAATCCATGTTGTGCCCCCATCATCAACGCCCATCCAGTTGCACGTCAGTACGGTTGGATGGACCCGCGTTGCCATACGCCTTGTTAACAGATTAACTCTACCCGACCCGAGGCTTTTCATGACACGGCATAATGCGCGACGTGAAAAAACGAAACTTGTAAAGCAAGGGCCCGCACCTTGCTTTGGAGCCGATGCTATGCTTAGGCACAATTGTCTTGAGGAGCATATGCCTATGTCTACGTTTTTGAATGCCAGCCCCATCTTTGGGCCCGTTCGCAGCCGTCGCCTTGGTCTCTCGCTCGGCGTCAACATGATGCCGGCCAGCGGCAAAATCTGCACGTTCGACTGCATTTACTGCGAAAACGGCCTCAACGCCGAGCGCCCCTGCCATGAGCCGTACAACACAGCCGCCGTGGTACTCGACGCGCTCGAGGCAAAGCTGCGCGAGATGGCAGCTGAGGGCGAGCTCCCCGATGTGATCACCTTCGCAGGCAACGGCGAGCCCACTGCCGCACCGGAGTTTCCGCAGGCCATCGCCGGCGCCATCGCGCTGCGCGACGAGCTTGCCCCAAACTCCAAGATCGCCGTGCTCTCCAACGGCACGCGCGCCGATCGCCCCGAGGTGTACGACGCGCTCATGATGGTCGACGACAACATCCTCAAGCTCGATACCGTCGACCCGGCATTTATCCAGCTGCTCGATCAACCCGTTGGCCCCTACGATGTAGAGCACCAGATCGAAACGTTCGCGAGCTTTAACGGTCATGTCATTATCCAGACGATGTTTTTGAGCGGTGAGTACCGGGGCAAGTCTCTCGATAACACCGGCGAGGAGCACGTTGGTCCTTGGCTCGCGGCGCTCGAGCGCATTCGCCCGCAGGAGGCGACCATCTACACGGTGGCGCGCGAGACACCAGTCGCCGGCCTTGCCAAAGCAGCGCCCGAGGTGCTCGACGCCATCGCCGCGCGCGTCCAAGCCCTCGGCATCCCCTGCCAGGTGAGCTACTAGCAAAACCACGCAGCAGCCAGTGTCCGCCATCCCGCCCCATCAGTTGCGGTGATATAGTTCCTATTTATGCTGTTAAACCGCTTAAATCGGAACTATATCACCGCAACTTTTATGGACGCGTGGGTGGGCTATACTAGCTGCGGATGAAAGGAAGTTAGCCATGTATGACAAAGGACCCGTGCCCGGCCGCAACGACGCCTGCTGGTGTGGCAGCGGCAAGAAATATAAGAAATGCCATAGCGCCTTCGATGAGCGCCTCGAGCGCTTGTGGGAAGAGGGCTGGGAGGTTCTGCCCCGCACGCTCTACAAGACGCCCGCCGATATCGAGGGCATCAAGCGCTCGGCAGCCATCAACGTGGGCGCGCTCGATTATGTGGGCGAGCATATCGCCGCGGGCATGACCACCAACCAGATCGACCAGATGATCTACGACTACACCGTCGAGCACGGTGGCACGCCGGCCGACCTCAACTACGAGGGCTATCCCAAGAGTGTGTGCACCTCGATCAACGATGTGGTCTGCCACGGTATCCCCTGCGATACGGACGTGCTGCACGAGGGCGACATCATCAACGTCGACTGCTCCACGATCCTAGACGGCTACTTTAGCGACTCAAGCCGCATGTTCTGCATCGGCGAGGTCTCGGCCGAGCGTCAACGCCTGGTCGAGGTCACCCGTGCCAGCGTGGAGGCGGGTCTGGCCGCCGTCAAGCCGTGGCTGCCGCTGTCCGTTATGGCCGAGGCCGTGCAAAGGACGGTCGAGGACGCTGGCTTTAGCGTTGTGCGCGAGTACGGCGGGCACGGCATTGGCAAGGAGTTCCACGAGGACCCGTTTGTGGGCTTTACCACCGAGGCGCCCGATGTGGACACCATCATGGCTCCGGGCATGGTCTTTACCATCGAGCCCATGGTCAACGCCGGAGCGCCCGACATTAAGATTAGCAAGGGTGACGGTTGGTGCGTGCGCACCAAGGACGGCAGCGATTCGGCCCAGTGCGAGGTACAGCTCGTGGTGACCGAGGACGGCTACGAGCTGCTCAGCTGGTAGCTGTGGATGCGCCGGGCTACGCGATGGATATGTTAACCATCGCGTAGCCCGGCGTTTTTATAGCGTTTTGCCTGATACAACCTGCCAAAATAAACCTGTCCCTTTTTGGTAGGTCGAGCGGAAAGGACTGCTTGTGAACATCCTGGTTTTGCTGCCCGTCAACGACCGCCATCGCGCGATCCTCGAGTCGAGCGCTCCGGGCGAGGACTTTATCTACACGAGCGCCGACGCCGCCACGCGCGAGCAGGTCGCCGATGCCGACGTGATCTTGGGCAACATCGACCCTGACATGCTCACAGCATGCGAGCATCTCCAGCTGTTGCAACTGCAGACCGCGGGCTATGACGATTACTTGGCCGCCGGCACCGTGCCAGCCGACGCTAAGCTTTCCTGCTCGGTGGGCGCCTACGGCCAGGCTGTGAGCGAGCACATGTTTGCCATGGTCCTTTCCATGATGAAGCGCCTGCCCGGCTATCACGACTTGCAGCGCGAGCATCGCTGGGAGGATTTGGGGCCGGTCACCTCGCTCAAAAGCGCCAATGTGCTGGTGCTGGGCGCGGGCGATATCGGCGGCCACTTCGCCACGCTCTGCCGCGGCATGGGCGCGCACGTCCGCGGCATCAAGCGCCATCCGCTCGTCTACCCCATTGTGTTTGAGGACATGGACGGCATGGACGCCCTATCCGAGCGCCTGGCCGAGGCTGACATCGTCGCATCCTTTATGCCCAGCACACCCGAGACCCGCGGCCTGGCGAACGCCGAGTTCTTCGCCGCGATGAAACCGGGCGCCTTCTTTGCCAACGGCGGCCGCGGCGATCTTGTGGTCGCCGACGACTTGGTTGCCGCCTTGGAGTCGGGACATCTCGCCGGCGCCGCGGTCGACGTCACCGACCCCGAGCCGCTGCCCAAGACAAGCCCCCTGTGGGATGCGCCCAACATGCTCATCACGCCGCACGTCTCCGGCTGGTTCCACCTGGCAGCCACGCTCAATAATGTGGTCGACATTGCCGCAGAGAATCTGCGTCACCTGCAAGCCGGCGAAACTTTACGTTGTTGGATCGAACACTAGAAGGACGTCAGGTAGTTTCTTGCGTCTACTACACTCATTGCTGCGACGGGTGCGTGTGAACAGAGTTTGGCATCGTTGGTGACCAGAAGGTCTGCCTTTGCGCGCATTGCTGCCGCAATGATTAAATCGTCTTCGTAATCGCTATGGAGCTTACGCTGCTTGCTCGCCATCCATATGTCACTCAGGTCGCAGGGTACCGGCGTGGCAAGTTGCGACAACACGTCGAGGCAATCCCATGCAAGTGATGTCGCCGCCACGGCGGCATCTTGGGATAGCGAGCCATGCTCGCGCCGATACCACGCCTTATGTTCGCTCGAAATCAAATAGAACAGATCTTTGGACGATGTCGCCGCATACAGCAAATCCACCTGCGCCGTGCATGCATCGCGTAAAAACTCAATCGCCACCGAACGACCACGTCGTGAGGGAATGAAGTAATCGAGCCACACGTTGGTGTCAACCAAGATGCGCCTTGGAGTCTCACTCATAGAGCCAGCTCATCTCCTCGCCGTAGCGATCCGCGTAGGCGTTCCGTTTGAGTTCTTCATCGCCCGAGGGCTGAGCCTTGACCATATCGATTCCCGACTCACGGCAAGCGGCAGCGAACAGCTTCGACCCCTGATCCATGAGCTCGAGCTTACGTTTAGCGGCCTTTTCGCGCTCGCGCTGTTCCGCCCGGGCACGACCGGGCGAAAGGATGTCCTGGAGCGCGCCGGGCCGATCAGCCAGCGACGCCGCAAGCCGCCAGAGCGCTCGCACCGCCTGGCTCGGCGTCATACCGGCCCTGGAGAGAGCGGCATCCCCACTCCTTTTAAGATCGGCATCGAGACGTACGTTGATCTGAGCGGCTGTTATGGTCATGACCTCTCCTTAATACTTTATAATCATCATAAAACTCTATGGTAGATACGTAAAGCATGTATAGCATTTATAAGCATTAGCCGTACTCTGTACACAAAAAGCCGCCGAGGCACACTGCACCTCGGCGGCTACGTATCACCGATCTAGTTCGGTTTCACCCTTTGCATTCGTCCAGATAAAACCTGCCAAAATGAACCTGTCCCTTTTTGGTAGGTTTTATAGCTCCACGCTTTCGGCGCCGTTGATGTTGAGGTTGCGCTCGTAGAAGGCCGTGAGGGCGCGGATGGCACACATCACGTCGCGCACGCCGCCGGTCTCGTAGCTCGAGTGCATGGCCAGCTGCGGCAGGCCCACGTCTACGGCGTGCATGCTCGCCTGCATGTTCGACAGGTTGCCCAGGGTGGAGCCGCCGGCCATATCACTCTTGTTGGCGAAGGCCTGCGTGGGCACGTCGGCGTCATCGCAAATAGCCTGGAACACCGCGCGGCTAAAGGCATCGGTGCAGTAGTGCTGGTTGGCGGCTTCCTTGATAACGATGCCGCCGTTGAGCACGACCTGGTTGCGGGCATCGCACTTCTCGGCGTGGTTGGGATGCACGGCATGCGCATTATCGCAGCTCACGAGCATCGAGGCGGCAAGTGCGCGATGGTACGACTCGTCATCGAAGCCCAGCGATCCGTTAATGCGGCGCAGCGCATCGGCCAAGAACGTCGACATGGCTCCCTGCTTGGTCTCGGAGCCAACCTCCTCGTTATCAAAGCAGCAGAAGACCGAGATATCGCGCGCGTTCTCAGCACCCAAAAATGCCTGCAGCGAGGTATAGGCGCAGGCCAGGTCGTCGAGCTTGGGCGTCGAGATAAACTCGTCGGCCCAGCCCCAAATGCGCGCATCCTGACGATTGACCAGGAACAGATCGCGGCCCAAAATTTGCTCGGGCTCAACGTCCAGCTCATCGGCAATCAGAGCGTCAAAATCTCCCTGCTTGAGTTCACCGGCGCTGATGAGCGGGCACAGGTCAACGGCTCGGTTGGGAGCAAAGCTCTCGTTAACGCCACGGTTCATATGGATGGCAAGGCTCGGAATAATGGCAACCTCGCGCTCGGTGGTAAGCAGGCGGCTCTCAATACGGTCGCCCTCGCGCACCAGTACGCGGCCCGCGAGCGCCAGCGGACGATCGAACCAGGTGTAGTCGATCATGCCGCCGTAGGCCTCGGTGTTCAGACGCAGCGTCTCGCCTGCGCCGTCGAGCTCGGGGACGGCCTTAACCTTAAACGTAGGCGAGTCGCTGTGCGACGCCGTCAGCTGAAAATGGTAGTCGCCGGCAACGCCGTCCTCGCCCCACGTCGCGGCCAGGTCCTCGCCCACCTTAAAGGCAACAACGCTCGAGGTGTTGCGCTGCGTGTAATAACGCCCGCCCGGCTCGATGTCCCACGCCGCATTCTCGGGCAGGTAGGTAAAGCCCGCCTCGTCGAGCTCGGCCATAATGGTCGCTGCCGTATGGAACATGCTGGGGCATGCCTCGATAAAGTCGATAAGGTCGTTGGCAGCCTCGATATCGTCGGCCGTCACGTGCGCGCGCTCGGGCGTTTCCTGATCCGTCATGCTCTCCCCTTTCGCTGGGTTGATGGTCCCCTCCAGCATACCCCGCCACGCCAGCGCTGCACTCTTCATTCCGTGTTTAATCCCGCACCGCTCACCAAGTTGAGCCATCATGCCCGTGCACCTTTTGCGACAATTACGCTAACAGGACGAGAGGAGCCGCCATGAAGCCACGTAACATTGCCATCGCCTGCGGTGTCGCGGGAGTCGCCGTCAGCCTTGCCGCTGCCACCGGTATCGTTTATCACAAGCAAATCAAGTCCGCCGCGTCGCTCAAACGCTTGACCGGCTACGCGGATGGCTATGACCTGTACGCAATCGACATCGCCTACGACTACGATCTTAATCGCATCATCGCCGCTGGCGTGCGCGACGACCAGGCCTACATCGATGCCGTGGTGGCGCAGGTGCTGCCCGGTGTGCCGGTACATGTCCAGGCGCCCCAGTTTGCCTGCAGCGCTTTTGTCGCCGTAGATGCCGAAGGCCGCGTGCGCACCGGTCGCAATTACGACTTTAAGGACGACACCTCGGCGCTGCTGGTGCGCAATCACCCACGCGGCGGCTATGCCTCCATCGGGTTTGCCGCCCTTAACAACCTGGGCGATAACACTCCGCTTGACTCCGTCGCCGGACGGGCCGCCGCACTCATGGGCCCGTTTGGCCAGCTCGACGGTGTTAACGAATGCGGCGTGTCCATTGCCGTACTCACCCTGGATTCCAAGCCCTGTGACCAGGACGCGCAACGCCCCGTCATCAATACCTCGCTCGCCATCCGTCTGGTGCTCGACCGTGCCGCCACCACGCAAGAAGCTGTCGACCTGCTTTCCGCCTACGACATGCACGCCATGGCAGGACGCGATTACCACTTCTTTATCAACGACGCCGCCGGTGACGCGCGCGTAGTAGAGTGGGATCCGCGCGATCCGGACCGTGCTTTCAAAGCGACTCCTGTACGCCAGGTTACGAACTTCTACGCCTGCTATGGCGACGAAGTGCTGCCCAACCAAAAGAATGGCGAGCTGGGCCATGGTAAAGAGCGCGCCATCGCAATCGCCGATGTCCTTGACGCCCATGTCGGTGCCCAGGACGAGACAGTCGCTTGGAAGGCCCTACGCGCCGCAGCGCAAGAGCCCAATCCGGAAGACATCACCAGCAATACACAATGGTCGGTCGTCTTTGACAATACCGAACCCGCCGCCGCCATCACGCTGCGCCGCCACTGGGGCGACGTCGACGCCTTCGCGCTGTAAGGAGATGGCACCGTCGTCCTTACGTTCCCTGACGTTGCTTACATTTCCATACGCTTGAGCTAACACGTTTTACCCCCGTATCAACAGTGTGCGGGGGTAAACTTATGCGCATGTTATAACTTGCCCGGAAGGATTCATCATGCTCAGGATCGGTCTTCTTACCAGTGGCGGCGACTGTCAGGCGCTCAACGCCACCATGCGCGGCATCGTCAAAACGCTTATGACCAATAGCGAAGAACCTATCGAGATCTATGGTTTTGAGGACGGCTACCAGGGCCTTATCTACAGCAGGTTCCGCGTCATGACGCCCGCCGATTTTAGCGGTATCCTCACCCGCGGCGGCACCATCCTGGGCACGAGCCGCACACCGTTCAAGCGCCTGGATACTCCCGAGGCCGATGGCGTCGAGAAGGTGCCCGCAATGGTCCACACCTATCATAAGCTGCAGCTCGACTGCCTGTTTATGCTGGGCGGTAACGGCTCCACCAAGACCGCCAACCGCCTGCGCGAAGAGGGCCTCAACGTTATCGCCCTGCCCAAGACCATCGATAACGACACCTGGGGCACCGAGCTGACGTTTGGCTTTACGAGCGCCATCGACGTCGCCACCAAGTGCATCGACGACATCCACACCACCGCTTCGAGCCACGGCCGCGTGTTCGTTATCGAGATCATGGGCCACAAGGTTGGCTGGATCCCGCTGTACGCCGGCGTCGCGGGCGGCGCGGATGTCATCTTGATTCCCGAGATCCCCTACGACATGGATAACGTCATCAAGACCATCGAGCATCGCATGGAAACCGGCAGCCGCTTTACCATCGTGGCCGTCGCCGAGGGCGCTATCTCCAAGGAGGACGCGGCGCTGTCCAAGAAGGAGTACAAGAAGAAGCTCGCCGAGCGCACGAGCCCGTCAATCGTGTACGACATCGCCAAGGAGATCGAGGCCAAGACCGGTCGCGAGACCCGCGTCGCCATCCCCGGCCACACGCAGCGCGGCGGTCAGCCCGACGCCCAGGACCGCATCTTTGCGACCCAGTGCGGCGTCGAGGCAGCGCTCGGCTGCCTGCGCGGCGAGTTTGGCTATATGATTGCCCTGCGTGATGGCAAGATGTGCCACATGCCGCTCGAGGAGGTCGCCGGCAAGCTCAAGTTTGTCGATCCCCAGAGCGATCTGGTGCGCGAGGCCAAGGCGTTGGGCATCAGCTTCGGCGACGAATAGCCTCGGCTGTAACCGCCCCCATCGGAGGCCCCAGGGCTTACCTCCCAAATCGTCCTCGGACATGTCAGGACCCCGCCGTGCGCTTCGCGCGGCGGGGTCCTTCCGTCCTGCGGAAAGATTTGGGGGGTAAGCCCTGGGGCCTCCTGCGGTAACTAGGGAGGCCGAGGCTATTCGTCTTCTTGCTACGAGTGCCTGGGGTAGGATGCGGCGTGCATTTTTGGGAGTATTCAGCAACCGAGGGTGCCTGCATACTGGATTTTGGGCGAAAAGCAGGCACCATGGGCCGCATCCTGTAAAAAAACGAGCGGCTCTAGAGGCGTTGGGACTCAGAATCGGGGCTTTCAGCGCAGTTTTGCACCCCCGCCCCCGCGCCCGCGGACCCCGAGACGCTGAATACTCCGGAATTTGCACGGCGCCCCCTGGGGTACCTGTGGGCAAAAAGCAACCGCCCCGTCAAAGTATGCATTTGGCGGGGCGGTTTATGCAAAAATGCTGCTGCGGGCGCGTCGGCAGCTCGCTAGAACTTGAATCCCAGGACAGGCTACTCGGCGCTCTTGAGGGCGCCGACCATGTCGATCTTGTTGAGGGTACGATTGGTGGCGAGGTTGACGATAAACGTAAAGCCAAAGGAAAGCACCACGGCGAGCACGTAGCTTAGCGGCTCGACCTCAACATCAAAGTACAGCGACGGCATCTGCAAAATGTACGTAAAACTCTCGGCCAGCAAGCCGCCCAGTGGCACGCCCAGCGCGGCGCCAATTGCCGTGAGGATCAACGTCTCCTTGTTGACGTAATGGTGCACCTCGCCACGGCGGAAACCAAGCACCTTGATGGTCGCCAGCTCGCGCTCGCGCTCGGAGATATTCGTGTTGGACAGCGTAAACACCACCACAAACGACAGGCACGCCGCCATAAAGGTCACGAGCACCACGACGGAATTGATGATAGTGAAGTTCGCCTCGTAGTTCTGCCAATGTTCGGCCGTGCTCGAGATGGTGAGCCAACCGTCACTCTTAAGATTCTTGCTAAACGCAATCTGGTCGGCCGACGAGCCCTTAAGCAGCACAAAGATGCCGTTAAGACGCGCGCTTCGGCCGAACGCGCGCTCATAGGTGCCCTGCGTCATATAGAGCGTGTTGCCCAAATAGTTGAGCGAGATGTCGCTGACTTTGACCTTGGCGACGTTGAGCGACGAATCCTGGACCTGCGCCGTGTCGCCCGGCTGAATCCCAAGAACCAGCTGTGAACTCTTGCTCAGATACACGTCTCCGTCACGCAAAGACAGTGGCTCTTTGGACTCATCCTCGAGACGCGCGTAGTCGTCCAGGTCGTTCGTGCGGTCATCGGGCACCACGATCAGCTGCACGGTCTCGCTCTTGCCGCCAAATGTAAAGGTGACGCTGTCGGTCATAATCGGCAGCGTCGAAGTCACGGTCACGTCGGAATCCTTGGCTGCGCTTCGCTCATCCAATGCCGCGCACGTCTGCGAAAAATCGTCGGGATTGGCAACCGCCAGCAGGTCATAGCGCGTGATATGCCCGTACTGCTTGGGCGAAAGCGCCACCGACGTATCGCGGATGCCCATGCCGCAAATCACGAGCGCCGTGCAGCCGGCGATGCCGAAGATGGTCATAAAGGCGCGCTTTTTGTAGCGGAACAGGTTACGCGCTGCCACCTTGTTCAAAAAGCCCATGCGGCGCCAGATAAATCCGATACGCTCGAGCAGAATGCGTGAGCCGGCACGCGGCGCCTTGGGGCGCATGAGCGAGGCAGGGGTCTCGGCCATCTCGTGGCGGCAGGCGATAATCGTGGCGCCCACCACGCCCACGGCAAACAGCGCCACCGAAACGATCGAGGACACGATGTCGTACGAAAGTAGCATCTGGGGCAGTGAGTACATGTCGTCGAACACCGTAAACAGGAACAGCGGCAGGCCCACAAATCCGATGATGTTGCCGAGCACGCCGCCGATCAGACAAGCCCACAGCGCATAGTCCACGTATTTGGACAGGATGCGCCCGCGCGAATAGCCGAGCGCCTTATACAGGCCGATGAGCGTGCGCTCCTCCTCGACCATACGCGTGGCGGTGGTAAGGCTGATGAGCACGGCGACGATAAAGAAGATGAACGGGAACACCGTGGCGATAGCCTCAATTGACGAGCTATCGCTCTCCACGCTCGAGTAGCTTGCGATATTGCCGCGGTCCTGGATGTACCAGGTGCATTCGCCCAGATCGGAAAGCTCGGCGCGGGCATCGGCAAACTGCTGGTCGGCGGCGGCGCGGCGCTGATCCAGGTCGGTCTGCGCTTGCACGCGCTCCTCGCTGCCCTCTGCCATGCGATTGATGTTGTCCTGCTCAATCCCAAAGAGCATATTCGCCTGACGCTCAGCCGCGTCCAAGCTCGCCGGCGTGTCGACCGTCAGCTCCTGGGCGCGCGCCTTCTCACGCTCCTCGCGGATCTTCTCTATATTGCCCTTGACCTCATTGATCTTTGCCGCGTAGGCATCCGAATATGAGTTGAGATCCTTGGCTCCCTCGACGACCACGTGGACCGCGGAGTAGGAAGAAGATGTCGCGGCGTCCTCGCTCACATAGAACTTATAGTCCGCCGCCGAGGCGGCACGGAAGGCGTTGACCGTCGAGTCGGAGCTCACATCAGTGGGATCGAGAACCTCGGCCGTGATGGTGTAATCGCCATCGGCAAACTGATCCTTGGCGCTTTGGTTCGACGAGCTCGCATCGTTGGCAGCAAAGCTCACCGTATCGCCGAGCTTTTTGCCCGAAGCCTTCAGGAACTTCGAAGTCACCGCGACCTCATCGGCGCTCTCGGGCAAATCGCCGTTCACGAGCACTGGCTGATCGATATTCTCCTTGGAGAGACTTTGCACGACCACGCGCTCGCGCGTTGTGCCCACGGCGGTGTAGGCGGTCTCGGTGTAGATGCCCTCGGCCGTTTCGACGCCATCGACCTCTTGGATGGCGTCGAGATCATCGTCAGTCAGGCCATAGGTCGACTGCACGTTAATGTCATAGACATTTTGCTGGTCGAAGTAGGCGTCAACCGAATCGCACAGGTCCTCGCAACCCGCCTTAAGGCCGCACATCACGCTCACGCCGAGCGCGGTGATCACGACGATAGACAAGAAGCGTTTGAGGCTGCCGCGAATCGTGCGGTAGACACCGCGGCGAAACACCGTCGGCACCATATCGTTTGAGCTTTGGGCAGTGCGGTAGGTCGTAAAATCCTGCTCGCGCTCCGTGTTCTGCGCGTCGCGGCGTTGGCTGTTTTGGCGGTCCTGATCCATGGGCGCTACCACTCGATCGTCTCGATAGGCACGGGATTTTGCTGGACCGTCTCGCTCTCCACGCGGCCGCTCTTAAAGCGAATCAGGCGATCGGCCATGGGCGCGAGCGCGGAGTTGTGCGTGATGATGATGACCGTAATGCCCTGCTTGCGGCAGGTATCCTGCAGCAGCTGCAAGATCTGCTTGCCGGTTTTATAGTCGAGCGCGCCCGTGGGCTCGTCGCACAGAAGCAGCTTGGGGTTCTTTGCCAGTGCGCGGGCGATGGACACGCGCTGCTGCTCGCCGCCCGAAAGCTGTGCCGGAAAGTTGCCCAGGCGCTCGCCCAGGCCAACCTGGCGAAGCGTCTGTTCGGCATCGAGCGAATCGGGGCAAATCTGAGCTGCGAGCTCAACGTTTTCGAGGGCCGTCAGGTTGGGGACCAGATTGTAGAACTGGAAGACAAAGCCGACGTCGGCGCGGCGGTATTCCACGAGCTGCGCCTCGTTAGCGGAGCTCACGTCGCGCCCGTCCACCGTCACGGTGCCGGAAGTTGCCGTGTCCATGCCGCCCAAGATGTTGAGCGCCGTCGTTTTACCGGCGCCTGAAGCACCCAAAATGATGGCGAGCTCGCCGCGCTCGACCGTAAAACTCGCGCCGTCGAGTGCGTGAATGCGGGCGTCGCCCTCGCCGTATGCCTTGATGACGTCTTTGAATTCGATATAGGCCATCGATTAATTCCCATCTGGTCGGATAACTCTTTAGTATTACCCATTTCACGCCGACCAAAAAGGGACAGGTTCATTTTGGCAGGTTTTATATGGGGAAACGGGGAGCGCAGGCAAGCGCCGGGAAGGCAGAGAAATCATCGACGGGGTCAGGCCGACCGCCAAACACAACGCACGCATCTCTATCTGTCAGCAAAATCATTCGAACGGCTGTTCGTTTCTATGATATGATTCCGTTATCTAAGCAGGCCAATACGCAGAAAGGCGGCCAACATGGCGTTCGACTTTAAGAAGGAATGCAAGGAGCTCTACAAACCTGCAAGCAAGCCGAGCATCGTAACTGTCCCGCCTATGAGCTACGTTGCCGTTCGCGGAAAGGGCGACCCAAATACTGAAGGTGGCGAGTATCAAAACGCCCTGCCGCTGCTTTACGGCATCGCCTATACCGTCAAGATGTCGAAGAAAGGCTCAAGGAGTATCAAGGGCTATTTCGACTTTGTGGTACCGCCGCTCGAGGGTTTCTGGTGGCAAGACTCCCCGAGCGGCGACATCGATTATGTACGCAAGGACGATTTCAACTTTATCTCGTGCATTCGCCTGCCCGATTTCGTCACCCGAGATGACTTTGACTGGGCAGTCGCGGAAGCCACGACCAAAAAGAAACTTGACTTTTCTGCCGTCGAGCTGCTTAAAGTTGACGAGGGCCTCTGCGTTCAATGCATGCACACCGGGCCCTACGACAACGAACCGGCGACCGTAGGCGCTATGAATGAATACACGACCGAGCAGGGCTATGTCCCCGACTTCTCAGACACCCGTTTCCATCACGAAATCTATCTCTCCGATCCACGCAAATGTGCACCGGAGAAACTTAAGACTGTGGTTCGTCATCCTATCAAGCGCGCTGAATAGCGTGGAGCGTCATCTCACGCGCTAGGTTTTAAGCCAGCCAACCAGCCGCCTCCTAGGCCGTCCGGTAATTATCTTGACGCGGCCCGTCGCATCTTATAAGTTTGTTTTGCTAAAGCTGGAAAGCCTCTCAACGATGCGCAACTCCAGCTCTTTTTCTATCAAGAGGCTTAAATGAAATACCGGAAGTCGCGGATATCCATCTAACGAACAAATAGCACTATTGACAGAATACAGGGGTCTTAAGTGCTCTGATCAAAGCGAACTCGAGCGAGCTTTGGTCGAAGTCGGCCACTACAAACTGTCGGCCTACTGGTTTCCCTACAAAACCAAATGCAAGTCCGGGATTACCATCTTTCGCGAAGGCACAACATTCGAAACCATCATCTACACGTATGAATTTGACCGAGCCCTCCGGCAGTTAATGTTTGATGCGGTCGGCAGAATTGAGATCTACCTCAAAAGCAGAATTGCCTATCTTGCCTCTGAGGAACGCGGGCCTTTCTGTTACCCAGATGTCGCCATAACGAGGCTCAACTCGGCATGTCCATCGCGCTTTGCGCCGCGCTGGGCTACGCAGCCGTCTTTGGCAGCGCCACCAATACGCTGCTCGCACCCATCCTGATTGGCTGCGAAGTCTTCGGTTTCGGTAATCTGCCGGCATTCTTCATCGTCTGCGTCGCGGCTTACCTGTTCAACATGGATAAGTCGATCTATGCCCTGCAGAAGCGGGCGTAGAAAGATGTCCAAGCAAGTGGTCTCAACCGGAAACGGCATCCCACTCTAAGGCTGTATTCCGGGACACGGTTTCCGTTTGGGACGCCATTCGGAAAGCGCATCCCGTTCTTTCACGGCGTCTTGGCTATGCAAAGTGCTCGAACGTTATTCCTCGTACGCGCCCTCGAGCCGAAGCAGCCACTCCTTGCGGTCAAGCCCGCCGGCATATCCGTTAAGCGAGCCGTCGGCGGCAACCACGCGATGGCACGGCACAATGATCGAAATAGGATTCCGCGCGACCGCGGCCCCCACGGCACGGGGAGACACAACAGGTGCTTCGTTTCCCGGTACACGATGTCGAGCCGCAACACGCTGGGCGATCTCACCATACGTAGCGACCTCGCCACGCGGGATAGAAAGCAGCTCAAACCAAACCTCACGCTGAAACGCCGTGCCAATCATATGCAACGGCGGCGTAAACCGAGGCTCCTGCCCCGCAAAATAAGCATTCAGCCAAGCCCAAGAACGCTCAAGCACCGAAGAAGCCGCGCCATTTGCCGGACTCACCGAAGACATCCCACCGGTACCAGAAACCGCATCGGCGCCTTCAACATGTTCGGGATCTTCTTTGAGAAGCGTGGAGCCAAAGTGCTCCTGCCCCTTAAACCAAAGCCCCGTCAAACCGCGGCCATCAGCGGCAAGCAGGATTTCGCCCAAAGGCGAAGCAAACGTCGTCGTGACCACCAGCGGCTCCTTTCAAAACTCCGCAACATAATACCGCGAATTGTGCAGACAACCCCAATCGACCCCAAAGTCACCCAAGGCAGCAGGCGCGCAGCGCCGCAGCTGCCGGCCGCGCCCCACAGTCCCCAAAGGCGGCAGGCGCAAAGCGCCGAGGCCGCCGCCGGGACCAGGGCCCGCAACAGCCACGCGCCCCCACATCAGCCCAGCGGCCTCAACCAACAACGACCCCATCGCAGGCCGCTTGCAGCAGCGTCACCGCAGGCGGGGGCCGGGCTCAGTTTTCAGAACACTCCGCAGACCAGTGTGGCGCCTTGTCCGCGGCTCCGAAGGAGCAGGACAAGGCGCCACACATGGTCGAGGACGTTCTGAAAACTGAGCCCGGCCCCCGCCGGACAGGTCACACTACTCGCAGAGCAGCTTAGCAATCTGGACGGCGTTAGTTGCCGCGCCCTTACGGATTTGGTCGCCGCAGCACCAGAAGGTGATGCCACGCGCGGCCTCGGGGTTCGAGATGTCGCGGCGCACGCGGCCGACCCAAATCAGGTCCTGATCGGACGTATCCATCGGCATGGGGAAGCGGTCGTGCGCATCCTCGGCGCTCATGTCGTCAACCAGCTTCACGCCCGGAGCGGCAGCCAGCGCAACACGGGCCTCGTCAACCGTAATGTCACGCTCGAACTCGAGCGTAATGCTCTCGGAGTGCGAGCGCAGCACAGGCACGCGCACGCAGGTGCAGTTCACGCGCAGCTCGGGCAGGTGCATGATCTTACGGCCCTCGTTTTGTAGCTTCATCTCCTCAGAGGTAAAGCCCTCCTCCTTGACGCCGCCAATCTGCGGAATCAGGTTGCTCGCCAGCTGGGCGGCAAATGCGCGCGGCTCGGGAATCTCCTCGCCACGGCCCAGGGCAGCAAGCTGCGCTTCGAGCTCGGCCATACCGGGAGCACCGGCACCAGAAGCCGCCTGATACGTCGAGACGATCATGCGCTTCACGCCGGCAAGCTGATGCAGCGGCCACGTGGGAACCAGGCCGATGATGGTCGCGCAGTTGGGGTTGGCGATAAGGCCGTGATGCCACTTGATGTCGTCGGCATTGATCTCGGGCACGACCAGCGGCACCTCGGGATCCATGCGGAAGGCATGGCTGTTGTCGACCACGACGGCGCCGCGCTTTACGGCCTCGGGCAGCAATTCCTTGGCGATATCGTCGCCGGCAGCGCCAAGCACAATGTCACAGCCCTCAAAGGCCTCGGGGCAAGCCTCTTCGATCACGATTTGCTCGCCGCGGAACTCGACGGTCTTGCCCGCGGAGCGTGCACTTGCCAACAGCTTGAGCTTGCCAACCGGAAACTCCTGCTCGTTGAGGCACTCGAGCATCTGGGTGCCCACGGCTCCCGTCGCGCCCAAAATAGCAACCGTGTACTGTTTCATGCTTCCCCCTTTAAAGGTTTTGGCTTTTGCCCGCACGCCGAGCAGGCTGATTATTGTTGCCAGTGTATACAAGAACGGGGCGGGCACGAAACCCGCCCCGTCGAAACGAAACCGAAACGAAACGCCCCGCCGTAGATTTTTGGCACTTGTCCTAAAAATGCACCGGGACGGCAGCTACTTGCGGAGCGCGGCCAGGGCGGGATCGACCGGTGCGGGGACCTCCAGGTCGGAGACCTTCACAATGCCGTTCTCATCGGAGAAGGCACGGTAGATGGTCTGAATCGCCAGGTCGAAGTCCTTCTCCTCGACACCGATAATGATGTTGATCTCGTCGCAGCTCTGCGAAATCATGCGCACGCTCACGCCGGCCTGGCCAAGCATGCCAAACAGATGGCCCGAGATACCTGCGCGGCCACGCAGGTTACGGCCGACGGTCGCGATAAGCGCCAGGCCCTCGACAACCTCGATCTCGAGCGGCTCGACCTCCTGCTGAATGTCGCCCACGAGCGAGTACAGCGAATCGTGAACGTCCTGCTCCTGCACCACGGCGCCAAAGCGGTCGACACCGGTGGGCATATGCTCGACGGAAACGTCATAACGCTCGAACACCGAAAGCGCACGGCGCATAAAGCCAACACGGGGCTTGGTGCGGTCGCGGGCGACATTGATGGCGACAAAGCCGCGCTTGCCGGTCACGCCGGTAATGATGGGCTCTGCCTCGCCCTCGTCAGCCGTCTCGCTAATGATGGTGCCGGGGTCCTGCGGCGCATTGGTGTTCTTGATGACCAGCGGAATGCCGGCCTCGCGCACGGGGAACACAGCCTCCTCGTGCAGGACGCTTGCACCCATGTAAGAAAGCTCGCGCAGCTCCTCGTAGGTAACGCGCGCAATGGGCTGAGCCTCGGGAACAATACGCGGATCGGCAGAATAGAAGCCCGAGACGTCGGTCCAGTTCTCGTACAGGTCGGCACCCAGGCACTTAGCCAAGATCGAGCCGGAAATATCGCCGCCACCACGGTCGAGCAGCTTGATCTGGCCCTCACGCGTCGCGCCGTAGAAACCGGGCATAACAAAGCCGCCCTGCTGGCCGTACTCCTGCACCAGCTCGGAGGTGCGATTCATGCTGAGCGTACCGTCATGATGGAACGCCACAACCGTCGCGGCGTCCAAGAACGGCAGGCCCAGGTACTCCGCCATCAGGCGAGCGGTGAAGTACTCGCCACGGCTCACGAGCTCCTCGGTAGAGTAGCCGCCCGAGCGGGCGCGCTCGGCAAAGGCCGCGAACTCCTCGCGGATGGGATAGGTGAGCTCCAACTCGTCAGCGATATCAAAATAGCGCTGGCCGATGTCCTCGAGTAGTTCCTCGCACGACACGTGATACTTAACGTGCGCGTTAACCAGGTAGAGCAGGTCGGTTACCTTAGTGTCGCCCTTAAAGCGGCGGCCGCAGGCGGAAACCACCACAAAACGGCGGGCAGGGTCGGCATCGACGATGGCCTTGATCTTCTTGAAGTGTTCGGCGTCGGCGACCGACGAGCCGCCAAACTTGGCAATCTTAATCATGGGCTTGAGGTTACCTTTCTAAAAGCCTCTGCAAACCTGTTTTGCGCGCTCTGATACCATGGTTTCACCGATTGGGACCAAGGCATCCGAGGAGCAGTGTTATATGGGAACTTATCATAGTACACGAGGACGCACTTTATCGTGCTCAAGTAAGGTGGCAATCCGCACCGGCATCGCTCCCGACGGGGGTTTGTTTGTCTCGGACGAGCTCGGCACCCAGCAGGTCGATATCAGCTCGCTTGCAGATAAATCGTACTTTGAAATCGCTCAAGATGTGTTGGGAATGTTACTGAATGATTACACGGCCGAAGAAATTTCGGCGTGTGTCGACGAGGCATACCGCGGCACGTTCGCGAGTGAAGAGGTTACGCCGCTCGTCAAACTCGACGCTGCGCCGGGCGCCGACGCCCCCCAGACCTATGTGATGGAGCTCTTTGGCGGCCCCACAAGCGCCTTCAAGGACGTCGCCCTGCAGATGCTCCCCCGTCTGATGGCCCGCACTTCCGCCAAGGACGGCGGCGCCGAGCGCATCATGATCGTCACCGCCACGTCGGGCGACACGGGTAAGGCCGCACTCGCCGGTTTTGCCGACGCTCCGGGCACGGGCATCACCGTCTTTTATCCCGAGGGCAAGGTCAGCCGCGTCCAGAACCTGCAGATGTCCACGCAGGAGGGCGACAACGTCACCGTCTGCGGCATCCGCGGCAACTTTGACGACGCCCAGAGCGCCGTCAAGCGCATCTTTGCCGATAAGGAGCTTGCCGAGCGTCTGGAGGCCGCAGGCACGGTGCTTTCGAGTGCCAACTCCATCAACGTCGGCCGTCTGGTACCGCAGGTCGTCTACTACTTTGCCGCCTATGCGCAGCTGTTGCGCGCCGGCGCCATCGAGGCCGGCGACGCCGTGGAGTTCTGCGTACCGACCGGCAACTTTGGCGATATCCTGGCCGGCTACTATGCCAAGCGCATGGGTCTGCCCGTCGCCAAGCTCGTCGTGGCGAGCGACAAGAACAACGTGCTGGCTGACTTCCTGACTACCGGCGTCTACGACCGCAACCGCCCGTTCTTCACGACCATCTCGCCGTCGATGGACATCCTCATCAGCTCCAACCTGGAGCGCATGCTGTACTTCCTGTCCGATGGCGACTGCGAGCTCGTTGCCGGCCTTATGGAGCAGCTGGCGCAGACGGGTCGCTACGAGGTGCCCGCCGAGCTGCTGGCCAAGATTCAGAGCGTCTTTGGCTGCGGCTGGGCCAGCGAGGACGAGGTCCGCACTGCCATCAAGAGCTGCTGGGATGCGAACGGCTACGTAATCGACCCGCACACCGCTTGTGGTTATCACGTCTTTGAGCAGGTCGCTCCCGCCGAGGGCGCCAAGGCCCGCGTCCTGCTTTCGACCGCCAGCCCCTACAAGTTCCCGCGCGCCTGCTGCGACGCCCTGGGCCTCGACGTTCCCGAGGACGACTTTGAGGCCATGCGCGTGCTCGAGCAGGCCACCAACACGGTTGCCCCGACCCAGCTCGCCGAACTCGAATCCAAGCCCGTCCGCTTCGAAGACGTCTGCGACGTCGATGAGATGGCAAGCTACGTCGAGTCCGCAGCAAAAAAGATGGCTACCAACTAAAACCCCTTATAAGGCGCCGGCGAAAGCCGGCGCACCTTCTTTCATCAGATAATCCCCGGGATGATGACGAACGCGTACAGCGTGCCTGGCTGTTTAGTTCGTCGCGAGTTCCGCACGCAAAGGAAAGCACTTAATGTGCTTTCCGTCTTGCGCAGGACTGCCCGAGCAGCGAACTAAACAGCC
The DNA here is from genome assembly GCA_900541795.1 of uncultured Collinsella sp. Taxonomy (GTDB): domain Bacteria; phylum Actinomycetota; class Coriobacteriia; order Coriobacteriales; family Coriobacteriaceae; genus Collinsella. Next base: position 101,490 of record UQLC01000003.1, on the reverse strand, counting down.
AGGCACGCCAGGAGGACTCACATGATCAAGATCACCGTCCCAGCAACAAGCGCCAACTTGGGCATCGGCTACGACACCCTCGGCATGGCCGTCAGCCTCTACTCGCACTTCACCTTCGAGCGCGCCGACAAGCTCACCATCACGGGCTGCCCCGAGGAATTCCAAAACGAGAACAACCTGGTCTACGTTAGCTTTGTCGATGCACTGGCCGCATGGGGCGAGCCGGCCTTCCCCGTCGCTATCGACATTCAGACCGACGTGCCCGTCGCCCGCGGCCTGGGTTCCAGCTCCACCTGCGTCGTCGCCGGCATCATGGCGGCCGCCGCGCTGACGGGCCACACCGTCGACCGTGCCGAGCTCGTCCGCATTGCCACCGAGGTCGAGGGCCATCCCGATAACGTCGCCCCTGCTATCCTGGGCGGCGCCGTCTGCTCCTTTACGCCGACCGATTCGCTCCCCCAGTGCCTGCGCTACGAGGTGAGCGATCGTCTGCGTTTTATTACCGTGATTCCGCCCTACGAGGTGCATACGAGCGAGGCGCGCAAGGTTGTGCCGCAGGAGATTCCACTCTCCACCGCCGTGTGGCAGATGGGCCGCATCGCCGGCATGACGCGCGGCTTGGAGACTGGTGACCTCGACCTGATTGCCGCCGCCAATGACGACCGCATCCAGGAACCCTATCGTCGCCGTCTGATTCCCGACTACAACGCCGTGCGCGACACCTGCCTTAACGGCGGCGCCAAGACCATCTGGATCAGCGGCTCGGGCTCGACTCTCATGGCCGTGACTGACGACACCATCGTGGCAAAGTTCCTGCAGGTCAAGCTGCGCGAGCAGTTCCCCAAGTGTGACACGCATATTCTGACGTGCGACACCGAGGGCGCTCAAATCGAGTACCTGTAGACATCCTCCCCATATACCTGTCCGGGACGGTCGGGATGTTCCCTCAAAATCGTCCTCGCGCATGAAGGCCCCTTGTCCTGCTCCTACGGAGCGGCGGACAAGGGGCCTTCGCGCTGCGGAATGATTTTGAGGGAACATCCCGACCGTCCCTGCGCCCACCTTGCTGAGGATGTCTACAGGGACCCACGCTTTGAAGGGGCGCCGGGCTGAAATTATGGCCTTTTATTGATAGGGGCTCTTGCTGGTGTGGAGCATATTCTTTAGATGAGCTTTGGTGATTTGTTTGGTTTAGGCTGCACTGGTTTCTTTGTATTCGAAGACTGGCTCTAGGAGATCTTCGATGTTGCAGTGGAGGGCTTTTGCTATGGCTCTTACGCTTGTTACCGAAGCTTCATTGATGTTTCTCTGGCGCTGCTCGTACATTTGGATTGAGCGGAGTGACACACCCGATTCGTATGCTAGGTCTTGTTGGGTTTTCTTAAGCTTCTTTCTTGCTAACGCAAGTTTGGTTTGCCTGGACGCTTTTTTCGCCATATCGCAGACGAGGCGAGCCACGCGTTCCTCCGAGGCTTCGTGCCAGGGATAGTACAGACTGCGCAGTGCGTCAAACGGAACGATATGCAGCAGGTCTTCGAAAGACTCTCCTAGGCGCCACTGAAGGTATGCCAATATCCAGCCTGTCCAATATTCCGGTGTCTTTTCGAATCGGTAGGTTCGATTTGGCATCGGCCTTGATTGGTAGCCCGACCTTTCGGCGATAAGCGCGAATAGCTCAACGCCCGATTTTCCCGATACGACCCATGCGTTGCCACGCTCAAACTCACGGGCTACGCCGCACAGGCAAAAGAGTTCAGCGACCTCGGACCCTTCCGCTCCATAGTCGTTCACGGCATAGTCAAAGCAGTCGCCGAGGTTGCTCATTGCATCCTCAAGGTAATAGATGGGATATGTTCTACTCGGTCCACAATTCGTCAACTCTTGGATCATCTAAATCAATCCTCCCTGTCATTAAATCCCTAATGTAGACACCCTCAGAGTCGAATCCATTCACAGTTTCCAGGTACTTGCGCCGCGCGTTCTGCTCTCGCTTAAAGCGCTTGGGATAATACTCAGATCCCAACGCCTGCCTCCATTCGTGGAATCTGATTGCTGAAAACGCACGCTCACTCATAAGAGCGTATTGGATGCCCAAATCGCCCAAACGCATAATGAGTTGCAGCTGCCTAAGCGAGATCATGCCGTTAACGAACTGTCTTGCAAACGAAAAGTAGGAATCGTCGGCGCGATAACCTCGAATTACGTCATAGGGAGAAATATCAATCAGGCAGTTATCCAGCAGATAGCGAAGTCCTTCGCGCGCCAGCGGTGTCGAAACATTGAACTCCCTATTGTTAGCCAAAATCGCAAGCCAATTGAGAATTGAAAACTCCCCGGACTCCAAGTCTAAGACCGCAAGGCCATCCATATCGAGCTCATATCGATTCGCGATACCATCGGACTCGGTCCGACATGCCCACTCCATTGCCATTTCCTCATGTGGCGTGCAATAAAACCCACACCCATAGTCATTGAATTGTCTGCATTTACCCAACGACGGATGCTCGACAACAACCTCCGACCCGTGCCAAAGCTCCATATCGACCTCCAAACAAAAATATCACCCCAGCGATAGTGTACCAATAACTATCACTGGGGTGATATAGATAGATGCAAACTATTGCCTGCCAAGAGCCCTTACTAGAGGCAGGCCTCGGCAATGCGGCGCTTGAGTTCGTCGATGCCGGTGCCGGTCTGGGAGCTTGTGATGATCACGTTCTCGGCCGGAACGTTGAGTTGCTTTTTGATGGCCGCTGCCTGGCGGGCCTGCTGGGTGCGGCTGAGCTTGTCGGCCTTGGTGAGGCAGACGATAAAGTTGAACTCGTTGCCCTGTAGGTAGTCGATCATGTCGTGGTCGAGCTTGCTGGGGTCGTGACGAATGTCCACCAGTGAGACGACCAAGTTAAAGCTGCGCTCCGAGTCGAAGAAGTCGCCGATAAGTTCTGCCCAACGGTCGCGCTCGGCCTTGGAACGACGGGCGAAACCATAGCCCGGCAGGTCGACGAAGTGCACGTCGTCAGCCTCAAAGAAGTTGATGTTGCTCGTCTTGCCCGGCGTGCTCGAAACCTTGACGAGATTCTTGCGGCCAAAAAGCTTGTTCATGATCGACGACTTGCCCACGTTGGAGCGGCCGACGAAGCTCACCTCGGGGCAGGTGGACTCGGGAATCTGCGAAACCTTGCCATAGCTGGCAACGAACTTGGCAAGCTGGTAGTTAATTGAATCGGCCATGGACACTCCTTGGTCGTAGGTTCTTACAAAAGAGCGCGCTAATAGGTAGCAGCGATACGGCGAACGATATCGAGCGTAATGCCACTCGCGGTACGAGCATACTCGAACAGATCGAACTCGCGGTCGCAAATCGCATCGTACGCCTCGTCACAATTATCGCTGATAGCGCGCAGCACCAGGCAATCGACACCATTTTTGGTTGCGACATGGGCAATTGCCGCGCCCTCCATGCCAACACAATCGGCATGCGTCGCCTCGATAGCGTCGTTGCGCATGGCGGCGCCCGTCACAAAGCGGTTACCCGTGGCAATCGTGCCGACCAGGAACTGCTTTGTGCCCTCGTTCGAGGCGGCTGCATTTGTCGAAGCGTTGACAAAGCCACGCTCAGCAAGCACATCGGCAGCAATATCGACCAGCGCAGGCGTCGAGCCAAACTCCTCGAGCCCCGGTGCAGACTCGGCGATAAGCGCGGTATCGGTATCCAGATAGCGTAGGCATTTGCCGATAACCAAGTCGTCGATATGGAGCTTAGGGTTCAAACCGCCCGCAATGCCCGAAAACACAACAGCCTGCGGAGCATACTTGCTAATGAGGTGCTGTGTTGCAGCGGCGGCGTTCACCGTGCCCATGCCCGCCGTTGTGGCGACAACTGTCAGGCCGTCGAGCTCACCGCTCACAACGGTCAAGCCTGCCTCCCGTGCCTCGCAAACGTCGCTCAGCTCTTCCTTAATCTGCATGATCTCTTTTTCGAGCGCACCGATAATCGCGATGGTAGCCATACCATTCCCCAAACCTATACGAAATTCTCAACCAAGGTATGGTACCAGCATTTTGTTTGACCTCGCCAAACGAACACGCTAAGCCAGTGCAGCTCGCGTATCAAACAGAGCCTTTGCAATCGCAGCCGTAACCTCGCTCGAACGGTCGCTCGATGGCATCGATGTCATGACGCTCATGACATAGGTACGGCCATCAATGTCGATGAGGCCTGCATCGCATGTCGAATAGTAGCCGTCCTCGCTGATCCAACCCGCTTTGTTGCGCACCAAGACCTGATCGTCCGCAATGCCATCGCGAATAAACGAGCGCGATGTTGATGCCAAAAGGCCTGACAACCACTGTGAAGTCTCGGTATCCATGCTCAGATACTCGCTCATCTCGCGCCATAACCTCGCAGAAGTGCGCGGGCAGTAGGTCGGAAAATCACTCATCGGATTCAGTGCCGTTTCGTCATCAACACCCAGATTGGCAATCCAATCCTCATAGCCATCATGGTCAAACGCCGCGCGTAACGCGATAAACGAATCGTTGTCTGAGTTGGCGACGGCATTCTCGATAAGGTCGCGCACCGTCTGCCAGCCCATGCTGCAACCACCATACGTGGCTAAAGGCCCATCGAGCGACACCCGCCCCGATTCGACCAACGTCTCGCAAATATAGAGCGCATACAGCGCTTTGTAGCTGCTCGCTCCATACACCTCGACATCGGCGTTATACGTCACGCCCCTACCGCTCGATAGGTCGTAGAACACTACACCCACGTCGCCCAGCTCCTGCGCCCGACACAGGGCATCCTGGAGCGAGGCAAGGCTCTCATCCTCCAAGGCAGGAGTCTTGTTATCCACCAACGAGAAGGTCCGAACGGTATCACCCGAAGGGATATCGTTGAAGTCCGCCTTCGAAAGTCTCGTCTTGAGATCTGCCGTCGACAGAGCTTGATCTGCCGACGCTTTGGACTTTGAAACCTTCTCGTTTTGCAGCTGTACCGTTGACGCATCTGGGCGCACCGTTCGCTCCGAGGCGTAGGTTTTAACGGTAATTCCGAGGATAATAACCGCCGACGTTAGCATCCCAATGGCGGCAATCTTCCTCACGCGGATGCGAGTGTCGGCAAGGCCACGCGAAGACGTGTCCTTCGTCTTATATCTGCTGCCATGCTGCGGCACATACTCGTCCCGCGATGCGATGTTTCGCACGTGGTCTCCTGACTGCTACCGTTTATATACGAGCAGCATGATACCGAGCAGGCATTTCTTTCCAAAGATATTCAGCGGCGTTTAAGGTGTCTTTAAAGAAACCACAAGCGTTTCTATGCATTTTTGCCAATTCTGTTGCACATCTCTACCCAAAACGCAGTTGCGGTGAAATAGTTCCTGTTTGGGCGGCATAAGCCGAAAAACAAGAACTATTCCACCGCAACTTGACGGGGCTCTTTGGCAATCAACTTGGTGCCCAGGGGCGCTCATTTAAGTCTGTCCCCAATGAGTGCCTTTGGGGCGCGAAAATGGCACGCTAGCCGATGGCGTTTTTTAGCTCCGCACGGCGCTTTTTCATGCCGGTCATAACGGCATTACGCAACTCGGGCATGCGCGCGGTATCCATCTGGGGCACGCCCTCGAGCTTATAGGGAATGCCCAGTTGCTCGTACTTGACGACACCCATCGTGTGATACGGCAGCATTTCCAGGCCCACCACGTTGTGCCATGGAGCGATGAGGCGACCGAGCTTCTCGCACTCCTCCACCGTGTCGGTAATGCCCGGCACCACCACGTGGCGGATAACGACCTTGATCTTGCGACGTGCAAGCTCATCGCCAAACGCCAGAATGCGTGCGGGATCGCACCCAGTCAGCTTTTTATGCTCGACCGGGTCGGCATGCTTAATATCGAGCAGTACCATGTCGGTCTCGTTGAGAACAGCATCGAACTTCTCGGGATGCGCGGGATCGAACGCATAGCCACAGCTATCCAGGCAGGTATGTACACGACCATCGGGGTTGTTGTGCATTGCACGGAACAGGTCGGCCAAAAACTCGGGCTGCAGAAGTGGCTCGCCGCCCGAAACCGTAATTCCGCCGCTGCGATAGAACTCATGGTTACTCTGGAACTCGTCCATGAGGTGCTCGACGGTCACCATCGTGCCGCCGTTGACCGACCAGGTATCGGGATTGTGGCAATACGCGCAGCGCATGGGACAGCCCTGAACAAACACCACAAAGCGGATGCCGGGTCCGTCGACCGTTCCCATCGTCTCGATCGAATGCACGCGGCCAAGGGCAAACGCAGAGTCCTCGGGACGAGCGTCCACACCCTCAAGCGTCATTTCTGCCATTCGCGCTACCTTGCCTCTCCTTGGATGCAACCAATTAAAATGCCAGAGCCATTCTAGCCCATGCGTTTGCGTTTAAACGTCTCGGACTAGAACGGCACGTTTTAATCTATCCCCTATCACCATGGCTGGGGGCTACGTCGAGATGTCAGGCTGAAGAACGCTCGCCTGCGGCCTTTACGCCTTAAGCGTGAGCACCGCGCCGAAGGCGGTTGGGCCGCAGTGGCTCGAGATGACGCCGCCGACCTGAGTCCAGGTAACGTCCTTAAAGCCAAGATCGTGTGCATAGACTTCCATGTCGTCGCGTAACTCCTCGGAAAGACCCACCGAATACGCCAGGCCAATATGCGAGTAGTCGATCTCGCCCTTCTCTACCATGTGATCAATAAAGGCACGGGCGCACTTAAGCATAGAACCGCGGAACTTCTTGGTCGCCACGAACTTACCACCCGTCACCTCAATGCAGGGCTTAATCTTGAGCAGATGGGCACCGAGGAATGCCACGTTGGACAAACGACCGCCGGCCTTAAGGAAGGCGAGATCGGTTGGGACAAAGCCCAGCAGCACGCGGTCCATGACGGAGTTCGTAAATGCAAAGATCTCGTCGACGGTGGCATCGGGGTGAGCCTCGATGTATTTGGCGGTCTCGACGACAACAAGCGACTGGCCCACCGAGACAAAGCGCGTGTCCATGGAGAACACGTAGTCGCGGCCCTTAGCTGCAATCTTGGAGGACTGGTGTGAGCAGGTCGTGGCTTCGGAATACGCGAAATGCAAAATGGTCGCGTCGGGCTGCTCAGCGTGAATGCGGTCGTACACGTGAGCAAAATCCGCTGGCGAACAGCCACTGGTCTTGGGCATCACACCAAACTCGTTGCAGCGCGAATAAATCTCGAGCGGATCGATCGAGCCGTCCTCGACGGTCTCGTCACCAATCGTAACATGCATGGGCACGCGCACGATGCCGTAGCGCTCGCAGAGCTCCGGCGTCACATCCGAACCAGACTCAACCACGATTACGTACTTGCCCATTATCATCACGACCCATCTCAACGTCGACTTTCCAATATCAAGCACAGCCCACCGCGCTGTTGCGCAACAGCCTCCAAGCGCCAAAGAGACGCCGCCCCTTGCGCACAACAAAGGACAGCGTCTCCCTGGAAAACTCCGTGCTTATCTGAGATTCTACACGGTTTATTAAGGAGTGTTACTTATTCCGCAAACGGTCGCTATGCGCGATAACCGGTAGTTGGCCGCGGCAACTGCGACACATTCCGCCCAACAAGTCCAATCGTGCTCCATACACGGTTAATGAGCGAGGCGGTAGAAATTCATCGACGCCGCACCCTTGGCATGCAGCTCCATCGCCGGAACCGCCGGCGAATAGGTACGGCTCGTAAGTGCCGCCTCGCCGCCGTTGGCAAAAATCTCGACCATCGTAGTGTCCGAAAGCACGCGCAGGTCGCGAAGCTCGCTGAGCTCGATCGACCTCTGGTCGCGCCCATAGCCTTCGCCACCCATGTCAAGGGTAAGCATCCCGTCTGCATAGCGCACAAAGACACCCTTGCGGATCTCGAGCTCGACCATCTTGGCGCCCTCACAGGAAACCACAAGGTCAAACAGGCGGCCCGGCTCCTCAACGGTTTCACCGCCTGTCGCGCGAACGCAGTCGCCGCGCATCCTCTCAATCTCGTGCACCGGCTGCTGACAGAGCTTACCATCGCGCATGCTCAGCTCTCGCGGCACCGTCAACGCGCACTGCCACCCGCGTGCCACCGTCGGGCTTTCTGCCGTCGCATCGGGACAACCCGACCATCCGATCATCAAACGCCGACCTGCAGCATCCTCAAAGGACTGCGGGGCATAGAAATCAAAACCGGCATCAACCATCGGAGGCATGCCCTGGCCGACGATCTTAAAGCTCGGCGCCCCCCAATCGGCCTCGATGGGAAACCACACGCACTGATGCGGATTGCGGTAACGCCAGCCATCGGCGGGCACGCCCTGCGGACAGCAAACGAGAATAAGCTCGCCATCGAGCTCAAACAGATCAGGACACTCCCACATAAAGCCAAACTTCTCGCCCAGCTCAATGCGCGTCGCATAGCCCCAGCTCTCTAGATCACGCGAGGTATAGACAAGCACGCAGCCACGGTCGTCTTTCGTACGAGCGCCAAGAACCATGTAGTAGATACCGTCGTGTTCAAGGATCTTGGGGTCGCGCACGTGCGTACCGATATTGTCGGGGTAATCGACCGGCCCAACAGCTATGCGTTTCTCGCCCAATTCGTCGGGATTCTCGGCAACCATATGAATCTGGTTTTGCTCACGGCCCGTCAACACGTAGTCGTAATCATCGCGGTCAAAATGCTTGACGTTGCCGGTATAGAAGTAGTGAATCTTGCCATCACGTACAAAGGCAGAACCAGAATACGCTCCGCTCGAATCCAAATCGGAATCGGGGAACAGCACGGGGCCGTGATTCTCGTACGTCACAAAATCCTTTGTCGTCAGATGGTTCCAAAGCACTGGACCGCCATGCGCAGCATCGAACGGATCGTATTGATGATAGATGTGATACGTATCACCAATCTGAACCAAACCGTTGGGGTCGTTGAGCCAGCCAAGCTCAGGCTCCACATGGAACAGAAGCCTATCGGGGTCGGACGCGATGCGAGCCGCCGTCTCATCCTGTCCGACACGCCACTGCTCATAGTCCGCGCGTGTCACCTTGTTTTTTTGATTTAACATCGCCGTTGACTTTCTCGTCTATGGGGAAGGACGCTCGACTCACACGAGTCGAACGCCCTTCCTCAAATGGACTTATCCTCAGATTACACTGAACGGCTCAACTAGAAGCTAACGTCGAAGCCAGCGCCAGCGCCCTCTTCATCGGTGGTCGGCACGCCCTTTGCCTTGTTGTAGGCAAAGATCAAGACGATCGGCACGATAAAGGCGATGAGATTGCCAGCCACATACCACACGAGGGTCTCGGGCGTGACGATGAGCAGGCCAAGCACGCCGGTCAGACCCTGACCGATAGCGCGCACCTCAAAGAGCTTGACGAAGGCACCGCCGCAGCCTGCACCGATGCATGCGCAGATGAACGGAATGATCGAATAGCGCATGTTTGCAGCAAAGATAGCGGGCTCGGAGATTCCGACCAGCGTCGGGATAAAGGACGACATGCAGATGTTGCGCTCTTTGGAGTGCTTCTTGTGAATGAGGTACATACCGATGGCGCCGCCGCCCTGGGCGATGATGGAAACCGACCAGATGGCCTGGATGTAGTTGAAGCCAGTCGTGGCAACAAGGTTTGCCTCGATACCCTGGATGAACTGATGCGTACCGGTAACGACGAGCGGCTGCAGGAACGCGGCGAAGACAAAGGCACCAAAGACGCCCATCCTGTTGTACAGGATATCGATTACGCCGGCGAGGACGTCACCGATCAGGTTGCCGAGCGGGCCGAACACGGTGAACAGGGCGACGTTAGCAAGAATCAGGGTAACGGTCGGGACAAAGACGAACGAAACGACCTCGGGGATGTACTTCTGGGCAATCTTTTCGACCTTGGCCATAAACCAGGCAGTCAGGATTGCAGGGAATACGCCGCCCTGGAAAGCAACCATGGGAATGGATAGCGGACCAAAGTTCCAATACTCAGCACCCGTCGGGTCCATAACGAACGTGTTGCGGTTCATAAGGCTCGGGTGAACCATGACGATACCGACGAGGATGCCCAGGATCGGGTTACCGCCAAAACGCTTGACCGCGCTGTACATAACCAGGACAGGCAGGTAGTCGAACGTGGTGGCGATAATGGCAAAGAAGCTTGCGAGGTTCTTGAGGAACTCGCTGTGATCGGCGAGGCTGCCTTCCATGCCAAAGAGGCCGTTGGCAACGATCAGCGACTTAAGGCCGATGATGATTGCAGCGCCGACGAAGGCGGGAATGATGGGGATAAAGATGTCCGAGAATACCTTGAGGACCGAGAAGAACTTGCCCTTCTTGTCCGCCTCAGCGCCCTTGACCTCGGAAGCACTGATCTCCTTAACGCCCGTCAGAGCCATAAACTCATCGTAAACCTTGTTGACGGTACCGGTACCGAAGATGATCATGAGCTGGCCGCTGTTGTACAGCACGCCCTTGACGCCATCGATGTTCTCGAGCTCGGCCTTGTTGTATTTGCTCGTATCCTTGAGCACCAGACGCAGACGGGTCACGCAATGCGTGGCGCCCTCGATGTTCTCCAGTCCGCCGACGTTGTCGACGACTTGCTGGGACACTGCCTTGTAGTCCATGTTCCTCTCCATTCCTTTTCTAAATCATAAAACGGTTCGTTGCCGCTACAGAGACGCGATCGTTGCGTTTGCGCACTTGAGCGCACCGTCGGTGACGGTAAGCGCCACACCCTGGCCCTGCTTGTTGCAGAAGCGAGCGTTGAGCGCAACATCATCGACAAAGATGGTCGCGATGTCGTCGTCGACGACCAGACGCACATGGTGAGTGCCCTCGCCCTTAAAGAACAACGGACGCTCGAGGCCCATGTTGTTGACCTGGAACCACGGGTACTGGGGAGCCGGCGTGAACTCGAGCTTGCCCTCGCGCAGGTTGGCGCGGAACTCATAGGCAAGACCGGTCTCGGCGTCCTCGGCGAACTTGACCGAGAAGCCGGCAGCGTTACCGCCGAGCTCAATGTCGGCATCGAGCAAGTAGGTGGAGCCGGCATCCGCGGCGAGCACCTGCTCGATCTTGCCCGACTCGCAGGAAAGCTCAAAGGTCTCGACTGCCTTAGCCTCGCCAAAGGCGCCAAGCATGCTGTCGGGGAGCTTGGTGCCGAGCGTTCCGTCGGCACGCTGAACGATCTCGAGGGGCATAAAGGTGCCACCCCATAGGTAAGAGCTGGGGTCGCCGCCCTCGTCACGCGTAGGAACCCAACCAAAGAGAACGCGGCGCTCGCCATCAAATGCGGTACGCGCGGCATAGTACGCGCGGCCATCGAAGGAATCGTCCGCAGGAGTGATCCAAGGACCGTTGATGGAGCGAGACATGCGATAACGGGTCTTGTTGCCATCACTGTACTCGGAGAACACCAGATACCACCAGTCGCCCATCTTAAAGAGATCAGGCATCTCGAACATGGTGTACAGGCCCGGATTCCACCAGTCGCCCTGGAACTCCCAGGTATCCAGGTCCTTGGAGGTGAACTTGACCAGACGACCGGTCATCAGACGCTTGTCCTCGCCCACACGCGTGCCGAGGATGAGCATGTACTCTTCGTTCTCCTCATCCCAGAGCACAAAGGGATCGCGCCAGTTGCGGTCATCGTAACCCTCCTGGGGCGGAAGCAGCGTCTCGGCGATGTTCTTCTCCCACTTGACGGCGTCGTCACTCGTTGCGTGAAGAAGAACCTGCTTCATCAAACGTGCCTTGACCTTATCGCGATTGCAACCAGTGTAGAGCGCATGGTACTTGTCGCCCACCTTAAACACCGTGCCGGCATAAACATACTGGTCGACTTCCTCGTCGCCGCCACGCTCAAGGCTCTCGCCAAAGTCTTTGTAGTTGACGAAATCCTTGGTTGTCGCGAGTGCCCAGCCAAACGGCTCTCCGAAAGGTCCGGGGTTTCGCGTGTCACGCTGATGATAGAGATAGAACGTGCCGTCCTCGCCGTACGGCATGATGTCGCCTACCCAAATTCCCTCAGGCTGGTAATACACCTTGTGCATCCGAGACTTCCTTTCTCACGAGATACTAACTCGGTACAACTGCAAGATATGTCAATCGTTTTCATATGTCAAACGTTTTCACACCAATACGTCTTTTCGCAGTTCCAGTCGTCGGCAAACGGTTGACATATGCCGGCGAACGGTCATCAGAGGCGTTTGAGGAATTCTTTTGGCACGGGATGAACTACGCGGTTTTACCCTCAATGAGTTCAACGGGGAGCTTGATATTCGATTCGGGCTTTTCACCGTTAACAAGAGCGACGATGGATTGCGCCGCGAGCTCACCGATGCGATCGATATCTTGGCGCACGGTTGTTAAGTCAGGCATAAACGTCATAGTGCGGCGGGCACCATCCGCGCCCACGACCTTAATATCATCCGGAGCGCTCAAGCCGCGCTGCTTCATCACGTTGAGGCAGATGGCCGCCATCGTGTCGTCTCCCGCAAAGATGCCGTCAATATCGGGGTTCTCATCGAGGATCTTCGCAACGACCGCGCTCTTTTCGTCGTCGGGCTTAACGAACTCGACCTCACGGACAAGCGCGGGCAAACCGGCCTGCTCAACAACATCGAGGTAGGCATCGGTACGCTTATTGGCAGGCATGCGCATGCGGCTATTGCTGCGCAGGCACAGGATGCGTGAACATCCGTCATCGATCAGGCGACGCGTGGCAAGTTCGCCGATGCTATAGCTGTCGCTCGCAATCTGAACAGAGGCTTCGCCAAGGTCGCAGTCGATACCAACCAGACTCAAGCCCATCTCGGCATACGCCTCGGCACCGATATTAAGCGAGTTGACGATGACGCCATCAACCATATTGCGTCGAAGCATGTCGATATAAGAGCGCTCAAGCTCGGGTCGATTGGCGCTATTGCACAGCAGCATCTTAAAACCGTTTTCGGCCAGGGTATGCTCAATGACTTGAACCACTTGGGCATGAAACGGACTGCTGACATAGGGGACGATCATACCGATAAGATTCAGGCGACCGTTGAGCATGGCACGAGCGATATCGTTGGGCGTATAGTTGATGCGCTTCATCGCGGCATGGACCTTATCGCGGGTCTCTTGGCTAATATAGCCACGATTATTAAGCACACGAGATACCGTAGTAGGCGAAACCCCCGCCACCGCCGCAACTTCCTTGATGCCAGGCTTAGCCGTATCCTTAGAACGAGCACTCTCGCGAGCCATAGCACCCTCCCCCATCAACATGTCATACGTTTACATACGAACAAAGCATACCCCAACAACAGCGGGAAGACGGTAACAGTACAAGTAAGTAAACGACTCATCCAAATAATTAGGAGAGTTCCGCCTAAAGGGTGACTCCAAAGGACCCCACATGGCCGGTTTTGGGTTATTTTCCAAAACATCCCGCAGGACGCAAAGAGGCTCCGCCGCGCAACGCGCGCAGCGGAGCCTCTTTGCATGTCCGAGGACGTTTTGGAAAGTAACCCAAAGCGGCCCGGCGATCCTGCGGGAGTTAAACCCCTTTAGAACTTGTCGTGGAAGGTACGCGCAATGACCTCGTCCTGCTGCTCCTTGGTGAGCGTGTGGAAGTTCACGGCATAGCCGGAAACGCGGATGGTCAGCTGCGGGTACTTCTCGGGGTGAGCCTGAGCGTCGAGCAGCGTCTCACGGTTGAAGACGTTGATGTTCAGGTGGTGGCCACCCTTCTCGGCGTAAGCGTCGAGCATGTGGACCAGGTTATCGGCCTGAGTCTCGGAAACTTCAGAAACCTTCATAATGTGTCTCCTTCGATTGATAGGCGCTGGCCGAAACCGGCGCGCTAATCAGTAATAGTTATTGTTAGTATAGCACTAACAATAGTTACTCGCCCAGCTGATCAAGGTCGATATCGCCAAAGAACACCTGGTCCTCCTTGCCGAGCGCACTCGGGATGATGGAGAAGGTGTTGGAAATGCCGTCCTGAGCATCGCGGAACGGGAGCTTGGAAACCGAAGACAGCGAAGCGATGGCGCCGTGGCTATCGCGCTTGTGCATGGGGTTAGCACCCGGGGCGAACGGCTGGCCAGCCTTGCGGCCGTCGGGGGTGGAGCCGGTCTTCTTGCCGTACACGACGTTGGAAGTAATGGTCAGAACCGAGGTCGTGGGCACGGAGTTGCGGTAGGTGTCGTTCATGCGGATGTACTCCATGAACTGGTGCACAACGTCGTGAGCGATCTGGTCGACGCGGTCGTCGTCGTTACCGTACTTGGGGAACTCGCCCTCGGTCTCGAAGTCGACGATGATGCCGTTCTCATCACGGACAGGGTGGACCTTGGCGTACTTGATGGCGGACAGGGAGTCAGCCACGACGGAAAGGCCAGCGATGCCCGTAGCGAACCAGCGGTGCACGTGCTTGTCATGCAGAGCCATCTGGATGCGCTCGTAGCAATACTTGTCGTGCATGTAGTGAATGATGTTCAGCGAGTTGACGTACACGCCGGCGAGCCACTTCATCATGTCGTTGTACTTGGCCACAACGTCGTCGTAATCGAGCGTATCGCCCTCGACGGCTCGATACTTGGGGCCGACCTGCTTCTTGGAGACCTCGTCAACACCGCCGTTGAGTGCGTACAGCAGGCACTTGGCCAGGTTGGCGCGGGCGCCGAAGAACTGCATCTCCTTGCCGATGCGCATGGAGGACACGCAGCAGGCAATGCCGTAGTCGTCGCCATGATAGACGCGCATGAGGTCGTCGTTCTCGTACTGGATCGAGGAGCTGGCGACAGAAGTCTTGGCGCAGAACTTCTTGAAGTTCTCGGGCAGACGGGTCGACCACAGAACGGTCATGTTGGGCTCGGGGCTGGTGCCCATGTTCTCGAGCGTGTGCAGGTAGCGGTAGCTCATCTTGGTAACGAGCGTACGGCCGTCAACACCCATGCCGCCGATGGACTCGGTGACCCACTGCGGGTCGCCGGTGAACAGGGCCTGGTACTCGGGGGTACGGGCAAACTTGACCATGCGGAGCTTCATGATGAAGTGATCCACGAACTCCTGGATCTGCTCCTCGGTGAAGGTACCGTTGGCAAGGTCGCGCTCAGCATAGATGTCGATGAACGTAGAGGTACGGCCGATGGACATAGCGGCGCCGTTCTGCTCCTTGACGGCAGCAAGGTAGGCGAAGTACATCCACTGGATGGCCTCCTGCGTGTTGGTAGCAGGGTTGGAAATATCGAAACCATAGGTCTCGGCCATCATCTTGAGCTCGCCGAGGGCGCGGATCTGCTCCTGCAGCTCCTCGCGATCACGGATGTTGTCGGCGGTCATGACCGTCGGGGTAGAAGCCTTCTGGGCCTCCTTGTCCTTGATCAGGTAGTCGACGCCGTACAGGGCAACACGACGGTAGTCGCCGATGATGCGGCCGCGGCCATAGCCATCGGGCAGACCGGTGATGATGTGAGCCGAGCGGCAAGCACGCATCTCGGGGGTGTAAACATCGAAGACGCCAGCGTTGTGGGTCTTACGCTCGAAGGTGTAGCGCTCGACAACGTTCTCGTCGACCTTATAGCCGTGCTGGCTGGCAGCCTGGCAAGCGATGCGGATACCACCGTTGACGTGCAGCGCGCGCTTGAGCGGCTTGTCAGTCTGGAGACCGACGATGGTCTCCTTCTCGCGGTGGGCGTTATCGATGTAGCCAGCGGGGTGGCTCACGATACCCGTGACGATCTTGGTGTCCATATCGAGGACACCGCCCTGCTCGCGCTCCTTAAGCAGCAGGTCGAGAACCTCGCCCCACAGCTCCTTGGTACGCTCGGTCGGACCGACGAGGAACGACTCGTCGCCCTCGTAGGGGGTGTAGTTCTTCTGGATGAAGTCTCGGACGTCAACTTCTCCCGTCCAGATGCCTTCCTTGAAGCCTTCCCATGCCTCCTGCATTGTGTAACCACGCTCCTAGTTACGTGTAATGCGGCGCTCTCTCACACCGCTGCTTATTGAATTCTTGAATTTTCGGCTTGCACTACCAGCTTCTTCCGTTCTTCACCACACGTTGGTGCAGGAAAAACGTTTGTCCACCTTGGAACTACAACCCAAAACCCAAGATTTCACCCGTCTGAGAAGGATAACATAGCCACCCCCTTCATCAGGGCTGTTATATGTTTCTTTTTTTATACCATTAGGGCGTTTTTAACAAATCCGCAGGAAATGCGAGCGTGAACAACTACCGTTCACCGATTTGTTTGGTATTTTTGCTTGCCTTTGTACGACGTTCACTCTAGCTGTTATGCCAGTTTTAGCAGGGTAAAGTGCCCCAGAGACCCCATGAAACTGCAGGGCGACCACGGGATTTCCCCCGGGGCCGCCCTGTGGCATGGCTAGTTTTTAGCTTTGATTGCCGCTTGGCATTAGGCGGCTGCGGAGGCCTTGTCGGTCGTTGCCTTGCTATCGCCGTTGCCCTGGCCCTCAAAATGCTTGTGGCACCAGCTGGTGACCAGAGGGGTCAAAATGGCCGTCACAATAGCGCACGCTGCAACCTGTGCGGTAGCCGTCGCGAGCACCGCACCGCCGTACATTGCCTCGTTGACGCTTGCCATGGCAGCAGGCGTGGCCACATTGGCTCCGGCGCAGCTCGAAATGGCCGCACCTGCGACACCCGTACCGCCCGTGAGTTTATCGACCGCGATAACGGGGATAGCAAAGACCACCGAGCAGATCACGCCGAGCAGAATACCGGGAAGACCGCCATTAATGAGCTGCCCAAAGGTCATGGTCGAGCCCATGGCAAAGAAGACGAGCACGATGATGGCGGAAAGTGCCGGTGCCATCATCTTCTTAAAGCTGGGGAAGAGGTTACCCAAGATAATGCCGACGACGATCGGCAGGATGGCGCCCACGAGCGACCAGCCGATCGGAGCCTGACCGGCAGCGCCGAGCACAATCATCGTGACCGGAGGGCCGACAACCAGCGTGGTGATGGCGACGGCGCCACGTTCGGCCTCGTTGCCCATGGTGCCCATCAGTCCAGCGTACATAGCGTTGTTGGCACCCGTGCAAGCGGCCAGCATTACCATGGCCGAGATGCCAAACAGGTTGTCGTTGAACACATACAGGATGAGCAGCGACATGGCAACGACCACGATCTGCTTGACGGCGATGATGATGGCGCCGCGGGCAGCGGCGGCAGGAGCGCTCTTAAACGAAATCGTCGTACCGACGATGAGCAAAAAAGCGCCCACGAGCGGGCCAGCGCCCTGCTGGGTCATGCCAAGCGTAAAGCTGCCGAGCGTTTTGAACAGGTCGGGGAATAGCGTGTTGAGCAGACAGCCCAACAGAAGCGGCACCAAGATATTGGCGCCCGGGATGGAGGACATCTTAAAGAACGGCTCCTTTGCCGCCGGCGCCTCCACCGCAGTCGATTCACTCATATATATCTCCTTTGGATGCATGCGAATCGTAGCCGCATGCGCCTATATCAGAAAGAAGGCGACGGTCCCGAGTCGCAGGAGCCGTCGCCGAATAATCGTCGCGGAGTATTACCCGTCCAGAACGATGCCACCGTCGCAGTCACCGATCTCGCCGTTCACGAAGCTGGCGAGGTCGGAAGCGAAGAACAGCACCATCTGCGCAGGCTCGCTGGCCTGGGCGGCGCGGCCCAGAGGAATACCGTTGATGATGCGCTGAGAGTTCTCGTCAGAGAGGATCGAGGTCATATCGGTAAGCGTGAGCGACGGGCATACAGCGTTGCAGCGAACGCCAAACTTGCCGCCTTCCTTGGCGACTGCCTTGGTTAGACCGTTAACACCGGCCTTGGAGCTCGCGTAAGCCGCGGTGCCGAGCAGGCCGCCGCCGATCTTGCCAGCAACAGAGCTCACGTTGACGATAGTGCCGGCATGGGCCGCCTTAAAGTGCGGGTACACGGCGTTCATCATGGTAAAGGTGCCGTTGAGGTTGATGTCGATGGTACGGCGCCACTCGGTGTCATCGATCTCGTCGAACTTCTTGGTGCTGATGACGCCAGCGCAGTTAATCAGGATGTTGGTCTGCGGCAGATCGGTGAAAATCTGCTCGACGGTCTCGCGCGCCTTGGGCGCATCGGCGACATCGAGCTGATAGAACTTGTTGCCCTCGCCAAGCTCGGCCACAGCGGCCTCGCCCTTAGCAGCGTTCCTTGCGATGAGCGCGACATGTCCGCCGCCCGCGACGATGCCCTTGGCGATCTCGAGGCCAATGCCCTGAGTGCCGCCCGTGACAATCGCGGTCTTGCCCGTGAAGTCAAATGCCATGACTCCATCCCCCTTTATGTAAGGTGTCTCCTTGCGGGAAGTTGGAGCATCGCACGTGGCGATTATATGAGTCCCAGTCGTCATGGTGGTGACAACCCCTCGCCTAACCGCGTGCATGATAGTTCTTTAAAACGCTTCAGCAATTGAATGATTTTAAGTCTTTATGCGCTCTTTATATTGCCCACTGTATGAGGCCCGCGTATGGGGGTATCATCTTTCACCGAAAATAGTTTCTAGTGTTAGGGGTTTTCGGTGGAAGATACCGATTTCCATGAGCTTGGGAGTCAGCTCCTTACCGAGTTTGGCGGCATTCACCAGCGCGTTTCGCGCTTTGTGGACAAAGCTCTCAGCGGCGAGATGGCTGTCATGCGCGCCCTTATGCTCGCTGGCGGTTCGCTCACGCCGAGCGAACTCGCCAATCGCGCCTGGGTCTCGAACGCCCGCATCGCCAATATCCTACGCGCTCTCGAAGCCAAGGGTTGGGTTGAGCGTGAGCACTCAAAGACCGACCGTCGTCGCGTACACGTCATAGTGACCGACAAGGGATTCCAGGATCTCGAAATCAAACGCCGGGAATTCGAGGACCGCACCGCGGCTTTCCTCGAGCAGCTCGGCGAAACAGATACCCAAGAGATGGTGCGCCTTCTTAGACGTGCCAACGAAATTATCGACCGCAATCAAGAAAGGAGAGATGCCGAGTGAGGATTCTCAAGCTCTTTAAAAAGCATATCCTGGCACTGTTCACAGCTATCGTACTCATCGTAATCAGCTGCAACGCCGACCTGGCACTGCCTACCTATATGAGCGATATCGTCGACGTGGGCGTGCAGCAAGGCGGTATCGCCTCGCCCGTACCCGACACCATCCGCGCCGAATCGCTCGACGACCTCGAACTCTTTATGAGCGCCAAGGACGCCAAGGCTGTGGAGGCCGTGTTTAGCAAGGCTGACAAAAACGGCATTCGAACGTACAAGGGCACCGAGGAGGAGCGCGCCGACGGCGGCAAGATTGCCGACATCATGAGCCTGCCTGAGACCGTCGTCCTTTCGTTCAACCAGGGCATCGATGCCGACTCCATGGGCGACATGATGGGCACGTCCGGTGAGAAAGACAACAGCGGCGCTCAGGCCATGCCCACCCCCGAGCAGATGGCGGCAATGACGCCCGAGCAGCTCGCCGAGATGCAGCAGAAGGCCGCAGCGGCGCAGAGCATGCAAAAGCAGATCGACGCCGACGGCGGCAAGATCACCATGAAGAGCCTGCGCCTAGGCGTTGAAGGCGGTCTTATCGATCAGGGCAAGCTCGTCGAGGGCGCCAACGATATGGCGGACAAAATGGGTTCCATGTCGGGCTCCATCGTGACCCAACGCGCCGTGAGCTATGTACAGGACGAGTACAAGGCACAGGGCATCGACCCCGCCGATGTGCAGAACGCCTACCTGAGCCGCATGGCGACCACTATGTTTGGGCTGTGCCTGGTGTCGCTCGTCGCCACCATCCTGACCGGTGCCGTGGCTTCGCGCACCGCCTGCTCCATCGCCCGCGACCTGCGTCGCGAGACCTTCAACAAGGTTATGCACTTCTCGCCGGCCGAAGTGGGCAAGTTTAGCCAGGCCTCGCTCATTACCCGCTGCACCAACGACATTCAGCAGATCCAGATGGCCGCAACCCTGTTTATCCGCATGTGCCTGATGGCCCCCGTCATGGGCATCGTCGCCGTCATGCGCGTCCTGGCCAACCACACCGGCCTGGAGTGGACCATCGCCGTGGCCATCATCGCCGTCTCGGCCGTCGTCGGCGTGCTTATGGGCCTCACCATGCCCAAGTTCAAAAAGATGCAGAGCTTTGTGGACCGCGTGAACCTTACCGCCCGCGAGCTGCTCGACGGCCTGATGCCCATCCGCTCGTTCAACCGCGAGGAGCATGAGCTCGAGCGTTTTGACAAGGCTTCGCTCGACCTGATGACCACGCAGCTCTACACCAACCGCGCCATGAGCTTTATGATGCCACTCATGATGCTCGTCATGAACTGCATCACCGTGCTTATCGTCTGGTTTGGCGCGCAGGGCGTGTCCGACGGCGTGATGCAGGTCGGCAACATGATGGCGTTCATCTCCTACACCATGCAGATCGTCATGGCGTTTATGATCCTCACCATGGTTTCGGTCATCCTGCCCCGCGCCGAGGTCGCAGCCGAGCGCGTGGAAGAGGTCATCACCTGCCCCACGAGCATCAACGACCCCGCCTCGCCCAAACTGCCCGCCGCCAGCGCGCCGCGCGGCGAGCTCACCTTCCGTGACGTGAGCTTCCAGTATCCCGATGCCCGCGCCGACGTCATTAGCGGCGTAAACTTCACCACGCACGCCGGCCAGATGCTCGGCATCATTGGCTCCACGGGCTCGGGCAAGTCCACGCTCGTGCAGCTGATTCCGCGCCTGTACGACGTCACGGGCGGCAGCATTTCGCTCGACGGCGTCGATGTGCGCGACATGACCCTTTCCGAGCTGCGCCGCCGCATCGGTTATATTCCGCAGCAGGGTCGCCTGTTCTCGGGTACCGTCGAGAGCAACCTCAAGTTTGCCGGCGACATGGTGAGCGATGATGATATGCGCCAGGCAGCACGCGTCGCCCAGGCGGAGGACTTTATCGCCGAGCGCGAGGACGGGTACGACTCCCCTATCAGCCAGGGCGGCTCCAATGTTTCGGGCGGTCAGCGCCAGCGTCTGGCCATCGCCCGCGCGTTGGCCAAAAAGCCCGAGGTCGTGGTGTTCGATGACTCGTTTAGCGCCCTCGACTACAAGACCGACGCTCGCCTGCGCGAGGAGTTGGCCAAAAACGTCACCGACGCCGCGCTCGTGGTCGTGGCCCAGCGCATCGCGACTATCATGCACGCCGACCAGATCATCGTGCTCGACGACGGCCACGTAGTGGGCACCGGCACGCACGAGGAGCTGCTGCGCAGCTGCCCGGCGTACCTGGAGATCGCACAGTCGCAGCTTTCCGCCGAGGAGCTGGGGCTTACCCAAGAAGAAATTGCAGCCGTCATGGAAGGAGGCGAGCGCTAATGGCAGACGAGACCAAGACTCAGATTCCCAAGCCCACCCGCCAGCGCGGTCCCATGGGCCGCATGGGCGGCATGCGTCGCGGCGAAAAGGCCAAGG
The DNA here is from genome assembly GCA_900541795.1 of uncultured Collinsella sp. Lineage (GTDB taxonomy): Bacteria > Actinomycetota > Coriobacteriia > Coriobacteriales > Coriobacteriaceae > Collinsella. The sequence goes on along the minus strand of UQLC01000003.1, from coordinate 80,027 downwards.
ACTTTAAGGGCACCATGAGGCAGCTGCTCGGCTATATCGGCCAGCACAAGATTGCCGTGTTTGCCGCCGTCGCCTTTGCCGTGTGCTCGGTCATCTTCAACATTGTGGGACCCAAGGTGCTCGGCCAGGTTACGACCAAGCTGTTCGAAGGCCTGGTCGCCAAGGTCAACGGCACCGGCGATGTCGACTTTGACTGGATCGCCAAGACGCTCGGCTTTTTGCTCTGCCTGTATCTGGCGAGCTCTGTCTGCAGCCTGGTCCAGGGCTGGCTCATGACCGGCGTCACGCAAAAGATCTGCTACCGCATGCGCAAGGAAATCGCCGCCAAGATTGCCGTCGTGCCGATGAGTTACTTCAACGGCCACAGCAAGGGAGACGTACTCAGCCGCATCACCAACGACGTCGATACGCTGGGTCAGTCGCTCAACCAGAGCGTGACGCAGCTCATCACGTCGGTGACGCAGATTATCGGCGTGCTCGTCATGATGCTTTCGATCAGCCTGCCGCTTACCGGCGTCACCGTGCTCACGCTGCCGGCCGCCGCGATTATCTTGACCGTAATGATTCACTTCTCGCAGCCGTACTTCCGCGAGCAACAGCAGGTTCTGGGCGCCGTCAACGGCATTATCGAGGAGGACTTTGCCGGCCAGAACGTCATTCAGGTGTTCGACCGCGCCGAGGCCTCAATCGAGGAGTTCGACCGTCAAAACGACCGCCTGTTTATTAGTGGCTGGCGTTCGCAGTTCCTGTCGGGCCTGATGATGCCGCTTATGAGCCTGGTGGGCAACATGGGTTACGTGGGCGTTGTCGTGGTGGGCGCGCAGCTCGCGCTGACCGGCAATGCCACGCCCGGCGACATCCAGAGCTTTATCCAGTACGTGCGCAACTTTACGCAACCCGTGCAGCAGCTGGGCAACGTGAGCAACACGATGCAGTCGATGGCAGCTGCCACCGAGCGTGTGTTTGAGTTTTTAGCCGCACCCGAGGAGGAGCAGAAGGCCGACGCGCAGATCCCTGAGAAGCGCCCCGGCCACGTGGTGTTTGACCATGTCAAGTTTGGCTATACGCCCGACAAGACCATCATCCACGACTTTAGCTGCGAGGCGCAGCCCGGCCAGACCATCGCCATCGTCGGCCCCACCGGCGCCGGCAAGACCACGCTCATTAAGCTGCTGCAGCGCTTTTACGACGTGGACGGCGGTTCGCTGCGCGTCGAGGGCGTCGATGTGCGCGACTGGGACCGTGCGGCACTGCGCGGCGAGTTTGCCATGGTACTGCAGGATACCTGGCTGTTTAACGGCACCATCCGCGAGAACATCCGCTACGGACGCCCCGATGCGAGCGATGCCGAGGTCGAGGCCGCTGCGCGTGCCGCGCGTTGCGACCACTTTATCCATACGCTCGCCGGCGGCTACGACTTTATGATCAACGAGGAGGGCACTAACCTGTCGCAGGGTCAGCGCCAGCTCGTGACCATCGCCCGCGCCATTTTGGCCGACCGCCCGGCGCTGATTCTGGACGAGGCGACCTCCAACGTCGATACCCGTACCGAGGAGCTTATTCAGCGTGCCATGGATGCGCTGATGCAGGGCCGTACCAGCTTTGTTATCGCGCACCGCCTGTCCACGATCCGCAACGCCGACGTGATCTTGGTAATTCGCGACGGCGACATCGTCGAGAAGGGCACGCACGACGAGTTGCTCGCCCAGGGCGGCTTCTACGCCGACCTGTACAACTCGCAGTTCGACGAGGCGGCGTAAATTCTGCCGCAGGGAACGAATAACGCCCGAGAACGGGGGCGCAGGACAACCTGCGCCCCCGTTTTTGTTCTGCGGCCCTTGAGCCGCCTCCCCTGGGACCTGATTGACAGCCCCTTCCAAACCCTGTGGGCAAAAAATAGCAAATATGAGTACTGTCACCTTTTTAGTAACAGCCAAAACCGCCTCAAACGACCTCTTTGCGGCCTCTATACGCCTTCAAATTAATAAAACGCCCGTTAGCAGGCTTCCGTCTGCCAACGTTAATGAACATATTAATCACTTTGTCTATTATCTCGCTAGACGGATATGTTACTAGGTTAGCAACAGTACTCATATTTGGCATTTTTTGCCCACTGGGTACTCCCCGGGGAATCGGCGGCAGGCTTAGGGTCCCTCACGGCGTCATCCCATCCTGGTGAGCGCCAACGTTTACCCATATAAAACCTGCCAAAATAAACCTGTCCCTTTTGGCAGGTTTCGGGGTGGCAAGGGCTTGCACTTTAGCGTGCGACAGCGGATAATGCCGAACACTCGACAATACGCTTATTGCTCTTTCTATAGATTGAGGAGGCCCCTATGGCCATGGAATTCAAACGCAGGCTGCCGATCCCCATGGAGATCCGCGAGGAAATGCCGCTTTCTGCCGAGCTTACCGCCAAAAAGCAGGCATTTGACGCCGAGGTCGCCAAAGTCTTTACCGGCGAGGACGCACGCAAGGTGCTCATCATCGGCCCGTGCTCTGCCGACCGCGAGGATTCGGTGCTTGAGTACATGAACCGACTGGCCAAGACCGCCGAGGAGGTCAAGGACAAGCTCATTATCATTCCGCGCGTCTACACCAATAAGCCGCGTACCAAGGGCACCGGTTACAAGGGTCTTCTACACAACCCCAACCCCGAGGCTCCCGACGACCTGCTCGAGGGCGTCAAGGCCATCCGCCATATGCACCTGCGCGTTATTGAAGAAACGGGCTTCTTTACCGCCGATGAGATGCTCTACCCGTCCAACTACCAGTACCTCGTTGACCTGCTGAGCTATGTTGCCGTGGGCGCACGCTCGGTCGAAAACCAGGAGCATCGCCTGGTGTCGAGCGGCATTTCGGTGCCCGTCGGCATGAAGAACCCCACTGCCGGCTCTACCACCGTTATGCTCAACTCCATTTACGCCGCGCAGGCGCACCAGAGCTTCATCTTCCGCAACTGGGAGGTCGAGTGCGGCGGCAATCCGCTCGCGCACGCCGTTATGCGTGGCTACATCGGTCTCGATGGGCGCACCTACCCCAACTACCACTACGAACACCTGGAGCGCCTGGCCGAGCGCTACACCGAGCACGCCGGCTATGCTAATCCGGCAGCGGTCATCGACTGCAACCACGACAACTCGGGCAAGCGTCCGCTGGAGCAGTATCGCATTTGCAAGGAGGTGCTCGACAGCTGCCGCCGCAACGAGTCCATCTCCAAGCTGGTCAAGGGCTTTATGATCGAGTCCTACCTGGAGGGCGGCAACCAGCCGGTCGACGGCGGCGTCTTTGGCAAGTCGATCACCGATCCGTGCCTGGGCTGGGAAAAGACCGACTACCTCATCCACGAGATCGCGGAGCGGGTGTAGGTTACGGCGTTTTACCAAACGCCGTAACCGGCCGACGCTGCAAACCCGCCAGAGCGGCAATCTGCCTTTCAGCTTCGGCGGCATGATCAAAAGATCAATGCCGCCTCGCTTCAAGGCACCTTGCTCGCTCTGGCGGGCTTTCGCTGACTTTTGCTCTACCTGCGGTGTTGGCGGGGTAGCTAATTTAGGATGGGGCTCTTTTAGCTACCCGCAAAGTAGTCGCTGGGGACGTTCTTAAATAACTAGTCGTTTAAGAACGTCCCCAGCGACTACAAGCTCTCCAACCGTGAGGCCGAGGTTTTGCGTCTGGTTGTACTAGGCAAATCGAACCAAGAGATCGCTGACGAGCTATTCCTTGCCGTGGGCACCGTCAAGACCCACATCCTCAACATCCTGGTCAAAACTGAGCAGCAAAACCGCACGACGCTCATCCTCCACTTCTGAAAGCGCTAACCTGCCAAAAAGAGACAGGTTTATTTTGGCAAGTTTTATCTGGGCAAACGCCAACCGCCACGGGGAAGTTGTCTCCCTTCGCGGCGGTTTTTGGTTCATGATTTCATTCGCCTCAATCTGTAACGCGTAGAGGACAAATCGCCGTCTTACTGTTACAGATCGAGACGAGTTATAGAGTGCGCGTCGAATAGTCTCAATCTGTAACAGGTAGAGACGTTTTTGCCAGCCAGGTGTTACAGATTGAGATGAACGAAGGGGCAGCAGCGTTAAACAAGTCCGCCGCAAAGTAATTCGGAGAGATCCGATCCTAGAGTTATCTACCAGGTACGATATGTGCACTGATATTTTGTCTCAAACCCGGGCATCCCGTTGCCGCGCGGGCTTAACGCTGCACCCGTATAGAGAATCGTTTGCCCCGTACGAGAATACGAAGTTTTAAATGACAGCCTCTTGTATGTCTGATCGAAGCAATCAATATTCTCGCTCGGGTGGTTTGCAGTGGAGAACGATTTGTAGGTGTCCAAGACATCCGCCGTCACAAGACGACAAGGTGCAACAGAACCTGCATCTGGTTGCGCCGACGCATAAGTGGGAATTACGGCCATCGACAGAGCGAACATAATACATGCGCACATTGCCTTCACATAGTTCTTCGCTACATTTCGCTTCATGGTCATCTTCCTTTCCTAGTTTTTGTTATCGTTCGTCTTGAAAAGCTGCGCGTACACATTACCGATCCATTTCGAATCACCTCCCATTTCTCGGGTAACGACACGAGAGCCATCTCGTGTGAACAATACGGAAGCATCGCAAAGCGATTCGAGATTTCCGATTAGATGAGAAGAGATAATGACATGCGCCCCCCTGCCCGCATCGTCTCTAAGAGCATTCGAAACGATTGCGACGTGTCTCACATCAAGTGCATTCATGGGCTCATCCAAAAGGACGACTTCGCAATAGGACATATACGCCATCGCCACATTGAGTAATTGTCTATTTCCATCAGACAGCCTAGATACGGGCGTATTCTTCAACCCAGTCAAGTCAAAGCGATCAAGCACTTGGTCCAAAGTGCGAGGTGAATGCCAAATTCGCCTGCATCGGTCGAGATGGAAAGCGACTGTCATGTATGGAATCAATAGAGACGGCCCATTCGGAACCAAGAAGAATTCCTTTCTCATTTCCTCACAGTCGACACATGCTTTTGCATGAAAACAGAGAGAACCTGACACGCGCACTGATGGCCCAGCGTCTCCCCAAAGAGCATTAAGTAACGTAGTCTTGCCATATCCATTTGGCGCGACAAGACCCCATATCTGGCCAGCGGGCATATCAAACTGCAATCCCTTTGCCAGCTGGTTTTTTCCAACCGTCAACACATCCAACGACAGAGAGAGCAAGCTTTTCTCGCCCAAACTATCCGGACTAATATGGTTCCAGGCCCAGCGATTCTTGCTTTTTAGGCGCGAAAACGAGATGATTCCCAACGCACAGACAACAAGCGTGCCCATTACGGCAAAGAAACAGTGCAGCGCACTGGCTTCAGGAACGAGTGATACCTCAGCTCCATTGGCGTAAGAAGCGCCGCCGAGTGCAAGCGAAGAGACAGAATAGCTCGGCACCATATACGGCAGCAACGCATGCCATGGAGCATCTTTGCTCGCATAAAACGGAAGCTGGCTTATGCCCCCCACAAGAGCGACCACCATGGACGAAATGGCCCTGCTTCTGCTTCCTGCGTATACGCACACGCCCAAACAAGCAAACATCATAGACAACGCAACCTCAAAGACAGCAAATAGCCCAAGCTGAACTAACACAGTTCTTTCGACCACGTCACCATACTGAATGAATACGACTGGGTACTCCGTCTGACCGGCACCGTTAAGCACCGTTGCCAATACAAAACAGGGAGCCAACGCCAGAACCAAAACCGTCATCGATGCAATGCCAGAGACGAGAACGCGGCATGCATTCATCTCTAACTTTGACAACAAAGCCCGATCGTAGAACCGCTTTCCATCCCCCTCAAGCGACATATAGAGGACGAGAACCGGAACTAAAAGCCACGCTATTGCAGGAACAGCGCCGCAATAATATGCAAGAAGAATCATCCCAGGCATTTTTGTTGTTGAGCCGTACGATTCCGGATGGGGCAGCATTGCTATGGCTCGGGGAAGACGTTCTTGGGCTTCAAGCGATAACTCCGAATCAACACCATTCAAATAACCGAGTCGGTATTCCTTGAGCAATAGATTGTCGTAATCGGCAATCGCATCGTAATACTCTCTGGAGTCCGCCTTGCTTTCAAGCGCCCGATCAAGGCACGCCCTTTCGTCGGCAATGATGCTGTTGAGCTCCTGTGGGGCAGTGTCATAAACGCCGTCAGAGACTTGAGAGACCAAAAGGGCTCTCTGGTCTTCGATGGAAGCTCTACCATATAGATAATCTGCTCCCGTTGGAACGGATAGAAAAACCGGGATGCAGAATACGAGCGCGAGCAGCGCCGTCAGCAACATAATTCCCCGGTTTCGCGCAAGAACTTCTAAATTAAGTCGTACATATGCGAGGCAATCACAAGTCTTCACGGCAAGCACCTCCGGTTCGCAACGTACGGATCGTCGGACCCGTTGTCCGGAAGTATCGCCTTCATCGTCTGAACTGTCTGTAGACGTATGGGATGGACTTGTGACCTTGTTTGTCTACAGGCTTCTACCTGCCATTTTCTAAAACATCAGCTATAAGACAAAATACCTTATCTCTAAGTTCACGCTCCGAGTGAACTCCAAGCAAGGCATAGCTCTTGCTCTTAGCCTCTTTGACGGTTCCCCGAGCAACGTTAAGATGTGCGCAAATCTCGGTGGATCCACTGCCATCAAGAACGCATGCCATGATGTCAGCATAAAGTGGCGTAAAGCCAAGCTTCAAGAAAACCTCGCGTGCGGCATCGCGTCGATTACCCGCCGGGACTGCATCTTTCGCACGCAAGGATAGCAGCGAATAAGTCAGAAGGATAAGTACGACAAGGAACGCGGTCACGCGTAAAGCAGGCAAAAGGCCGTCAACGGCCTCACCGCTCCCAACGGACTCAAAGAAAATGTACAGTCGACTTACCACATCGTGAACCCAGAACGTTGCCCCAGCACCCACAGACACCGAAGAAAGAGTAAGTTCGGGCGAAAGGCACAAATGCATTTCAGACATCCACCGTATAGCCGCATGGCAACACAGGGCCAAAAGCACTATAGCTATCGACAGGATTATCACATCACGCTCAAAGCCGAAGCATATGAGGATTTCCTCGATGCCCATTCCAGACGCATACATAAACAGGAAGCAGGCGAAGACTATCCTGCAGCTCCGATTGGACGATAAGGACCTCAGTGATTCTGAACGGTAATCATGGCCTTTTGTTGCGTCGAAATGCCACGTATCCTTTGACAAAAGAAGTCCAGCTGTCGCCTCTGAAATGCTTTTATATCCGGTTTTAGTCAAGGCCCGCGACAAATAGGTACGGGCGGTAGACGGGGAAATATCCAAGGCAGAAGCAATCTCCTCGTACGTTTTTCCCTCTATCCTCATAGAGAAAACCGCGGACTCCCTTTGAGAAAAACCCAAAGTCGCAGGGATATCGGCAACTGCAGAGCGTTTTCCTCCTAATTTGGCATCCGCAGAAAAAGCGCTCGTTAAGTCGGGTAAGGATCGCATTATGGCCCTGACAAGGATGCTGCCCAAGACAGTCACCAGAAGCAGTGCGATCTCTTGATGCCCACCAAAGCTCAGGAGCACAGCACCGATGTTTATATTGCGCGAAAACAAACAATCCAAATCAAGAACAACGGCAGCATTACCAAACGCAAGAGGTTCGACGAGCGAGGCAGCAACCCCCATCTCGGCGTTAACGGAAAGGAAAGAACCGACGGACTCCATCAACGGGGCGAGAAGAAACTGAAGGCCAACAAGCAAAGCAATCAAGAGTACAACGGGGCTGTAAAGGGCGAGCTCAGGATACCCATGGAGAACAGGGCCATCGACTACATGTTTCCCCGTTGATCCCGCACGCATGTTTGCGAATTCACCGCCAAGCGCCCAAGAACAGCAAGCGACAAGCAAGGGGGCTAGCAACAACAAAATGAACGCGAGCGCCGAAACCACACCATGAAATTGATGGAACACATTAAGAGATACCGTGAACATCGCAAGAAGTGCAATATCTACGAGCATAAGTCCAAAAAGCCGTTTGGAAATACCCGGTCTCACGGGGCGAGAGATGAGACCCACACAGAAGCCCGAAAGCAGATGCAGGCCGATAAGAACGGTGCCAGAAAGGCCCGCATAAATACTTGGCGCCATACAATACAGACCAGCCGCCCCTATAAACAACATAATTGAATGCCAGAGGAACGAGCGCTTCACGTTTTGTAGATTAGCCGCCTCGATTGCCATAAATTCAAAGCTCCTAGATAGCATTTTGGCTATTTTAACATCGTCCCCAGCGTTAAAAAACTGTTACCCGAATTAATCAATATGCCCCCTCCGCTAAAAGGCACCACGCTCATCCTCCACTTCTGGGAGCGCTAACCTGCCAAAAAGGAACAGGTTTATTTTGGCAGGTTTTATCTGGGCAAACGTCCAAACCGCCGTAAGGGAGTTGCCTTCCCTCGCGGCGGTCTTCTAACAGAAAAAACCAAGTGAGTAGACTTTTTGCAGGAGGCCGAGCACGCCCCAAAACGCCGGCGCTCTGACCTGGGGTTTTACTGAGCATTTGTCGCGATGTGCTCGACAAATCCAAAAAAGTCTACTCACTTGCATCTAAGACGCACCAGATAGGGGCAAAAAACCGCCGCGAAAGGAATCCGGCTCCCTTCGCGGCGGCTATTAGCGCTGGTTTTGCGACGGCTTTGCCCGCTTGTTACTCGCTGTAGCGGGTAGCGATGGCAGCTTGTACCATGCCGGCGCTCATAAGGTAGGTCACCAGGAAGTAGCCACCGTATGCTGCCAGGAAGATTGCACAGGTGAGGCCCACGGTGCCGCCGATGCTCATATCTCCGAATATGCTCACCAGCTCGATAATCACCTTGAGCGCCACAAAGGAGTGCGCCAGGCCCACTGCCAGCGGGAACAAGAAGAATACCGCTTGCTGCGCCATCACCGAATGGCGAATCTGGCGGTCGTCACAGCCGATCTGTGCCAGCACACGATAGCTGCGGCTGCCGTCGGCCACATTGGAGAGCTGCTGGATCGACAGTATCGCCGCGCACGCAACGACCAGTACAAAGCCAATGTAGATGGCCAGATAGCTAATCATGCCGTTCATTTGCGCTGCTTGCGTGTACATCTCGGAGCGTGTGATGAAGATTCCCCATGACCCTGGCTCCTTGCCGTCAACGAGCAGATTGTCGAGCAAAGTGTATTTAATGCTCTCGTCTGCCTCGGTCGTATCCATCCCCTGTTTGTAATTAACGAGCAGGCTACTGGAATACGGCTGCAGATTAAGTTGGGACAACAGCTCGTCGGCAACGACGACGGTACCCGGATTACTGCCCATCGCCGAGTTGGCGATGGCCGCCGTGTCCTTGTCCGACTTATCGGTTGCGGGCTTGAGCTCATGCCCGCCCAAGGTGAGGGTATGGCCGCCGGCCATGTACTTGGTGTACAGGTCGCCCAGCTCACCGCCCATATCACACGTAAGCAGGTACTGGTCGCGGCCAATGCTCACCGGCTCCTCGCCCATCATCTGGCGCAGTTTGTTGTACTGGCTCGCCGGCGTCACAAACAGACCCATCGTATCGGCATTGCTACCCCCGAGCGCCTTGGGGAGCTTTTCGCCCATGGTCTTGCACATCTCACCCGCAGACACCGAAGGATTCGAACCGCCAAACGGGTAACTCAGATACGAATCGATCTGAACATGCTCACCGGCAACATCGGCGATATTGACCTTCTTGCCGGTCTCGTCGTTGTTGTCCGCCGACTTGCCCTTGCCGTGCCATGCGGAGTACAAATCGACCGTTGTATCGGCTAGCACCATGCGGTCGGCTTCAGACGGATTGACATATTCTTTGTAGTAGTCGAGCGTATCGGGCGTGTAATAGACATACGTCTGAGACACGTCAACAGGGTTATAGCGCTCCAGGTTTTCGTTCATCACATTGGCAATCGACATACCGCACGTCACCGAGGTGATGGCCAAAAACAGGAGCATCGCGATGACGCCCATCGAAAAGCACACCGTGTTGACCTTGGCCGCAAGCTGGCGCACGGTAAACATGTTGAGGCCGCGCCAATACACGCTGCGCAGGCTCTGCAGCAGCTTGATGAGCATGCCCGAGAGTCCCCAGAACAGGGCAAAGGTGCCCACGGTAACCATAGCGGTCGTAATACCAAACTGGTTCATGGCCTCTTGCAGCTTGCTGTCCGTCGCGGTTAGCGGGAACCCATCACGTAGCAGACGGTAATAGGCCACGCCCACAAGCGCCACGCCCACGGCAAAGATGGCAATCGCGATCCAGGGGTTGCGTGTCTTGATGCTCTCGTTGCGACGCTCGGCACCCATAAGCTCGATGAGTTTGGTACGACGCACGGCGCGAAGGTTCAGCAGTAGCGTGAGCACAAACATTACGAGCATGCAGACAAGGGTCAGGTTGAACGCATGCACCGAGAAAAAGAAGTGGAAATTGGCGATCTGCGTCTTAAAGAGCGAGGCCGTAAAGAATGTCATGAGCTGGGAGAGTCCCACACCCAGCACAATGCCGGCGACAAAGGCCACCACCGAGACAATCACCGTCTCGAGCGCCATGATCGTGGCGACGCGCCCGCGCCCCATGCCGAGCACCTGGTACAGGCCAAACTCCTTCTTGCGGCGTTTCATGATGAAGTTATTGGCATACACCATCAAAAAGGCCATGACACCGGCCAAAAAGTACGTCAGGTCGCCGAGCATGCTGCCCATAACCTGCGCCAAGCCCTCTTCATCGATTCCGGCGATGTCGACCTGCATTGAGATGGTGTTAAAGGCATAGAAGACCGTGACGCCCAGGGTGAGCGTCAAAAGGTAGACAAGGTAGTCGCGACCGGCGCGGCGGACGTTGCCCCAAGCGAGTTTACAGAGCATCGGAGCCCTCACCGCCCATCATGGCAACGACCTCCATAATGCGGTCGAAGAACTCGCGACGGTCGGTGTCGCCGCGGCGCAGCTCGGTGAAGATCTTGCCGTCGCGGATAAACAGCACGCGGCTCGTGTAGCTGGCGGCAAAGCTGTCATGCGTGACCATGAGCACGGTGGCGCGCAGGCGGCGATTGAGGGCCTCCAGGCTCTCGAGCAGCAGGCGGGCACTCTTGGAATCGAGGGCGCCGGTGGGCTCGTCGGCCATGATCATGGTGGGGTCGGTGACGAGCGCGCGGGCCGCGGCAACGCGCTGCTGCTGACCGCCGGACATCTGGTAGGGATACTTGTCGAGCACCTGACTGATAGACAGACGCGCGGCCACATCCTGCACGCGGGTCGAGATCTCTGCCGAGTTTGTGCGGGCAATGGTGAGCGGCAGGGCGATGTTCTCGCGTGCCGTGAGCGTATCGAGCAGGTTGGAGTCCTGGAAGATAAAGCCGAGCTCCTCGCGGCGGAACTGCGAAAGCTTAGCCTGCTTCATGCGTGTTACGTCCTGGCCGTTGATGCGGATGGTGCCGCTCGTGGCGCTATCGATGGTCGACACGCAGTTGAGCAACGTCGACTTGCCCGAGCCCGAAGCGCCCATGATGCCAACAAATTCACCGCGGTTAACCGTAAAGCTGACGTCGTTGAGCGCGCGGGTCACGTTGCCCAGCGCTCCATATACCTTTTCGAGATGCGCGACCTCCAGTACCGGGGTCGCCATGTGCGTGGTTTGCATACCGAGTCCTTTCTTGCGATTAGTCTACGGCATCTATAGTCGCAAGAAGACGAGTCGGCTACCATCGATATGGCTTACGCTTGCCTTACCGTTGTGTAAGGTTCGGGTAGCTACCCTGCCACGTGTTGATATTGAGAGAGGACTCCTGTTGAAGACTGTTCATGTTGCCGCTGGGATCATTCGCAAAGAAGGATCCGATGAGCTGCTTGCCGTGCAGCGCGGCTATGGCGACATGCAGGGACTTTGGGAGTTTCCCGGTGGCAAGCTCATGCGCGGCGAGTCGCCCGAGGACGCCGTACGCCGCGAGCTCATGGAAGAGCTGCAGGTAAAAGTCACCAACCTGCGCGATTTCTACACCGTCGAGTATGACTACCCCGATTTCCATCTCTCCATGGAGTGTTACTACTGCTCGCTCGCCGATGAATCCGATGAGCCTCAGAAGCACGACCGCCAGCTCGATATCCGCTGGATTCCGCGCACCTCGCTTGCCACGGTTGAGTGGATGCCCGCCGACAAGGGGCTCATTGATGCTCTGATTAAGCTAAAGGAAGATCGGTTCGAGGCAAACTCCGCCGATGACGCCGCGCCCACCGCGACCGACGAGCCCGCCACCAAGCCCAGGCGCACATCTAAGCGCCGCAGCAAAAAGCGTCCCAAGCCCGGTCTGCTCGACGGCATCGATACCTCGGACCTCTCCGCTGACGAGCGCGAACTGGTCCGCCGTCGCGCCGCCATCAAAAAGTCCATGAAGGGCAACAAGCGCGCCAACACCAAGCCCGAGCTGCTCGTACGACAGCGCCTGCGCGCAGCGGGCCTTACGGGTTATCGCTTGGAATGGAAGGTTCCCGGCAAGCCCGACATCGCCTTCCCCGGCCGCAAGATCGCCATCTTCGTCAACGGTTGCTTTTGGCATCGCTGCCCTAAGTGCAACCCTAGCCAGCCCAAGCGCAACGTTGAGTTTTGGGAGGCAAAGTTCCGTCGCAACGTCGAGCGCGACCGCGCTGCCGTGGCAGCACTCACTCAAATGGGCTGGACACCCATAACCATCTGGGAATGCGAGCTCAAAAAAGACCGCATCGACGCCACGATGGAAAAGGTCATCGAGCAGGTGCGCGCCGCAGAGCCGCAGCGCTAGGAACGAGCCGGCCACACGCCCCACACAGGCGAGCCACATCCGCGCCACAAACCTTAGAAAGCCCTTAAGCCCAAAATCTTTCAAGAGTGTTATTCGATACCTCTGACCTGCAGTTTCATCGTAACACCAAACCAGGTTAAGCCTTTCTTTAGCGCTTCTTTGCAGCAGCCGCGGCATAATACTGCCAACGCACGGGACCTAGCAGCATACCCCGAGCGCAATCTATTGGTGGACATCGAGGAGGCCGCATAAGCATGCATTCTTCCAATGACGCAGCACAGCAGCCATCCCTAAAACATGCAAACCTTTTCTCCTTCCCCCCGACACAGAGAAACGGTCTCCTCGACTCCCCCACCACAAAAGCCAAACGCTCAACCGACCAGAGCCACAACTTGCGAGCATCGTTCGAAAAGCTCCAAGCATCCCTAGACAAGGCGTTCCCCGAACAGGCAAGGGCAATCTAAGCCCATCGCGCTTTATACTGATGCCATGCGAAACATGGATCACATAGAATTGCACCGCGGAGGACGCGAGGAAGCGTTTCCCGAGACCGCCGAAGACTGGCCCTATATTGCCGAACGCGCAGAATTCGCTCGCTATCCGGGCAATTCCGTCCCCTGGCACTGGCATTCCGAGGTTGAGCTTTTCTACATGGAGCAGGGAGCGATTGACTATCGAACGCGCGCGGCTCATGAGCACGTACGCTTTGAGGAAGGGTCCGCCGGCTTTATCAACGGCGGCGTTTTGCACAGCACGCTGCAATCAGCCAATTCGGCACCAGCCATTCAAATGTTGCATATCTTTCAGCCGTCGATGCTCGGCGATCCCGCGGGACGCCTTCAAAAGCGCTATATCAATCCTTTGCTGCAATGTCGAGGCGTCGATGTGCTCAAATGGTCGCCCACCAACCCCGACGATATGCCCTTTATCGATTTGCTAAAGAGTTCCTTTAACCACGACCTTCAACGGCCGCAGAACGAGATGGCGCTTCGGAATAGCTTGTCAGAGCTCTGGATTCAGATTTACGCCAAGGCCGAACCGCTCTTTTCCTCCGACAACGCCTCTTGGATGACCAACCGCGACGTACAATTCAAGGCAATCCTGGACTATATCCGCGCAAACTATGCAGCCGCTATAGATGTGCCCCAGATGGCATCTGCAGCCGGCGTAAGCGAAAGAGAGTGTTACCGCATTATCGAAGCTTGCGCAGGAACGACCCCGGCGGCATATCTGCGCGCATACCGCGTAAACCGTGCTTGCGAACTTTTGGCACACACCACGCGAACGGTCCAGACAGTCGCGCGCCAATGCGGCTTTGCGACAGCAAGCCATCTTGGCCAGGTATTTAAAGAACAAATGGGATGCACTCCTTCGAGCTATCGAGCAGCGAGGCAGAATCTCGATAGCACCAGGCAGAAATCCCGCTAGCCTTTCTTCTGTCACCGCATCAAACTTGCAGGCAAACAACAGAGAGGAGCAACCATATGAAGCACTTTGACCATATCGTATTTGACGTTGATGGGACATTGGCAGATACAGAAGAAAGCGTTCTATCATCGCTTGTCCAGATTGTCCAAGAAGCGACCGGCAAAACGCTCCCCCGACACGAACTTGAATTTGCCCTCGGCATACCCGGCAAGGATGCCCTTGAGAAACTTGGAATCTACTCGCAGGCAACGTTGGATCGCTGGTGCCAAGTTGCCGCCAGCTTTAAAAGCACCATCAGCGTGTTTCCAGGTTTGCTTGAAGTCATCGCAACACTCGCCGATAGCGGCTGCAAACTTGGCATCGTCTCCTCACGTGCGCGCGACGAATACGCAGAAGAAATTGCACCCCTTGGCTTCGATAAGCATTTTGAGCACATCATCCTTGTCGAAGACACAACCGAACATAAACCCGCACCCGCTCCCATGCTCGAATATCTCCGGCGTACGGGCGCGAATCCTGGCAACGTCGTCTACGTTGGCGACACCGTCTACGACGAACAATGCGCAACTTCGGCAGGGGTCAGTTTTGCCAGAGCGGCATGGGGATCACACCAAGACATCCCAAATGCCACCTACAACCTCAAAACCCCCAACGACCTACTAACCCTAACAACCAAATAACCCACGCGTCCCACCCTTTTAGCCCCAACGCCACAAGGGCGATTGAGCAGGACGGTTTGGGCGGATCCCGTACTTAGTTTCCAAAATCATTCCGCAGCGCGAAGGCTTCTTATTATTTTTCCGCCCTAACGCCACAAGGGCGACGACCTCGAGCAGGTCAACTTGGGAGGGACGAGGGCTTAGTCCCCCAATCTTTCCGCAGGGGGCAAAAAGCCTCGCCGCACGAAGTGCGCAGCAAGGCTTTTTGCATGCCCGAGGACGATTGGGGGACTAAGCCCTCGTCCCTCCCCGGGATATGTAGCGAGCCGGAGTACCCTTGCTGTTACTCTGCTTTGCCCACAGAGTTGAGGTTGGTCATGCGGATCTTAACCAGCTCGGTGATCTCACGCATGCCCTCCTTGGCCGGCTTCTTGGGATCGAAGCAGGCGGGGTTCTCGGCCATGTAGGCCATGAAGCCCTTGGTGTAGGCCTGACGCAGCTCGGTGGCGTAGTTAACCTTGCAGATGCCGTTCTTCACAGCCTCGGCAACCTGCTCATCGGGCACACCGGAGGTGCCGTGCAGAACCAGCGGCACGTCGACGGCGTCGCGGATGGCCTTGACCACGGACTGCTCGATGTGCGGATCGCTCGTGTACACGCCGTGGCTGGTGCCAACGCCAATGGCCAGCGAGGTGCAGCCGGTACGCTCGACGAACTCCTTGGCCTCGGCAGGATCGGTGTAAGGGCTCTCGCCCTCAACTGCGGGACCGTCGTCCTCCTTGCCGCCAACCTTGCCGAGCTCAGCCTCGACGGGCACGCCCATGGCGCGGCCAGCATCGGCGACGGACTTGGTCAGGGCAATGTTGTCCTCGAAGGACTCGTGCGAGCCGTCGATCATGACAGAGGTGTAGCCAGTGCGGAAAGCCTGCATGCAGCGGTCATAGCCATCGCCATGATCGAGGTGCAGAGCGACGGGCACGGAAGCGCGCTCGGCGGCAGCCTTGACCATGCCGTAGAAGTAGTCCAGACCAGCGGTCTTGATGGTGCCCGGGGTGGTCTGCATGATGACGGGGGACTTGGTCTCCTCGGCAGCGGCCAGAACGGCCATAACAAACTCGAGGTTCTCGACGTTGAACGCGCCGACGGCGTAGTGGCCGGCCTGAGCGTCCTTGAGCATCTTTTCGGTGGTAACAAGTGCCATGAGCGTTTGCTCCTCTCCCTCGCCCGCATCTGGACATCGGGCGTAGTTGTTCACAAGGCGTTTTACCTTGCGTTTTGCTGCGCTCATTGTATGAAATTCAGCAGCTTTGCACGTGCGAGATATTGAGCCCATGCAGATCAATACAGTCATTTTTGAAAAGCAAACGGAAGAAATTTGAGCCGAGTGAACATGTTCGATATTGAATTTTGGGCGTTCAGCGTCTTTCTTTTATAGAAAAGATAAGTAATCGAAAGGTGTTTTCTTACTCAAAAAGAAAATGAACGAAAATAGAGTCAACACAATTCCTGCAAATTTCGGTTGGGGATGGAGCAGCAGTGACCCACACAACAACCCGCGCTTTTGCCGATGAGCGTCGTTCCGCCATCATGGAGATGCTCGATCATAATGCCTCGGTGCAGGTAGCAGAAATCGCCCAGACCTTTGGCGTGTCCTCCGTCACCGCCCGCGCCGACCTTGACGCGCTCGCCGAAGCAGGCAAGCTGCGCCGCACACATGGTGGTGCCGTATCGCTCCACAAACGCCTAACCGTTTCCACGCAGGATCGCCGCATCAATGTCAACGTCGCCGCCAAGCAGGCCATCGCGCAAAGCGCCATCGAGCTCGTCAATGACGGCGACACGCTGCTCGTCGACTCGGGCACCACGGCGCTCGAGTTCGTCCGGCTCCTCGATCAGCGCGACGGTATCACCGTCATCACGGCCGACATTACCATTGCCGATTACATCGACGAGAGCATGCCCTCAGTCGATGTCGTCATGCTGGGCGGGGCGCTGCGCAAAGGCCATCGTTATTTGTACGGACCGCTCACTATGCAGGCGCTCCAAATGGTCCATGCCGATCTGGCCGTCATGTGCCCCGGCGCCTTTGTCCCCAGCTGCGGCTTTACGACCGACTTTCCCCAGATGGCCGAGACCAAAACGGCTATGGTCGGTGCCGCCCGTCAAAGCGTCGCCCTCATGGACGCCAGCAAGGTTAACGGACGCGGCATGTACCGCTTTGCCGAGCTTGCCGATGTCGACTCCATCGTGATGGACCGTGACCCCGACCATGCCGTCGCCACCTCGATCGCCGAGGCCACTGACAGCTCACGTCCAGCCCTCGTCATCGCCGGCGCTTAAACAAAAACCACCACAAAGGTCTCCTTTGTGGTGGTTGAGCATCAGAAGTGAATGTGTCGCTACTTGGACAGCTCGTCGGCGAGGACCTCGATCTGAGCGCGCGAGGCGTCGTTGAGCGAGCCCAGCACGGTCACCTTGTTCTGCGCCAAGGTGATGTCCTTCATGCCCTCGAGCTCCTTGGCCATAACCTTGGCAGCGGTGGGCGCCCAGGAGCCGGCCTCGACGAGTGCCACCGTACGGTTCTGATAGGCGTGCTCGGCAAGCGTATGGATAAAGGTGCTCATGAACGGGAAGATCTCACCCTGATAGGTGATGGAAGCGAGCACCAGACGGTCGTAGCGGAACGCATCCTCAACGGCCTCGGCCATGTCGTCGCGAGCCAGGTCAAAGACGGAGACCTTCTGGCCGCGAGCCTCAAGCGCTGCGGCGAGCTCCTCGACGGCAGCCTTCAGATGGCCATACACACTCGCATAGGCGATCGTGATGCCCTCGTCCTCGGGCTGATAGCTCGACCAGGTGTTATAGGTGTCGAGGTAATAGCCCAGGTTCTCGGTCAGTACGGGGCCGTGGAGCGGACAGATGATCTGAATGTCCAGGTCGGCGGCCTTCTTGAGGACGGCCTGCACGAACTTGCCGAACTTACCGACGATGCCAAAGTAGTAACGGCGCGCTTCGCAAGCCCAGCCCTCGGGATCCTCGATGTCGTTGGCGCCAAACTTGCCAAAACCGTCGGCACTAAAGAGCACCTTGTCGGTGGACTCGTAGGAGAAGAGCACCTCGGGCCAGTGAACATTGGGGGCACCGACAAAGGTTAGGCTGTGGCCGCCCAGGTCGAGCACGTCGCCATCTTTGACGACCATCTTGCGCTCGGGGAAGTCGGTGCCAAAGTAGTTGACCATCATACGGAAGGCGCCCATGCTGGCAACAATCTGCGCCTGGGGATAGCGCTCCATAAAGGCGGCGATGCCGGCGGAGTGATCGGGCTCCATGTGATGGACGATCAGGTAGTCGGGCGTGCGGCCATCGAGCACGGCCTCGAGGTTGCCGAGCCACTCGTCAACAAAACCGCCGTCGACTGAATCGGCGACAGCGATCTTTTCGCCCAAGATAACGTAGCTGTTGTATGCCATGCCGTTCTCGGACACATCGTACTGGCCCTCGAACAGGTCAATGTCGTGATCGTTAACGCCAATGTAGCGGATATCCTTGGTGATCTCCATCAGGCAAAGCCTCCTAGATAGACAAAAGAGCCCGTCTATCATAGCACTCGTCTTCATAGCCACGGCTATCTGCCAGCATCCTTATCGATTGTTATTGAGGCGGAATATATCGCCATTGACCTGCAAAAACTATGTGCGCGGAGCTGCCGTGGTATGTCGAACGATAAGCTGGCCGGGAATACGAATGGCAACGGTTTTGTCCGTTGCCCCCGCCTTGGGAACCGCGTGCTCGAACACCTCGCGTCCACGCTGATGCAAATCGAATCGAACGGTCGTGAGCTCGTTGTGTGCCACAAAATCATCGAGCGAATCGTCGACGCCCACCACGCTCACGTCCTCGGGCACGCGCAGACCGCTATCGCGCAGCGCTGCAATCGCGCCATTTGCCATCTGGTCGTTTGCCGCGTAAATCGCCGTCATGGTGCGATCGTGCTCGGCCAGGTACCTGCCGGCCTCGTAGCCGCTGTTGGCAGACCAGTCGCCCTCGAGCGGCTCTGCCGGCTCGATGTGTTTACGCTCGAGTGCATCCTGCCAACCGGCGCGACGAAATTGCTCGTCGACCGAGAATGACGGGCCGCCAATATAGCGAATCTGCTCGTGCCCTAGCTCAAACAGGTGATCCATAAGCAATAGCGAGCAGCCGTAATGGTCGGAATCGACCGTGGTCACCCGCGGGTGCGCGTACATGGTAACGATGACCGTGCCAATGCCCGGCAGTGGATCAAACGTCTCAAAATCGGGCGCCATGCGACTCATACCGATGATGATGCCGTCCACCGGCAATGCGGCCATACGACGCGTGGCCTCGGCAAGCGAAAACTCCTCGGTCTTGGACATCTCGACCAGCGTGATGGCGCAATTATGCTCGCGAGCAGCGCTGGCGATGCCGTCGATCATTGAGAGGTTGCCAAACTTGGTGACATCGTTGACGCACAGGCCGACCGAATGATAACGGCCGTCGCGCAGCGAGCGACCGGCATAACTCGGACGAAAGCCGAGCTTTTGCATAGCGGCCTGCACGCGCTGGCGCGTCTGCTCGTTAACGTTAGGCAAGCCGTTGGCGACGCGCGAAACCGTCTGCTGCGAAACGCCGGCAGCGCGGGCGACGTCGGCCATGGAGACCGGACGCGAACTGGTATCGTTGGACGGGCGCCTTGCCACAGGATCACCTTCACCCTTGCGAGATCTGAATAGCGTGAATGCCGGCCCGGGCAGAAATACATCCCGCGCCGAGGCCCGCTATCGTCGGACGCATGTTAACGTACTCTACTTTTTCTATCTGCATCTCTTCTGCTTTATAAGTCCATACGGCAGTACCGTTCACGGCTGAATTTCTACCGATTACCAGATTCTCAAAAAGTGACAAGCGATGTGTTATGAGTACGTTAACATAGCCCGTAACGTGCGGTATCGTGAACACTTGGTTCATGCCGCTTTAAGTTGTTAACGTACTCATAACGACGCAAAACCCACCCGGGCGCGCCAAGGAAAGGACTCCCATGACCACCCCCGACGAAAAGACATTCGCCACGCTCACCAAGCTGTTCGAGGAGGAGTTTGGCCCCATCGGCGACCGCCAGGTGCTCTACGTGCACGCGCCCGGCCGCTCCGAGATCAGCGGCAACCACACTGACCACGAGGGTGGCCACGTTATCGCCGGCTCGCTCGATGTCGCCGTCGACGGCATCGCCGTGGCAACCGATTCCAACAAGGTTCGCGTAGCCGACGAGGGCTATCCCACGTTTGAGATCGCGCTCGACACGCTAGACGTTCAGGAGTCCGAGAAGGGCACGTCCGCGAGCCTCGTCCGCGGCATGGCCCACGAAATCGCAGCCCTTGGCGTTGAGCCCAAAGGCTTCGACTTTGCCTTTACCTGCTCCGTCCCCTCGGGCGGCGGCCTTTCCAGCTCTGCCGCCGTCGAAGCCGCGTACGGTCGTGCCATGGAGACGCTCTGGGGCGCGCCCGCCATTGAGCCCGTCACGCTCGCCCAGATGAGCCAGCGCACCGAGAACAACTATTACGGCAAGCCCTGCGGTCTGATGGACCAGGCCGCCGTTTGCTTGGGCGGCCTCGCCTACATGGACTTTGAGGATCAGGCTCAGCCTAAAACCCAGAAGCTCGAGCTCAACTTTGAGGATCACGGTTATGCTCTCGTGCTCGTTAAGGTCGGTGCCGACCACGTGGCCGCCACCGAAGACTACGCCGCCGTTCCGCGCGAGATGCAGGACGTCGCCGCCGAGTTTGGCAAGGCACGCCTGTGCGAGGTAAACGTGGCGGACTTTGACGCCAAGCTCCCCGAGCTGCGCGCCAAGCTGGGCGACCGCGCCTGCCTGCGCGCCGTTCACTACTGGTACGAAAACGGCCTGGTCGATAAGCGCTGGGCTGCCCTGAACGCCGGCGACATCGATCAGTTCCTGGTCCTGACGCGCGAGTCCGGCGCCAGCTCTGCCATGTACCTACAGAATGTCGTTGCCAAGCTGGGCTCCGAGCAGCCCTCGATGTATGCCCTGGCACTGGCCGAGCACGTGCTCGACGGCCGTGGCGCCGTCCGTATCCACGGTGGCGGCTTTGGTGGCACCATCCAGGCCTTCGTGCCGCTCGACCTGGTCGACACCTTTATCACCAAGATGAACGGCTGGCTGGGCGAGGGCTCTGCCCGCCACTACGCAATTTCTGACAAGGGGGCTTACGCGGCATGGCTGTAATGACTGACGTGCGCGAGGCCGCGCAGAACCTGATCGAGTACGCTATCCACCGATCGATGATCGGCCAGGACGATCGCATCTGGGCGTATAACACCATTCTCGAGTGCATCGGTGCTACGGGCCCGGCGCTCGACATGGCCTGGGCGCTCCAGGCCGAAAAACTCTCGCTCTTGCACCCCGACACCCTGCCCAACTTTGACCTTGAAGGCACACTTGCCGCGCTTGCCGAGGCGGCTGTTGCCAACGGCGCCGCCGAGGACACGGCATCGGGCCGCGACCGCATCGCCATGCGCATCATGGGCGCGCTCATGCCAAGGCCTTCGGTTGTAAACGAGGAGTTCAACGGACGCATGGGCGTCAACGAGCCCCGCGCCGCGACCGACTGGTTCTACGGCCTGTGCTGCGACGCCGGCTACGTGCGCCGTGCCGCCATCGCGCGCAACATCAAATGGAGCACCCCCACCAACTGGGGCGACCTCGAGATTACCATCAACCTGTCAAAGCCCGAAAAGGACCCGCGCGATATTGCCGCGGCCGGCGCCGCCAAAAACACGGGCGAGAAGTATCCCGCCTGCCAGCTCTGCATCGAAAACGAAGGCTATCCCGGACGCTCCGCTGCAGCCGACGGCGGCGCCCATCCCGCCCGCCAGAATCTGCGCGTTATCCCCATTAAGCTCGACGGCGAGCGCTGGGGCTTCCAATACAGCCCGTACGCGTACTTTAACGAGCACTGCATTGCCATGAGCTCCGAGCATCGTCCGATGCACGTCGACCGCAAGGGGCTGACCTGCCTGCTCGACTTTGTCGACCTGTTCCCGCACTACTTCATTGGCTCCAACGCCGACCTGCCCATCGTGGGCGGCTCGATTCTGTCGCACGACCACTTCCAGGGCGGCGCGCACGAGTTCCCCATGATGCACGCCGCCGAGGTCTCGCAGTTTAGCGTGCCGGGCTTTGACCAGGTCATCGGTACCGTGTTACAGTGGCCGCTTTCGGTGCTGCGACTACGATCGCACGACCGCGCCCAGCTGCTCGACGCCGCCGAGAAGATTATCCTTGCCTGGCGCGAGTGGACCGATGAGTCGGTTGGCGTCATCGCACACACGGCCGACGGCGTGGCCCACAACACCGTGACGCCCGTCATCCGCCGCGTCGACTCCCGCGGCAACGCCGGCGGCGAAATCTACGAGGCCTACCTGGCGCTTCGCTGCAACATCACGACCGACGAGCATCCGCTGGGCGTATTCCATCCGCATGCTGAGTACCACCACATCAAAAAGGAGAACATCGGCCTGATCGAGGTCATGGGCCTGGCCATTTTGCCGCCGCGCTTGGTTCCCGAGCTCGGCGCTGTCCGCGAGCACCTGCTGGCGGCCAAGGCAGATGCCAGCTACGACCTTGCCGGCGCGCTCGAGGGCGACGACCTTTGCCGCAGCCACGCCGCATGGGCTGAGGACGTCTTTGCCCGCCGCGCCGACGAGCTTACGGCCGACAACGCCATCGACATCCTGCACGAAGAGGTCGGCGTGGTGTTTGGCCACGTGCTCGACAACGCCGGCGTCTTTAAGTGGGACGAGGCAGGA
The DNA here is from genome assembly GCA_900541795.1 of uncultured Collinsella sp. Classification (GTDB taxonomy): domain Bacteria; phylum Actinomycetota; class Coriobacteriia; order Coriobacteriales; family Coriobacteriaceae; genus Collinsella. The sequence continues at coordinate 57,247 of UQLC01000003.1, read as the reverse complement.
CGCGCCGCCCAACAGCGCTTTATCGACTCGCTATAGCATGCGAGCTCGAACGCACGCACTCAACAAATAGCGTCTACACGACAACGGCGCCCGCCGGCAACATCACCGACGGGCGCCGTTTTTGAGTGTAGTCATTGGGGTCATTCTTAAGGGGCGTTCTTAAACGACTAGTCATTAAAGAGCGTCCCCAATGACTATTTGCGACCAAGGCAACGCCGGTGTCTTGGCAACGACAGCGAAAACGCCCCTAAGCGAGCAAGGTGACGTGAAAGAGGAGGGCATTGACCTTTTGGTCATGCCCGACGATTGAACGTCAGATTGCCGCTTAGGGGCGTTTGCAGCGTCGAGCCGTTACGCGGTTTGGTAAAACCGCGTAACCCTAAAGCTCCGTTACTTCAACGTTGTTGTAGATCTCGTCCCAGCGGTCCATGACCAGGTGGCCGGTCTTGGGATCCATGGCGTTGAGCTTACCGCAGGTATTGGCGGTCTTGAGCACGGTGACGTCGTCGGCACCAGCAGCAATGGCATGCGCAAAACCGGCAATGGTCGAGTCGCCGGAACCCGTCGCGTTCACAGCCGCAATCGCGGGCGTCTTGGCGCGGAACGCGCGGCCCTCATGGAAGCCCACCGAACCGGCAGCGCCCATCGAAACGACAACCCAGGGAATACCGGCAAAACGGTCATCGGCGGCAAGCGCCTCGCGCAGGGCATCGACTTCATCGGTCGTAAAGGACGTACCCAGCAGGCCGTTAATCTCGGTCAGGTTGGGCTTTACGAGCTCAGGCTTAGCGTCGGACTCCAGCGCTGCCTCCAGTGAAGCGCCCGAGGTATCGAGCAGCACCTTGGCGCCCGCCTCCTCGGCAATCTTGACCAGCTCGGCGTAGTAGCCGGCATCGACACCGCGCGGCAGCGAGCCCGAAAGCGTCACGACGTCCGCCTTCGCTGCGAGCTCGGCAAACTTGGCCGTAAAGGCCTCGAGCTCGGCCGGGGCGATCTGCGGGCCGCTCTCCAAAAGCTCGGTCTGATTGCCCTCGTGCAGGATATTCAGGCAGATGCGCGTCTCACCAGCAATAGGCACAAAGTCGTTCTTGACGCCGTCGGCATCCATAAGCTCGGCCATATAGGCACCCATGTGGCCGCCGAGCAGGCCGGTCGCGAGCACGTCGTCACCCAGCTGCAGCAGCACGCGACTCACGTTGAGGCCCTTGCCGCCAGCGGTCTTTTCGGGCGTTACGCGGTTAACATCGTCGATGACCAGTTTGTCGAGCTGGTAACGGGTATCAATCGACGGGTTCATGGTAACGGTCAGAATCATATTGAACTCCTGTTTCCGGGGCACGGCACGCGCGGCCCCAAACATACGATAGCTCGTTAAAGGATCTCGATCTCAAAGCCGCGGGTGACGGTCTCCCCCGGCTTGGCAACCAGGCAGCCACGCTTGTGCTCCAGAATATCGTCCTCGTCGGAGCAGGTGGACAGGCCGCCCCACGGTTCCACAGCCACAAAGTCGCCCTCGGGCTTGCTCCACACAATCAGGTATGGCATATCGGGGAACGTCAGGCGCACGCCCTTGTCCTCGGTTTTCTTGGTCAGCGTAACCACGCGGCTCTCGAGCACGTCAAAGATGGTCTCCGCGAAGTCGAAGAGTTCGTGGGTCAGCGGCAGGTTCTGGTCGATCATGGGGTTCTTGCTGCGATGCTCAACATCAATCAAGCCCGTCGAGGGAACGGCAGTACAGAGCTCGGTGGCCTCACGCTGCTCAAAACGGAGCTCGTAGTCGTCATAAGACTCGCCCTCGTCAAGCGGGCACTTAAAGCCAGGGTGACCCCCCACAAAGAACGGCATGTCCTCGGTGCCCTCATTGGTCACCTCGTACGACACGGCCACCTTCTCCGCATCGATCGTGTAACGAGCAACGATCTTAAACGGATACGGGTACTGCTCGAGCAACTCGGCATGGTCGGCAGAGCTTAAGCTCAGCGCGACCATGTTGTCGCCCTGCTCCTCGAGCTTCCACTCCTGTTTGCGAGCAAAGCCGTGACGGGCGAGCTTAACCTCGCGGCCGCCCATGGTCATTGCGCGACCCTCACGAAGACCGCCGCAGATCGGGAAGCAAATAGGTGCCTGGCCCGACCAGACTGCCGGGTCACCCTGCCACAGGTACTCGCGACCGTTGGCCGCAATAGAAGTGAACGAGCCGCCCGCCGTGCTCAGTGCTACGCGGATAGAACCGTTATCAAGAACAAACTCCATAGGAGCCTTCCCTTTCTTACGACAGCCCGCCAAGTCAATAGGGCTGATAGAAAACCGGCCCGCGCCCCCTCACAGAAACGCGAGCCGTCAACGGACTAGTTAATTACGCCGGATACCCGCTAATCATGGTATTCGCCGCGGTCCCACTTCTCCAGGAACTCGTCAAAGAAGTGCGGGTCAGCCTGAGCCTCGGCGTCGGCCTTATTGCAGGCATCGATCTTGGCGATCAGGGCGTCGTGCTCGGGAGTCTTCTCGTAGGGCTCCTCCAGGAAGGCAAGCATGATATCGGCCATCAGGAACTCGCCGGTGATCTTGCCACCAAAGCCCACGATGTTGGCGTTGAGCTCGCGACGGGCATACAGGGCAGAGGTCATGTCGCGGACCAGGGCGCAGCGGGCGCCGGGAACCTTGTTGACGGCGTTGGTGATGCCGATGCCGGTGCCGCACAGGGCCACGCCAAAGTCGGCCTTGCCGCTGGCAACAGCCTCGCCCACGGCCTTGCCATAGATGGGATAGTGCGTACGGGTGTGGCTGTAGGTGCCGCAGTCGAGCACCTTGTAGCCAGCCTGCTCCAGGCGGTCGGCCAGATAGATCTTCTCGTCCGTAACGATATGGTCGCAACCGATTGCGATGGTCTTCTTCATCAGAACGTCCTTTCGTCTGAATTCACAAGTTGAGGTAGAAGTTCGAGTTCTCGGTGGCTCTCGTTAGGCCATCTTGTTGAGCATGTCGACACGGATCTGGTGACGGCCGCCGGCGTACTGGGCGCGCAGGAACTCGCGGGCGATCTTCTTGGCGACCTCGGTGCCCACAACGCCCGGGCCCATGGTGACCATGCGCGAGCCGTTGTGCTCGCGGGTCATGTAGGCGGAACGCTCGTCGGAAATGTTGGCGACGACCATGCCCTTAATCTTGACGGCGGCCATATAGGAGCCGACGCCGTACTTATCGAATGCGAAGCCCTGGGAATCCTTGTGCTCCAGCAGGTCCTTGGCAACGGCGGTCGCGGAATCGACAAAGTCCGCGGCAGGGGTCTCGGAATAGTCGACGACCTCGTGACCGTCGGCGATGAGCATCTCCTTGATGGACTCCTTCATCGACATACCGTCGGCATCGGAAGCGATTACAACCCTCATGACATCCTCCTTGAGAGATACGCAGGTGCGTAGTTCCTGTTTGGAAGTGTTGAATCGCGTTCAGGTCCGGGCATCTGAACGTGCGGTTCTTCACTGTTCGTGTTTATTTGAACACATTCGAACAGTAACTGCAACAACTATTTGTTTATCTTTGTTCTTTTTTGAACAAATACCGTTCACGGATGATTGCTGACCGTTTGGATTCAGGGAATGCCCGGCTTGTCACGTATTCAACAAACAAAAAGGGCGGCCGAGAACGCATCTCGGCCGCCCTTCGGCGGTATTCCCCGGTATATACAGCTGTTTTAGCTACTCGGACTGTCCGCCCTTTTTGGCGTGCTTGGAAGGAGCGCTCAGAAAGCGGCCCGTCAGATAGTTCGCGGGACCGGAGATATCGATCCCCAGCAGCACGTGTCCTAGCCATAGGAACGCCGCGAGCACCAGTAGAGGAATCACACACGAGGTCACGATCATTACGATGACGCCTTCGATGAGGTCGGTCACCTGCTGCACGATCTCGTCGGTCATCTGCTTGGCACCACTGGTTACCGACGTAACAAGGCTCGATGCCCCATCGGTCAACTGCTCGAGCACGTTTTTGGACTCCGTGGCCTCGGATTTTTTCTTGTTCGATTTTGAGCTGGTCTCGGCTGACTTGTCCGTGGTGTCGGCTGCGTCCGCAGTCTTTTGCTCAGCTTGCTCAATACTTACGCGATACGTTTCATCGACCTTCTGCGACACCCATACGCTCGCGGGTACGAGCGCCATGCCGATCACGGCAACCACCAGCACGCGTGTCGCCACACGGCGCAGGACGGCGCTCGTACTCCAGCGCCCGTGAATGCCGAGCGACACCGCAAAGAGCACCAACGCAAACGGGATTAAGATGCCCAAGCCAACCGACCACAAAATAGTCAGCAGATATTTCTCTAGGTATAGCACGGCAAGCACGATACCAAGGTTGCCTGAAAGCCGTGCGAGCTGCTCGGCGACCGGCGTTCCCGTATCACCAGGCAGCGCGGTAATGCCCGCAGACAGCGCCACGCACGAGGTCGTGAGCGCCAATACGTTACCTTTCTTTTGATCGATGACCTCGATGGTAGAGTCCCAAGTTTTGGTATCGGCGAAATGCGGTCGCGCTACAAAGCCCGACAGCAACGCCAGCACCACGAGCGCAACGATAAAGCCAATCTGCAGCTTTTTGTTTGCGCACACGACATCGGACAGACTGGGCTGCAGCTCGGTTACCGCCGTGTGCTCGGTTATCTGGACAGGACGCCCATGAGCCATCTCGTGCGCATCTTTCTTTTGAATCAATCCGTTGTCCGGCATTTGGATACCTCCTCATTCCGGCCTGTATTGCGGATGGAAGTATACCCACCGAGCAAAAATCGAACGGGAGGACGAACGGAGCGCACCAAGACTGTCCCCAATGACCAGTCGTTTAAGAACGTCCCCAATGACAATCTCGGGATGAGTTGCGGTGGAATAGGGATTGTTTTGCGCCCGCCGGCCCCTATTCAGTCCCTATTTCACCGCAACTTGGAGGAGGACAGAAAAAGCCCTGTCGCGGGTGCGGCAGGGCTTTTGGAAGGGAACTTGGTTGTGAGGGCTCGTTAGGCGAGCTTGGCCTCGAGCTCAGCGATGCGCTTGTAGGCATCGATGGTAAAGCGGGCCTGCTTCTCCAGGATCATAGTGGTCATGAGAGTGTCCTGAGCGTGAGCCATGATGAAGGTCATCTCCATCTCGCCACCGCCGGCCTCCTGCGAAAGCAGCTTGGTCTGCGTGTCGTGGGCACCGATGAGCGCATCGCTGGCATCCTTGTGCAGCTGCTCGGCCTTCTCAAAGTCACCCTCGCGAGCAGCATCGAGCGCTGCAAGCAGATCGGTCTGGGCGTCACCTGCGTATGCGACAATCTCGAATCCAACCATCGAGATTTCTTCTTTGGTTGCCATGTTGCGTTCCTTTCACATATGAACCAATGGAGAGCATCGCGTCCGGGCATACGCGCTGCGTTGTGTATGACAGAAACAATAACATTCAAACAAAATAGAACAGCTCAAAACGTAATTTCGAGCTATGAACGGTCACTTTTCGCCCGTGAACGGTTTTTAAACCAATTTAAACAATATCGAACACAGTTAGCGGCAACCCAAACAGGACCGCACCCTAACGCAAATCGCGCACCGTATCGCCCTCGACGAGCACACCGGGAATCAGCATGTGCTCCACGCCAGACGCACCCCCATCGGCGCCGGCAATCTTGTCGACCGCCCACATGCCGACGCGCTTGTTGTCAAAGCGCACCGTGGTCAGGCGACGGTCGGGCACGATATCGCCCAGGCTGTCGTCAACACCCACCACGCTCACGTCCTGGGGCACGCGCTTCCCGCGCGACTCGAGCCCACGGATGCAGCCATATGCCATGGCATCGTTGGAGGCATAAATGGCCGTACAGGTCGGATCGTCCGCCAGAGCCTGACCGGCAGCATACCCGCTCTGTGCCGTCCAATCGCCGCGCACGAGCTGCGGGGGCTCAATGCCATGCGCACGCAATGTCTCGCGCCAGCCTTCCTCGCGCCGCATGCCCGAAAGCGAGCGCTCGGGACACGAGATAAAGTGCACGGTTTTGTGCCCCCGCCCCAGCAAGTACTCGACCACCTGGCGCGAACAATCGAACTGGTCGTTATCGACCGTTGAACAGAGCGGGTGCTCCAACATCGTAACGAGCACCGTCTGCATGCCGGGCAGCGGCTCAAAAGTGCCAAAGTCCGCCGGCATGCGGTTCATGATCACGACCATGCCGTCTACCGGCAGCGCGCTCATACGCGACGATGCGCTCTCGAGGGTATAGGGGTGTCCATCTACTTTAGTGAGGGTGATGGCGTAGCCGTGTTTGTCGGCGGCGGCGGCAAAGCCCTCCATACGGTCGAGGTTGCCGGTGCCGGTAATGTTGAACATGGCGACGCCGACGGTCTTAAACTTACCGCGGCGCAACGATCGACCGGCAAAATTGGGGCGATACCCCAGCTCGCGCATGGCGGCACGCACGCGCTCCTTGGTCTCGGGGCGCACACTGGGCGAATCGTGCACCGTACGCGAGACTGTCTGCTCCGAGACGCCCGCGAGACGCGCCACATCCTTAACGGAAACCGATTTTTTAACAGCGGCCATAGGTCGATCTTTCTATGTCGACGATGCCATTGGTGGCACCCTACGCAGTCATTTTTAACGCCTTCAAGTATATCCAACGCCTCCCCCACCATACGCTCACCACCCAAAACCTACCGTTCACCGACATTTTTGCTTCCCCAAACGGCTTTTGACGCCCAAATGTTAACGTTGCCATTACGCAAACACAGAGCCACCGGGCGGCTCAAACGTTTACGCATAGGGAATCGACGGTTCGCAGGCACAGGAACCACCGGTTCGCGTCTTTTTTTGTGTCGCAAAATGGCAACGTCAACATTTTGGCAACTGAACGCCAAAAGCTACCATCGTTGCTAACCCACCGACTCTTAGGAGCATTGCATGGAGCAACTCATCGCCATCATCGAAAAGGGCCAGCCCTTTTTCAACGCGATCGCCCGCAACAAGTACCTCAAGGCGATCCGCGACGGCTTTATCTCCGTCATCCCCATCATCATCTTCTCGTCCATCTTCTGCCTGGTAGCCTCGGTCCCCAACATCTGGGGTTTCTACTGGCCCGATGACATCAACAACGCCCTGTGGAAGTGCTACAACTACTCCATGGGTATCCTGGCCATCGCCTGCGCTGCCACCACAGCCAAGCACTTCGCCGACGCTCAGAACCGCGATCTGCCCAAGAACAACCAGATCAACTTCATCTCGTGCATGTGCGCGGCCATCATCGGCTTCTTGCTCCTTTCGAGCGACACGATCGCCACGGACGCTGCCAGCGGCTTCAACACCACCTACCTTGGTTCCAAAGGCCTGCTGACCGCCTTTATCGCTGCGTTTGTGACCGGCATCATCTACAAGTTCTTCATTAAGCGCAACATCACCGTCAAGATGCCCGAGCAAGTTCCGCCCAACATCTCGCAGACCTTTAAGGACATCATCCCCTTCTCCGTCTGCATCACCGTCTTTTGGGTCTTTGACATCGCCTTCCGCGCTGCTTTTGGCTTCTGCTTTGCCCAGGGCGTCATCCAGGTGTTCCAGCCCCTGTTCACCGCTGCCGACGGCTACATCGGCCTCGCTGTGATCTACGGCGCCATGAGCCTCTTCTGGTTCGTGGGCGTCCACGGCCCCTCGATCGTCGAGCCCGCCATCGCCGCCGCCCTCGTTGCCAACATGACCGACAACCTGGCTGCGTTCCAGGCTGGCCAGCACGCTTCCGCTGTCCTGACCCAGGGTGCCCAATACTTCGTCGTCTGCATGGGCGGCACCGGCGCCACGCTCGTCCTGGTCTTTATGTTCTGCTTCCTGGCCAAGTCTCAGGAGATGCGCGCCGTCGGTAAGGCTGCCATCGTCCCGGTCTGCTTTGCCGTCAACGAGCCGCTGCTGTTCGCCGCGCCCATCGTGCTCAACCCCGTCTTCTTTGTCCCGTTTGTCTTTGCCCCGATCGCCAACATCTGGATCCTCAAGATCTTTATCGACTTCTTGGGCATGAACGGCTTTATGTACACCCTGCCCTGGACCGTCCCCGGCCCCATCGGCACCATCATGGGCCTGGGCTTCCAGCCGCTCGCCTTTGTGATGCTCGCCCTTATCCTGGTCGTCGACTTCGTTCTGTACTACCCGTTCTTCCGTGCCTATGACGCCCAGAAGTGCGCCGAGGAGGCCGAGATCTCCCAGGAGGAGCTCGCCGCCAAGAACGCCGAGAAGGCCGCCAAGCTCAACGATGCCTTCCAGGGCAAGGCCGACGCCAAGAGCGTTGCCGCTGGCGCTGCTGCCGAGGCCGTGAAGGTCGACGCCCCCGCCGCTTCTGCAGCACCCGCTGCCGAGGCAACGACCGCCAGCGACCTCAACGGCAAGCGCGTGCTCGTGCTCTGCCAGGGTGGCGGCACCTCGGGCCTGCTCGCCAACGCGCTGGCCAAGGCCGCCAAGGAGCGCGGCATCAATCTTGAGACCGCTGCCGAGGCATACGGCAACCACGTTGACATGCTCCCCGACTTTGACCTGGTCGTCCTGGCCCCGCAGGCCGCGAGCTACCTGGCCGACCTGCAGAAGGACTGCGAGCGCGTGGGCAACAAGTGCGTCGCCTGCCGTGGCAAGCAATACATCGAGCTCTCCCAGAACGGCGACAAGTCTCTCGCCTTCGTGAGTGAGCAACTTTCGAAGTAAGTAACGCCCAGGGCCAGCCGACCATCCAAGACCGGCTGGCCCTTCGATTTAGACGATTGGATCATCATGTCCGTTAATCCTGCTAGCGTCACCAACCCGCCCGCGCAGTTTCCCGAGGACTTTGTCTTTGGCGGCGCCACCGCTGCCTACCAGGTAGAGGGCGAGACCCGCACTCACGGTAAGGGCAAGGTTGCCTGGGACGACTTTCTGGAGGCCCAGGGGCGCTTCTCCCCCGATCCCGCTTCGGACTTCTACAACCAGTACCCCGTCGACCTGGAGCTGTGCGAGGAGTTCGGCATCAACGGCATTCGTCTCTCCATCGCCTGGAGCCGCATCTTCCCCAACGGCACCGGCGAAATCAACCCCGAGGGCGTCCAGTTCTACCACGATCTCTTCGCCGAGTGCCACAAGCACCACGTTGAGCCGTTTGTCACGCTGCATCACTTCGATACGCCGCTTCCCCTCTTTGAGAAGGGCGACTTCCTCAACCGCGAGACCATCGACGCCTTTGTGGACTTTGCCACCTTCTGCTTTAAGGAGTACGCCGACCAGGTGACCTACTGGTTCACCTTTAACGAGATCTGGGCCGACGCCTCCAACACCTACATCGAGGGCACCTTCCCCGGTGGCGTCAAGGCGCATCTGGCCGAGGCCTTCCAGTGCGAGCACAACATGATGCTCGCCCACGCCAAGGCAGTACTGGCCTTCCACAACGGCGGTTTTAAGGGCAAGATCGGCGTCATTCAGTCGCTGGAGTTTAAGTATCCGCTCAACGAGAACGACCCCGCCGACATCAAAGCCGCCAACAACGAGCACGTGCTGCAAAACCAGTTTTTGCTCGACGCCACCTTCCGCGGCGACTACGCGCCCGACACCCTCGAGTGCGCCAACCGCCTGGCCGCCGTCTCGGGTGGCACCATCCAGATCCTAGACGAGGATCTGGAAATCATGCGCGAGGCCGCGCTCTACAACGACTACCTGGGCGTTAACAACTACCAGTGCCGTTTCTTGAAGGCTTACGATGGCGAGAACGACCTGCACCACAACGGTACAGGCGAGAAGGGCACCGGCCGCTGGCGCGTTAAGGGCATTGGCGAGCATGTGAACAAGCCTGGCATCCCCACCACCGACTGGGACTGGATCATCTATCCCGAGGGTCTGTTCGACCTGCTCGTCTACATTAAGCAGCGCTACCCTAACTACAAGCAGATCTTCATCACCGAGAACGGCATGGGCTACAAGGACCCCTACAAAGACGGCTTTGTGGACGACCAGCCGCGCATCGACTACATCGAGCAGCACCTGCGCTGGTTGCTCAAGGCCATGGAGGTGGGCGTCAACGTGGGCGGCTACTTCCTGTGGAGCCTGCAGGATCAGTTCTCCTGGACCAATGGCTACAACAAGCGTTACGGCTTCTTCTACGTTGACTTTGAAACCCAGAAGCGCACGCCCAAGGCAAGCGCATACTGGTATAAGCACGTGGCGCAGACCCGTCGTCTGGACTAGCGGCTTTCAACTAGCGGTTGGCGGAATTGCCCCGCTCACATAACCTGTCCCCATTTCTCAGCCGGGGGCGGCACGTCACACGGCGCGCCGCCCCCGGCCTTTTTTGGGCGGACCGTGTCGCACGTTTGTCTCGATCTGTAACAACTAGCCGAGTTTTTCGGTCCTAGCTGTTACAGATTGAGACGAACAGGATTGCTCTTTCCGAAGAATCTAAATCTGTAACACGTAGCCCGCTTTTGACCGTCTACCTGTTACAAATCGAGACAGACGGAGTAGGACCTAACCCCGTATGTCCCTAACAGTCGAGCGTTCGACCAGCGTGCTCGGCACATGAATCGCCTCGATAGACGAGCTCTCTCCAATCGCCGCCTCAAACGCAAGCTTACCGACACCGCGCAAATCAAATCGCAGCGTCGTCAGCCGATTGTGAGGAACAAGTCCCTCGAGTGCGTCGTCGATACCAACCACGCTCACGTCGTCGGGCACGGACAGGCCCGCGTTCTCGAGCGCGGCGATAACGCCCAGCGCCATCTGGTCATTTGCCGCAAGCACGGCAGTCGGCGTCTGCGACCCGCCGGCAAGCACCTCGGCCGCAATCCGCTCGCCCATGGCGTACCCACTGTCCGCACTCCAATCGCCACGCAGCATCGGAGCGGCATCGACATGAGCACGACCCAGCGTATCGCGCCAACCGGCCTCACGAAAACGCGAGGAAATCGAGTTTTCCGGACCCGCCACAAACCGCATATTCGAGTGACCATGTTCCAGCAGATAATTGGTCAACAGCTCGCACGAACCATACTGGTCGGAGTCGATCGTCGTGCAGCGCGGATGCGCATACATGGACAGGATGACCGTTCGCACTCCCGGCTGGGGAACAAACTCCTCAAAATCGGGAGCCATGCGGTTCATGTTGAGAATCATGCCGTCGACGGGTCGCTCGACCATGCGGCGCGAGGCATCGGCAAGTGCATAGGGCTTGTCGCCGCCCATCTCGATCATAGTGACGGCAAAATCATGCTCGCGCGCCGCTTGCATGATACCCTCGAGCGTCGCCAGGTTACCGACACGTGTGATGTTGTACATGCACAGGCCAATAGAACGATACGACCCGCCGCGCAACGCCGCTCCAGCAAAATTGGGACGAAAGCCCAGCTCTTCCATGGCGGCCAGCACACGCTTGCGCGTCTTTTCCGTCACGTTGGGCATACCGTTGACCACGCGAGACACAGTCTGGCGGCTCACGCCAGCGAGCGCCGCAACCTCTGCCGCGCTCGCCGAACGACCATTCCTTGTCTGCTGATCCATGCCTTCCACGCTAACCTGCTTCCCAACTATTCCCCGCGCCCATGGCGCATCGTACATACATTGATAACGTGCTCATGATACCCGAGCCATATACCACAACATGAAAACTTCTGTCAATCAAAACCGCTTACCGAACAAATACAACCGTTCGCAGCTGTTTGAAGTTGTTTTGTTTCTATACATCCCAGCCGGATGTTAACGTGCTCATTGTCAAATGTTCACGTGCTCATTTTGGTTCTAATCATTTTAAGATAGTGTTTATCGGGCTTTTTCACCGCTGAACGCTAACCAGGGAGCCTCCTGAGCGCAAACGCACAATATCGAACAGCGAGACGAGAGGATGTATGCATATGTCTTTGCTAAACCGCGTACAGCAGCTGCCGAAGGGCTTTGTTTGGGGCGCCGCAACCGCCGCGTACCAAACGGAAGGTTCCACGAAGGTGGCAGGCAAGGGTAAGACCATGTGGGACGATTACCTTGTCGCCCAGGGTCGCTTTTTGCCCGACCCGGCCAGTGATTTCTACAACCGCTACGAGGAGGATATCCGCCTTTCTGCCGAGCATGGACTCAACGCCATTCGTGTGTCCATCGCCTGGACCCGCATCTTCCCCAACGGCGACGATGCCGAACCCCTCGCCGAGGGCGTTAAGCACTACCACGAGCTGTTCGCCTGCTGCAAAAAGTATGGCGTCGAGCCCTATGTGTCCCTGCATCACTTTGACTCCCCCGCCGCCCTGTTCAACCAGGGCGACTGGCTCAACCGCAAGACCGTCGACGCCTATGTGCGCTATGCCGAGTTCTGCTTCCGCGAGTTCCGCGAGGTCAAGAATTGGTTCACCATCAACGAGCTCATCAGCCTCTCGCACTCCCAATACATCCAAGGCAACTTCCCGCCCAACCATCACTTTGATGTGACGAGCGGCATCCAGAGCCAGCACAACGAGCTCGTTGCCCACGCCCGCGCCGTCAACCTGTATAAGGATCTTGACGAGACCGAGCACCTGGGCGGACGCATTGGCATGGTCAACGTCCTGACGCCGGCATATCCTGCCACCGACTCGCCCGCCGACCAGCACGCCGCCGACCTGTACAACGCCTTCTACACCGACTTCATCATGGACGGCGCCTTCCTGGGTCACTACTCCGCGCGCACCCTCTCACTCATCAACGAGATTCTGCGTGCCAACAACGCCACACTTACGGTTGAGGACAGCGACATGGAGGAGCTCGCCAAGGCGGCGCCCCGCAACGATATGTTCGGCCTCAACTACTATCAGTCGGCGTTTATCGCCGCCTACGATGGCGAGTCCACCAACAGCTTTAACGGCACCGGAGACAAGGGCACCTCGTGCTTTAAGTTTAAGGGCGTCGGGCAGCAGGTCGATATGCCGGGTATCCCCACCACCGACTGGGATTGGCTCATCTACCCGCAAGGCCTCTACGACACGCTCAAGCACATCAGCGCCACCTATCCCAACCTCCCCGTCATCTATATCACCGAAAACGGCCTGGGCCACAAGGACCCCGAGCCCGACGCAAACGGCATCGTCGCCGATCCCGAGCGCATCGACTTTGTCGACCAGCACATGGAGAAGGTGCTCCAGGCGCGCGCCGAGGGCGTCGACGTCCAGGGCTACTTTATCTGGAGCCTGCAGGACCAGTTCTCGTGGGCCAATGGCTATAACAAGCGCTACGGCCTGTTCTACATCGACTTCGACACGCAAAAACGCTACATCAAGCAGTCGGCACTCTGGTACAAGGAGCTCGCCGACACTATGGCGGACGCGCAGTAGCGCATCGCCTCGCTTTCCCCCGAGAAGGGAGCGGCCCTATGCGATACAAACCCAGCCGCCCCCCTCTCTCCCCCTGGGACCGGCCCCGCCTGCACCCGGGCTTTTAGCAAGCGGGAGACCATATAGGTTTTCAATGTCCATGCCATTAAGATTTCATGCAAAGAGGAGCGTGAACTATGGAATCGATCGTTAAGTTCTTGGAGAAAGGTCAGCCGTACTTCGACAAGGTCTCTAAGAACATCTACCTTCAGGCCATTAAAGACGGCTTTTTGGCAGCAATGCCCATCATCCTGTCTTCTTCTGTCTTCCTGCTTATTTCGACCCTGCCGGGCGTTGTCGCCACGGTCGGCGGCTTTACGCTGCCCGACTGGTGGAACGTCGACGTCGTGAACTTCTGCAACAAGGTTTACAACTTCACGATGGGCGTCGTGGGCATCATGGTCGCCGGCACCACCGCAAGCGCGCTGACCGGCTCCAAGAACCGCCGCATGCCTGCTGGCAAGGCCATCAACGCCACGAGCACCATGGTCGCCGCCATGTGCGCTATGCTCATCTTGGCCGTTACCCAGACGAGTGCCAAGATCGACGGCGCCGATGTCTCGGTGTTCTTTACCGACAACATGGGCACCAAGGGCCTGCTGAGCTCCTTTGTCGCCGCATTTGCCACGGTCAACATCTATGCCTTCTGCATTAAGCGAGACATCACCATCAAGCTGCCCAAAGAAGTCCCCGGCGCCATCGCCCAGAACTTCCGCGACATCTTCGCCTTCAGCTTCTCCATCCTGTTTGTCGCCGTCATCGACGTTATCTGCCGCACCTGCTTGGCCGTCCCGTTTGCCAACGTCATCTCCACGCTGGTGAGCCCGCTGTTCGCCGCTGCCGATTCCTACGCCGGCCTCGCCCTCATCTGGTTCATGATCCCGCTGTTCTGGTTCATGGGCATCCACGGCCCCTCGGTCGTTAAGCCTGCCCTCAACGCCGCGCTGTTTGGCAACATCACCACCAACCTCGCCACGCTGCAGGCCGGCGGTCACCCCGCCCTCGCCCTGACCGAGAACTTCGGTAACTACATCGGCGAACTCGGCGGCACCGGCGCCACGTTCATTGTCCCGATCATCTTCCTGCTCTTTATGCGCTCCAAGCAGCTCAAGGCCGTCGGCAAAGCCTCTGTCGTACCCGTGATGTTCGCCGTCAACGAGCCGCTGCTGTTCGCCGCGCCCATCATCCTCAACCCGTACTTCCTGATCCCGTTCCTGTTTGCCCCCGTGGCCAACGTCCTCATTGGTAAGTTCTTCATCGACTTTTTGGGCATGAACGGCTTTATCTATGCCATGCCGTGGGCACTCCCCGGACCGATCGGCACCTTCATCGACACCAACTTCCAGCCGATCTCTCTGGTCCTGGTTGTCGTCCTGCTGGTCGTTGACTTCTTGATCTACTACCCGTTCTGCAAGGCCTACGACAACGTCCTGTGCAAGCAGGAGGCCGAGACCCTGGCCGAAGAAGAGGCCGAGGAGACCAAGGCCGTCAAGACCGCTGCCGCCCCCGCCGTTGAGGCTCCTGTTGTCGAGACCGCTTCTGCCACCGAGGCCTCCGCAGCTCCGTCCGCCCTTAAGGGCAAGGATCTGAGGGTTCTGGTTCTGTGCGCTGGCGCCGGCACCTCTGCACTGCTCGCCAACGCGCTTAAGGAAGGCGCCGACGAGCTGGGCATCGACATTACCGCCAACGCCGGTGCCTACGGCAGCCACTACGCCATCATGGACCAGTACAACGTCATCGTCCTGGCTCCGCAGGTTCGCACCTATTACAACGAGATGAAGGCCGACACCGACCGCCTGGGCATCACGCTGCTGTCGCCCAAGGGCAAACAGTACATCGACCTCACTAAGGATCCCAAGGGCGCCGTCGCCTGGATCGAGGAAAACCTCGAGGCATAAGACGCTGACACCACCTGCCGCTTGCAGACAATAAATGGCCCGTGCATCGATGTGTGATGCGCGGGCCATTTTGTTTAGACCGCACCCGTCCTCCTGTTCATCTCAATCTGTAACATCTAGCCGAGTTTTTCGGTCCTAGCTGTTACAGATCGAGATGAACGCACAGGCCAAGCCGAAAATCTCAATCTGTAACATGTAGACCACTTTTGACCGCTTAGACGTTACAGATCGAGACAAACGGAATATACCGGACCGAATTGTCTAAATCTGTAACAACTAGCTGAGATTTTCGGCCCTACCTGTTACAGATTTAGACGAACAGGCCGAGCACGTCTACGCCCGCAGGTCCTTTACGCTGGAACGCTCGACCAGCACACCCGAGACGAGCGTACGGCTTCTGGAGCTCGGGGCTTCCAGACCGGCGACGACCTCGTTAAGCGCACGAACGCCCAGCTCGCGGTGGCGAAACTTCACCGACGTCAAAATCGAGTTGGGAATCGTCTTGTAGAGCTCATCGTCGAAGCCGATCACGGACACGTCGTCGGGTACGCTCAGCCCCTTGTCGCGTAAAGCCATCATCACGCCGTTGGCCATGCAGTCGTTGGCGGCCAGAACCGCCGTGCAATCGGGCTTGTCGGCAAGCGCCAGGCCCGCGGCATAGCCACTATCCGCATTCCAATCGCCCTGCAGCGGCTCGGGCGGCTCAATGCCACGCGCCTCGAGTGCCGCACGCCAACCTTTCATACGACACTGGCTCGACAGCGACTCTTTCTTACCAGAGACGAAGTACACGTTCTTGTGCCCGCGATTTAAGAAGTACTCGCACGCCATGCGCGCACCGCCCTCTTGATCGTCACTGACGGTGGAGCAGGTAGGATGCTCCATCGGCGTAATAATCACCGTCTTGAGGTCTTTCGGCGCCTCAAAGCTATCAAAGTCATCGACCATCTGACGCAGGTTGAAGATCATGCCATCAACAGGCAGCTGCGACATCCTACGCGCCGCATCGGCAAGAGTCATCTTCTCACCTCCGCACTTCTTAATCATCGTGAGCGCAAAGCCTCGCTCTTCGGCGGCATCGGCAATACCGTCAATCATGTCCACGGCACCGCCCGACAAGTGGAACAGCACCACGCCGATGCACCCGTAACGACCCAACTTGAGTGAACGCGCGGCAAAGTTCGCCCGGAACCCAAGCGCCTCCATGGCCGCATGGACCCTATCGCGTGTCGACTCTCGCACGCTATCGGGCTCGTTGATCACACGCGAAACCGTCTTGAGAGAAACACCCGCAGCAATCGCCACATCGTTCATTGAGACATTTTTCTTGTCCATCGTTGCCACTACTTCTCCAGTCGGTTTTGCATCGCTTGTTTTTGTGTTCTAGCATACACTACCTGCCTGACTGATAAATCAGCCGTTTATCGGACGATATCGACCGTTCACCTGTAAATCCTTGTTGCTCTTCGAAAAATGTCTTACGTTGTCATTAACGAAATGACAACGTTGTCATTTCGCAATGCCTTCCTTGAGCAGGAAGGTTTCCGGGCAGTCCTGACCATCCATCGACGACCAGTTCCATCCACATGCATCGCGCATCAAGTAGCAAAGGAGCTCTATGGACGCCATCGTAAAGATGCTCGAGAAGCATCAACCGTTCTTCGAGAAGATCTCGAGGAACATCTACCTCCAGGCCATCAAAGACGGATTCCTTGGGTGCATGCCCATCGTCCTTACCTCTTCGATCTTTCTGCTGATCGCCACCCTTCCCGGCGTAGTTGGCATCACGCTGCCCCAGCCGCTCATCGACTGGTGCAACAAGCTCTACAACTTCACCATGGGCGTCATGGGCATCATGGTTGCCGGCACCACCGCCAAGAACTTCACGGCTTCCATGAACCGTCGCATGCCCGCCGGCAAGGTGCTCAACGACGGCTCCACCATGGTTGCCGCCCAGTGCAGCATGCTGCTGCTCGCTGTTACGCAGTTCACCACCAAGTTCAACGGCTCCGAGCTTTCTGTCTTCGATTGCACCAGCATGGGTACGCGCGGTCTATTCTCCGCCTATATCGCCGCGTTCATTACCGTTTGGGTCTATAAGTTCTGCGTCTCGCGCGATCTGACCATTAAGCTGCCCAAGGAGGTCCCGGGTGCCATCGCTCAGAACTTCCGCGACATCATCCCCTTTGGCGGCGCCGTCATTTTCTGCGGCATCATCGATGTCGTCGTGCGCAACCTCATGGGCGTTCCGTTCTCCGAGCTGCTCATCAAGCTGCTCTCCCCGCTCTTCACTGCGGCAGAGACCTACCCCGGACTCATCCTTATTCAGGCGGCCACCGCGTTCTTCTGGTTCATCGGTGTCCACGGCCCTTCGATTGTCCAGCCGGGCATCGACCCCATCCGTCTTGCCAACCAGGCCGAGAACCTGCAGGTTCTGCTGGCCGGTGGCCACCCCGCCCACTCCCTCACCTTTAACATGTCGCTCGTGGGTGAGTTCGGCGGCACCGGCGCCACGTTCATCGTGCCGCTTCTGCTGATTCTCTTTATGAAGTCCAAGCAGCTCAAAGCCGTCGGTAAGGCCTCGATTGTTCCTGTTGCCTTCGCCGTCAACGAACCGCTGCTCTTTGGCGCGCCGATGATCCTTAACCCCTACATGCTCATCCCCTTTGTTGCCGCCGGCTGCGTCAACGTAAGTGTTGCCAAGTTCTTTATCGACAACGTGGGCATGAACGGCTTCTCCTTCGTGGTGCCTTGGGCTACCCCTGCCCCCATCGGCATCTTCATCACCACGAACTTCCAGCTTATCGCCCTGGTATTTGTCGCGATCATCATCTTGCTGGACGCCATCATCTACCTGCCGTTCTTGAAGGCATACGATAAGCTGCTCTGCGACCAGGAGGCCGAGCGCGCCGCCGAGCTGGGTCTCGAGTCCGATGGTGCTGCCACCATCACCGCCAGCACCTCTGCGCCCGCTGTCGAGCAGACCGCCGCTTCCGTCGAGCCGACCGCCGCTGCCGCCGACAGCAAGCCTGTCGCCGATCAGCCCGAGCCCGCCTCCGACGCATCCGCTAAGAAGGATGTCGATGGCCTGAAGGTCCTCGTCCTGTGCGCCGGCGCCGGCACCTCTGCCATGCTCGCCAACGCCATCAAGGAAGGTGCTGCGCAGACCGGAGAGAACATCGCTTCCTCCGCAGGCGCCTATGGCCAGCACACTGCCATCATGGATCAGTACGACGTCATCGTGCTCGCCCCGCAGGTTCGTAGCTACTACAACGACATGAAGGCCGACACCGATCGCCTGGGCATTAAGCTGCTCGCTCCCCGCGGTAAGGAATATATCGACCTTACTCGCGACCCCGCTGGCGCCATCAAGTGGCTCCGCGAGAACCTCGACTAGTTCCTCCCTCTGTTGGTGCCCGGATTCCCGGTTCGGGCACCTCTCCCTATTCGTATCCCACAGAAAGGATGACTCATGACCAACCCCATGCAGTTCCCCGACGGCTTTGTGTTTGGCGGCGCCACCGCTGCTTACCAGGTTGAGGGCGAGACCCGTACGCACGGCAAGGGCAAAGTGCCCTGGGACGATTTCCTGGCTGCTCAGGGTCGCTTCTCCCCCGATCCCGCAAGCGATTTCTACAACAAGTACCCGGTCGATATCGACCTGTGCCAGCGCTTCGGCATCAACGGTATCCGTGTCTCCATCGCTTGGAGCCGCGTCTTCCCCAGCGGCACTGGTGAGATTAACCCCGAGGGTGTTGCCTTCTATCACGAGCTCTTTGCCACCTGCAATAAAGCCGGCGTTATCCCCTATGTCACGCTCGATCACTTCGATACGCCCGAGGCCTTTTACCAGAACGGCGGCGAGGGCTTCCTAACGCGCACGACGATCGACGCCTTTGTCGAGTACGCCAAGTTCTGCTTTGCCGAGTTCACCGAGGTCAAGCACTGGTTTACCTTTAACGAGATTCCCGCGACCGCCGAGGGCAGCTTTATCGTCGGCAACTGGCCGCACGGCGAGAAGTATCGCCTGGACAAGGCTTTCCAGCTCATGCACAACATGATGGTGGCCCACGCCAAGGCTGTCGTCGCCTTCCATGAGGGCGGCTTTGAGGGCGAGATAGGCATTGTCCAGAACCTGGAGCCCAAGTATCCCCTCGATCCCAACAGTGCTGCCGACTGCGAGGCAGCTCGCATGGCCGATGTCATCAACAACCGCTGGGTGCTCGACGCCACCTTCCGCGGCCACTATGCAGCCGACACCATGGAGGCTGCGACCAAGCTGGCCCATATCGCCGGCGGCGAGCTCGACGTTCGTGACGAGGACATCGCCGCGCTGACCGCCGCGCTCCCCTACAACGATTGCCTGGGCGTCAACACCTACAAGTGCCAGTTCCTGCGCGCCGCCGAGGGCGAAAACGACATCAACCACAATGGCACTGGCGACAAGGGCTCCTCGCGCTGGTTCCTCAAGGGCGTGGGCGAGTCATGCGTGCGCGAAGGCGTACCCACCACCGATTGGGACTGGATCATCTATCCCGAGGGCCTGTACGACCTGCTGCTGCGCATTAAGAACGATTACCCCAACTACAAGAAGATCTATATCACCGAGAACGGCATGGGCTATAAGGACGACTTTGAGGACGGCTTTATCGACGACGCCCCTCGCATCGACTACATGCGTCAGCATCTCGCATGGATCCTCAAGGCAATTGACGGCGGCGTGAACGTCGACGGCTACTTTGTGTGGTCGCTGCAGGACCAGTTCTCCTGGACCAACGGCTATAACAAGCGCTATGGCCTGTTCTACATCGACTTCGAGACCCAGAAGCGCTATCCCAAGGCGAGCGCGTACTGGTACAAGAACGTCGCGGAGACCGGCCTGCTCATGGCCTAACTTTTGCCGCATACCCCCTGTCGGCCGCATGCGAATCCCTCCACGGGTTCGCATGCGGCCTTTTTGTTTTTGGTGAGCCCGTGCAGGCCGTTTGTCTCGATCTGTAACATCTAGCAGGGATTTTCGGTCTTAAATGTTACAGATCGAGACAAACGGAACGCCCGAGCAGAAATATCTCAATCTGCAACATGTAGACCACTTTTGACCGTCTACCTGTTACAGATCAAGACAATAAGATAGTCAAACCCAAACTTACCAAGCAGTTATGAAACATGGTTTCTAGTTTTCGGTATAACGAACATACTTTCGGTATCATTTAATGGTATTATGATATCGAAAGTATGTTCGTTATACCGAAAGGAGCCGCATGCGCCAGTTCGATTACGCCACAGTCCCAGCGGAACTCGAAGCAACTCCAATCACCAACCTCCTCCTCTCGATACGCGAGCATAAAGGCCGTCAGCTTGCTCTGAGTCAAGTCAAACCCGAACTTCTATCGTCCCTTATGGAGGAAGCTAAGATCCAAAGCACCCAATCCTCCAACGGACTTGAAGGAATTATTACCACCCAAAAAAGACTCAAAGCGATCATGGCGTATTCCGCCAAGCCAAGCTCCCGCGCAGAGGAAGAAATCGCTGGATACCGAGATGTGCTGTCGCTTATTCACGAGCAACACGATTCCATTCCCGTAACGCCATCGGTCATTTTGCAGTTGCATCGTGACCTCATGGCGCACACGGCAATCTCGTATGGAGGCCATTGGAAAGATAGCGATAACGAAATCGTCTCCATTGACGATCAAGGTAATCGATTTGTGCGCTTTAGGCCCCCTTCGGCTCTAGCAACCCCGGGACTTATTAAAGAAGCCTGCCAATCCCTCAACGATGCTTTATCTCGCCAAGTTTGCGACCCCCTCCTTATATCGCTCCGCTTTATCTTCGATTTTGTTAGCATTCATCCCTTCAACGATGGCAATGGCAGGATGAGCCGGCTCCTTACAACGCTGCTGCTCGAAAAGACTGGATACGACGTTGCGCGTTACATCAGCATCGAACGACTTATTGAAGACAACAAAGCGCTTTACTACAACGCCCTCGCTGCAAGCTCCACTGGATGGAATGAAAATCAAAACACCGAAGTACCCTTTATCCGTTTCATGCTCGGAACAACCCTGGCCGCCTACCGAAAGCTCGAGCAGCGTACCTTAATTGAATCAAGCACTCGTCCCATGTCGAAGCAAGCGCGCATCGCTGTTCTATTTCAACAGAGACCCGGCGTCATTAAGAAATCCGACATCCGATCAAACTGCCCCGATATCAGCGAGGTTACCGTTAAACGAACCCTCGGTCAGCTTGTTAGCTGCAGCGCAATCGAAAAAACAGGAGCGGGTCGTTCGACGGGCTACATACTCAAAGACGTCCATGCTCTAGAACTATTCTTGCAATCCACAATACCCGACAGCGAGGCCGCAATAACAAAAGAGGCTCCAAAGGATAAGCTTCTTGAACGTGTAAACCGCGCCGAGGATGAAAGCAGAGAGGGGCTCTATGAAGACTACGATTCATTCTCAAGGGACATAAAGACGAAATACGGAGTCTAGTCATATCCCAGAATAGTCTCATCCTTGTTGCCCAAAATTATTTACGCGTCATTGTGAAGCGATAATCCCCGCGCCGGCAGGGGGCAGAAGTATCGCCTGCAGCGTTAGCTAGCAGATGACCTGCGTGTGTTCCTCGATGGCGGCACGATTCTCAGCGGCGATACCCGGTTCGCACACCACGGCATCCAGGCTGTCCAAGCGACAGAAGGTGTAGAAGTCGCGCTTGCCAATCTTGCTGGAGTCGGCGATCAGATAGCGCGAGTCTGCCTTGCTAAAGGCGAGCTGCTGGATACGGCCCTCGTCCATGTTGGACGTAGATACGTCGCCATCCAGAATGCCGTTGGCGCCGATAAACGCAGCGTCGATACCCAGTGCACGCAGGGTATCCTCGGCCGTTGGTCCCACAAAAGCGGCGGTGCGGCGACGGTACATGCCGCCCACCAGGCACAGGTCGCAGTCTTCGCGCGCCTCGAGCAGGTTAAACACCGAAAGCGAATTGGTCACAATGCGCAGGCGAAACGCCGGCAGCATCGAGGCCATCTGCTCAACCGTGGTGCCCGTGCCCAAAAAGATGGTCGAGCCTTCCTCGATAAGCTCCACAGAACGGCGCGCAATCTGCAACTTTTCCTCGGCATGCTTCGTGCGCTTTTCGCTGTGCGAATACTCATGGCGCAGCATAGCGTGTGGACGGCCCTGCGCACTGCGAGCTCCGCCGTGCACGCGCTCGATCTCGCCCAGGCTCGCAAGCTCCTCAAGGTCACGGCGGATCGTCATATCCGAGACACCTAACGCATCCGAAATCTCCTTGACCGAGACCGTTCCCTGTTCCTCGAGCAGCTGCCGAACCTTATCCTGTCGCTCCGCTTTAATCACGATGAGTCCTCGCTGTTCCACGCTCACGTCAATTCAAACAATAACGAACAAATTGTATCAGACTCGCGCGCGTCAGAAATGAACGCCCGCACAGCTCCAATCATCACTTTTTTGAGAAAAATACCCCCTGCTTTAGTGGGGTGTAGTGATAATCTCGCCTGTTCGCGCTACAGTTTGTCCGAAATACCTCGATGTTAGGAACCAAATGATCACTTCCGAGCTTTTCGGCACCGCGCCGTGCGGTACCCCCGTTCATTGTTACACCCTCAACGGGCCCGAGATCTGCGTTCGCATTATGGACTATGGCGCCACCGTGTTGGGCATCGACGTGCCCGACATCCCCGGCAACGCGCGCGATGTGGTGCTGGGCTTCGATAAGCTCGAGGATTACTTTGACAACCCCGCCTGCTTTGGCGCGACCATCGGACCTGTGGCCAACCGCACTGCAGGTGCCACGATCACCATCGCCGGCACGGACTGGCATATGCCCGCCAACGAGGGCACCAACAACCTGCACAGCGATCTTGAGCATGGTCTGCACAAGCGCGTATGGGACGTTGAGCTCGACGAGGTCCACAATGCCGTGCGCATGACCACCTCGCTTGAGGACGGTGAGCTGGGCCTTCCCGGCAACCGCACCTTTACGGCCGTGTTTACCGTGACGCGCACCGGCTGCTTCCGTATCGAATATGGCTGTGAGAGCGACCGCGCCACGTACGTGTCCATGACCAACCACACGTACTTTAACCTTGCCGGTCACAACGCCGGCATGGACTGTGAGCACTTCTTTGTTGCTAACGCTGCCCACTACCTGCCCATCAACGAGCAGAATATCCCCACCGGAGAGATCGCTCCGGTCGAGGGCACGCCGTTTGACTTCCGTGAGCTGCGCCCCGTCGCGCCCGGCATGGAAGCCGACGACCCGCAGATTAAGCAGGCCCGTGGCTACGACCACTGCCTGTGCATCGATGGCTATCAGTACGGCCGTAATCTGCGCCGCGCGATGCACGTCGAGGAGATGTGGACCGGCCGTGAGCTGGACTATTACACCACTGCCCCGGGCGTGCAGCTCTACACCGGCAACTGGCTGGGCGACGAACACGCCAAAGACGATGCCAACTACGGTTGGGGCGCCGGCTTTGCCCTCGAGGCCGAAATGTATCCTGACACGCCGCACCATGCGCTGTTCCCCCAGGGCATCGTGGGCCCCGGTCATCCCTACAGCAATGTGATCGAATACCACTTTATGAGGCACTAGGCCCACAACGCGACATATCGCACAGCAACGCCCGCCGGCACACCGCCGACGGGCGTTTTTCATCTTTTGGGCTCTTTTTCGCTGTGACTGTATGAGTGACATATCAAAACTATGCCCATTTACTACGTTTAGCCCGGGATGCTCGACCATGCACCGGTTTTTGTTAAATGCGCGAGCCGTCTACCTGCGGTTTTGTTTTTCTCAAATTCGACATGCTCGGCGATAACCGATCAAACGTAGTAAATGGGCATAGTTTTTGACAGGCGGCATCGCGCGCGTCCCTCGCAAGGGCAAAATGATCCGTTTTCCTCCGTCCCCAAGGGATCAGTTGAACAGATTGTCGATGGGATCGGGGGCGGAACTGGGGAGATAGCGGATTTCTAGCTCTATGCCGAGTTCTTGCAGCTCTTTGAAGGCGGCGATGTCCATATCGTCTACGGCAACGGCAGGCGTTGCAGAGCGTTTGCCCTCCCCTGTCTGCATATGGCCAATGCTGATCTTGGTTATTGGCACACCACCCTTAACCAGCGCGAGCGCATCTGCGGGTGAGGCCACCATGACCAGAATCCATTGACGCGGCGTTGCGGTATGAATGATATCGATGGTCCTTTGCACCGAGAAAAACCGTGTCCAAACGCCTTCTGGCGCCGCCACCCTCATGGGTGCCCATTGGCGCGAATCCGCCGCGATCTCATCGTTGACGATTAGGACAAGGTTGGAACCAGTCGCCTCGTTCCACAGCTCAATGTCTTGCCCGCAAATAAACCGGTCGTCGATGCGTGTGAGAAGAATCTTGGGTTGAGCCATCGCCACCCCATTCTGTTTGAGACCCGTAAGAGCAAGACATCGCGTCTCCAATATTAGTGCATTTAAAGTGAGAAAAGCCGTCAGAACACTTGCGCGGATGTGCGATGTCCCGTATCATAGACAGCCGTTGACGCCTCAGTTGCGTCATCATATGGCCGCCAGCGTAGCTCAGTTGGTAGAGCACCGCTCTCGTAAAGCGGGGGTCACCGGTTCGAGCCCGGTCGCTGGCTCCATTGCACAAGATAGCCGCCTTTGGGCGGCTTTTTTGTTGTCGATTATGGGCGCGCGCCAATCCACGCATCGCCACGTCGATCGCTTCCTACTCAAAAACAGAAAACCCCACCAAACGTGATTTCCCTTAGGGAAACACGCTTGGCGGGGTCGTAGCGTGATTCCCCTAGGGGAATCACGCCATCAGACGAACAGCTCAACCGAGCAGCTCGTTACTCCTCCCAGTAAGCGTCGGCAAGCAGCTTACTCGGCGAACGCATTACCAAAGCTGTTGCCGCCCACATACGTCTCGACCAGGGTAAGGTCGGGATTGAACACGACTGTGTCAGCGTCGCGCCCCGGCATAATGCTACTGCACTTATCGTCGACAGGAGCTAGCAAGCGATGCCGGGGCCGTCACCCAAACTCTTACAGCTCGGTCACGACAACGCCGTTGTAGACCTCGTCCCAACGGTCCATGACCAGATGGCCGGTCATGGGATCCATGGCGTTGAGCTTGCCGCAGGTGTTGGCGGTACGCAGCACCGTCTCGTCGTCTGCGCCGGCAGCGATGGCATGCGCGAAGCCTGCGATAGTGGAGTCACCAGAGCCCGTGGCGTTAACGGCAGGGATATCGGGCGTCTTTGCGCGGAACGCACGGCCATTGTGGAAGCCAACGGAGCCGGCAGCACCCATGGACACGACGACCCAGGGGATATCGGAGAAGCGGGCATCAGAGGCGAGCGCGGCGCGGAGCTCGTCCACATCGTCGGTGGTAAAGCTCATGCCCAGAAGGCCGTTGATCTCGGTCAGGTTAGGCTTGACCAGCTCGGGCTTAATTTCGGACTTAAGGGCGGCCTCGAGCGAAGCACCCGAGGTATCGAGCAGCACCTTGGCGCCGGCGTTCTCGGCAATGCCCGTGATCTTGGCATAGTAGTCTGCCTCGACACCGCGGGGCAGCGAACCCGAAATGGTGACGACGTCGGCCTTGCCCGCAAGCTCAGTAAACTTGGCGGTAAAGGCATCGAGCTCCTCGGGGGCAATTGTCGGGCCACTCTCGAGCAGCTCGGTCTGGTTGCCGGCGTGGAGGATGTTGAGGCAAATGCGAGTCTCGCCCTTGATGGGCACAAAGTCGTTGTTAATACCGTTGGCGTCCATGAGCTCAGCCATGTAGGCGCCCATGTGGCCGCCGAGCAGACCGGTTGCCACAACGTCGTCGCCCAGCTGACCCAGCACACGGGCCACGTTGAGGCCCTTGCCGCCGGCGGTCTTTTCGGGCGTCACGCGGTTGACGTCGTCGATAACGAGCTCGTCGAGCTGATAGCGCGTATCGACAGACGGGTTCATCGTAACGGTGAGGATCATTTTTAGCTCCTTATCTCGCAGGCTCCTTGTGCCTCGCGATACGAGTCGACAAAACGGAATTACAGAATCTCAATCGTGAACGAGCGAACGACGGTCTCCTTGGGCTTAGCGACAAGGCAGCCGCGCTTATGCTCAAGTACGTCGTCCTCATCGGAACAGGTCGAAAGGCCGCCCCAGGGCTCAACCGCCACAAAATCGCCCTCGGGCTTACTCCACACAATGAGATACGGGAAGCCCTCAAAGCTCAGGCGGACGCCCTTGTCCTCCCCCTTCTTGGAAAGCGTGACCTGACGGCTCTCGAGCACATCAAAGATGGTCTCCGCAAAATCGAAGAGCTCATGCGACAGAGGCAGTGTCTTTCCCACCATGGGGTTCTTGGAGCGATTGGTCACGTCAATCAAGCCAGTCGAGGGGACGGCAGTGCAAAGCTCCGCAGCCTCGTCCTTCTCAAAGCGCAACTCGTAGTCCGTATAGGCCTCGCCCTCATCGAGCGGACACCTAAAGCCGGGATGACCGCCGATAAAGAACGGCATGTCCTCGGTTCCCTCGTTGGTGACCTCATAGGAGACGCGCACGGCAGCGTCCTCGAGCGTATAGCGAGCGACAAGCTTAAACGGATACGGATAATCGCTCAGCAGCGCGGCGTTATTCTCCGAAGCCAGGCACATCACCAGCTCGTTTTCGCCTTGGCTCAGCAGCTTCCACTCCTGTTTGCGCGCAAACCCGTGGCGAGCGAGCTTTACATGATGCCCGGCAAACGTCATGGCGCTGTTGTCGCGCAAGCCTCCGCAAATCGGGAAGCAAATCGGTGCCCGGCCGGACCACACGGCGGGATCGCCCTGCCACAAGTACTCGCGACCTCCAGCCTCAATCGAGGTAAACGAACCACCAGCCGTGGACACCTTAATAGAAATCGAATCGTTGGAGAGAGCGTATTCCATTGCCCATCCTTTCGAACAACTGCTTTTGCTCGCAAGTACCTGTCTCGGCCCTGACCAAAGGACAAACCCGCACGTTCACCGATGCATCCGGTATCCCAGGCATGCAACGGGGCACCATACAGACATTGATGCAATTACAGCTGAAAGGCCTTCTTATGCGAACCATCATCCTCTATGCCTCGCGCCACCACGGCAATACGAAAAAGCTCGTGGACGCCATCGTCGAGGCGCACCCCGAAATCGATACCCTCGACGTCAAGGCGCTTGGCAAAAACGAGTACCCCGACCTGCACGAATACCATCTGATTGGCGTCGCCACGGGCATCTATTACTCCGAGATCGACAAGGACATGGCACGCGTGCTCACGAACGTGCTGCAGCCGCAGAACAAGGTGTTTGGCCTTATGACCTACGGTGGCAAAAACAAGTGGTACGGCAAGGATATCGATGGTATCTGCCGCATGAGGCAGGCCATCTTTATGGAGGTCTACGGCTGCCCCGGCTTTGATACGTGGGGGCCGTTCAAACTCACCGGCGGTGTCCAAAAAGGACACCCGACCGCTGAAGAAATTAAGGGCGCCGTCGACTTCTTCGACAAGATTGAAGACGAGTACGGCGACATCATCGTCGAAGAGTATGCCAAGCGCGAGAAGCGTCTAGCCTACGAGAAGGAGCATCCTGCAGGAGGCCTGGTGGCCGGCGTCAAGCGCACGGCAAAGAAGATCGCTAACAAGCTGTAACTGTAAAGGTGCTTTTGAGCGTTTAACCCATACGGCGGGTCCGAGCAGATTCGGGCCCGCCGTTTTTTCTATCGTTACTCGGTAAAGGCGTTGCCGACGCTCTGACCGCCAACATACGTCTCGACGAGGGTGAGCTCATGGTCGAACACGACAAAGTCGGCGTCGCGACCCGGCATGATGCTGCCGCACTTATCCTCGATGTGCGCAGAGCGAGCCGGCACCTCGGTTGCCATGCGAATGGCGATATCGGCGCTGGCGATGCCCCAGTCGACGATGTTCTTGACGCCCTGGGCAAGCGTGAGCACCGAGCCGGCAATGCTCTTGCCGTCGGCGAGCCAGCACAGGTTGTCTTTCATGATGACGTCCATGCCACCACTGGTGTAGCTGCCCTCGGGCATGCCGCCGCAACCCAGGCAGTCGGTAATGAGCACCGTGTGCTGCCAGCCCTTGGCCTGCAGCAGCGCCTTGATGGCAGCAGGGTTAACGTGCTTGCCGTCACAGATGATCTCGGCGTAGGTCTCGGGCGTGGACATGGCAGCGCCCACGACACCGGGCTCACGGTGATGCAGCCCGCGCTGGCCGTTATAGGTATGCGTAAAGCAGCTGGCACCGGCGTTGATGGCAGCGATGCACTCATCGTAGGTGGCGTCGGAGTGACCGATGCTGGTCACCACACCCTTGGCGTTCAGAGCAGCCGCATAAGCAGCGGCACCGTCGCGCTCGGCCGCCATGGCGCTCTTAACGATGCGACCACCCGCAGCCTCCTGCCACTGATCAAAGATCTCCTCGGAGGGATCGATGAGGTAAGCGGGGTTCTGCGCGCCCACGTGCTTCATGGTAAAGAAGGGGCCCTCCAGGTAGATGCCCTGAATGCGGGCACCGCAGAAGTCGGGGCCGCGACCCTCGTCCGCCTGAGCGATGGCGGCGCAGGCGTCCTTGACCTGCTCGACGCCATCGGTGAACGTCGTGGGCAGCCAGCTGGTGGTACCGCGACGGGCGAGCTCGGTCGAGCTGATATCGATGCCCTCGGGATCATTATCGGTAGTTGAGTGGTTGTAGAAGCCATGGATGTGAGTATCGACCATACCCGGTGCGATCCACGACCCCGTGTAGTCCTTAATCTCGCAAGAGGGCTCGTCGGCCTGCCAGGCGCTAAAGACGCCATCCTCGACCATAAGATAGCCGCCCAGTTGCGGGCCTGCCGGCAAGAAGAACTTGTCAGCCTTAATTGCGTACGTGCTCATATGCACTCCTTGCTTCTAAAGCAGTTGACTGTGGTGATGCTATACCCAGCTCAGGTAAAACAAAAAGCGCCCGCCCGCCGTTATGAGCGGACGGGCGCCCTTACAGAGGGACGCGATTAAGCGGTGAAGGGGTGAATCGTCACGCCCTTGACCACGCGGTTGACCGTGCCGGTGGGGCTCGGCGTATCGGGCGTGTTGCCCACGCGCACGGAGTTGAGCAGGCTGATGGCCTGGGCAAACATCACGAACGGCAGAGCGAGGTAGCCCTCGGGAAGCGCTTCGTAGCCCTTAAAGGTGAAGGACTCACCCTCATAGACGGTAGCACCTTCCTGCTGAACGGCGATGGTGTGCTGAGCGATTTCGTCGCCACCGATCTCGTTGAGGATGTCGATGTCGTACTGACGGGTGTAGGCGTCGTTGTTGACGAACACGAAGACGAGCGTCTTATCGTCGACGAAGGACTTGGGTCCGTGACGATAGCCCATGGAGGTGTCGTAGGAAGTAGCGACCAGACCGTGAGCGAGCTCGAGGATCTTGAGCTGGCTCTCCTGGGCAAGGCCACCAAAGGAGCCAGAACCCAAGTAGGTCACGCGGCTGAAGTCGCCAGCCAGGTAATCGGCGATCTCAGACTCACGAGAGATGACCTCCTCGCCCATCTTGGCAATCGTCTCGACCCACTCGGCCTTCTGCTCGTCA
The DNA here is from genome assembly GCA_900541795.1 of uncultured Collinsella sp. GTDB lineage: Bacteria > Actinomycetota > Coriobacteriia > Coriobacteriales > Coriobacteriaceae > Collinsella. The sequence continues at coordinate 27,379 of UQLC01000003.1, read as the reverse complement.
GAGGCAGTGTCGAAAATAAGGGTGGAGAGCAGGGTCATGCAGGAATAAGAGCCAGTCATGGCGAAGCCCTTGTCGTTGGCGCGCGGAATGAGCAGCGTCAGCGCATTGGGATCATCGGCAGACTCGACGGCGAGCTTGCCCTCGGGAGCGCAGGTGATGTTGAGGAACTTGACGTTGTGGACGAGCTCCTTGGCAACGGCAACGGCGGCAAGGCTCTCGGGGCTGTTGCCAGAGCGGGCAAAGGAAACCACGAGCGTGGGATCATCGGCGCGCAGGAAGTCGCGCGGGGCGCTCACGATGTCGGTCGTGGCGATGGGCTTAAAGTCGTAGAGATCAGTGTTGCCAGCGTGACGCAGGTACGGGGCGCAGGTATCGCCAACGTAGTCGGACGTACCGGCACCGGTGAAGACAACGGACAGACGACCCTCGCCCATGGCGCGAGCCTCGGCCAGGAAGGCCTCGATGGCCTCCTTGTTCTCGCGATAGATGTTGAGCGTATCACGCCAAAGCTCGGGCTGCTGAGCAATCTCGGCCGTGGTGATCTGGGCGCCGAGCTCGGTGAGCTCCTCGACACTCTTCTCGAACATTTCTAATACCTCTTTCTTTACTAAATTGTCTGATATATAAAGACTTAATCTGAAAAGTTAAATCGGGTAGTAGTCATAGGCTGTTTTTCTTTCGTTAACACTCGTATCCGATCACAGAGTATCTCGATAATGAGAAATCCTGTACTTAAACTTGTCCGCACGAGCCACCGAAAGCGTAAACTCGACAACATCATTTTGGGTGTTGTGAGTAGTTCGGACTATGTCCAGAACTGGCGCACCCTCACCAATACCTAGAAGCCGAGCGTCACATGGACGTGCTATACCCGCAGAGAACTCCTCATCCGCTACTCGAATTTTCTGCTGATAATCCTGCTCAATGACATCGTAAAGGGGCTTCTGTTCGAGTAGAGGACGCTTGAGTGAAATAAAGAGCCTTGCTGGAAGATAGCTACGCTCAACCATCATAGGAATACCATCTGCCATTCGTAAACGTTTGAGTTTTAATACCTTTTCACCCAAATGAATCCCCATTTGCATCGAGAGCGTTTTATCTGCTTCCATTTCACAGAACTCTAAGATGGTTGTTTCTGGCAGCCGGCCCATCGCTTTCATCTGTTCAGTAAAACTGTACGATTGGGTAAGATTTGTTGCTTGAGCTAGTCGATCGGCAACAAACGTACCGCGACCTTGTTTTCGCACAATCCGACCAAGATACTCAAGTTCCTGAATTGCAAGCCGGACAGTCGACCGCGAAAGCCCGAAACGTTCGGCAAGCTCACGTTCGGACGGAATCAAATCACCTGGCTGATATTCATGATCAATTTTTTCGATCAGAATATCTACGAGCTGGTCATATAGCGGTTGTCTGTGCCTCGTGCACGTCATGATATTCTCCACGTAATGAGCAATTGACCAATACTTCAGCCTTCAGGTAACGCACCAACATGTCCAATAAATGGGCTAATAGCGACACTACATCTCATCGTCTTCATCAATGTCAGCACTCTCGAGTTTCTTGAGATCGACTCCCTCACGACCAACGACCCGTGCGCGTTCGGCAAGTTCATCAAGCGTTGGGTCTCCAAACGCACGCGTCATAACGAGCTCCACCAACATAGGTAGATTTGTTCCGGTGACAACGGTCACGTTATCGAGCTCAGTCGTCATTGGGATAGCTTGATTGAACGGAGTACCGCCAAGCAAATCAACAAACACCAATACGCCATCACAAGCTTGACGCATCTTGGCAATGCAGGTTCGCAAATCATCACCAAAAGTAACCGCCTCCGAGCCCGCAAAAGGAACTACCTCAAAATTAGGCTGTTCGCCGGCGACCATATCCACAGCGCTTTTCAAACCAGGTGCAAACTGACCGTGACCAGTTAGTACAAATCCAATCATTCTATCTACCTTTCTACCGTTCGCTTTCTCTAGCCATAGAACCCCTCAAAAGGGCTCTTACGACCACTGCATCATTAAAGTTTAGTGAGTATTTTGTTTTATCGTGGGAGGTCTGTGAGTGTCTCTAAGCTGCTTTTCAAGGTTGCGATATCTACGTGCTTCGCCCTTGTTCCCGCTGCTCTCATATTGATATGAAAGCAGCAGATAGAGCTTTCCGCGTAACCCAAGGTCGTTCGTATCCAGCATAGCTTCCATCTCATCAATCTTATCATGCCGACGGCAAAAGACTATGTCGTAGGTTAATTGACTGTCCGCCAAAATGCCCTTCGACACGATGGGGCGCATCTCTTCCAACATGGACGCCGCCCGCTTCCGGTCACCCGTCTTGATATAGAAATTAAAGGCGCGAACCGCAAGCTGTCGACGTTGCTTATCGCTGCACGACATCTCCAGCAAGTGGTCAAGCATTCGATCTGCATATGCGTCCATATCAGCAGCTTCGTAGATAGTGAAACGAAGGTAATACTGCTTATACGTAGACATTACTATACGCGCTAGTTTGCGATCGAGCAGGTCTATGCAATCTTGGTATAAGCCCAAGTTAAACAATACCTGCAATTTCATATCGAAGTATTTTTTCGCTCCTTCGGTCACAGCGAAATAAGCCACGACAACACAAATGAACAGGACAATCCAAAATGGCATTGCACTATATTCCCTTCAAGGCAGCCTTAATGAATTAATCGAACACGATGACTGCATAACCGCCTATGAAAAGCGGTGTCCGACAAAACAAAAGAGGCGCACACTCCAGGGGATATGGCGATAAAGTCGCCTTGGAGGTGTGCGCCACATCTTAATTGAGGATCAAATGTCGCGACAATATGGGGTACTTAGCCCTTGCAAATGATACCGAATGCACCCAAGGCAATGGACAGAACCAAGACGATAAAGATGGCCTTCGTCGAGGTCATGCCCTTCTTACCGAGGAGCCAGTATACGAAGCCGACGAGTGCGGCAGGAACCAGCTTGGGGCAAATCATATTGCAGATGTTCTGCAAGTCAACGGTAACGCCGCCGATAACAGGCTTCGCCGCAATAACGATACCGACATTGGTTGCGACCAGAGCACCGACCATAAAGACACCCATTACGGAGGCCGCGTCGGTCAACGCATTCAGGCGATCGCTCATGGTGGTGACGAGCTTCATACCCTGCTCATAGGCCATGTGGGTCTGCTTGCAGCGGAACCAGTCAACAAGGATGTTCACGACGACCCAGATGAAGATACCCAAGGGGTTGCCGTTCATGGCCATATTGGCAGCCAGAGCGCCGAAAATGGTCGGGAGCAGCGAACCGAAGATGGAATCGCCGATGGAAGCCAGCGGTCCCATGAGACCAGTCTTGAGACCGGCAACAGCCTCGAGGCCCTCAATGCCCTCCTCTTCCTCGATCGCCAAATCGATACCGGTGATGATCGTGTTGAGGAAGTTTGAGGTGTTGAAGAACGGTGCGCACTGGGCGCGGCAGGCTTCCTTTAGCTCCGGCGTGCCGTCGCCGTACAGCTTGCGCAGTGTGGGCAGGATAATCCAGAGATAACCAGAGTGTTGCATGCGCTCGTAGTTCCAACCATCCTGGAAACCAAACAGGTTACGACGGTTGATCTGCGCAAGGTCGTCCTTGGTAATCTTGTAGCCAGTGGTGCCATTGGCGAGTTTCTCATTAGAGCTCATCGTCGTTGTCTCCCTCCGCAGCGCCAGCAGCAGCGACGGGACGCTGGTTGTTCTTGTAGTACAGCAAAGACAGAGCAAAGCCAATAATAGCGATCGCCAGCATCGACATGTTATTGAACATACCGACCATATCCACGGCGCCCTTACCAAGCGCACCGTTCACAGCGACGATGTTGGCGTTGAGGTTCATGATGCTCGTGAAGGCCGTACCAAACAGGGCGGCGACTACAAAGCCGAGCAGCAGGTAGGCGACGTGCTTTTTGACCGGCAGGTAACGGAGCAGAATGGCGAAGCCAACGGCGGGCAAGGCACCGCCAGCAACAGACAGACCGTCACCCAGCCACTTCCAGTCGCCGTTAAGGGCGGTGGTGATGCCCTCGACCACGCCCTGGCCAAATGCGAGAGCCAGGAAGACCGGAATCATGCGGGACAACATCCAGGAAACGGCACCGAGCAAGTAGTGTACGTTGTAGGCGCCCCAGTTCATCTTCTCGATATCGGCATCGCACATGTGACCGAAGAACGTGTTGGCGAAACGGCCGGCGATATCGGTGTAAACGAGAATGGCAGCGACAGGTACGCCGATGGCGGCAAGAGCCGTCTCGGGATTCATGCCCGCACCCACGGCAAAGGCAGTGGCGACCAGAGTGCCGGAGTTGGCATCGATACGAGAGGCGCCGCCAAAGGTACCAACGCCCAGGACGGTGAGCTGCATGCTGCCGCCGATAAACAGGCCAGTCTGCAGGTCGCCCATAATCAAACCGGTAATCATACCGGAGAAGACGGCTGAGCCGGCACAGGTGTACCAGTTCAGCTCATCCATAATCTGATAACCCGCATACAGGGTTAACAGAAGAATCTGCCACCAAGCAATCATGGTAAACTCCTTATTTAAGGTGTAACAGTTTCTACAATACCAATACGCTTATATAAACCGTGCATCCCCCTTCACGGCCTAGCGTTAATTCGACTAGAGCGTGAGAGCCTCTGGGTTATCCTGCGGCGTCAGCTGAATGACAATAGGAAGATTATCGGCCTTGAGTTTGGCAAATGCGTCAAGGTCCCCCTGGTCGCAACTAATGTTGCGATTCAGCTTCTTGACCGGCTCCATTGTCGTCATATTACCGACGATGAGCTGCTCAAGCTTAACACCTTGCTCCAAAAGTCGAACGTAGACCTCAGGCTTTTTCGCAACAATAAAGAGACGTTGCGCATCATATTTGCCAGCAGTGATGTTGGCAGCGGCCTTGTCGACAGGAAGCACGGACAACTTCACAGTTGCCGGGCAAGCCATGCGAAGAACCTGCTTTTGGGTAGCATCTTGCGATACCTCGTCGTCAACTACCATGAAGCGGCTTACCTGACGGGCGTTAGACCAGAGGTTTGCCACCTGTCCGTGAATCAAGCGAAAGTCGACTCGTGCGCCTACAATCATTTCTACTCAACTCCTTCTTGTTCAAGTGTACGGATAACGGGCTCAGAGCGAAGGGAGATTTTCGCATCATACACGCCCTCTGTTTCGAACATAACGAGCTCATTGGTACCAGAGTGCAATAAACCGTGCGGAACATAGAGCGTCATGATGGGACCCTTATCCCAAAAACGTCCGACATTCGTTCCGTTTACGAATGCCACACCCTTTCCAAAACCCGTAGTGTCGATAAAGGTATCAGCCGGCTCAGATATATCAAACTTTGCGCGGTAAAAGGAAGGTTGCCCCTCTACCCAGCCGGCGGAATAATCAAGATTATCGATGTTATCGAGTGGCAGACAACGCATCTCCCAACCGGTAACAAAGTGAAGATCAACGCAAACTCCTGTCCTAATGCCCTTATGCTGCGTATCAGCGAGCAATTTGTGACCATAATTGACGCGACCCATATCCTCGGTCAGAACATCCAGGCGGTTTTGTTCACAGGGAAGAACGCAGTGAATATCTTCCCCAATGTGCTCCTGATACTGCGTCGCCACTTTGTCACCGTTCACAAACACCTGTGCACGGTCGCGGGCGTCAATAACCCGAATACGCTCTTCATCTGCACGGTCACGCTCGACAGTCGTGGTATATAACGTATATCCATACGACTGACCCATCTCCTCCATGGGCATAGGATATTGAGCTTCAATCGGCTCCGAAAGAATATCGAGCACATTAAAGAGACTTACGCGCTCACTCACCGAAATATCGGGCATGGAAAACGTCTTTTTTGTTAACGGCTTGCTTTGCGCGATATCGGGATACAGCTCGTGAACTGTCCTTTGAATTGCGAAGTATTTCTCGGTCGGGTTGCCCTGTTCGTCCAATGGAGCATCGTAGTCATATGATGTCACCTGGTGCAGGTCATGCGTATGGCGTGCAGAACATCCGTTCATAAATCCAAAGTTGGTGCCTCCATGAAACATGTAGAGGTTTAAAGATCCTCCAAGCTCGAGCACCTCGCGAACGCAAGAGGCAAGATCTTCGGGATCGCGTCTGATGACGTTCTCCCCATAGCGATTGAACCAGCCGTCCCACAATTCCATGCACATAAGAGGCCATTGTTTTCCATGTTCCTTGTGAAAAGCAGAAAGAGCCTCAAAGTTCTCCTTTGCATGAGAACCAAAGTTGCCGGTGCACAACACATCATCGTCAATGAGCGTACCGGCACGAAGACACCCACGCCACGGACCATCGGAAGTACAAAGGGGCACGGAAACCCCACGCTCGACCATAAGGCGACGAATCGCACGAAGATAGTCCTTATCCTCGCAATATGATCCATACTCGTTTTCAACCTGCATCATGATGATGTTTCCGCCCTTGTCAATCTGACGCGGGACGAGTATCGGCATGAGATGGTCGTAGTAATGCGCAACGTGAGCAAGAAACTTGGGGTCGCTGCTACGCGGTCTCATATCATGTTGGCGCAGCAGCCATGCTGGCATGCCGCCAAATTCCCATTCTGCGCAAATAAACGGAGAAGGCCGAACAATTGCATACAGACCGAGCGACGCCGCCTCATCAAGAAATGCCGCCAAATCAATTGAACCAGAAAAATCAAAGACGCCAGGCTTTGGCTCATGAAGATTCCACGGTACATACGTTTCGACCGTATTAAACCCAAGAGCCTTAAGGTTATAGAGCGAGTGATGCCAGTCGCTCGGATGAACACGCATATAGTGAATCGCCCCCGACAAGATGGTGAACGGCTCATCATCGAGTAGGAATTGATTGGTGATTTTAAACGAATGCATGCTACTCCCGATCTTCGTGCTCTACGACGCGGATGCCGGTTCCCCGACCCTCAGCTAAACGCCTTGCCTATTATGGACGCATTGACGCAATTATGTAGTCAGAATCTGAAGTGGTCCGTAAACGGTAGCCAAATGACGATGAACGGCTTTAATGAACAAAATATAAACCCGCTGGTAAATTAATTTTTAACTATAGATTTCTAACGATTCTATATTTGAAAGGTGGTATGTACCAGCTATCCACTATTTCGTACTAGTTACATTATGCTTCAATCGCATTTCTTCAAATGCTTATCTACTTTGTTGTTGCCGATTTGAGTGCGCGTGCGCCAACCCAAGCATCGTCACGGCTTCAGTTCCCCTATTCATAAACATAAAACCCCGCCAAACGTGATTCCCCTAGGGAAAACACGCTTGGCGGGGTCGTGGCGTGATTTCCCTAGGGAAATCACGCCATCAGGCGAACAGCTCAGCCGAGCAGTTCGCTACTCCTCCCAGTAAGCGTCTGCAAGCAGCTTAAAGCAGATCTTCTTGACCGGCCGCGCGCCATCGCCCGGGAACTCGAGCGTGGGCATGTGAGGCTCGCCGGCAACGAACAGTGCAAACTTGTCGTCGGCAAGATCGCCGGCGATCGAGGCGTCGGAATCGACCAGGTCGTAGTCGTCCTTCTCGTCGAACTCCTGGACCAGCGTCAGGCTGCCCGTGGCAACCTTAAAGGCCTCGCGACCCTCGACGTCGATCTGCAGGTCGTGATAGCGCTGATGCGTCTCGTAGTGGGCCTCGGCCTCCGGACGCGTCGTGGGAGCCATGACGTTCGCATAGACCTTGTCGCCCAGAATCGGATGGCTGCCGACCTCGAGCTCCGCCGGGTCGTTCTCCTCGAGCCAGTCGATCAGCACGTCGAGGCCCTTGAGCATTCCGCGGTACTCCTCGATATCGCCCAATGCACCGTAAATCATCTAAATCCCCTTTCGGATCGTTTTCTTTGGCGGCTACTCGGTAAACGCGTTACCGACGCTGTTGCCACCCACATACGTCTCGACCAGGGTAAGGTCGGGATTGAACACGACAAAATCGGCATCGCGGCCAGGCATAATGCTGCCACATTTATCCTCGACGTGAGCGGAGCGCGCGGGTACCTCAGTCGCCATGCGAATTGCGATATCGGCGCTCGCAAGACCCCAGTCGACGATGTTCTTGACGCCCTGTGCGAGCGTGAGCACCGAACCGGCGATAGCTGAGCCATCGGCGAGCCAGCAAAGGTTGTCCTTCATAATGACGTCCATGCCGCCGCTGGTGTACTTGCCCTCGGGCATGCCGCCGCAACCCAGGCAATCGGTGATCAGCACCGTGTGCTGCCAGCCCTTGGCCTGCAGCAGCGCCTTAATAGCAGCAGGGTTCACGTGTTTGCCGTCGCAAATGATCTCGGCATAGGTATTGGGCGTGGTCATAGTGGCCCCGACGACACCGGGCTCACGGTGATGCAGACCACGCTGGCCGTTGTAGGTATGCGTAAAGCAGCTGGCGCCAGCATTGATGGCGGCGGCGCACTCATCATAGGTGGCATCGGAGTGGCCAATACAGGTCACGACGCCCTTTGCGCTCAGAGCCGCAGCGTAAGCGGCAGCGCCATCGCGCTCGGCCGCCATGGCGCTCTTGACGATACGACCGCCGGCGGCCTCCTGCCACTCGTCAAAAACTTTCTCGGACGGGTCGATCAGATAAGCAGGGTTCTGGGCACCCACATGCTTCATGGTAAAGAACGGACCCTCCAGGTAGATGCCCTGAATACGAGCACCGCAGAACTCGGGCCCGCGCTCTTCGTCCGCCTGTGCAATGGCAGCGCAGGCCTCCTTGATCTGTTCTACGCCGTCGGTAAAGGTCGTAGGCAGCCAGCTGGTGGTACCACGACGAGCGAGCTCGGTCGAGCTGATGTTGATACCTTCGGCATCGTTATCGGTCGTAGCATGGTTATAGAAACCATGAATGTGGGTGTCCACCATGCCCGGCGCAATCCATGTACCAGAATAATCTTTGACCTCGCAAGCGGGCTCATCGGCCTGCCAAGCGCCAAAGACGCCATCTTCGACCATGAGGTAGCCGCCCAGCTGCGGCCCCGCCGGCAAAAAGAACTTGTCGGCCTTGATAGCATACGTGCTCATCTATGCTCCCGTACCCGCAGTGCGTTTTAGGGCGGATCAAAAACCACTGCATTGTTAATTCGAGCGATTGTTCGTTGCCTTCTTGCGCTTGGCACATTTTGCACCCGCCGCAAAACACGCCAAGCCGTTTATACCCAATAACTCTAGACTGCGCGGTTGTGGTAGACCTTGTACTTAAACTGGTCGGCGCGCGCAACCGAACGCGTATACTCGATAACCTCGTTGTTCATGTCATATGTGGTACGAATCAAATCCAGGACCGGTGCGCCTTCGGCAATCTCGAGCAAACGTGCGTCGGAATGGCGGGCAATACTCGCGTAGAATTCCTCCTCTGCCACGCGAACTTTCTCGTGAAAGTCCTGCTCGATCATGTCGTACAGCGATTTGTTCTCGATCATGGGGCGCTTAAGCGCAAAGAACTTGCGACTCGGCAGATATGTACACTCAATCATCAGCGGCACACCATCGGCAATACGCAGGCGCTTGATCTTGTAAAGACGCTCGCCAAGACGCGCGTTCATTTCTATGGCAATATTCTTGTCAGCCTCGACCTCGGTAAACTCAAGAATCGTCGTCTTGGGCACACGGCCGATTGCCTTCATCTGCTCGGTAAAGCTATAGATTTGCGAGAGGTTTGCCGTTTGCAGAGAGCGGTCGCACACCATGGTTCCACGGCCGCGCTGACGAACCACCAAGCCTAGGCGCTCAAGCTCCTGCAGGGCAAGGCGAACCGTCGTACGCGAGAGCCCGTAGCGCTCCGACAAGTCACGCTCGGACGGCAAATAGTCGCCGGGTCGAAGCTCGTGATCGATTTTATCGGTCAGCAAATCGACGAGCTGATCGTACAAAGGTTGTTTGCGTGCTCCCATTGCCATAATGATACCTGCCGGATAAATGACTCGAAATTGGTTGTAACCAGACACCACGTACTATAACAGTTTAAATGGAATAACAGCAGGTCAACCAGCATATTTCAATATTGTTTGCCAGTTGATTGCCTGTGTACTGTAATACCAATTACATCGCTGCATCAAGTATCGAGGTAGCAAAAAGGGCCGCCCCCGCGGAGCGGGACGACCCTTTGTAAGACAGATACGTCTTTAAGGCTTAGAGAAGCTTCTTGAGCTCCTCGGCAACAGCCTGGACCTGCGTGCCGATGATGACCTGGGTAGCACCCTTGTCCATCTTCATGACACCCAGAGCGCCAGCCTTCTTGCAGGCAGCCTCGTCGACCAGAGCGGAATCGCCGAGCTCGAAGCGCAGGCGAGTAGCGCAGCAGTCAACGGTCTTGACGTTCTCCTTGCCACCGACGGCAGCGAGAACAGCAGCGGCCAGAGCGGCGAACTTGTCGTCGCCAGCGGCAGCGGAAGCGGAGGTCTCCTCGACATCCTCATCCTCGCGACCAGGGGTCATGAGGTTGAACTTGGTGATGGCGAAGCGGAACACGAGGTAGAAGACCAGGAAGGCAGCGATGCCCAGCGGGATGATCATCCAGGTGTTGGCAGCAGCCGGGAGGCTAGAGGAGAACAGGAGGTCGGTAGCACCAGCGGAGAAGCAGAAGCCAGCACGGAAACCAACATAGTAGGTGACGACGGTGAAGATGCCGTACAGGGCAGCGTACACGACGTAGAGCGGGAAGCACAGGAACATGAAGCCGAACTCGAAGGGCTCGGTGACGCCGCAGACGAAGGCGCAGATAGCAGCGGAGACAACCAGGCCGATAGCAGCCTTCTTGTTCTTAGCGGTCTGAACCATAGCCAGGGCAGCGCCCGGGATACCGAACATCATGCAGGGGAAGAAGCCGGACATGTACATACCGAGGCTCCACTTGACGTCAGCAGAGGTCTCGCCAGCCCAGAAGTGGGTCAGGTCGCCTAGGCCGATGGTGTCGAACCAGAACACGTTGTTGAGTGCGTGGTGCAGACCAGTCGGGATGAGCAGGCGGTTGAGGAAGGCGTAGATGCCAGCGCCGATACCACCCATGGCGGCGATACCCTCACCAAGAGCAACAAGAGCACCGAAGATGAGCGGCCAAGCAAAGAGCAGGACGACGGAGACGACGATGCAGATGACGGCGGTCATGATGGCGACGCAACGCTTGCCGGAGAAGAAGGCCAGCCAGTCGGGAAGACGAGTGTCCTTGAACTTGTTGTAGCAAGTGCCGCCGATGACGGCGGACAGGATGCCGATGAAGGAGTTACCAGCGATCTTGGAGAACGCGATGCCCTCGGTCGTGGCAAGCCATTTATCGGGATCAGCAATGCCCTGGACAGTCTGAACGACAGCGGGGCTCAGGAGCTGCTGAATCATCAGGAAGGCGACGAGGCCAGCGAGGCCAGCGGTGCCATCGTGATCGTCGGCAAGGCCGACAGCGGCGCCGACTGCGAACAGCCAGGCCATGTTATCGATAAGAGCGCCGCCTGCCTTGATGAGCAGGAAACCGGCGGTATAGGCAAAACCGGTAGTGTCACCGGCAGCACCCATGACTGCGGGAGCGAGCAGGTAGCCCACACCCATAAGAATGCCTGCGATGGGAAGCGCCGCGACGGGAAGCATCAGCGCTTTGCCGAGCTTCTGGAGGTACTTCATCATATTGGTATCTCCTCCAACCTTTCTTTCGTTGTTCACCAACGAGTTCCATGTCCGCGCCCTCTGCATACCGGCTTCTCCGCTTGCCGGCATTAAGCGCAAACTTAGCCAACCCAGTCCCTTTTCGCGGGTTGCAGGTATGTACGGTAGCACACACTCTATTCAAACGTCCATCACATTTCGTTCAAATTACTATATCGTTGCCAAACGGTTATTTTTGGCCCGTAAACGGTAATTTCCGCAGGTAGACATGGTGCATTTCTTTCGTTATCAAACTAATTCTTAGCAATTTCCATTCGATTTCGCCTCAAAATTGGTTACTACCAGATGAACAGTGGTACCACATTGTTACTACCAGTTTGGCCGAAATCGTTTTCACTTTATATGGATAAAGTCTCCAAGAAATTGCATATTGCCCCTCTCCTCTCCCCTCTTTTCCCCGCCTTTCCTCCAACGCAAAAGCCCCCTAGAACGATGTCCGTTCCAGGGGGCTACATCGGATATTTCGGCTTCGCGTTCGAAAGCTCAGGCAAACCTTACGCAAACAGGCCGTAGATGCTGATGTTGGCCTTGGCGTAGAGGCCGTTAGCATACTCGGTCCACTTGGAGCTGGCGCTCGAAGCCTGCGAGGAATACTGCTGATAAGCAGTGTAGTAGGCGGTCATGGCCTGCTTGTAGGTGGCGCTATCGGCCGTAAAGGCATCGTCGGCAAAGGCCTTGGCATAGGTGCTGTCGGCATCCTTCCAAGTGCCCTTTGAGCTATCCCACTCATCGCCGGCAAGGTTGATGATGTAGTCGGCGTAGTCCTTGCTCGCGGTCTCCTCGTTGCCGTCAGCAGGCTCGGTCGGGGCGGTCGGCATGCTTGCGGAGCTATCGCCCACCTTCTTCTTGTAGAGCTTCTGCAGCGTCGCGGACTGACGGACGATCTGCTTGGCCTGGTCCTTGGACACGCCGTACTGCTTGGCCATGGTCTTGTAGTCGGAGGTGCCGATGGAATCCTCGGCGTACTGCTTCATCTCCTTGGAAGAGACGGTAATGCCCTCGTCCTCGGCAGCGTCCAGCAGAATCTGGTTGCGCACGTAGGACAGGATAACGTCGGCAGACGGAGCGGTGTAGTTGCCGTCGTCGTCCTTGACGGTGTCGAGGCTGTACTGGCTCTCGATGGCCTCGCGCGCGGTGATGTCGCTTTTCTTGCCGTTGTAGCTGTAGCTTGCCACGGTCGAATCGAGCTGGTCCTCGGTGAGGGTCGACGAGCCGACACCCTTGCCGCCAAAGCCGCCATTGCCAATAAAGAAGCCGACCACGGCGGCGATCACGACGGCAACCACAAAGGCGGCAATCATCGTCTTCTTGTGCTTGCAAGCGTGGTTGTCCACGTCGGAGTCGTCGTCCTCGTCCTGCTCCTCGGGCATGAGGTTCTCGTCGGCGGCGTCCGCGGCGATCTTTGCCTCCAGGCGAGCGTCCTCCTCCTCGGCGGTCGTGCCGGCGGCAATATGTTCGGCAGACGTGCCGGCGACCAGGTCGATCTTCTCGTCCTCATCACCGTCGGGGCCTTCGCCGCGCTCGATGATCTGGATGCCGTCGATCTCGTCCTTCTCGTCCTTCTTTTGAATCAGACCCATATCAGTTACTCCTTGTTAGGAAACATAGTCCTCAATAGAATACGCCCGACGAGGCGCCGGGCGTATTGATTCTTAGGTTATACGCAAACACTTAAGTACTATTTAGGCGTTTGCAGCCTGTATGTCTTAGGCCAGATGTGCGATAACGGCATCGGCAAAGGCCTGCGTACCCACCGCGCCCTCGACAGAACCGGTCTGGGCACGACGTACGTCGCCGGTAACTAGCTTACCCTCGTCGAGCGTGGCAGACACGGCGGCGCGGATACGATTGGCCGCATCATTCTCGCCCAGATGATCGAGCATCATAGCCGCAGACAGGATCTCGGCCGTGGGGTTGGCGATATCCTGGCCCGCGATATCGGGCGCGGAGCCGTGCGTTGCCTCGAAGATGGCGCAGTCGGCACCGATGTTGGAACCCGGGGCCATGCCCAAGCCACCCACCAGGCCAGCACACAGGTCGCTGACGATATCACCGTACAGGTTGGGCAGCACCAGGACATCGAAGTCGTTGGGGTTCTGGACCAGACCCATGCAGGTGGCGTCGACGATCTTGTCGTTGAACTCGATATCGGGATAGTTGGCGGCCACCTCTCGCGCCACGCGCAGGAACAGGCCGTCGGTCGCCTTCATGATGTTGGCCTTGTGCACGGCCGTCACCTTTTTGCGGCCGCAGCGGCGGGCATACTCAAAGGCATACTCCACAATGCGGCGGCTCTTGGCGATGGAAATCGGCTTAATTGAAATGGCGGAATCGGCGGCGAAGGTCTTCTGGCCCGAGCGCCCGACGAGCTGCGAGAGCTCCTCGACCTCGGCAGCGCCCTCATCGAACTCGATGCCGGCGTAGAGGTCCTCGGTGTTCTCGCGCACGATAACCAGGTCGACATCGCGGAAGCGCGAGCCGTCGCCCGGCTGCGACAGGCAGGGGCGCACGCAGGCGTACAGGTCGAAGTGCTTGCGCAGGGCGACGTTGACGCTGCGGAAACCCGTGCCGACCGGTGTGGTGATGGGACCCTTGATGGCAACCTTGGTCTCGGCGACCGCATCGAGCACGTGCTGGGGCAACGGCGTGCCAAACTCGTCCATGACGCCGGCACCGGCCTCCTGGACGTTCCAATTGATCTGGACACCGGCAGCCTCGACCACGCGGCGCATGGCCTGCGTAATCTCGGGACCGATACCGTCACCGGGAATCAGGACTACATCGTGCGCCATAATCTGTTACTCCTCGTCTTCGGCGTCGTCAGATTTTTTAACGCTAGCACGCTTCTTCTTTTTGGAGAGATCCAGGCCAAAACGTTTAACAAGCATTTCGCAAATCTCGCTCGAACGGGCCTTGAGATAGCTGCCCTTGCCGTTCTCGGCATCGAACTTAAGGCGCAGCGCAAGCTTCTCGGCAACCTCGGCGTCGATCTCGCCCTGGCCAAACTCGTACAGGCAACCGAGCATGTCGCGATACTCGAGGTCGCCGTGGTAGCACTGGATGGCCTCGTCCAGGATGGGCCAAGCCTCGCGCGAACGCTCGACGCTCGTGGCACCCCACACGCACAGCAGGCGGAAGGCGGCATAGCGCAGCGTGGAGGAGATCTCGTCGAACAGTGCGGTCTCGGCGCCCTCAAAGGCATCGCCCAGCTGCTCGGGGCAGGTGGTAGCGAGCGCCGTCAGGGCATCGAGGGCCTCCCAGCGGGTCTGCGCCTCGGGGCGGTCGAGCGCCTCGATCAGCGCGGGCACGCAGGGCACGACGCGCTGCGGATCGCGCTCGGCAAGCAGGTGCAGCACGCGGGCGGCAAACTGGCGGATGCGGCGCGTGGGGCAGCCGAGCTCCTTGACCAGACGGTCGACGGCGTTCTCGTTCTCCTCTGCCAGCTGAAGCTGTGCCAGCTCCTCGTCGGTGAGCTGTTCGTCTTTGTTTTCTGCCATAGTTACCTCTTCTTACTATTTCTTAGCGTGCTTGCCAGCACCCTTGCTGTCATCGGTGACCGAGATGAGCTGTCGGTCGGCCGCGCCATTGCGACGCGCACGGCGGCGTTCCTCGGCATCGCCCGCGTCGGCGGCGGCGCGATGAGCCTTGTTGACGTTAAAGACCTCGTCGTGCTTGCGCCACGGACCGACGGACTCGCCAAAGCTCATCTTAAGACCGGCGATAAAGCCGCCGAGCCAGCCGATCGGCGCAAACTGCACCAGCGGGAACAGCGAGAACACCCAGGTCAGCAGGACGACTGCCGCCGCGCCTGCAAAATTGGCGATCCAGTAGTCGCGCTTGGTGATCACGCGCTTTTCGCACGCCCACTGGCCGCACAAAAAGCCAATGTAGATCGCAAAGAGAAAGAGCACCAGCGCTAGTACCACGAACGTCCAGCTCATGGGCGCTACTCCCCGTGATGGTGGCCGCAGCAGCACTCATGGCCGTCGTCATGGCCGTGGCCGCCGCAGCACTCGTGGTCCTCGCCATGGTGGTGGCCGCAACCGCACTCGTGGTCGTCGCCGTGCTCGCCGCAACCGCAGCCGTCCTCGTGAGCACCGTGCTCCTCGGGACGATACTGCGACCAGTCCAGACCGGCGGCAATGGCGTCGGCCTCCTCCTTATAGAGTACCGTGATGGCCTGGGTACCCAGCTTGGCGCCACCGATGGCGTCGAGCATGTCGTAGAGCGTAAAGGCCACGTCGGCACCGGGCAGCGCGAGCTCGCGGTCGTCGGCATAGGCGAGCGCCAGGCGCAGGTCCTTAATGAAGTGCTCGACCATAAAGCCGGGCTTGTAGTCGCCGTCGAGCGCCTTGGGCGCCAGGCTCTCCATGGCGCCGGACTTACCGGTGCCGCCCAGGATCATCTGGCGGGTCTTCTCCAGGTCAAGGCCGCTCAGCTCGGCAAATGCCATGGCGTCCGCCATGCCGACCATGCAGGCGCCCAGCGACACCTGGTTGGCGAGCTTGGCAGCCTGGCCCTTGCCGGCGCCGTCGAAGCAGCAGATGTTGGCCGCAAAGGTGGCAAGGATGTCGCGGACCGGGGCGATGTCGTTCTCGGTAGCGCCCACGATAGCCGTGAGCGTGCCGGCGATAGCGCCCGACTCGCCGCCGGTGACGGGGCAGTCAAACGCCATGCGACCAGAAACCTGGGCGGCCTCGGCAATGTCACGGGCGAGCTCGGGCGAGCTCGTGGTGAGGTCGATCAGGACCGCGCCGGGCTTAGTGCACGCGAGCAGGCCGTCGCCCGCCAGGTAGAGTTCCTCGACCTCGGAGGGATAACCCACCATGGTAAAGACGACATCGGCGTTAGCCACGGCATCGGCCGGCGTATCGGCCCAGGCGGCACCACGCTCGATAAGCGCGGCCGCCTTGGACTTGGTGCGGTTGTTGACCGTGACGGGATAGCCGGCATCCAGGATGTGGCCGGCGATGGGGGCACCCATGATTCCGGTGCCGATAAATGCGACAGAGAGCTTGTTTGCCATGAAACCTTTCCTTTTGGGTTGGGTGTTGTTACCAGGTTGAATACTCGGTGCCAGCGTTTGGGCTGTGAGTTGGGATCGATTACGGCCGCGTTACTTGCCTACTGACCGCGCACGCGGCGGGCGATGCGATCGGAAAGCGAGGCTTTCTCGGCACGGTTCTTGCCCCAAAACGCGCAAGCCACCATGCCGGGGCCCACGTGCGAGCCGATGGTAGGACCAACGGAACTACGGATGATGGTGACGTCGGCGCAGCCTTCCTCCTTGCGGATGGCGGCTTCGAGCCAGTCGCCGTCCTTTTCGGCATCGGCCGTCATGATGGCGATGGGCATGGTGCGGTCGGGCACGTAGTTCTCGCGGAACGACTTGAGGATGGACTTGAGCGCCTTCTTGCGGCCGCGGTTGACGCCAATCAGCGACAGCGAGCCGGCAAGGTCGTAGGAGAGCTCGGGCTTGACATCGAGCTTTGCCGTGAGCTGCGCCGCCGCGGGCGGAATGCGGCCGCCGGCAGCCAGCGCGTCGAAGCTCTCGAGCGTAAAGTAGCCGTGGACGTAGGTCTTTGCCTCGTTTGCCCAGTCGACCAGCTGTTTGGCGGTGAGTCCCGCCGAGCGCTGGCGCACGGCCTCGAGCGCCAAGAGCGCGCCGGTTGCACAGGGCAGAGCGTTGTCGACCACGTAGAGCTCAAAGTTGGGATACTCGGCGCGCACGGCATCTGCCGCCTGGCACGCGGAGTTGTAGCTCGACGACAGCGCCGAGGTAAAGCACAGGTAGACCGTGGGCGTGCCCTCTTTGGCGCACTCGGTAAAGAACTCGATATAGCGACCGAGCGACACAGCCGAGGTGGACACGCGGGCACCGGCGCGCATGCGGTCGTAGAACTCCTTGGGTGTGATGCTCGACCAGATGTCATCCGTGCGCTCCTCGCCATCGATAATGAAGGGGAAGCCCAAGATATCGACATCGAGGTTCGCGGCGACCTCGGGGCTAAAGTCGCAGCAGGTATCGACGACGATGCGGCAGCGGTCAGAATGGCCGGTAGATGCAGCCTTGTCCATCAAAGCGACTCCTTACGTAAAAAAGTCGGCCACCCGCATGGGATGGCCGCCAACCGTTAACTCATGCAAGTTAACGTATTTTACTCGTCAAGTGTTTCGATGCGGGGCTTGATGATGCCATATCCACCATTCTTACGGTGATACACCACATTGATGAGACCGGTCGTCGCGTTCTCGAACACGTAGAAGTCGTGGCCCAGCAAATCGGTCTGCACCAGCGCCTGCTCCTCGGTCATCGGGGTGACATCGATGACCTTCTCGCGGACGAGCAGGTCGTCGTCCTCCTCGGGCAGCAGCAGGTCGGCCAGATCCTCGACGCGCTCGACCGGCGCGACATCCGCGGCACTGGCACCACCCTGGCGGTTGTCCACGACCTTGGTCTTGAACTTGCGCAGCTGGCGGGTGACCTTATCGGCGGAGAGGTCGATGGCAGCATACATATCTGCGCCGTGCTCGGCAACGCGAATCACCGAACCGCGGGCACGAGCCGTGACCTCGACGATTGCCGGGTTGGGGTTCGAGGGGTTCTTCTCATAACGAAGCACGACGTCGACTGTCATGGGCTCGATGTCGAAAACCTTGAGCGCCTCGCCGATTTTCTCATCCACATGCGCACGCAGAGCATCGGTTACCGTCGTCTTGCGTCCAGAAACCTTGATATCCATACGTGGCTCCAATCTGCCTCGGGGACTTACTGTACTGGCTATGTACCCATTGCCGTGCATTTAATCACGCGGATTCCCAAAGACCCGAATAACGATTGCTTGATACCGCATACCGAAGTCTCGTACTTTTCCATGGCAAAGTGCGCTATAGGAGGGAGCTGGCGGCTTTATATTTGGTCCCAAAAATTGGCTTTGACCTGCTGGTTTTATAGGGATGAAAAAGCCGGGCTCCCCTATTGGGGAAGTCCGGCAGTGCGTGTTGAAACCGTGAAGAGGTGTCCTTTCCAACGTATAGGAGACACCACCCCTGGCAATAACTAGCTATTGAGTTTGTTAATGTCGTCGTCGGTGATGGTGGCTTCCTGGCTGGACGATTTGTCCTCGGAGGATGCGGTCTCATTGTTGGAATCGGAGGACTCGCTGCCGGAGGACGTGGTCTCACTGGACTCAGAGTCGCCCGGCTGCACGTTAGCGCCCGAAACCGTCTTAGTGGTGAGGTCGTAGGGCATCGTGCCATACCAGACGCAGTGGACCGCCTCGAGCGTGCCGTCGGCCGTGATGTCGTCGAGGGCATCGCTCACGGCACGGCATAGTTCGTCATTGGACGAGAGGCCCACAACACCAAGCGTCGAGGGCGCCTCGAGCGCACCGACATAGGAGATCTCGCTCATCAGGCGTGCAAGGTAGCCGCCGGCCGTGGAGTCGCAGATCACATAGTCGACCTCGCCGGACTCGAGCGCCTCAAAGCACTCGTTGATGTTGGAGTAGGTCTTTTGGTTGGCGGTGATGCTCTGCTTAGCAAGCGCCTCCTGCGAGGCCGAGGACGCCTGAACGCCCAGGGTGGACGTGTTAAGGGTATCGGTGGAAACGCTTAGCGACCCACCATCGCTAGTTTTACCGAACACGGAAGTGGCATCGTACAGGCAGGTGCCGAGCGAGCTAATGTCCCCGTCCGTGGAGTTGATCTCGCCGATAAAGATATCGGCCTTTTTGTCGCCGAGCGCGGAACCTGCCGAGGACGCATCGACAAAGGCGACCTTAAGGCCCATGCGGCTTGCGAGGGCGCGGGCGGCGTCGACCGCATATCCCGTGAGCTCGCCGTCGGCGCCCTGCATTGCCTGCGGCGCATCGGAAGTATCGAGGGCGACCGTCAGGGTTCCGGGAGTGACCAGGGCATCGTCCGACACCGCCGGCGTGACGGTCTCGTACTCGATCTGGTCGATCGTGGGAGTCGTGAACGTAGACAGCGGGTTGAACGCGCATCCGCTCAGGCCCAAAACGGCGATGACCGCTGCGGTCCCAGCACCTAACCGAGCCGCGTGCATCAAGCTGCCCCTCACCATGTCCACTACCCTGCCTTCTGTGTCGTATACGATCCGTGCGTTGCGCGGAATATCAGGTTGTTCCCACCAGCTGACCTGGTATTTGACCCCACACTTGCGCACCGGGGTGTTTGCTCGGGAGGCCGCAGCCACCTTCACGACTGGCCCGCTCGCCCGCGAGGCGGTATTGCCCCAAAGAAAGTAGAACGGACGGTGCGGCTTACATCTAGGACGCGCCATGATCGCGCCGCGCGCACGCGGTCGCTTACGTGGATCCCTTTGACCGCGTCTGTCTTGGACTAGGACGGGCATTTCGTCCGTCCGCAACCACAGCCTGGCAGGAACGTAGCGCATTATAGCTAAGTTCAAGCTAAAGTTTAAGGTTAGGGGCGTTATTCGCATCGCGAGTACAGATTTCGCAGGTCAGGACGGGCCGCACGCGCTCTGATTGAGCCCGTCGCTCCCCTATGGAAAGCCCCAACACACCCGTCTTAGGGCGCCGTGGCCAAAAAATAGCAAATATGAGTACTGTTACCAATTTAGTAGCAGGAGTTTTTGGCTCTGCAAGCTGTTTTCACGCTCTATAACGTCAGATTGATGCCAGGATATTCCACATTTGTTTAATAGCTTTCTAATTTACCCCATCTTCCAGTCCCAAAATCCCTGATTTTGCTGTTACTGAATTTGTAGCAGTACTCATATTTGCTATATTTTGGCCAGAGCATATATCCAACCCCCTGTTTCAGAGCATTGTTAGGCGGGTTTAAGCCCAAAACACGCCCGCAGCGTGTTAAGCAGCGCCTCTTGCTTTTTCCTGCGGGCATCGACACGATTCCGGTACCGCTTTCGCATGCGCTGGTGGATGCGCCATGCGAGCGCCTCCATTGCCTCCATGTCGCAGAGCATCTCGTTATTGACCGTCGCGACCTCGATTCCCATAGTAATCAAGCCCGTGTTGCGTTTTTCATCATGGATACGTCCCCTCCGGGAGGAATGACCCAGCTCACCGTTGTATTCCAGGTCAAACCGGGCTGCTTCCTGATACGCATCGCAAACTGCATGCGGCATCCCCGAGATTGCCTGCGCGCGGTCATCGAACTCAATCTTGTAGTCGGTCTTAAAGGGACCGCAGGCAAATCCGCCACAGGAAAACCGAAGCGAAAACATGGCGAGCATGATGCATTCCATGGGCGAGCGCAGGTTTTCTGACAGATAGGGACACAGCCGCCGCAGCTGTTTGGCCACATTCCCCTTGCATGCAGCAAGGTAATCTGCCAGGCGATCGGGCGTCAGCACCGGCTCAACCTCAAAGTAGCCCACGTCTGCTGGCTGGTCCTTGTCCTTTGCAAGCTTATTCGTAACGGGCGAGGTGTAGGGAGGCAGATACTTCCCGCGGTCACTCAGCGAAATCTTAGAGCACAGCTCCTGAGCCAGGGCAAATGCCTGGATGCAGCCGACCTCGCGGGCGACGACAACACAAAGGGCCTCGGGAGATAGACTGTACACCCCCGGTTCCACCTCTAGAATCGAGCCGGCGGGCAACCCGGAGCATACGGACCAGCTCACGCCAAGAATGCGGCGGCGCTGCGCTGCAGACCCTACCAGCAAGCACAAATCCTCTTGCACCTCGCCGCTTGCGGCCCCAATCCGCACCAAGTCGGGAAGATAGATGTCCTCGGTCGAGGGCGACGACGTGCGCAGCACACGGCGCTCTTCATCGGGATCGAGGTCCTTCCAGCTTATGTAGCCCATCTGCCGGCGCTCGGCGCGCATCATGCGTAGCGCCGAGGCGCCTGTTAGGATTACGGAAGCCGCTAGCTGTTCGCTTGTCGGCTCGTTGCGCCGCTCAATCTTCACTGCCACAAAACCACCCCTACCAAACGCGTGCGATAGCGAGACCATCGACTGCCGCGGCGCCGGCACGCTTGAGCTCCGCCGAGGCCGCTGCCATGGTCGCGCCCGTGGTAATGACATCGTCGACGAGCAGCAGGCGGCGGCCGCGCACATCCTCGACCGTCTCGTACATACCCCGAGCGTGTTCCCGGCGCTCATCGCGACCGAGCTCGCGCTGGTCACCATGGCCGTACTTAACGAGGGCGTCGAGCAGCGGCACGCCCGAAAGATCGCAAAACGAACGCGCGATTGCTTCCATATGGTCGAACCCACGCCGCCGAAACGCCGCCGCAGTCGCGGGCACAAATACCACCGCGTCGGCGCCGGACAGCACACCGCCTAAGCGATCGGGGGCTGCCGCCTGGGCATGCAAGGCAGTGTCGTAGAGTAGCTCCGCCAGATACGGTGCCAGGCGGCGCTCGCCCGCATCCTTGTACGCCCTGATGATGCGCGGCAGCGGATGTGCGTAGACGGCACACGCCAGGCAGCGATCGAGCGCCTCGGCCATTGCCGAAGACGTGCCCTCGACCGAACACTCGGTGCACAGCAAATCCCCAAACGGGGCGCCACATCGGATGCAGCTATGGCACGGATCGATGAGCGCGAGCGATGCCAGACAATCCTGGCAGATCAACGCACCGGAACGCTCGCAGCCAGCGCATCGCGTGGGCGACAACGCCTCGAGCGCCTCGTACGTCGCGCGCTCGGCAAACGGTAGCAATTCGTCCGCAAACGGTAGGACGCCTGCCCCCTGCAAGCGAGTCAATACGTTCAGATGTCTCTTCATGACACAACCCTCCCTACGCGAAGGCGAAGGGAGGGTTGTCGGTGTAGAGCCATGATACCCAAAGGTGCTGGGGTCAGGCGGGTTACATCCGCTTACGGACGTTATTCGCCGGCAGGCGGTTGTGGTGCGGACGAAGACGGGGTCGAGCCCTCGCCACCATCCTGGCGCGGCTTGCGGGAACGGCGACGGCGACGGCGCTTTTGACCCTGGTCGGCCGAGCCCTCGCCACCGCGATCCTCGCGCGGCTCGCGCTCGTCGCGAGCGGCGCCACGCGAAGCCTTGGCAGCCGCTCCCCCGCCATCTCCGGGACGACGGCGCGTGACCTTGACCTCGCCATCCGAGACCTGATCGGCCACGGAGGGCACTGAGGGCTTCTGTTGCGCGCCCGAGGAATGGCGACGGCGCGGACGCGGCGCGCGCTCCTCCTCGCCACGTGACTTGCCGCCCTTGTCGGCAGGCGCATCGGAGGCCGAGGGGCCCTTGGAAGCGGCACCAGACTCGCGAGCAGCTGCGGCGCGGAAGGCGTCCTCGCGCTCCTCGCTCGACAGATGACGGCGGCGGCGACGTGTGGGGTTCATGCCACCGCCGCGATTCTGCTGCTGGGGCTGCTGAACCTCGCGCTCGCGAGAGGCGTTCTTGCCCGCGGCTGCAGCCTCGCCGGCATCGCCCGAGCCCGCGCGCTTGCGACGACGACGGCCACCGGCGGCCTCCTCGGCCTCGGGCGCCTCGGCCTTGCCGCGGCCCTTTCCGCGGCCACGGCCCTCGCCCTGACCCTGACCGGCGCGAGCATCGGATTCGGCATCGCGACGACGGCGCTTGGGCATCGACGTGCCGGCCAGACGGTCGGCACTCGACAGACCATCGCCCACGTCGACGCCGTTCTCGCGATCGAGTTCCATGAGCGCCAGGCGCATCTCGGGCGATTCGATGCGCTCGAGCACATCGCGTGTCACGCAATCGGGGCGGCAATTGCAGCCCTGCTCGGCAGCCTTCTTCTTGCAGCCCTCCGAGCAAGTCATATCGGCCAGGTTGACCTTAAAGACCTTGCCGTTCTCCAAGCGCAGCACCAGCTGTTCACGCGGCGTGTCATACTCCTGGATACGCGCCTTGCCAAGCGGCGTATCGATGAGCGTCTTCTTTTTGGGCGCACGGCTCTTAAAGTCCTTGTACGCCTCGAACTCATAGCGCAGGCAGCACATCAGGCGGCCGCACACGCCGCTAATCTTGGAGGAATTGAGCGGCAGGTCTTGCTCTTTTGCCATGCGAATCGAGACGGGTTCAAACTGTCCGCCAAAGCGCGTGCAGCAGAGCTCCTGTCCGCACTGGGCGTAGCCACCCACCAGGCGGGTCTCGTCGCGCACGCCGATCTGGCGCATGTCGACGCGAATGTGCAGCGTCGAGGACAGATCCTTGACGAGCTGGCGAAAATCGACGCGCTCCTCGGCCGCAAAGTAGAACACGGCCTTCTCGCCGCCAAACAGGTACTCGACGCCGACCGGCTTCATCTCGAGGTCGAGCTCCTTGACCAGGCGGCGGAAGTCGACCATCGCCTCGTCGCCTTGGATGGCCAGGTCGTCGGCAAGCTGCAGGTCGATGTCGCTCGCCACGCGCAGCACGGGCTTGAGCGGCTGACCGATCTCGTCTTGCGGCACCTCAAAGGGATCGGCCGTGACCAGGCCGATCTCGGTTCCGCGCTCGGTGGAGCAAATGGCATAATCGGCCTCGAGGATATCCAAATCCTGCGGATCGAACCACAGGTCGCGCGAGGCGTAGGTAAACTTAACGGGTACGACTAACGGCATTTCAGTGCCTTCCTGATATCGAACAGCATGACCTCGATGGCCAGCTGGGGAGTAACGTTTCTGGCGATGTTGCGCTCGGCGGTCGCGACTGCCTCGAGCGCCCGGGTGGCACCCGCAACATTGGTCGCGGCGGCAAGCCGACCGATCGTGTCGCGCACGTCTTCGTTCACCACGTCGGCTGCCTCGTCCTGAAGCGTCAGCAGCACGTCGCGCATGAGCGTCCGCGCGCTCGCCAGCGCTTCCATGATACCCGAACGCTCGCGCGCGTTGAGTTCGCGCTTGTTGCGGTCCTCAAGCTGCTTCAATGCTCCACGCGACAGGTAGTCGGCGTTTTGCTCGAGCACCTTTTCCTGTGTGGACTTGACCTCGGCGAGCGGCGCCTTAACGGCGACGATGAGCGACTTGGCGCGGCTGAGCACATCAGCCTCGTCGGCAGCGATGAGCGAATCGATGGCGCGGACCATTTGGCGGCGAGCATCCTGGCGCTCGGCACTCTTAAGGAACTCGATGCCGCGTGTGGGGCTTCCCGCCACGGCGACCGCCATGCGGCAACGCGCGAGATCCTGACCCGTCGCGCGGCTCACGGCCTGCGCGGCCACGGTGGGCGACACCAGCCGAAACGGCACGCACTGACAGCGGCTCACGATGGTGGGCAACATCACGTCTGCCGAGGTGCCCAACAAGATGAACATAACGCCCTCGGGCGGCTCCTCGAGTGTCTTGAGCAGCGCGTTGGCGGTGTTAGCGCGCAGTTGCTCGGCACGATCGATGATGTAGACCTTGGCCTTGGCACGGATGGGCGCCAGCGGCACGTCATCGAGCAGCTCGCGGGTCTGGGCAATGAGGTAGCCTGTGGCGCTCTCGGGCGTGTAATAGTGCACGTCAGGATGCGTATGCCGAGCAACGCGTACGCAGCTGTCGCATGCTCCGCAGCCGTCCTGCTCGCACAGGAAGGCCTGGGCGAGCGCCCATGCGGCATCGAGCTTGCCGGCACCGGGAGCGCCCAAAAACAGGTAGGCGTGCGATGCGCGGCCGCTGGCGACGGCGTTGGTCAAAAAATCGCGAACGCGCTCTTGGGTGTCGAGCTTGGCCAGCAGGCTTGCCTGAGCGGGGGCCATGTTACTCGGCCTCCTTGGCAAGCGCGGCGGCGACAGCATCTTGCGAAATGACGAGACCGTACGCGCGAATCTGCTCGACCGTCTTCTCGAAGACTTCCTCGACGGTCGCAGTGGCGTCGATGAGCTTTACGCGGTTTGGCTCCTCGGCAGCAATGGCGCAAAATCCCTGGTAAACACGCTCCTGGAATGTCATGCCTTTTGCCTCCATGCGATCTGCCGCGCCACGGGCTGCCATGCGTAGCGCCGCCTGCTCGGGCGTGATGTGGTAGACGAGCGTGAGCGCCGGGTGTGTTCCCGCGACGGCCAGGTTATTGGCATCGCACACTATCTGGCGATCGAGGCCGTCGGCAAATGCCTGGTAGCAGGTCGTGGAATCGTAGAAGCGGTCGCACAGGACCACCTTGCCGGCCGCGAGGGCGGGAGCTATGACCTCGTGCACCAACTGAGCGCGCGCCGCCTCGTAGAGCAGCAACTCGCAGGTGTCGCCCATCGCCGTATTGGCGGGGTCGAGCAGCAGAGCGCGGATCTTTTCGCTGATGGCGGTGCCGCCCGGCTCGCGCAGGCTCACAACCTGGTAGCCAGCGAGTTCGAGCGCGCGGGCAAGCAGACGCGCCTGCGTGGACTTGCCGGCACCATCGACGCCCTCGAGCGTGATAAAGCTATGTTGAGCGGGCTCAAAAGCCATGAGCGCAGCCCCTTCCTATAAGGCGCGTAAATGCAGATATATCAACCAAGCCATGATACCCCAGGGGCAGGCGCGCCCCAAATCGGGCCTAGTCATTGGGGACGTTCTAAAGTTGCGGTGAAATAGGGACTGTTTGGCGGTCTCAGAGCTTCAATCAGTCCCTATTTCACCGCAACTTATGATGGGGAATTTTGGACGCTGGGTATAATCGTCGTATTGCATTGAAATGTGGCGAAAGGAGTGGCAATGTCTCGGTATTGCGCCTCGTGCGGCAAACTTCTTGCAGATGATGCCAAGTTCTGCACCTCATGCGGTGCACCCGTTGAGCAGACAACCGCAAGCAATGGCCAACCCGCGTTTGAGCAGACCGGCTTCCTCGATACGCCGCAAGCTAAGCCGGACGACCCCCTCGCCTATCGCCCCGACCCCGCCGCCAGCCCCGCAGCGGTCGAAACGACGCAGCGCATACCCGTCGCGGACACCCCGCCCCAACAGCAACCGGCATCTACGTACGCGCCTGATTCACCGCAGGCCCCCGCCGCCAAAAAGAGCAGCACCAAGGCGCTTATCGCCGTTATCGTTGTGCTGGTGGCAATCATCATCGCCCTGGTCATTTTCTTTGTGATCAAGCCTTTCGACAACGCCGCCACGCAAACGACTGCCGAGATTACTAAGCTGCACCATGATGTTGACGATGATGACCTCAAGCCTCTCGACGACCCCAATAGCCTTTTTGACGATGACGACGAGGACGACGAGGATGGCAGCCAGGCAACCCTCTCCGAGCAGAACCTCTACCGTCGCCTGAGCGAATACTACGACCTGCTCGAAGATCTCGATAGCCAGGTCCGTGCCTGCGCGCAGGCCTTCAATGGCAGCTATCTGGAAGAAGATCGTACCGCCCGTCAAAATCTCACCGACGTCGCCGAGCGCACGGAAGACACCATCGAGCAGTACTACGATATCGTCGAGGACCTGGACGTCCCCATGAGCTCTAAGAACTACAGTTCCTGGAAAGACATCGTTGCCCTGTATGACGACCTGGACAACCGCATCGACGCGATCTGCGATGCCTGGGAGATTAGCCTAAAGTACGCAAAGCCCGCGGACCATAAAGACGAAATCGTGGCGCCACTGGCACGCGACAACGAGCCGGGAACCAACAGCAACAAGTACCGTCAGGACTTTGAGGACCGCTATCCCGGCGCCAAGCCCGTCGAGGTGAAGTAATCCCAACAACTGATTAAAACTTGCGGTGAAATAGGGATTAATTAGGCCTTTTACCAGCAAAAACAGTCCCTATTTCACCGCAACTTAGAA
>UQLC01000002.1 GCA_900541795.1 uncultured Collinsella sp. | reverse complement strand
ATATCGGCGGTGCTGTTTCGCGATATTCAACAGTGCTCAAGCGAGCAAATACTCACTCGACCGTTGGGGGATAGCGTAAAGGAGCTTGGCCCTGCTGTGCGCCTTTCCCAATCCGATATTAATGAAATTAAGAAAGCCATGGCTGATGGAATCGAGTTCGAGGTAAGGCAGGTTGCTAGCGAGAAAAAACGCATCGTAACAAGTTTTGATTTGTAGGAAGAGGGAGAAATATGCTGCTTCAGGCTTTTCTGGTTGGTCTTGCCGCTGCGATAGGTCAATCGGATTATTTACTCGGTACTGCGATGGTCGAGCGGCCGATTGTCCTCGGAGCGATCGTCGGTATTTTTTTGGGTGATATTCCGACTGGCGTTATTGTTGGTTTCCAGCTCGAACTCGCGTTCATGGGGGTCTGGCAGGTTGGTGCTGCCGTGCCGCCCAACGTAATTGTTGGTTCAGTTTTGGGAACAGCCTTTGCGATTACTATGGGTGCGGGTCCCGAGACCGCTCTGACTATTGCTATGCCCACTGCGGTGCTTGCCGGCATGTTTGACAGCCTTATGTATAGCGTTGTTACGCCTCCTATGGCTGTCTGGGCTGATCGTGGTGCCGAAAAAGACGACCCCAAAACGATTGCAGCCGCTATGTGGACCAATGGAATTCTCTACATCATTGCGCTTGGCTTGATTTGCGGCGTGGCTTTTTACGTTGGAAATGATGCTGTTCAGGCACTGATTGACGCCATTCCTGATTGGCTTACGAATGGGCTTACGATCGCAACGGGTATTCTGCCCGCGCTTGGATTTGCGCAGCTTATGTCAATCCTGTCCACCAAGGAGCTGAGCTTCCTATTCTTTGGAGGCTTCTTGCTGAGTGCCTATCTAAACATTCCGACGATCGGTATCGTGGCGTTTTCGCTGATCCTGATTGGGATTCTCAATATGGCTCACATTTTTATGCCTGCCAGTGCGGCGGTCGCTAAGGAGGTTGACGATGACAACGAATTCTAATGATGTTCTTGAGCTCTCGCCGGAGTCAAATAAATCGACCGATAAGAGAATAACCAAGAAAGACTTAAAGGCGTTATTTTGGCGCAGCTTTCCACTCAACATCATGTGGAGCTTTGACCGACAAATGAACGTTGGTTTCTGCTACGACATGATTCCGGTAATCAAGCGGTTATACGATAAGCCTGAAGACCGGATCGAGGCATATAAGCGTCATCTTGAGTTCTACAATATTCAAGTTACGTTTAATCCTCTGGTCGCCGGCATTGTGGCCTCCATGGAGGAGGAAAACGCCAACAATCAGGACTTTGACACCGCCTCAATTAACGCCATGAAAGCATCGCTTATGGCTCCGCTTTCCGGTATTGGAGATTCACTGATTGCCAGTACGCTTCGCATGATTGCGACGGGCGTTGTGACAGGACTTTGCCTTTCGGGCAGTCTGCTCGGCCCAATCCTGTTCCTGCTTCTTTATAATGTCCCAACGATCCTGATCCGCTGGTTTGGGCTTCAGTATGGTTATTCGCTTGGCAGTGGCATGATTTCGAAGCTGAACGATTCTGATGTAATGCACAAAGTTACGTCCGGCCTGGCGATTGTGGGACTAATGGTAGTTGGTGGAATGGTGGCGACCACCGTTGCAGTTACCACTCCGCTCGCTCTTAACTTCGGCGACACCGCGTTTAAGTTGCAGGAAACGCTCGATGGGATATTCCCGGCTCTTTTGCCGCTCTGCGCGTTCGGGATCATGTGTCTTTGCAATAAGAAACAGGTCAAAATTATTTGGCAGATTGTGGGCATTCTCGCTGCGGGTATTGTGCTCGGCGTCCTGGGGATTTTGGGCTAGAGAAGGCGTCCATCTTTTGAGATGCTGAACTCGAAGGACGATGCGTCTGCTCGCCAAACGGTTTTCGAATAGTGGAGCGGCATTTCATTGCAGGCATATGTGACGTGCTCGACAACGCTCACGGGGGCTCCAACGATATAACCGAGAAGGTTTGCTTCTTGGAGCCCCGCTATTCCTGCGGTGATTTTGAGTTTCTCAATACCGGTTGCGATGCTGTAATGGTTGGCGATCAGGTCGAAAAGACTGGCATTGTCTGTGAGAAGCTCCAGTAGTCCGGGTAGAGTGCCCTGCGTTGCATAAATGGTGTCGATGGCGCAGGGGGCATTTTCGATATAAACCAAGCGCGCAACTCGTTGCACTACGGTTCCGTTGTCAATTTTGAGCTCCCGTGCAATGTGGGCATCAGCCTTGATCAAGCCTGTTTCCAAGATGGACTTGGTTGTTTTATCGCCGTATTGGGGGTCGGAGCTCAAATTGAAAATGGTGCTTGTTCCTCGTTTCAGGGTGAGCTTCGATGGGTTTACGAATGTCCCCTTGCCTCGCAGGCGGTAGAGCAAGTTTTGGTCAATGAGATTCTGTACGGCGCGTCTTACGGTGATCCTGCTTACTTTGTATTGCTTGCAAAGCTCGGTTTCGGTGGGAATCTGACTGCCGCCGGGGAGTTCGCCAGAAACTATTTTCTTGAGGATATCGTTTTCAACGGTCTGATAGAGAAGCTCTGGCTGAGTGAGCTCGTCTTTTGCTGCAGGCATGGTGGACCCCTTGGTCTTCAGTTTCTTTTTCAGTTTCTTTAGTACATAGATATACGACAACTGAGGACATCATAAGCCGTTATCTCAAAAGTTATGGAAATATCGATTTGGCGTTATCGCCGAGAGGGGATTTAAGATGGGCAGACAATACGACGAGGCGTTGATTGGCGCCATCTCCGGTCGCTCGTTTATAACCGAGAAGAGGGGACTCGAGGTTCAAATTCGTCCGGTTCCTGATGATGAAAGAGAGCATGTGCTTGACCCGCGAATTCTCGAGGTATCCCGCAAGAAGATGCGGAATGTTAGCATGTCTCCGAGCTGGACGAGCCTTATTGGAATGCGTCATCGCCCGGATAAGCCGACATACCGCCTACTCGATGGTGAGGTTCAGCGCGATGAGGTCCTCATGGAGGCAGCCGATCGCTATATAGATTTATTCGTCTGGACGCCACCAAATCATAAGGAGGCAAGTCCAGCGCTAGTTTACCTGCATGGCGGCGCGTTTATGGCGGGGAATGTTCTGCAATTTGAACATCAGCTCGAGTTCATCGCCGAAAAGTCTGGTGCAGTGGTGGTTTATCCGGAATACCGCTTGGCGCCGGAGACGGCATTTCCCGGGCAGATCGAGGATTGCGTTCTTGCTCTTGATTATGTGCGCGAGCATGCCGGGGATCTCGGAATCGATCCTCATAAAATAATGGTCGCCGGCGACTCTGCGGGAGGAAGCCTTACTAATGCGTGTGTTCAGCTCAGGGGTGCTGGAGCTGTAGCCCATGCCTTCGAAATCTATCCTGAAGTCGACCTTGCGGGCGAACAGGGCGAGGGATATGAGGATTTTCCTGCGATAGCCGATCAAGAGGACGTTGCGCGTTTTCGCATCGACCATCTTCGCGATTCGGACGGCCCGATGGTCGAACTTTGTGCACACGGAAAAATGTCTCCTCATGACCCGTTGATTTCTGCGCTAATGCTTGAGGACTGCACTGATTTCCCCCCGGTGACTATCGTGACATCCGAATACGATCCGCTTCGTATCCCCGATGAAAAATGGGCTACAAAATTACGGTCTTCAGGAATCGATGTCGAGGTCATCGAATATGCCGGATGTGACCATGGTTTCTTCGATCATTTTGGCGTGTACCCGCAATCGGAAGACGTGTGTTTGTTGATGGCTGAGAAGCTTAAAGAAATGGCTGTACAATAACGTCTCTCGGCGATAAGGGACTGAAGTCGCCTGTGTTTCTGCATTCGTGGTTCTCAGTCTGATTAAAAATGAGGCTTGCTCCTTGCCCGAGTGGGTGGGGAGCAGTTTGTTTTTTGTAGCGATACGAGGTGAGTGCCGCGCACTTTAGATCGCCATTTTGCTTCGCTGTATACCACTTGACGTAATAAAAGAGGCAAGGGCGGTGCGAGGGCCAACAGTCATTCTAAGCTCGGATTCGTATCCTAAAAGGTTGTTTCGGTTGCGTGGTACAATATAGCAAAAAAGAATGATAAAATGAATTCGAAAAAGAATTCATTTTTAGGAGGTATGTATGCCTGCTTTGCAGATGCTCGACAACCTTGTTCCAATTAGCGATTTCAGCCACGGTAAGGGCTCGGCTGCATTTTCGAAGGTTGGGGACGACAATCCAGTTGTGGTTCTCAAACACAACAAGCCAGCGTTTGTGATTGTGACACCCGATGAATATAGGGAAGCGAAGCAAGCGGAGGAGGACCTCGCCTTGTTAACGTTGGCACTTAAGAGAGTGGCTGTGGCACGTGACGATGCGCTTGTTTCCCTGTCTGATGTTATGGAAGAGCTGGGTGTGAGCCAGGACGAACTCGATCAGATGGATGAGGTCGAGTTTGAATGAGTGGGTACGAAGTCGCTTTCTACCCGGATGCTCTCAAGGATATTAAGCGTCTGGATGGCTCCCAACGAAAGATCGTCCTTAAGGCTATAGAAAAAATCAGAACGAACCCATTGCCGCAGAACGAAGGTGGATTCGGCAAGCCTCTTGGAAACAAGGCAGGTACGGATTTGACTGGCTTTATGAAAATCAAGCTCAGGGGAAGTGGCATTCGAATCGTGTACCGCCTCATCAGAATTAAAGAAAAGATGGCCATCGTAGTGGTAGGCGCTCGCGAAGACATGGAAGTCTACCGAACTGCTCAGAGACGAGAACTCGATTTCGAGAAATGGGCGGAAGAGAATATCTAGCTTTAACGATGAACGACGAGTGAGCGTTGGTGGGGCCCTGACGAATTAGATTCGTCAGGGTTTTTCGCTGAACCAATTGCCTTCAGTCTCCGTTGACCTTTCCTTCCAATTCATCAGCCAACGTACGTCATGGCAATTCCCGGTAGGTCGCAGGGCGCTTCGCGGGCGGGCCAGGCTTTATCTGAACGACTTTGCGAAGCAACCGGAGTGAAGATAAAGCCTGGCCCGCCCGCGAAGCGCCACAAAGACCGCAGGGACGGGAGCAGCTATACTACTCTCAGTAGTTAAGGGTCGCGGATCCGCCGCGTCGCCGCTCTCAACAGGAGGTCTTTGTTTATGGCAGATCAAAAGCCGGTTGTCGGGATCATCATGGGTTCCAAGTCCGATCTGGGCGTTATGGAAGGCTGCACCGCCGAGCTCGAGGCGCTGGGCGTGCCCTATGAGCTTGTCATTGCGAGCGCACACCGCACACCGGCGAAGGTCCACGAGTGGGCTTCGACTGCCGCCGATCGCGGTATCAAAGTGATTATCGCCGCCGCCGGCAAGGCCGCTCACCTGGGTGGTGTCGTGGCTGCTTTCACGCCGCTGCCGGTTATCGGCGTGCCTATGAAGACGAGTGACCTGGGCGGTATGGATTCGCTGCTGTCGATGGTGCAGATGCCTTCGGGCGTGCCCGTGGCCTGCGTTGCCATCAACGGCGCCAAGAACGCCGCCATCTACGCCACGCAGATTCTGGGCGCTTGCGACCCCGAGTACCGCAAGGTTATCGAGAAGATGAAGCAGGAGATGGCCGACGCCTAGGCGTTCCGCCGTTTTACCGCAGTATAAGGAGAGCCATGTCCGACTATCAGGGAAAACGATTCAAGGCTTCTCAGATTCCCGATCCGTCGAAGCCGGGTGCTGCCAGTGCGGCGCAGCAGGGTCGGACATCCTCTCCTCAGCAGCCGCGCGCGCCGCGTCCTGTGACGCCGGCGACGCATCGTCGACAGGACGCGCCGGCTGCGTATCGCCCTTCGTCATATGGCACGGCAAAGAGGCAGGCCCGGACGCCGAGGCAAACGAGCGGCGCGGCGTCCAGCTACACTGAGCCGCCGCGCAAAAAGCGCCGCTCCATCATTCCCATTCTGCTCATCATTATCGGTATCGGTCTGATTGTCGCCGCCGCCGCTATCTTTATCAATGCACAGATTGGCTACAAGCAGGCGAGCGAGTCGTATCAAAAGATCGAAAAACAATATGTGAGCGACAAGGACGCCAGCGGCGTGCCGATTATAGACTTTGATGCACTTGCCCAGACGAATCCCGAGGTTGTGGGTTGGATTTACGCGCCCGGCACCAACATCAACTATCCCGTCGTGCAGACCAACAACAACTCCAAATACCTCAACACGCTGTTTGACGGTACGGCTAACGCGTCCGGTGCCATCTTCTTGGATAGCGACGACACCGCGCCAGGCATGGTGGATCAGCAGACCACGATCTACGGCCACCATATGAACGATGGGTCGATGTTCAACGTGATTTCGGACACCACCGACCAAGCGACGTTCGATAGCATCGAGTACGTGTATTACATCACGCGCGATGCAACGTATAAGCTGCGTCCGCTGGCGACCAAGGTCGTTGAGGATACGTACTCCAAGGCGCGCGCGACCAACTTTGAGGGTGACGACGGGCTCAAGAACTACCTGTCCGAGATGCTTGACGGTGCCTCTGCCGTGGCGAGCGATGCCACCGATCGTGCCGCTTCGGCAACCAAGGTCGTGACGCTCGTGACCTGTCGTTCGCTGTCGCTGAGCAACACACGCGCCGTCATGGTGCTCACGCCGGTCGAGGAATAGATAATGGGCTACTCAATGACGGTGAAAGGGGAAATGATGCTCGAGAATGGCAAAACGATGCCTTCGGTTGATGCTTGGCTGCGCGAGGCCAAGGCCGATGCTTCGGCGGGAGACTGTGGGATGTATCTGACGCATAACGGTGTGGTGCGCGCGACGCCCAAGTCCGAGGTCCGCGGGATCAAAACCGATGGCGTAGCTCCCGGGCGCAGGGTTGGCGGCATGGTGTTCGGCTTCGATGCTCAGAAGGTGCAGGCTGCTATCGAGGCCACGAGCGCGATGCCGGGTATTGGCTATGTGCGCGTGTGGCTGGCAAGCGGCGAGCTTGCCGTAGGTGACGACATCATGCTCGTGCTCATCGGCGGGGACATTCGCCCGCACGTGGTCGATGCGCTGCAGGCGCTCGTTGGCACCATCAAGAATGAATGCGTGAGTGAGGTCGAGCGCGAGGCGTAGAGGCTTGCGTCGATAGAAGGCTCGTTTATAAAAATGCCCGCCGGTACGTGTGATACCGGCGGGCATTTTGCGTTTTGGGCGCGGTTGGCGCTACACGCGCGTCGCATCCTTGGGGCTCATGGTCATGCTCTGGAAGCGGTTCTCCATGTAGTCGTTATCGAAATACTTGCCGTAGAACTGCGCGACGGGAATATCCGGCTCCGTGCCGTTGACGCGCTGGTACCAGTAGTCGAGCGACTGCAGCGTCATGACGCCGTCGACCAGCATAATGACGGTAAAGATGACGGTAGCCGAGTAGCGACTCTTCCACGGAATCATGTTGATGAGCTTGAGCAGCCTCGGCAGCAGCAGCTTGATCCAGATAAGGCCACCCAGGCCCCACAGGCAGGCAAAGCCCGTGCAGGTGCGTCCGCCCGTAAGGACGGCGAGTGGGTCGGGCATGCCGAACAGTTTCATGTGCGAGTAGCTCCACGACACCACGCCAAATGAGGTCTGCATAAACCAGCCTACAAACACCTCGAAAGCGCCGCCGATCAGGGCACTTACCAGGAAAATGATCAGAGGATTCTTTTTATAGAAGCGGTTGAGCGCCATGGTCATGAGCACCGCGCCAAATCCGTAGATGGGGCTAAAGGGGCCAAATAGCATACCGGCCCGGTCCTGATAGACGCCGGGATCGACGACGACCATATGCCAGACTTCCTCGAGAATGAGACCTAACACGCTGCAGACGAAGAATACCCAGAACAGGTTGAAGTAGTTGAGCTTGATGTAGCCCTCGCCGGTTTCGTCGCGGCCGAGCATCCCCTCGGCGGCGGCATCGCGGTCGAGCATCTCTTGCAGACGGCGCTGCAGTTCGCGCTCCTGGCGTAGCGTGGGGTCGACGGTGGCCGACAGCGCAATGAGGATACCGAGCTGAATGGCGGGGCGCAGCAGGAAGGGTCCGATACCCTGGAGCATCACGTCAACTAAAAGCTCCACGACGGTCAATGCGATGAGGACGTAAGACAGGCGGGCGGCATTGCGCCGCTGGTCCTTGATGAGGTCCAGGCCAAAGACGATTAAGATGATCGCGCTTGCCGCCGAGAGCATAATGCCGGCGACGATAAGGCCAACCGCGACCAGGGTGTTATCACCGAGCTTAGCGGCGGCGTTGCCGTTAATGAGTGCGGTGATGACCTGCCACATAAAGACGGCGACCGACGGGAGTGTGCCCACGCCGGACAGGATGCACAGGACGGCGTACACTTTAATGATGAGGGGAATCTTCTTGACCTCCGTGGCGCTGGGGACGCTGGGGTCGAGTTCGTTTCGATCCATACAGAACCTTTCTCGCTTTGTCCTAGGTTACTAGGATACGCCGCCGACCTGCTAAAAGACAGGACGAACGTCCCAATTGCAACTTTGCAATCCCCAACGGTGGACGCGGCGGCCATATGGGGGCGCGGGCGCTTGCACTGGGCAGACCAATAAAATGTTTGGCCGCAAAACGGATTATTAGCTCGGTGGGCTTTTAAAAAGCGCTGCTCATGCGCTGGGGAGCGCGTCGCGCCGTGCGTATAATAAGGCGGGTAACGCCAAAATACGAGGCTCTGAGGGGATGCCATGTCTCAAGAAACCATCCGCGCGGCCGAGCGCGCCGCGGGACAGGTGAACGCCATGTCGACGTATGATCCGGACTCCGACCAGCTGCATGAGGAATGCGGCGTTTTTGGTGTGTGGGCGCCCGATCGTGACGTGGCTCGACTGACGTACTTTGGCCTGCGTGCACTGCAGCACCGTGGCCAAGAATCGGCGGGAATCGCTGTTGGTGACGGCGGTACGGTTATGGTCCGCAAGGACCTGGGCCTGCTCGACCGCGTGTTCTCCAATGCCGACTTATCGACGCTCTCCGGTCAGCTGGCCGTGGGTCATGTGCGCTATGGCACCGCCGGCGCCAAGAGCTGGGAAGCCTCTCAGCCGCACCTCTCTACCATCAATAGCGTCATTATCGCGCTCGCGCACAACGGCACCCTCGTCAACACCGACGAGCTGCGCCGCCAGCTGATCGAGCTGGGCGTGCCGTTCCTCTCCAACTCGGATTCCGAGGTCGCGACCAAACTCATCGGCTACTTTACTCAGCGTACAGGCCATCTGCGCGAGGGCATTCGCAAGACCATGGAGCTCGTGCGTGGCGGCTACGCCATGACGCTCATCAACGAGCAGGCGCTCTATGCATTCCGCGATCCGCACGGCATTCGCCCACTCGTGCTGGGCAAGCTGGTGGACGAGGGCCTGGACCAGGCCGATGCCGCATCCGTTTCGAAGCTGCCGTCGCAGGACGGCGCCGCGACGGTCGACGCCACCACCCGTGTCACCCGCGCCGGCGGCTGGGTCGTCGCCTCCGAGACTTGTGCGCTCGACATTGTGGGCGCCGAGTACGTCCGCGACGTCCGTCCCGGTGAGATTTTGCGCATCAGCGCCGAGGGCCTTGTGTCCGAGCAGGGTGTGCCCGCCGCCGAAGAGCCTGCTAACTGCATCTTTGAGCAGGTCTACTTCGCCCGCCCCGATTCCATCATGAACGGCAAGAGCGTCTACGCCTGCCGTTACGACATGGGTCGTCAGCTGGCACATGAGGAGCCCGTCGAGGCCGACCTGGTCATCGGCGTGCCTGACTCCGGCCTGCCGCCCGCGGAGGGGTATTCGCACGAGAGCGGCATTCCCTTTGGCGAGGGCCTTATCAAGAACCGTTACGTGGGCCGCACGTTTATCGAGCCTACGCAGGAGTTGCGCGCCATGGGCGTGCGTATGAAACTCAACCCGCTGCGCGACAACATCGAGGGCAAGCGCCTGGTCGTCATCGACGACTCCATCGTCCGCGGCACCACCATGGTGCAGCTCGTCAAGATGCTGCGCAACGCCGGCGCCAAGGAGATTCATATCCGCATCAACTCGCCCGAGGTCATCTGGCCGTGCTTCTACGGTATCGATACCGACGTGCAGTCGCAGCTTATCAGCGCCAACAAGACGGTCGATGAGATCTGCGAGTACATTGGCGCCGATTCGCTGGCCTTCCTTTCGGTTGAGGGCCTGCTTAAGGTCATGCCCAAGGGCGGTTACTGCGATGCGTGCTTTACCGGACGCTACCCCGTAGCGATTCCCGAGAGCTTTGGCCGCGACAAGTTCATGGAGGGCTTTAAGCCCCGCAACCTGGACAAGCCGTTGCACTTTGACGACGACGCCGTGGTCGAGAAATACGACGACCGCAGCTGGGAAGAGGAGCACGGCGAGGCCTAAAATCTGCCATTTAGGGACAGGTTTATTCTGGTAGGTTTTACCTGCTGTTTTGTTGATATGACGGCGCGTGCTGTTATGGCGCGCGCCGAAATGAACGCAACTATGAGCACCGTTTGGCGCCCGCGCGGCGCCACGGTAGTGGGAGAGGAAGGCTCAGATGAGCGACAGCAAGCATGTGACGTATGAGGACGCCGGCGTCGATACCGCCGAGGGTGGCCGCGCCGTCGACGCTATTAAGCAGATGGTCAAGGACACCAACCGCCCCGAGGTTATCGGCGGCATCGGTGGCTTTGGTGGCCTGTTCTCGGCTGCCGCGCTCAAGGATATGGAAGACCCGATCCTGATCAGCGGCACCGACGGCGTGGGCACCAAGCTCGTGCTCGCCCAGATCATGGACCGTCACGAGACGGTGGGCCAGGACTTGGTCGCCATGTGCGTCAATGACATTTTGGCTTCGGGCGCCGAGCCGCTGTTCTTCCTGGATTACGTTGCCATCGGTCACATTGAGGCCGAGCACATGGCAAAGATCATCAAGGGCGTGGCCGACGGCTGCAAGCTCGCGGGCTGCGCGCTCGTGGGCGGCGAGATGGCCGAGCACCCCGGCGTCATGGCTCCTGCCGACTACGACCTTGCCGGATTTACCGTGGGCGTCGTCGACCGTCCCAAGATGCTCGACCCTGCGAACGTCCGCCCCGGCGACGTGATCCTGGGCCTGCCTTCCACCGGCGTGCACTCCAACGGCTACTCGCTCGTGCGTAAGGTCATTGGCGTCGACGGTATTAAGCCGGGCACGCCCGAGGCCGCCGCTAAGGCCGAGGAGCTGAGCCGTCCGCTCGAGGAACTCGGCGGCGCATCGCTGGCAGACGCCCTGTTGGCCCCCACGCGCATCTATGTCAAGCCGATTCTGGAGCTGCTGCGCGGTGGCGCTCCGGTGCACGCCATCGCCCACATCACCGGCGGCGGCATCACCGAGAACCTCAACCGCGCGCTCGCCGACGACGTCGACGCCGTGGTCACCCGCAACGGCGCCGAGATGGGTTGGGACGTTCCGCCCGTCATCACCTATGTGTCGCGCCAGGCCGAGCTCGCGCCCAACGAGGCATGCAAGACCTTCAACATGGGCGTTGGCCTGTGCCTGATCGTCGCCCCCGAGGACGAGGCTGCCGTGACCGAGGCCCTGGTCGCGCTGGGCGAGAAGCCGTTCCGCGTGGGCGAGTGCGTCGAGGGCTCCGGTAAGGTCGTGTACTCCGATGAGCGCTAACGAGCAGATGGTTGCTGCCGAGGGCCTGGGCTTTGTACCCTACACCCGTCCGACCGGCACCGATACGGCCGAGCCGCTTAAGATTGGCGTGCTTATCAGCGGTTCGGGTACCAACCTGCAGGCGCTGATCGACCTGATCGCCGCCGGCAAGCTCAACGCCTCGATTGAACTTGTGGTGTCGAGCCGTCCTTCGGCCAAGGGCCTGCAGCGTGCCGAGCGTGCGGGCATCCAGACACTCACGCTGTCCAAGGATGTCTATGCCGATCCCATCGCGGCTGACGAGATCATTGCGCATGAGCTGCTCGAGCGCGGCTGCGAATATGTGGTCATGGCCGGCTATATGCGCATGGTGCACACGCCGCTGCTGGCAGCGTTTCCCAATCGCGTGGTCAACCTGCATCCGGCATTGCTGCCGAGCTTTACCGGCGCCCATGCGATTGACGATGCGTTTGCTCGCGGCGTCAAGGTGACCGGCGTGACCGTGCACTTTGCCAACGAGATTTACGACAACGGCCCCATCATCGCCCAGCGTGCACTGGCTGTCGAGGAGGGCTGGGACGTCGACACACTCGAGGAGCACATCCACGCGATCGAGCATGTGCTGTATCCCGAGGTCGTGCAAATGCTCGCCGACGGTCGCGTTCACGTGCTGGAGAGCGGCAAGGTCGCAATTGATGCGCCTCGCGGCTAGTGGCGCACAGTACAATTTAGCCGAGTAGTCAGGGTGGTCATTGGCGCCAAGGCGCACGTGGCCACCCTTTGTTTTGGGTAGTCACCTGCGACGTTCTTTAACGACTAGTCGTTTAAGAACGTCCCAGGTGACTAGATGAGAGAGGTGAGCGTATGGCGGATAACGAAGCGCTGTTTACGCCTGAGCTGGTGTTTTTTGATTGGGAGTGTGCGACGCCGGATGAGGTGTTCGCGCGGCTTGAGGGCGAGCTTGCACCACATGGCTACATTGCATCCGGTTGGCTCGATGCCGTCCGCACGCGCGAGGATGCCTATCCCACGGGTCTCGCTATGCCGGCGGCAAACATTGCCATTCCGCATACCGATCCGGGGTTTGTGGCCAAGCCCTATATCGCGGTGGTGAAGCCCGCCGCGCCCGTGACATTTAACGCTATGGCTGGCATGGGCGCTCCGGTGCCGGCGCAGATCGTCATCAATCTGGGCATCGCCGAGCCGGGCGGCCAGGTCGAGGCCCTGCAGGCACTCATGAACATCTTTATGGGCGCCGATGCCGCAGCCGATGTGCTCGGCCAGACCACATGCCAGGGCATGGTCGACGCCATCCGTCGCCACTTTTAGGGCCGGCACTTGGGGACTGTCCCTAACTGCCGGCAGAAAAGGAATGTCCCTAACTGCCGACAGCCAGAACAGCCCCCTTTGCACCAAAATGGTGCAGATTAACCTGTCCCCCATGCACCAGGTGTGTCGCGGGGTCCGCGTTGTGACACAATGGCGTTTGTTCGATTCGTGATGCGAAAGGCCAACTATGGCAAACAAGAAAAAGAACTCCGAGGCCGCGCCGACGCCCGAGCAGCAGGCTCGCGCTGCCTCCAGCTCTCGTAAGAAGCAGCGCAAGACGTACGTGTCTAAGACCGTCAAGATCGTCCTGGTGGTTATCGGCGTGCTGGCAATGCTGCTTTCCGTCTCGGCCATGGCATGCTCCGGTCTCATGTCGCAGGCAGAGGATACCTCGAGCTACAAGCTTACCGGCGGTGTCGCCGCCACCATCAACGGCACCAACCTCACCGAGGACACCGTGACCAAGCAGATCATGAGCATGCGCACGTCCTACGGTTACACCAAGGACAAGGACTGGGCGCAGTATCTGGTCGACAACGACCTGACGCCCAAAAAGTACCGCAAGCAGCTCATCGATTCCTACACGCAGCAGATTCTGCTCCAGCAGGCGCAGAAGGAAAACGGCGTGACGGTGTCGGACGAGGAGGTCGAGAAGGCATGGAAGGACGCGTGCAAGAGCGCGGGCGGTGCCAAGGCCTTTAAGAAGACCCTTAAGACCTACGGCTATACCGAGGACACCTACAAGGACTCGCTCAAGGAGAACCTGGCACAGCAAAAGCTTAAGGACGCCGTGGCGCCCACCAGTAAGCCCAAGGACAGCGAGATCGTCGATTACATCAACGAGAACCTGTCTAACTACAACGATGCCCGCCGCTCGTCGAACATCCTGATCAAGGTTGATTCCGACGCATCTGACGAGGACAAGGCCGCCGCCAAGGCCAAGGCGCAGGAGTGCCTGGACAAAATCAACTCCGGTGAGCTGAGCTTTGAGGACGCCGTGAAGCAGTATTCCGATGACACCGGCTCCAAGGAGAAGAAGGGCGATGTGGGCTGGGACAAGCTCACCACCTTCGTCGACAGCTACCAGGCGGCGCTCGAGGGACTAAACAAGGGCGATGTGAGCGACGTCGTCGAGTCGACCTATGGTTATCACATCATCAAGTGCACCGACTACTTCCATGTCGATAATCAGGTCGATGACATTAAGCAGGTGCCCAAGGACATCAAGAAGTACATCTCCAACGTGGTGAAGACGCAGGCGGCCAGCACTGCATACAGCGAGTGGCTGGAGCAGTACAAGAAGGACGCCGACATTACCGTCAACCCCATGCCCAAGGACGTACCCTATAACGTGAGTCTAAAGGGCGTCACCAAGAGTTCGACCGACGATTCGTCGACGACTAAGTAATCATGGGGCGGCGCTCGTGCGAGTGCCGACCGCACTATTGAGGAGGATTTGCAGATGACCAACGAAGAACTGCAGAAGGAAATGATTGCGGCCATGAAGGCCAAGGACAAGGTTCGCCTGTCTATCATTCGCCAGGTCAAGGCCGAGGTGAAGAATATCGAGGTTAACGAGCGCCGCGACGTGACCGAGGAAGACGTCAACAGCATGATCAAGCGTCTGATCAAGCAGACGAGCGAGACGCTGGAGATGTCCATCAAGGCCGGCACCGACCAGGAGCGTACCGACAACCTGACCGAGCAGGTCAAGATTCTGGAGAGCCTGCTGCCCGCGCAGGTTTCGGGCGAGGAGCTCGAGGCCCTGATCGAGCAGGTCATCGCCGAGCTGGGCGCTACTTCCAAGAAGCAGATGGGCCAGGTCATGGGAGCACTCGGCAAGGCCACCGGCGGCAACTTCGATAAGCCTGCCGCGGCAAAGATCGTCGGAGCAAAGCTGGCTTAAGGGCCGAGCGGTACATAGTTGATGTTAAGGGGACGTGACCATTGCGGTCGCTCCCCTTTTTGCTGGGCTGGGCAATCATTGGGGACGGGCTTAAATGAGTGCCCAATGAGCGGGTACTCATTTAAGCCCGTCCCCAATGAGTGGGTTAAAGGTTGCGGGTTCTTTACGGGAATGTAGTGTGGGCTGCGGAAACGCGGTTCTTTCCGTACAATAGTTCAACTCGTGTAAACGCAGGGAAGGGACATTCATGGCAGACATGATCGAGATCAAGCATCTCAACAAGTACTTTGGCGACCTGCATGTGCTCAAAGATATCAATCTCACCGTCAAGCGCGGCGAGAAGCTCGTAATGATCGGGCCTTCCGGCTCGGGTAAGTCGACGCTCATCCGTTGCGTCGATTATCTGGAGGAGCCCACGTCGGGCGAGGTCGTCATCGACGGTACGCCGCTCACCAAAAAGAATCACCTGGAGATGGCTCGCAAGTATAGTTCCATGGTGTTTCAGCAGTTCAACCTGTATCCCAACATGACGGTGCTCGGCAACCTGACGCTCGCGCCCATCAAGCTGCAAAAGAAGAGCAAGGAGGAGGCGACCGAGATCGCCATCGCCGCTCTCAAGCGCGTTGGCATGGCGCATAAGGCCGGCGAGTATCCGCAGAATCTCTCGGGCGGTCAGCAGCAGCGCATCGCCATCGCCCGTGCCCTGTGCACCAAGCAGCCCATCATCCTGTTTGACGAGCCGACCTCGGCGCTCGACCCCGAGATGGTCCAGGAGGTTCTGGACGTTATGATTGAGCTCGCGCAGGAGGACATCACCATGATCTGCGTGACGCACGAGATGGGCTTTGCGCGCCAGGTGGCCGACCGCGTCATCTTTATGGAGGACGGCCGCATCCTGGAGGAGGGCACGCCCGAGCACTTCTTCGATAACCCCGAGAACCCGCGCTGCCGCGAGTTCCTGTCCAAGATTCTGCACTAGGCGCGGTGATGGACATGACGGATATGACGAGGGCGGCCGTGTCGCGCCGTCACTTTTTGCAGCTGGCGGGCGCCGGCATGCTCGCGCTGACGGGGGCCGCGCTTACCGGTTGCGGCAACTCCACCAGCGGCGAGGGTTCCGACAAGGGGTCCAAGCTTGCGGCCATTAAGTCGCGTGGCCATCTGAATGCCGGCGTTAAGAAGGACGTTCCCGGCTACGGCTACTACGACACCGCCAAGGGCAGCTTTGAGGGCATGGAAGTCGATTTGTGCTACCAGATCGCCGCTGCCGTCTTTGGCGTGAGCTACAAGGAGGCTCGCGCTCAGGAGCTTGTCGAGTTTACCGACGTAACGCCCAAGACGCGCGGCCCGCTGATCGATAACGGCCAACTTGACGTGGTCGCGGCGACCTACACCATCACCGACGAGCGCAAGAAGAGCTGGGATTTCTCGACGCCGTACCGCACCGACTACGTGGGACTCATGGTCAAGAAGCGTTCGGGCTTTACCTCGATTGAGGACCTGGACGGCAAGGTCATTGGCGTGAGCCAGGGTGCCACCACGCAGGGCCTGATCGAGCAGATGATCAAGGACAACGGCTTTAGCTGCAAGCCCGAGTTTAGGGCCTTTAGCGGCTACCCCATCATCAAGAGTTCGCTCGACGCCGGCAATATCGACGTCTTTGCCATGGACCGCTCCACGCTGGCCGGTTACATGAACGAGACCGTTGAGCTGCTGCAGCCCGAGGTCAAGTTTGGTGAGCAGGGCTACGGCGTGGCGACCAAGAAGGGCTGCGACCTTTCGGCCGTGGTCGATCAGGTGATTTGCGAT
This sequence comes from uncultured Collinsella sp., assembly GCA_900541795.1. Lineage (GTDB taxonomy): Bacteria > Actinomycetota > Coriobacteriia > Coriobacteriales > Coriobacteriaceae > Collinsella. The sequence continues at coordinate 137,448 of UQLC01000002.1, read as the reverse complement.
CGCCTGGCCGACGGCTGGCTCGACCAAGAGGTCAAGACCTGGGGTCTTGTATAGGCGCATCGTCCAAGGAAGGAATCAAATGCTCGAAGGATTATTTGACGCCGACCGTTGGTCGACGACATTCCAAAACATGGGGCCCTTCTGGGAGGGCTTTGGCGTGACGCTGCAGGTGGTCGTTGCCGGCCTGCTGCTGTCGCTGGTGCTGGGCACGCTGCTGGGCGTGTTCTCTACCACTCGTTCGCGCGTGCTGCGCGCCATAAGCCGCGTGTACGTGGAGTTTTACCAGAACACCCCGTTGCCCGTACAGGTGCTCTTTATGTACATGGCCGGTCCGCAGTTTTTGCAGGCCATAACCGGTGCCGATCAGCCGGTGCGCATCGCGCCGTTCGTGCTGGGCTTCTTGGGTGTGGGCCTGTATCACGCGGCCTACATTTCGGAGGTCATCCGCACTGGTATCGAGGCGGTTCCGCGCGGTCAGATGGAGGCGGCCCAGAGCCAGGGCTTCACCCGTGCGCAGGCGTACTGGTACATCGTGCTGCCCCAGACATTCAAGATCATTCTGCCGCCGCTGTGTAACCAGGCGCTCAACCTGGTCAAGAACACGTCGGTGCTGGCGCTTGTGGCCGGCGGCGACCTTATGTACCGTTCCGACAACTTTGTGAGTCTGTACGGTTACCTGCAGGGATACATCGTCTGCTGCCTTATGTACTTCATCATCTGCTTTCCGCTCGCCATGCTGGTGCAGTGGCTCGAGCGCCGCTCCAAGGAGCGTCCGCGCGGCGTGAGCCTGGCCGAGCTGGGGCTCGACAACGTAGAGGAGGCCTAGCGCATGGAAATCTTCAACGCGACCAACCTGCTCTACATTTGGGGCGGCTTTGTTAAGACAATCGAGATCTCGGCGCTGTCGATCTTTTTCTCGCTCATCTTTGGCACGGTGCTGGCGCTCGTTAAAAGCTATGCGCCCCGCCCGTTTCGTATTTTGGTGAGCGCCTATATCGAGCTGTTCCGTTGCACGCCAAACCTGCTGTGGATCCTGTTTATCTACTTTACGGTGCAGGGTTTGGACATTGTGATTTCGACCATCGCCTTTACGCTGTTTACCAGCGCCGTTATGGCCGAGATTGTGCGCGGCGGTCTCAACTCGATTCCGCGCGGCCAGTTTGAGGCAGCGCAGAGCCAGGGCTTTGGCTTCTTTGCCACCATGTGCTACATCATTCTGCCGCAGACGTTTAAGACGATCATTCCGGCGCTGTTTAGCCAGTGCACGACCGTCATTAAGGACAGCTCGTATCTTTCGGGCATTAACGTGGCCGAGCTCATGTACACGGCAAACGTCGTGATGGCCCATGCGATCGACCTGTCGCAGGTGCTTATGCTCTACGGCCTGGTATTTGCGATGTACTTTGTGCTCAACTTTGGTATCTCGTTGCTGGTTCGCGCATATCAGAGGCGAATGGTGGCAGCGTAGAATGTGACAAAGGGACTGTCCCTTTGTCACATAGAGAAAGGAATCGCGATGAGCGGTCTGGAGAATAAGAAGAGTCCTGTGGTCATTACCATCGCGCGCGACTTTGGCGCCGAGGGCCACGAGATTGGTCGTATCCTCGCCGATGAGCTGGGGATTCCGCTGTACGATAACGAGCTGCTGGTGCGTGCTTCGCTGCGCGCGGGCGAGTCGCTCGACAAGATGGCCGCCTACGACGAGCGTCTGGCCGTGGAGAACATGGCGTTTCTGCCCGACCGCTACGATGCGCGTTCGTACTCGGACAAGTTGTTCCAAAAGATGAGCCAGGTGATTTTGGATCTGGGTGAGACCGAGAGCTGCATTATCGAAGGCCGTCTGTCCGATTATCTGCTGCGCAACAACCCCAATCACATCGCCGTGCTGGTGACTGCGCCCTTTGAGGACCGCGTCGAGATCGTGCGCAAGAAGCGCGGCCTCAACAAAAAGAAGGGCGCCAAGCTGGTCAAGCAGCAGCAGAAGGCGCGCGAGGCGTTCTATAAGCGCTACAGCGCCGGAAAGTGGAAGATGGCGAGCGGTAAGGATATCGTTGTCAACCGCGCCAAGTTGGGACGCGAAGGCTGTAAAGACGTCATTGCCGCTGCCTACCGCTACAAAGTGGCGCAACTCGAGGCTTAACCGACCAAAAACCACCACAAAGGGGACAGGCACCTTTGTGGTGGTCGGTCGACTGGCATAGAAAAAGTCCCCGCCGGGCGTGTGCTCGACGGGGACTTTGCCGTTTGATGGCTAACGCTGAGGGTGACTACTCGCCCAGCAGGCTCTTGGTGATGGAAGCGGCGGCCTTCTTGCCGGCGCCCATCGCCAGAATGACCGTAGCGGCACCGGTGACGATGTCGCCGCCAGCCCAGATGCGGGGATCGGTGGTCTGGCCGGTCTCCTCGTCGGCGATGATGTAGCCCCACTTGTTGAGCTCCATCTTGCCGCCGATCTTCTTTGCGAAGGGGTTGGCGTTGGTGCCGATAGCCGAGATTGCGACGTCGCAGGGGATCTCCTCGATGGCGCCCTCGATGGGCACCGGGCGACGACGGCCGGACTCGTCGGGCTCGCCGAGCTCCATCTTCTGGACCTTGACGGCGCACACGGAGCCGTCCTCGCCAGCGACAAACTCGAGCGGGGAGACGAGCGGCAGAACCTCGACGCCCTCGGCCTTGGCATGGTGCAGCTCGGCGCGACGGCAGGGCATCTCGTCCTCGGTACGACGATAGGCGATGATGGCGTGCTCGGCGCCCAGGCGCTTGGCGGTACGGACGGCGTCCATAGCCACGTTGCCGCCACCAAAGACGACGACGTTCTTGCCGTGCTTGGTGGGGGTGTCGTACTCGGGGAACTTGTTGGCCTTCATCAGGTTCACGCGGGTGAGGTACTCGTTTGCGAAGAAGACGTTGGGCAGGTTCTCGCCGGGGACGTTGAGGAACTTGGGCAGGCCAGCGCCGGTCGCCACGTAGATGGCGTCGAAGCCCTGCTCGAACAGCTCCTCGGCCGTGGCCATGTTGCCCACGACGGAGTTGTACTCAAACTTGACGCCCATGTCCTCCAGGCCGTCAATCTCGCGCTTGACGACCGCCTTGGGCAGACGGAACTCGGGGATGCCGTAGACCAGCACGCCGCCGCCGGTGAAGAAAGCCTCAAAGACGGTAACGTCAAAGCCGTTGCGGGCGAGCTCGCCGGCGCAGGTGATGCCGGACGGGCCGGAGCCCACGACGGCGACCTTCTTGCCGTTCTTGGGAGCCATCTTGGGCGTGGAGGCGAGCTCGGGGCGGTCACCCAGGAAGCGCTCGAGCTGGCCGATGGCCACGGGCTCGGACTTCTTACCACGGATGCACTTGCCCTCGCACTGGTTCTCCTGCGGGCAGACGCGGCCGCAGATAGCGGGAAGCATGGAGTCCTCGCGGATGGTATCGAGGGCGCCGCCGAAGTCCTTCGCGCGGATCTGCTCGATAAAGCGGGGGATGTTGATGTTGACGGGGCAGCCCTCAACACAGAACGGCTTCTTGCAGTTGAGGCAGCGCTCGGCCTCGGCCAGCGCCATCTCCTCGGTGAAGCCCTTGTCGACGGGGCGGAAGTCGCAGGCGCGCTCGGCAGCCGGCTCCTCGTTATCGGGGGTGCGGGGCGACTTCATATCGGCAACGAAACGACCGTTAACTAGTGGCATGCGCAGCTCTTTTCCTCATAGGCCTTGAGGGATTCGCCCTCTTCGGAACGGTAAGCGGCCTGGCGGGCACGAAGGTCATCCCAGTCGACCAAGGTAGCATCGAAGTCGGGGCCGTCGACGCAAGCGAACTTGGTCACGCCGCCCACCTCGACGCGGCAGCAGCCGCACATGCCGGTGCCGTCAACCATGATGGGGTTGAGGGACGCGGTGATGGGGGTGTCGTACTTCTGGGCGGTGAGGGTCGAGAACTTCATCATCGGAACGGGGCCGACGCAGAAGACCTGGCTCACGGCCTTGTCCTGCAGCAGGCGCTCCAGCGGAGCGGTAACAACGCCCTGCTCGCCGTAGGAGCCGTCGTCGGTGGTGATGTGGATGTGGTCCTCGTCGAGGAGCTCGCGGAACTGGTCCTCCATGAGCAGGAGGTCCTTGGTGCGGGCGCCCATGATGGCGTGAACTTCGTGACCGGTCTCGACCAGGTGCTTGGCGACCGGGAAGGCAATTGCCAGGCCGACGCCGCCGCCAATGACGGCGCAGGGGCCCTCGGCCATCTCGGTGGGAACTCCCAGCGGGCCCACGACGTCGCGCAGCGACTCGCCGGCCTCGTAGGTGGAAAGCATCTCGGTGGTCTTGCCGATCACCATGAAGATGAACTCGACCCAGCCCTCGTCACCGTTCCAGCCGGCCAGGGTAAACGGGACGCGCTCGCCCGTCTCGTTGGCGCGAACCATGAGGAACTGTCCAGCGTGCGCATGCTTGGCGATTGCAGGCGCCTCGATGCGGAACTTGAACACCTTCTCCGAGAACTGCGTCTTCTCCAGGATCTTATACATAGAACCCCTCTCTTGTTAGGGCCGCCGAACCGTGCCTCCACGGAAATGGACGGTAGCCCGAATAAAACCGTACGCGCACAGGCGTTGTGCAGACATACGGTGCAAATTATACCCTCATGGACATGTCACTTACGTGTGTCTTCGGCGGTTGGGAGCAGGGTTTATCCACTTTGGCCTACCAAAGGGGGAGAGGTTTATTTTGGTCGGTTTTATCAGGTAAAACGGCAAATGGGGCCGGCCTCGGGTTGTGATGAGGCAGGCCCCCTTTGGGATGCTATGCATGTATGTCGGCGCGCGGTTGATTGCGATGCCGCAACTGGGGCGTTTCCGCAGGTAAAACCTGCCAAAATAAACCTGTTCCTAAATGATAGGTTTTAGTGCTTGCCGTTGGCGGAGGCGGCGCCGTTGACATGGTCGCGGGCATAGACCACGCCGTGCACGATCGCCAGGCCGGCGGCGTCGGCCGCGCGGGCGCAGGTGTTCTGGAAGTCCTCGGCCTCGCGGGCGCGCAGCTGCTTGAGCACGTAATCTGCCACGGCCATCTTGCCGGGAGGGTTGCCGATACCGGTGCGGATGCGGCTGAAGTCGCGGCTGCCCATCTTGTCGATGATGGAGCGCAGGCCGTTGTGGCCGGCGTGGCCGCCGCCCACCTTAACACGTACGTCGCCGGCGGGAATGTCGAGCTCGTCGTGGATGACGAGCAGCTCCTCGGCCTTGATCTTGTACTCGCGGCAGAGTTTGGAGATGGGCCCGCCCGAGGTGTTCATGTACGACTGCGGCTTGACCAGTACAATCTGGCGCTTGTCGCCCTCTTCCTCGGGATCGTTGATGTTGATGAGCGCGATCTCGGCGCCTGCTTGGTTTTTCCAGTACGTGACGCCGGCCTGACGGGCCAGCTCGTCGATTGCTTTGAAACCAGCGTTGTGACGGGTCTCGGCATATTCCTCGCCAGGGTTGCCAAGTCCGGCAACCATGCGAATCTTAAGCGGCTGTGCAGCTGCCATGTTCATCCTTTCGTTGATTTGTCGCCTGCTATGGTGAGCGACCCTGTTGCCGCTGTCAAATGGAGGGCAATTGAGGTTGTTTGGGGGCGTTTGGACGGCCGTCGAAATCGAGGTGGACAGTTAGTTCGGATACGTATAAGTTCTGAGAACTCGAATTGCTCGATTCAATGCCGATACGTTGTTTTGGAGCTTTAGTTAGTCCATATGACGCTGTTTTGAAGTCTACCCTGCCTTCAAATCGGGCGAATGGTATAGAGATAACTGCAAAACAGCCTAATTCAATGTGTCCATTTATACGTATTTGAACTAACTGTCCAGCCCTGCTCGACGGTGCACGGGTGATTCGCCGTTTAGACCGGCGCAAGGCCGATTCCGGCCCGCAGGGCGTTGAGCCAAGCGGCCTGACGCTTGCGATAGCCCTTGATACGGTATCGGAATCGGACTCCCGCGAGTCGATGCATCGTTTGGGCGAAGGCTTCGAGTGCAACAAGGTCTTTCATTTGGTCGCGATTGATAACCAGGACGTGGATGCCCATTGCCTTGAGGCCATTATTTCGATTGCCATCGTGGATGCGAGCGTTTTGAAGCTCATGCCCAATTCCGTTGTATTCGTTGTCGACTCCGGCGGCCGGGCAATATAGGTCGCAGATGGCGTAAGGGATGCCGGAGGACATGTTGACCGCAAGAGTGTCGAAGTCGATTCGATAGTTGAGTAGCAGGCCTCCCATGGGCAGGCTGCAACATCCGAATCCGCCAAAGCGCATGGGCGCTCCGAGAACGGCAAACATTAGGGATTCGGCTGGGGATGCAGATCCGGGTTGGGCGAGATTGACTGCCGTGCGAAACGAGGTGTATGAGCTGCTTTTGGCAAGCTGTGCAACAGTCTCGAGATCTTCGATGGTCGTGGCGGGCTCGCATTTGTAGTGTGCCTGTTCGTAGCGGGTTTCGTTCTGCTGTTCGGTCGCCGACTGGTCGCCCCGGCAATCGAGGTCGTCCATCGCTTCGTAGTCATCGCCCTTGGGCCAGATGTCGTCATAGGCAATGGGGTATGTTGCCCCGGGAGGAAGGGAGTAGGTTCCGAGCAGCTCCATAAGGAGCATCAAGGTTTTGGCGACTGATTCATTTTTGGAACAAAGCATGGCTGTCATGGCAGGAGACGTTGCGTAGATGTCGGCCTCGACGTGCATAATTGCACCTTCAGGAAGAGGAGTGGAGAGAATATGCTGAAGAAGTCGCTTGTCGGGGCGCCTGTTGTCTTCGTTTGAAACGAGAAGATCGAGCAGTTCGGAATCATCTTCATTCCAGGCGTCGAGTATCGAAAGTGCGCCAAAGTCTATCGCGTCATTGTTGGGAATGCAGCCAGCCAAGGCCTGTGCTTGCTGTTCGCTATCAACGGAGTCCCAGGGTAGGGCAGAGTACGCCCGTCGTGCGCGACGAATTGCGCGGAGGGCGGAGAGATGTGAAATCACGGTCGTCATAGCTATAACGTACTAAGTTGGCGGCAGAATGCGACCGCCATACCGTTCTTTTCGCTCAGCGGGGCGCTGCGCGCCATGAACGGCTGGGTGTTATGAAATCGGTGGAATCGGTTGAGGGGATTGCAGGAAATTGAGCTCTGCCGCGAAGGTTGACGATAGCTACTGGACAGTTAGTTCAGATACGTATAAGACGGCGGGCGTTCGAGGCGTTTCTAAGGGCTTTCGAGGGCGATTTGAGGGTAAATATGCGGCGGTCGTACTCGAAAGCGATGAGCTTTGGGCAGTATGGCGTTCGCCGGGGAGCTCAGAAGGCTCAGAACGGCCTTTGGAGCTTTAAAAAAATACGTATCTGAACTAATTGTCCAGGGAAGGTTGTCGAGGGGTAGAAAAAGGGTCGGAAGCGAGCTTCCGACCCTTTAAAAACACCAAAGATGATGAGATGCACGCTGGATTACAGCGCGAAGTCGCCGCCGACGAGCGTGGAGACGGGCTCCTCGTGGTAAACGGCGGAGATGGCCTGAGCGAACTCCTCGGCGACCGAGATGGTCTTGATTTTGCCGCCGACCTCGACGGGAATGGCGTCGGTGACGAGGCACTCGACGATCGGGGCGTCGTTCAGACGCTCGATGGCCGGACCGGAGAAGATGCCGTGGGTGGCGCAGACGTAGATGTCGCCAGCGCCCATAGCCTTGAGCTCCTTGACGTTGGCGCACAGGGTGCCAGCGGTGTCGATCATGTCGTCGTTGATGATGCAGGTCTTGCCCTTGATGTCACCGATGATGCCCATGACCTCGGCGGCGTTGTGGCGCGGACGGCCCTTGTGGGCGATGGCCAGGTCGCAGCCGAGCATGTCGGACAGCTTCTTGGCGGCCTTGGCGCGGCCCACATCGGGGGAGACGACAACCAGGTTGTCGGTGTCGAAGTGCATGTCGTTGTAGTACTGGCCAAACAGCGGCAGCGCGGACAGGTGGTTAACCGGGATATCGAAGAAGCCCTGAATCTGGCCCTGGTGCAGGTCGAGGGTGATGATGCGGTTGACGCCAGCGCGCTCGAGCAGGTTGGCGACGAGGCGGGCGGTGATGGGCTCGCGCGGGCCGGCCTTGCGGTCCTGGCGGGCATAGCCGTAGTGGGTGATGACGGCGGTGATGGAGCGGGCGGATGCGCGCTTGGCAGCGTCGGTGGCGATGAGCAGCTCCATGAGCATGTCGTTGACGTTGCCGCCGGCCACGGACTGAATCAGGAAGACGTCGGCGCCGCGGACGGTCTCGTCGTAGCGGGCGTAAATCTCACCATTGGCGAACTGCTTTAGCGTAAGGCCCGAAAGCTCGACCCCAAGGTACTCAGCGATCTTCTGAGCGAGGGGACGGTTGGAGGAACCGGAATACACGCGGATGGACTTGCGCATATTCTCCGACTTCTCGGGATCATTAATCGGCATTACCCTTCTCCTTTATATCGAATGCCATATAGATGCCTTGTTGCATTGTAACCGCGCGACGGGGTTAATCGGGTCTTGATAACGTCTTTACCGTCAACGGACACGAACCGACCACTCATCCTGTCGCGCAGGTCACGATAGAAAAAAGAGCCGCCCCCATGGGAACAGCTCCTTAGATGCTTGGTAAAACGTTATACCTCGTCGTCCTCGTGCAGACGGCGGCGATAATCGGCGGCCCAGCCCTCAATATTTACCTGGCGGGCACGACCCAGGCCAAGTGCGTCTGCCGGGACCGGCTCGGTGATGACGGAGCCGGCGGCCACGAGCGCGCCGTCGCCAATCTGGGCGGGCGCGACCATCATGGTGTCGGAGCCGATGAAGGCATCCTTGCCGATGACGGTCTTGTGCTTGTGTACGCCATCGTAGTTGCAGGTGATGGAGCCCGCGCCCACGTTGACGCCGGAGCCCATGGTGGTATCGCCGATGTAGGACAGGTGCGGCACCTTGGAGCCCTCGCCGATCGTGGACTTCTTGATCTCCACGTGCGTGCCGGCCTTGGAGCCATCGAGCATATGGGTGCCCGGGCGCAGGTAGGCGCGCGGGCCGCAGTCGACGCCGTTCTCGATGACGGCCTCGATGGCGATGGTCTCATCGATGATGCAGCCGCTGCCGACGGTGGTGTCGGTGAGACGGCTGTTGGGGCCGAGCTGGCACTCCTCGCCCACGGTGACGTGGCCGATCAGGTGCGTCTGCGGCCACACGACGGTGTCGCGGCCGATGGTGGCGTCGGGGCCGATCCAGGCCTGCGTGGGGTCGATGAAGGTAACGCCCTCGGCCATCCAGTGCTCGTTGATGCGGTCGCGCGCGATGGCGGTGAGCTGCGCGAGCTGGATGCGGCTGTTGACGCCCAGGCCGTCGCGGTAGTCATCGCAGTGGAAGATGGAGACTGCCTGGCCGTGGCCCTTGAGGATCTCGAGCATGTCGGGCAGGTAGTACTCGGACTGCGCGTTGTCGTTGCCGATCTCGTTAATGTGGGCGGCAAGCTGCGCGCCGTCGAAGGCGTAGCAGCCGGCGTTGCACTCCAGCAGCGTGGCGGCCTGCTCGGGCGTGCAGTCCTTCTGCTCGATGATGCGCTCGATCTGACCATCGGCGCCCAGCTTGATGCGGCCGTAGCCAAAAGGATCAGGCGGGGTCATGGTCATGACGGTGCAGGCGAGTTCGCCGGTGGCGACGGTCTGCGCGAACTTGGCGACGGTGTCGGCGGTGATGAGCGGCAAGTCGCCGTTGAGCACGACGACGGGGCCTTGCGTGATGCCGCAGGCCTCGAGCGCGACCTTCACGGCGTGGCCGGTGCCCAGGCGCTCGGTCTGCTCGACGCACTCGACCTTGGTGGCGCTGTTGGCGTAGGTGCCGTCGATAAGGGCGCGCATCTCGTCGGCGTGGCTGCCGATGACGACCACGACGCGGCTGCAGCCGGCCTTGATGGTAGCGTCGACGATCCACTGGACCATGGGCTTACCCAGGATCTTGTGCGAAACCTTGCAGTGGTTCGACTTCATGCGGGTGCCCTCGCCGGCAGCGAGGATAATTGCGGTTGCGTCCATGTGATCTCCTGTTACGTTATAGAGACGTGTGCTTGGAAACGATACACGGCGCAATATGATACCGCAGGCATATGTTGAGCGCGTAACGATTGGATTGCGGCGGTTGAGGCTTGCGCCGCCGGCGTGGCGTTTGCGCTGGCCGTGCATGGCGGCGGTGCTGCGGAGCTGTCGTTTGAGCGAGGGGACGGGGGTGCCCGTGGACAACATACGAGAGGAGTTTGGCGGCGAGCCCGTCGCGGCATTCTCGATGTCGCATCCAGCTGTGCCGGCGCTCTATATAGTGCTGACGCTGGGGCTCACCATGTTCTCGATGCAGCCGGTGCTGATTGCGCTGTCACTTGCGGGCGGGTTGGCGTATGGATTTGCGACGCGTGGGGCTGCCCGCACGCTGGGCGCACTTCGCTGGCAGCTGCCGGTGATTTTGATTATCGCGCTGGTCAATCCACTGTTTAGTGCCTCGGGCTCGACGGAGCTGTTCCGTATTGGCATGCGCGCGGTGTATCTGGAGAGCATGGTATACGGCCTGTGCATGGGCGGGCTGTTTGTGGCGAGCGTGCTGTGGTTTGAGGCCGCGGCGTCGATGCTCGAATACGACAAGGTGCTCGCGCTTTTGGGTAACGCCGCACCGGTGATCGCGCTCATGATCTCGATGTGCATGAGGCTTATCCCGCAGTTTTTGCGCCGCGGCCGTACGGTGCTGGCGGTGCAGGATGCGATTGATGTGCCGGGCCGCGCGCCGGCCGACCCCGTGCGCTCGCGCCTGCGGGCATCGAGTGCATTGATGGGCTGGGGCATGGAAGATTCGTTGGAGCGCGCGGACGCGATGCGCTCGCGCGGGTGGGGCGCCGCGACGCGTCGTACGACGTATGCGCGGTATCGGCTGGGGCGCAGCGACGTTGCCGCGCTGGTTGGGCTTGCGCTGTTTGGTGCTGCCGCGGTGGCGGTGGCGTGGACCGCGACGACGCAGTATTCGTTTTATCCGCAGCTCTCGGTGCCGGCGCCGTGGCCGGGCTATGTCGTGTACGCTGCCTGGATGGTGCTGCCTTGCGCGTTGCACGCGATTGATGAGAAGAGGTTTGGCTGATGGCTCGGTTGGATAGCTGCTCGGTAACGGGCGGGGCGTGCGGCTCCGATGTGCCTGCGATTGAGGTGCGGGGCCTTAGTTTTGCCTATCCCGGGGCCGAGGCACCGGTGCTCGAGGGGCTTGATTGGCGTGTTTCCCAAGGTGCGTTTGCGCTGCTTGTTGGCGGTACCGGTTCGGGCAAGTCGACGCTACTCTCGCTGCTCAAACCCGAGATCGCGCCGACGGGCGAGCGCGCTGGCGAACTGCGCGTGCTGGGCGAGAGCGTTGCCGACATGGATGTTCGGACGTCCGCGGAGCGCGTGGGCTATGTGTTTCAGGATCCCGAGAACCAGATTGTGTGCGAGACCGTGTGGCACGAGATGGCGTTTGGCCTGGAAAACTTGGGGCTAGCGCGTGACGAGATGCGTCGTCGCGTGGCCGAGACCAGCTATTTCTTTGGGCTGGAGGATTGGCTCCACCGCGATACCGATACGCTTTCGGGTGGTCGCAAGCAGCTGCTGTCGTTGGCCGCCGTGTTGGCGCTCCGCCCGCGCGTGCTGCTGCTCGATGAGCCCACGTCTCAGCTCGACCCCGTTGCCGAGAAGAGTTTTCTGCATGCGCTGTTTCGCGTGAATCGCGAGCTGGGCTGCACGGTTGTTGTGGCGACGCATCAGCCGCGCCCAATGCTCGAATACGCGACGTGTGCGTACCGGATTGAGGACGGTCGCGTGCGCGAGGTGGCGGATATGGCTTCTTTGGGACGCCGAGAATCGCTGTTGTCCGATGACATGTTGGGGTGGGGTGCCATCCGATGTGCAAATAAAGGAGTATTCAGCAGGCGTGAGGACAATTTGGGCTCTCTGGAGCCGCCCGGGGACGTATCGAGCGCGAAAAAAAGTTCGGAATTGGACAAATCGTCTGAATTTGTGGCGCAAACGTCGCTCGAGAACGGCTCGGAAGCCTTCCCGCGCACGGATGGAAGCAGAATACTCCAAAAAATGCACGCTGGGTCGGCTACCACCCTGGCAGGGAGCTGGTTTCGCTACGATCGCGCGGGCGGTTGGGTGCTGCGCGGGCTCGATGCGTCGTTTTCGGCTGGCGCGGTGCATGCGATTGCGGGCGGTAACGGCTGCGGCAAGTCGACAATGCTTTCGGTGCTGGCGAAGACCGCCAAGCTGCAGCGCGGCCGCATGGTGCGCGGGGCGGCCTCGGCGGCGCTGCTGCCTCAGAATCCCAAAGCATTGCTGGTTGCCGAGACGGTTCGCGATGAGCTGATAGAATGGGCTTCGACCTGCGGATATGACGAGAACTTGGCGCGGGAGCGTGCGGCGCAACTGGGATTGGACGGCCTGGAGACGCGCCACCCCTACGACCTCTCGGGCGGACAGCGCCAGCTGCTCGCACTGGCAAAGCTGCTGCTGATCGGCCCCGAGCTGCTGCTGCTTGACGAGCCCACGAAGGGCTTGGACCTGGAGAGCCGCCGCATCATCGCCCGCGCCCTGCGTGACCATGCGAAGGCTGGCGGCACCGTCATTATGGCCACGCACGATCTGGATTTTGCCGAGCAGGTTGCCGATGACATTGCCATGATGTTTGACGGTGAGATCGCCTGCATGGAGCCGCCGGCCGACTTCTTTGCCGACAACGTGTTTTATAGGGCGTGATGGGATGACGGATTATCGCGTCGCGCGCCTGCTTACAAAACTGGAGATCCCGTTGCTGCTGGCGGTGCCAGCGGTGATGGCTGCGGCGTTGCTAGCGGGCGTTGAGCAGGCGGCACTTGCCATGCTGGTCGTGGTGGCGCTGGTGCTCGCGCTGTTCTTTGCGGGTTACGAGGCATCTCGTCCGGGTTTGCGCCAGATTATGCCCACGCTGGTGCTGGCGGCGCTGGCGGCGGCGGGGCGCATCCTGTTTGGGCCCATTCCCGACTTTAAACCGGTGAGCGCTATCGCCATTATCGCGGGGGCGACGCTTGGCCGCCGTAATGGTTTTATAGTTGGCGCGCTGGCGGCGCTGACCAGCAATTTCTTTTTTGGACAGGGCATGTGGACGCCGTGGCAGATGTATGCCTGGGGTCTGGTTGGCTATGTTGGCGGCGCGCTGGCGCATGCGGGCGCGTTCGACCGTGCGGATGGAACCGTGCGCATGCCGGCGCTACTGACCTACGGTTTTGCTTCGGGTTTGCTATACGGCGTGGTAATCAACGCGTATGACATCATCGGTTTTGTTCAACCGCTCACGTGGGCGGGCGCCACGGCGCGTCTTGCCACCGCCGCACCGTTCGACATTACGCACGGCCTTGCGACCTGCGTGTTTTTGGCCGCCCTGTACAAGCCCTGGTGTCGCCGCATTAACCGTGTCGTCGTGAAATACGGGCTGTAAGGCATTTCGCGTTCCCTCACGAACTTGCGGTGGAATAGTTCTCGTTTTTGGCTATTTGCTGCCCAAACAGGAACTATTCCACCGCACCTTATAGGGGGAGAGGGGTCACATGATCTGTTTTCCTCTGTCCCCTAGAGGAATTACTTGGGGCTAGAGCTCTAGCGTGAGGGTGACGGGGCAGTGGTCGCTGCCAAAGATGTCGCCGCGGATGCCGGTGTCGCGAACGTTGGCGGCGATCGAATCGCTTACCAGAAAGTAATCGATGCGCCAGCCGGCGTTGTTCTTGCGGGCATTAAAGCGATAGCTCCACCAGCTGTAGACGCCCTCGACGTCGGGGTTTGCCGCGCGCCAGGTATCGGTAAAGCCGGCGTTGAGCAGCTCGGTAAACTTGCCGCGTTCCTCGTCCGAAAAGCCTGCGTTGCCGCGGTTGGACTTGGGGTTCTTAAGGTCGATCTCCTCATGCGCCACGTTAAAGTCGCCGCAGGTTACGACGGGTTTGCCGGTCTCGCGCTCGAGCGCGTTCAAAAAGCCGCGGTAGGCATCGTCCCAGGCCATACGCACGTCGATGCGCGCGAGCTCATTTTGTGCGTTGGGCGTGTAGACATCCACAAACCAGAATTTGTCGAACTCGAGCGCGCAGACGCGGCCCTCGGTTGCGGCTTGGGCGACGAGCACGGCCGCCTCGCCTTCGCCGGCGTAGGGCAGCAGCGCGTCGGCGTGCAGCACGCGCAGCGGCTCCTGGCGGCTAAAGACCGCGGTGCCCGAGTAGCCCTTGCGCTCGGCGTAGCTCCAGGTTTGGTGATAACCGGGCAGGTCAATATCAACCTGGCCTTCTTGCAGCTTGGTCTCTTGCAGTGCCAGGATATCGACGTCGAGTTCTTGCGCGATCTGGATAAAGCTCGGGTCCTTTTTGAGCACGGCGCGCAGGCCGTTAACGTTCCACGAGGCAAAGGTGTAAGTCTGAGGCATGGTGTCCTTTCGACGGGGTTGGCAGGCTTAAGATTAGCGCAACAGGGGCGGGGTGGGATCCGCGCATGCTGACTTAAAGGCCGCATGCTGGGACGTCGCTCAACGCTGCCCGACTAACTAAGGACGGAGGACTCATATGGCGCAGGCAATATCGGACCCCAGGCAGGCCTCCGCCGCGCTGGCGGATCTGTTTGACACCCACAAGCGCGTGGTCTTCTTTGGCGGCGCTGGTGTTTCCACGGCAAGTGGCATCCCCGATTTCCGCAGCGTGGACGGCCTGTATCACCAGCAGTTTGCCTATCCGCCCGAGACCATGCTGTCGCATAGCTTTTACGAGGCGCATCCGGCGGAGTTCTTCGACTTTTACCGCACCAAGATGATCGCGCTTAACGCTAAACCCAACCGCTGCCACACCAAGCTGGCCGAGCTGGAGCGCGCCGGTAAGCTTGATGCCGTGGTGACGCAAAATATCGACGGCCTGCATCAGATGGCCGAATCACAGCGCGTGTTCGAGCTGCACGGATCGGTCCATCGCAACAATTGCCAGTCGTGCAGCACGGTCTATAGCGCCGAGTGGATTTGCTCGCGCGAGCACGAGGATGCCGCGGGCGTGCCTGCGTGCCCCGCGTGCGGCGGCCGCATCAAGCCCGATGTGGTGCTCTACGAAGAGCCGCTCGATGAACATGTGCTGACCGGTGCCGTTGCCGCCATCGCCGCGGCCGATGCCCTCATTGTGGGCGGGACCTCGCTCGTGGTGTATCCGGCGGCAGGCCTTACGCGATACTTTACCGGCGATACGCTGGCCATATGCAACCTTGCTCCCACCGATCAGGATGCAAATGCCGACCTGCTGATTTCTTGCGACATCGCGGCCGCGTTTGCGTTCTAGCCCGCGCGCGCGGATACAATAGAAAGACTGAGTGCAAAGCGACCCCGCCGCCAGCTCCCCAAGCTCGGCGGCGTGGGCATTTTAGGAGGATGTTCATGGCGAACGACAGCAAGACATGGCGGTGCGGAAAGTACGAGCTCAGCTTTGACCGTCCGCGCATCATGGGCGTCCTCAACGTGACGCCCGATTCGTTCAGCGATGGCGGAGAGCACTTCGACCCCGATGCCGCCATCGAGTACGGCCTGGCGATGCTCGACGCCGGCGCCGACATCATCGACGTGGGCGGCGAGTCCACGCGCCCTGGTTTTACCCCGGTCAACCCCGATGAGGAAGCGCGCCGCGTGCTGCCCGTGGTGCGCGCGCTGGCCAAGGAGGGCGCCATCGTCTCGATCGACACGCGTCATGTAGCGGTTGCCAAGGCGGCCGTGCGCTGCGGCGCCTCGATCGTCAACGACGTGACCGGCTTCACCGATCCCAAGATGGTCGAGTTTGTTAAGACGAGCACCTGCGGCGTCATCGTGATGCATGCCGGCGAGGTCGCCGCGCCCGCCCGCACGCACGCAACGGTGCAGCTCGATACCTCGGCTGCGGCGTTTGTTGCCGAGAAGGCACGCGAAGCGGCTGCCGAGGCCGCGCGCGAGGCCGAGAAGCCGGCCCGTCGCCGTCGCGGCAAGTTGCTGGGCGAGCCCAAGGTTGAGGCCAAGCTTCCGGGCGGTGTGGTACAGCCCTCACTGCCGTTTGGCGAGCCGGAGCCCACGTCCGAGCCTGCAACCGAGCTGGGGCAGGAGACGCCGGCCGCCGAGCAGGCTGCTGCCGCCGAGACCGTCGCGCCCGCGCCCGAGGCCGCGCCCGAGGCCACCGAGGCCGCATCGGAGTCCAATGACCGCCTGGCCGCCATGATGCGCCGCAGCGCCCGCCGCGAGGAGGCCTACGTGCCCACCTCTCAGCTCCGCCGCTTTACCCTGCCCGATTCGGCGCCCATCATGCGCCGCGTCATGGGCTTTCTGTCCGACCAGGCCCGCACACTCATCCATGCCGGCGTGTCGCGCGACCGCATCTGCATCGATCCTGGCCCGGGCTTTGGTAAGTCGGCTAACGAGGACATCGTCATCCAGCGTGAGACTGCCAAGATGGCGTCACTGGGCTATCCGCTCATGTGCGCCGTGTCGCGCAAGCGTTTTGTGGGCGCTGTCTCGGGCGTGACCGAGGCCGCCGCGCGCGATGCCGCCACGTTTGGCGTGTGCCTGGGCGCCATCCAGGCCGGTGCGAACATCGTGCGCGTGCACGACGCCGCGGGTTTTGCGCAGTTCCTGAACGGTTACTGGGCCGTCGCCAAGCCGCAGCCGCGCCGTGCGTTTGTGGCCGTGGGCTCCAACTTGGGGCATCGTTGCGACAACATCCGCGCCGCGCGCGACATGATCGCCGAGATTCCGCTCACCTGCGTGTCCAACTCCTCCAAGATCTACGAGAGCGAGCCGGCCTACGAGACGCGCCAGGACGCGTTTGCCAACGCCGTCATCGAGATCAAGACCGAGCTGGCGCCGCTGGTGCTGCTCGACGAGCTCATGAAGATCGAGGCCGAGCTTGGGCGCGACCGCTCCAAAAAGGCCAAGGCCAACGGTCCGCGCACCATCGACCTGGACCTGCTGTGGATGGACGGCGAGACTCACGGCGGCAAAAAGCTGCGCCTGCCGCATCCTCTCATTGGCGAGCGCGACTTTGTGCTGGTGCCGCTCGAGGACCTGATGCACGACCCGCCGCGGTTCTTCCGCTACAACGGTGTCGAGGTCAAGGAGCCCGAGGACCGCGTGGGCCATATCGTGGGCGAATTGGGGCGTATGTAGATGATCGAGATGAATGCTGTTGTCGCCGGTACCGAGCTTGACGCCGCGCGCGACGCGGGCCGCGAGGGTGCGTCCGCGGGCTGGTGCGCTTGGAGCGCGGGCGATGCTTCGCTGACGTTTTCGCTGATCGTGCGCCCGGACGTGAACATGCATGCCTTCCACGGCCTGCCGTTTGTGGCTGCGATGGGCATGATGGACGCGCTCGTGGGCACGGCTTCGACGCCGGGGTTGGGCCTTGCCGGTAAGGTGGGTATCCAGTGGCCGAGCGATATCGTGTGCGGTGCGCCTGCGTTTGAGACGTCGCTCGCGCGTGTTGCCGTGAACGGCGGTGCCGCTGCTGCGGGCATGTTCGGTGCCGTGACGGTGGATATTGAGCGTTCGGCGCTGGGCGAGCTTGGTGTGGACGTGGCTGACGAAGCGCTGGTCGAGACGCTGGCCGCCGCCGTGCTGGCCCGCGTGGACGCTTGGGCGGTTGTTGCCAACACGCCGCAAGGCGCCGCAGGGCCGCTGGCTCCCGTGCTGGGCGAGTACTTCGACATGGTGCCGCTGCTGGGCCGCCAAGTTGCGGCGGTGTCGCCCAACGGCCTGCCGCTTGCGGTCGGTGTGTTTGCAGGCCTGGACATCTGGGGCCGAGCGACCATTAAGACCGATGCCGGCGAGCAGGAGTTTCCGCCCGAGGCCGTACGCATTCGCGGGCTGTAGCGCGGGGCGTTCGCGCCCAAAGATAGACATGACAACAAGACCCTCCTCGGCCTGTGCCGGGGAGGGTTTCGCCTATCTGGGGAATGGGTTGCCAGCGCCCTATTCCTCAAAACTGAAAAATTTTCGTTTTTGAGGAATAGGATTAAGGCAGCTCGGTCTTTCGCGAGGTATATTCGCTATAGAGCCTATTCCTCAAAACTGAAAATTTTTCAATTTTGAGGAATAGCGATAAAAGACCGCGAGGAGGCCCCAATGAAACTCATCAATAGAACGTCATATATGGACACGTTGACGAGCCTTATTGGCGTGCCGGACATCAAGGTCATCACGGGCATCCGTCGTAGCGGTAAATCAAAATTGCTCGAGGCCCTCCGCGATTACGTGGAGGCAAATCTGTCCAATTCGAATGTCATCCATATCAACTACAACCTCGATGAGTTCGAGAATCTGCTCGAGTATCACGCGCTGCTCGCCTATGTAAAAGAGCATCGAGTGTCCGGCAAACAAAACTTTCTGCTTATCGATGAAGTTCAGATGTGCGACGGTTTTGAGCGTGCGATCAACAGCCTCCACGCATCCGAGCAGTACGACATATTCATTACCGGATCGAATGCCTTTTTGCTGTCGAGCGATCTGTCGACGCTCTTTACGGGGCGTACGTTTGAGATCGAGGTTTTCCCATTCTCGTTTGAGGAGTATCGACTCTATGGCGACGAGGGCGAGGTCGACCGCGACTTCGATGAGTACGCGAGAACCGGCGGTATGTCCGGCTCCTACCCTTATCCACTGCAGGAGCAGCGTTATCAATATCTCTCCAATGTCTTCAAAACGCTCATCGTGAGAGATATCGTGCAGCGGCATAACGTGAGAAACGAATCGGCGCTGCTGCGCATTGCCGATTACATGATGGACAACGTATCCAACATAACGTCGGCACGTAACATTACGGATATTTTGAACGCGGATGGGCTAAAGATAACGAACAAGACGGTCGGCACGTACATGGGGTGCCTGTGCGATGCGTTTGCCTTCTATAAAGTTCGTCGGTACGACATCCGCGGCAAAAAATACCTTAAGAGCGGCGAGAAGTATTACCTGGCAGACCACGCGTTCAAATACGCGCTGCTCGGTACACGTGATATGGATTGGGGACGCGTATACGAGAACATGGTGGCAATCGAGCTGCTGCGCCGCGGATACGAGGTATACGTCGGCGTGCTCTATAAAAAGGAAATAGACTTTGTAGCAATCAAGCGAAGCGAGAAGCTCTACATTCAGGTGAGCGACGACATCAGCTCGGATAAGACATTTGAACGCGAGATTTCACCACTGCTGAGCATTGGCGACGCGTACCCCAAGATGATTCTCGCCCGCACGCATCACGAGGCCACGGACCGCAATGGGGTGCAGATCGTGGACCTGGCGAGGTGGCTGTGCGACGAGGCCTAGCAGAAAGCCCTATTCCTCAAAACTGAAAATCTTTCGATTTTGAGGAATAGGGCCGATGCGTTGCCTAGTTCGCCGCTCGCGCTCGTGCTCGACTTAAGCCCCTGTCCTATCCCAGCTCCTGCATGCGGCGGTAGATTTCGCAGATACCCTTGATGGTGAGCTGTCCGTCGACCACGTCGAAGGCATCGGTCGAATCGGCGACGATGCTGGCGAGACCGCCCGTGGCGATAACGGTGGCATCCTCGCGGCCCAGCTCGCGCTTCATGCGCGCGACCAGGCCCTCAGCCATGGCGGCGGCGCCCGTTACGGCGCCGACCTTGATGCACTCCTCGGTATCGCGGCCGATGGCGTGCTCGGGCGCCTCGAGCGGCACGCTGGCGAGCTTGGCGGCACGGGCGGCAAGCGCGTCCATGGAGATGCGGATGCCCGGCGCGATCGCTCCGCCAATGTAATAACCGTCCTCATCGATGACGTCGATATTGGTCGCGGTGCCAAAGTCCACCACGATTGCCGGCGCGCCGTAGAAAGTCTCGGCCGCAACGGCGTTGGCGACGCGATCGGCACCTACGGCCTGGGGGCGCGCCGCGCGCAGCTTGGTCACCGCGGCCGTCTGCGGCCCGATGACGATGGCGTCCGCGGCAATGCGGTCGGCCACGGCGTGCCACTCGCGCGAGAGCTGCGGCACCACGCCCGCAAAGGCGATTGCGTCGACCGCATCGAGCGAAAGGCCGTACATCTTAAAGAAACCCATCAGGCGCACGTGGATCTCGTCGGCGGTATAGGAGCGGTCGGTGGGCATACGCCACGACTGCACCAGCTCGTCTCCGTCAAACAGGCCCATGGCCGTCTGCGTGTTTCCCATATCGATAGCGAGCAGCATGTCTACTCCCAGTGTTGGCATAAAAGGACGCGCACCATTGTATACGCGCCGCCGACGGCGCTCGGCTGCGATTCGTTTACGGTGATAGGGGCTGAGGGGTTTTAAATATGAAGGAATTATGCTCTACGAGATTTTCCTTGCCGCTTACCGAACTCCCGCGTAATATTCTTTCTTGCGCACATGAAGCGCCCAGACATTGCGGGGTGGAGCAGTCTGGTAGCTCGCCGGGCTCATAACCCGGAGGTCGTAGGTTCAAATCCTGCCCCCGCGACCAAGAACTTGCAGCTCGTCGGCCTAGCCGGCGAGCTTTTTTGTTATTTCGGGACCGTGTTTTCGATCCAATTCTCGGCCTCTCAAACAAAATCTCGATCTGTAACATCTAGACCCGATTTGGGCGGCTAGGTGTTACAGATCGAGATATACCGGTGGGCTTGGTCGTGTTTGTCTAAATCTGTAACACGAGGGACGGTTTTTGCCGAGTAACCGTTACAGATTGAGATTTTCTAGCAGGCGGGTTTGGTTTGTCTCGATCTGTAACAGGTAGGGGTCAAAAGTGGGCCTAGCTGTTACAGATCTAGATTGTTGAGGATGGGCCGAGAGGAATGTCTCGATCTGTAACAGTAAGACCCGGTTTTGTCGCGTAACTGTTACAGATTGAGATAAACCGACGGGCCGCCCCGCCCATCCCCATCCACCTGCCGCTACCTGCTGTCCGCCGATTTCCGTTGCGCTGCTGTATTCCCATGCCATATCCTCTAGATAACTACGCGGCATCATCGCCGCCGCGCCTACAAGAGAGGAATGTCCATGACCACACCTGCATCCAAGCTGCTCCAGCCCATTACGGTTGGCCCCCTTGAGCTCAAGAACCGCATTATGTTCCCGCCGCTGACCACCGGCTACGAGGAGCGCGACGGCTCCATTGGCAAGCGCAGCCTGGCTTTTTACGAGCGCCTGGCCCGTGGCGGTGTGAGCTACATCGTCATCGGCGACGTCGCTCCCGTCATGACCGCAAGCCCCACGCCCAAGCTGGCAACCGACGCCCAGATCCCCACGTTTAAGGCGCTGGCCGACGCCGTCCACAAGCACGGCGCCAAGGTCGCGCTGCAGCTGTTCCACCCCGAGTACGATGTGCCCGGTGTCGGCCGCATGGTCATGGGATCCATGGCCGCCGCCAAGGCCGCGCAGGAGGCCAAGGCCGCCGGCGACGAGGAGACCTTTGCCGCCAAGATGGCCGAGTCCAACGAGATCCGCAACCAGGCCTACGCCAAGCTGCATCACGACATGCAGCACTTTGTGAACGAGGCGAGCGTAGAGCAGCTCACCCAGATCAAGGAGGCCATCGCTGCCTCGGCCGCTCGCGCACAGCAGGCCGGGATCGACGCTATCGAGGTCCACGGCGACCGCCTGGTTGGTTCGCTGTGCTCGGCCATCCTCAACCAGCGCACCGACGAGTACGGTGGTTCGTTCGAGAACCGCGTTCGCTACGCGCTGGAGGTCGTCGCCGCCATTAAGGAGGCCGCGCCGCAGCTGATGGTGGAGTACAAGCTCCCCGTGATCATGGAGAACCCCGACGGCACGCCGCGCGGCAAGGGTGGCCTGCAGCCCGACGAGGCCTGCGAGTTCGCCAAGCTGCTCGAGGGTGCGGGCATCGATATGATTCAGGTCGCACAGGCCAACCACACCGGCAACATGGGCGACACCATTCCGCCCATGGGTGCCATGCCCTACAACTGGACGCTGCCCGTGGCCGAGCGCGTCAAGGCCCTGGTCTCCGTGCCGGTGGCAACCGTGGGCCGCGTGGTTTCGGTCGAGGCCGGCGAGAAGATTCTGGAAGACGGCGCCGCCGACATCATCGCCTATGGCCGCTCGCTCATGTGCGACCCCGACATTGCGCTGAAGGCCGCCACGGGTGAGCCCATCCGCGAGTGCCTCAACTGCAACAAGGGCTGCGTCGATGCGATTCAAGACCGCAAGTACATCTCGTGCGTGCTCAATGCCGAGAACGGCGATGAGGCAACCATCGCCATTAAGCCGGGCGAGGGCGACAAGAAGATCGCCGTGGTGGGCGGCGGCATCGCCGGTCTGGAGGCCGCGCGCGTGGCGGCCAAGCGCGGCTACGACGTGACCGTCTACGAGGCGAGCGATCATCTGGGCGGCCAGATTGTGCTGGCGGCCGCGCCTCCGCGCAAGGACGAGATCATGCGCTCGGTCGAGTACTACGAGAAGATTCTGCCCGGCCTGGGCGTGAAGGTCGAGCTCAACCATGCCGCTACCGCTGAGGACCTCAACGCCGCCGACGCTGCGATTGTGGCCGTGGGCGCACACGACGTGGTCATCCCCGTTCCGGGTGCCGATTCGGAGAAGGTCGTCTCGAGCTGGGACGTGCTGGCCGGCAAGGTGGAGCTCAGCGGCCGCGTCGCCGTCATTGGCGGCGGCCTGGTGGGCACCGAGACTGCCGAGTACCTGCTGCAGCACGGCTGCGAGGTGGCGATCGTGGAGATGCTCGACAAGATTGCCGCGGGCGAGTCCGAGACCATTCTGCCGCTGATTATGAGCGACTTTGCAGAGCACAACGTGGAGCAGCATGTTAAGACCCGCCTGACCGTCATTACCGACGAGGGCGTGGAGGCTGTTCGCACCACCGAGGACGGCGCCGAGGAGCCGGTGAAGATCGCCTGCGATTACGTGGTGATGGCCGTGGGCTCCAAGGCCAACGCGTTTGACCTGGATGGCGTGACGGTGCCCGTGACCTGCGTGGGCGACTGCTCGGGTGAGCGCACCGCCGACATTGCGAGCGCCATTCGCACGGCGTATCACGCGGCCAACGAGCTGTAGTTGAACATCGCGGCCAGGCGGGGCGGTAGCACGGATCCGTCTCGCCCGGCTGTGTCCCGTCGGGTGTCAACCGGTGCGGGGCCTGCAAGCGCAGCAGGTCCCGCCCTTTTTGTTTTGCTCCGATGAATGGCAATGCGCGGTAATCATGAGGAGTGAGGACGTCTACTGCCTTGCAGATCACTCAAAAATATTGGGGGAGGGGTTAATAACTATATCCTCTATACCAAAGGACATAAAGAGATGCCAATTTTGTTGACAAGCGAATGACGATTAGCTGCGAGTCAGCTACCAGCGTAAATAATCGATAAAGAAATGTCGTAATTTGGTGCCAAATGCCCAGATAACGCCGTGTCTATTTTAATTAACTGCTTTGAGCAAACAGTAAAATGCTACTATCTAACTTGCACGTAAGAAAGCAGATTAACGGCTAAGGCTAAGAAGTGGCAGGTATGTCGGAAGCAACTAGGACTCGCACGCATGCGCCCGAGGTTAGGCAGCGCGCCGTCGAGATCCTCCAAGAGGGGGTCGGTCATCGCGCTCTCGCCGCGGAGCTTGGCATTCCCCAGGCCACGGCTCGTCAGTGGGCCCGCGCGTATGCCGTGGGCGGTGCCGACGCCGTTCTCAATGCCGGTTCGCATCATCACACCTATTCGTACGACGTAAAGCTCGCTGTGGTTAAGGACCGTCTGGAAAACGGCTTGACGGTTCGCGAGGCCATGATCAAGCACAAGATTCCCAGCGAGTCTTCGGTCAAGGCTTGGTGCCGTCAGTACCGCGAGAGCGGTGAGGCCGCACTGGTCGATAAGCCGCGCGGTCGCAAGCCGCGCGTTAAAAAGGCGGAATAGCAAACGGGATGGTGCGCCCACAGGGGCGCATTTTTCTTGCCGCGCCAACTTTTTGGACCGCCGCGAGCCTATCGGGACATTCTCCAACGTGGCCAATAAACCGCGCAGCGGCCCGCGCGCCTGTCGCCGCGGTAAGGAAACGTTGCCCCTCTACTCCAATGAGGACAGACTCCTTACCCCGTACGCCTAAAACTCCCCAATTGACCGAAAACCTGCCGCCGCTACTCCTCAATTGAGCTATAACGTTAAACAATTGCAGCGTTTTTGCATGGGGGAGTGATGGTATGACGCTACTGTATTTCCTTACCCTGTTTCCGCTGGTACCGGCGCTGGGCATGCTGCTCGTGCGCGGTGACCGCGCCCGCGATGCGGTGGGGCTCATAGGTTCCGGCATTATTATGGCGGTGACAGTTGTAGTCGCCGTCATGTTTTTTGGCACGGGTCCGCAGAGCTTTGAGGTCGCCCCCGGCACCTCGCACGTGCTCTCGATCATCAGCTCCGTCATCGATGTCATCCTGTGCGCCGTCATCCTGTACAACGCGTACAAATATAGGAACGCGCTCACCACGGTGCTCGGCATCGTCCAGCTGGTGGGCTCGCTCGCCTTTGCAGCCATGACGCTGCCCGCGGCCGAAGCCGTCATCGCAACGCCGCTCTACCTGGACTACATGAGCGTGATCATGGTCCTCGCCGTCGGCATCGTCGGCAGCCTAATCTGCGTGTATGCCCTGGGCTACATGAAGGACTTCCAGGCCCACGACGAGCACGAGGCCGCGCTGCGCGGGCAGACCGCGCCCGACCGTCGCCCGCAGTTCCTGGCGCTTATGTTCCTGTTCCTCTCGGCCATGTTCGTCATCGTGACGAGCGACAACCTTGAGTGGCTGTTCTGCGGCTGGGAAATCACCACCGTGTGCTCGTTCCTTATGATTGGCTACACGCGCACGCCCGAGGCCATCAAAAACGCCTTCACCCAGATCATTCTCAACATGCTGGGCGGTATCGCGTTTTTGATCGGACTCATGTATCTGCACGTTAACGGCATGCCGCTGACCATCTCGGGCATGATCGAGCTTTCCGGCGCCGGAACCGCGCAATCCGCGCTGCTGGTGATGCCGGTCATCCTGCTGTCGCTCGCCGCACTCACCAAGGCCGCACAGATGCCGTTCCACACTTGGCTGTTGGGTGCCATGGTTGCCCCCACGCCCACGAGCGCCCTGCTGCACTCGTCCACCATGGTCAAGGCCGGCGTGTTCCTGATGGTCAAGCTCAGCCCGCTCTATGCCATCTATCCCGTGACTGGCTTTATGGTCACGAGTGTGGGTGCCATCACGTTTTTGCTCGCTGCCCTCATGGCCATCTCGCAGAGCAACGCCAAACGCGTGCTCGCGTACTCCACCATTTCCAACCTGGGCCTCATCAGTGCCTGCTTGGGTGTCGGCGCGCCCGAGGCCGTGTGGGCGGCCATCTTCCTGATCCTGTTCCACACGGTGGCCAAGTCGCTGCTGTTCCTGTGCGTGGGCACGGCCGAGCATCATATCGGCAGCCGCAATATCGAGGACATGGACGGTATGTTCAGCCGCATGCCGCACCTGACGCGGCTGATGATGCTGGGCATCATGGGCATGTTTGTGGCGCCGTTTGGCATGCTCGTGTCCAAGTGGGGCGCCCTGGTGGCGTTTGCGCAGACCGGCAACGTGCTCATGATCATGGTGCTTGCCTTTGGCTCGGCCGCGACGTTTTACTTCTGGGGCAAGTGGCTTGCCAAGCTTTCGGGCGTCGACCCCACGGCTCAAAACGTTGAGGTCAATGTCCACAAGACCGAATGGATGGCCCTCAACACCATCGCCGCGCTCCTGATTCTGTGCTGCGTGGCCTTCCCGGTTATCTCGAGCGGCCTGGTGTCGCCTTACTTGGCCATGGTGTTTGGCCGCGTGCCGTACGTTATTGGCAAGGACGCCATGTATCTGATGGTGGTTATCGTGGCGTTTATCGCCGTGGTGCTGCTGACTTCATTCCGCGTGAGCAACAAACCGCACGTAAACGTATATCTTTCGGGTGTGGGAACCGACAATTACCGCCATTTCCGCGGCTCGATGGGACACGAGGTGAAGGCCGAAAAGCGAAATTGGTACTCGGAGGACGCCCTTGGCGAGAAGCGTATTGGCCCCGCGGGTAGCGTGGTGTGCTGCAGCATTATCTTGTTTGCGCTGCTGTGCTGCGCGTGGATTGGGCCCGAGCGGCTTGCCATGAGCGCGCCCTCGGTGCTGCGCGGCAAGTATTTTGAAGGTTCGGGCGTCGTGGGCATCTTTATTGGTACCGTGGCGTTTGCCTTGCTGGCGCCGCTTGTGGGCGGCCTGATCGACGGCGTTGACCGCAAGCTGTCCGCCCGCATGCAGGGCCGCGTGGGCCCGCGCCTGCTGCAGCCCTTCTACGACGTTGCCAAGCTGCTGCGCAAGGCCCCTGCCAGCGTAAACACCATGGACGATACCTACATGGCGTGCGCGCTCATCTTCACCGTCGTGGGCGGCGGCATCTTTGTGTCGGGCTCCAACACGCTGCTGTGCGCTTTTATGGTTACCCTCGCTGCAATCTTTGTGGTGCTGGCGTCCGCCTCGACGCAAAGCCCGTTTGCCCAGGTCGGCGCCGACCGCGAGCTGCTACAGGTCATGAGTTACGAGCCCGCCGTTTTACTGATGAGCGTGGGCCTGTACCTTGCTACCGATAGCTTCGACTCCATCGCCGTAACCGGGCAGTCGGCGCCCATCATCGCGTACAGTGCGCCCATTTTCTTGGCGCTGCTTGCGGTACTCACCATCAAGCTACGCAAGTCGCCGTTCGACCTTTCGTACTCGCATCACGCGCATCAGGAGATTGTCCAGGGCGTCGCCACCGAGATGAGCGGCGGCACGCTGGCCAAGATGACCCTTATGCACTGGTGCGAGACCGTGCTGTTTTTGATGTGGGTGGGCATGTTCTTTGTTTGGGACAACCCGGTGAGCTGGCTGGTCGCCCTGGTCGTGATGGCTGCGACGTATTTTGTCGAGGTGCTGATCGACAACACCTTCGCACGCAGCACCTGGCGCAGCTGCTTTAAGCTCGGCTGGGGCGTGGCGCTGGTGTTTGGCCTGCTCAACCTTATGCCCATCCTCGTCGACGTGTTTATTTAGGAGGCGGCATCCATGGATCATAAAATGTCGCGCTCGCCGTGGGTTATTCATTACGACGGTTCGAGCTGCAACGGATGTGATATCGAGGTGCTGGCCTCGCTCACGCCGCTGTTCGATGCGGAGCGCTTTGGCGTGGTCAACACCGGCAACCCCAAGCATGCGGATATCTTTTTGGTGACGGGGTCGGTCAATGCCCAGAACCTGCCTGTCGTGCGCCAGAT
Source organism: uncultured Collinsella sp. (assembly GCA_900541795.1). Taxonomy (GTDB): domain Bacteria; phylum Actinomycetota; class Coriobacteriia; order Coriobacteriales; family Coriobacteriaceae; genus Collinsella. Next base: position 110,168 of record UQLC01000002.1, on the reverse strand, counting down.
CTACAACCAGATGCTCGAGCCCAAGTGTGTGGTGGCATGCGGTATCTGCGCGTGCTCGGGCGGCGTGTTTCGCGATGCCTATAACGTGATCGGCGGCGTGGACCGCGCGATTCCCGTGGATGTGTACGCGCCCGGGTGCGCCGTTCGCCCCGAGACCGTGATCGATGCCATTGTGGAGGCGCGCGGCATCCTGGACCAGAAGGAGGCCGTGATGCGCGCCGGCGGTGACCCGCTCACCGTGGGCGGCGCTGCTATCTGGGATGGCGGCGTTGAACTGGGCGAGGACGGGTTTGTGGCTGCGGGGGCCGGGGCTGACGGTGCCGGTGGCGCGTCTGCCGGGAAGTCCGCTGCGCTCGTCGCTGGCGACGCACCTGCTGGGACGCCCGCCGCTGCAAAGGAGGCCGAGTAATGCAAAAGGCTATCTATACTACCGTCGGGATCGATGAGCTCCTGTCACATGTCCAGGCGCTCAAGGGCGTCGGCGCGCGCTTTGTGCAGATGCATGCCGAGCGCTGTGTGGACGACGGATCGTATCGCTTGGTCTATACGTTTATCGACGTTCGTGCTGCTCAGGAGCATATTGCGCAGGACGGCAGCTATGCGATCGAGAACCTGGTGGTTGAGGGCATCGACCAGTACCAGGAGATTCCGTCCATCAGCTCGTACTATCCGGCGGTATTCCCGTTTGAAAACGAAACGCACGACCTGTTTGGTCTTGCCATCACCGATATGCAGATTGACTTTAAGGGCTTTTTCTACCAGGTCTCGACTGCCGAACCCATGAGCGTTATCACGCCCGAGGTGAAGGCCGCGCGCGAGAAAGCCATGAAGGTGCGTGCCGCCGCCGAGGCCAAGGCGCGCAAGGCCGCTGCCGAGAAGGCCGCCGCGGCTGCGGCTGCTGCAGGGGAGAGCGCTGCGAGTGCCGGCGATGCTTCGGCTGCGGCGAGCGCCGGCGACGCCGCGGGCGTCGCTGCTCAGCCCGCTGCGGCTGCCGGCTCCGATGCTCAGCACGATGAGGCTGCTGCGAAGGCCGCGCTCAAGGCCGCCGAGATGGAGGCAAAGCTCGCCGCCATGGATCCCGAGAAAGCGGCCAAGGTCCGCGCGGCGCTTGCCGCCAAGGTCGCCCGCGACAAGCAGAAAAAGGAGGCGTAAGGTCCATGGCACATCGCTCCGTTATTCCGTTTGGCCCGCAGCACCCGGTGCTGCCCGAGCCGCTTCATCTGGACCTGGTGATCGAGGATGACCGCGTCATCGAGGCAATTCCTCAGATCGGCTTTGTGCACCGCGGGCTCGAGAAGCTCACCGAAAAGCGCGACATGCATCAGTTTGGCTACATCGCCGAGCGCATCTGCGGCATCTGCGCCGTGGGCCACAGCTGCGGCTATGCCAGCGCCTGCGAGCGCATGCTCGGCATCGAGGTGCCTGGTCGCGTGCAGTATATCCGCACCATTCTGCACGAGCTTTCGCGCATTCACTCGCATCTGCTGTGGCTGGGCCTGCTCGCCGACGCCTTTGGCTTCGAGGCGCTGTTCTATCGGTCATGGACCCTGCGCGAGCAGATACTCAAGATTTTTGAGAGCACTTGCGGCGGGCGCGTGATTCTGTCGATTAACGAGATCGGCGGCCTTAAGCACGATATCGAGGACTCCGAGCTGGCGGGCATTGTCCAGACGCTCGATGCCATGCGTCCTGACTACGAGGCCCTGGTGCATACGTTTTTGGACGACAACAGCTGCGGCGAGCGCCTGCATGGCGTGGGCGTGATTAGCAAGAAAGACGCGCTGGAGCTTTCGATGGTCGGTCCGTTCGGCCGCGCCTCGGGCGTGGACTACGACGTGCGCATGTTCGGTGACGGCGCCTATGCGGACTTGGCCGCGTTTGAGCCCATCGTTGCTACCGATGGCGATTGCTATGCCCGCTGCCAGGTGCGTTGCGCCGAGGTCACGCAGGCCATGGACATCATTAAGGAGCTTGTGGGCAAGATTCCGCACGACGGGATTGGCGGGCGCACCAAGCTTACGCCGGCCGACGGCGCGCGCGGCGAGGTTGTGATTGAGCAGCCGCGCGGCGAGGCGTATTACTATGTGCGCGGCAACGGCACCAAGAACCTGGACCGTTTCCGCGTGCGCACGCCGACGTCGCAGAACTTGGCGGGTCTGACGCATGCGCTGCAGGGCGTACTCCTTGCCAACGTGCCCATGATTATCCTGACCATCGACCCCTGCATTAGCTGCACGGAAAGGTAGGCGCGGCATGAGTTTGCTGACATTTGCCAAGACGGCCTTGGGCTCTATGGTCAAGCAGCCGGTAACGGTGTGCTATCCGCAGGAGAAGCTCGCGGCACCCGAGCGCTTGCGCGGGCATATCGTCAACGACATGGACGTGTGTATCTGCTGCGGCATGTGTGCGCGTCGCTGTCCGGCGGGCGCGCTCGCGGTCGATCGCAAGGGTGGAACGTGGTCGATCGACCCGTATGCCTGTGTGGTGTGCGGTGAGTGCATCGAGAGCTGCCCCAAGCACTGCCTGACTATGGACACCGCCCGCACCCCAGTCGCAGCGGACAAGACCCCCACGGTAGAAACCAAGCCGGAGTAGCGCCGGAATAGAGCTGGGATAGGGGCCGGTGGGGCAAAAATGCCCCACCGGCCCCGCGCTTAAACGCGCGGTTGTGCCGTCGCGAACAAAACTATGTCGGTTTACGGGGCTGGATAGCGAACCTCCGACCATACCGAAAATCGCAAAAACAAAACCGCAGGTAGATCGCTTGCTGTTTTTCAAAAATAGGGGGTATGGATGAGGTCTCCGAGCTTAGCCCCGTAATCCGGCATAGTTTTGAAATGGCGCCATATCGGTGACAGCCCTTGAGCCCCCGGGGACGGAGGAAAACGGATCATTTTGGCCCGATGGCTCTGAGTCGCACCTATTTTCCTGCGAAAACGCCGTGTCTCAACTTTGGTGAGACATTTGTCTCACGCCCAAAACCGAATCTGGAACGTGTGTCACCTGCTCAAATTGTGTCTCATTCCGTAACTTTAGGCTGATGCAAGGTCTGAGCCTGCGAGAAGGGAGACGCGATGAGTAAGTACACGAGGGGTCTCTTGGCGGTGATACTGGCCGTAGTGCTGGTATTGCCGGCTGCAGCATTTGCCATGCTGCCCGAGGCCAACGCCAGGTCCAGCACAGGAATGGACGGACCGGAAATGGCCGGAAAGGTCATCGACCCCGACACCAGCGGACGCTGGGAAATCTGGGCGGCGGGCCATGGTGGCAATAAGGTGACGACCCAAAACGTCGGTCGAATCTGGACCGACAAGACGGTTAAGGAAACTGGAGAAAACAAAGCGTCAGATTTTGTGACTACGCTTTCGGCGATGTCCTCAACGTCTAATTCGACCGTGACGGTCACTACGCCACTCGACATCGTGATGGTGTTGGATGCCTCCGGCTCGATGGATGATCCTATGGGTGGCGGAGATCGCACCAAGCGTATCGATGCACTGAAGGGCGCTGCGAACAGCTTTATCGATACCATCGCCAAACAAAACGAGGCTATCGAGGGCGTTGATAGGCAGCATAGGGTTGCCATTGTTAAGTTTGCGGGTGATAAGACTGATAAGGTCGGCAATGACACGTACTATCAAGGCCAATACAAGTACAACCACTCGCAGGTAATGAAGGGTTTGACCGATTGCTTCGGCGGCAACGTGAAAGCTCTTAAGGATACAGTTGCTGGAATCAAGCCAAGCGGTGCTACGCGTGCCGACTATGGTCTGGAACTGGCCGGGGATATCACTTCTGGTCGCGCAGATGCCAAGAAGATCGTTGTGTTCTTTACCGACGGCAAGCCAACGAGCTACAGCGAGTTTGATTCTGACGTCGCCAATGCTGCCGTGACGGCTGCCAAGAAGATGAAGGATGGCAAGGCCACCGTTTATACCATCGGCATCTTTAGTGGAGCGGACCCTGTTGCCGATCCCTCGAAAAAGGGGACAAGCGACGTCAACAAGTTTATGCACGCCGTGTCGAGTAATTATCCCGATGCCACGTCGTATGCGAGCGACGAGCTTGGCACGCGCGCGGAAAATTCCGACTACTACAAGTCGGCGACCAATGCTGAAGAGCTCAAGAAGGTCTTCGACGACATCTCACAGGCCATCACATCGGAGCCGCCTTATCCGACCGAAATCCATAAGGGCTACGACGAGACCAAGTCCGGCTACATCACGTTTACCGACGAGCTGGGCGACTTTATGCAGGTCGACGGATTTACCGAAGTCGTCATCAACGGCATGTCGTTTACCAAGGCGAGCAAGACGGTCAACAAAGAAACCAATACCGACACCTACGAGTTTTCCGGCAAGGCAAAAGACCTGCTCATCACCGTGCAGCGTGCTGGCGATGACAATCCCCGGAAGGGCGATATCGTAACGGTTAACATTCCTGCGTCGTTGATTCCGCTGAGTCACTTTAAGACCGTAGACGGCAAGCTTTCGGTCGACAACGTTAAGCCCATTCAGGTGAAGTATGCCTCGAGCGTGAAGAGCGCCGCACTTGACAACCTGTTTACGCCCGAGAAGGTAGCAGGGCTCAAGAACTACATCGAGCATAATACGACTGTCGTTGACGGCACCAAGACCGTGAGCTTCTACGCGAACAAGTGGAGCGGTGGTGCGCTGGGTGATACGGTTGCGACCTTTGAGCCGGCCGACACCAACTGCTACTACTACTTCCAGAAGCAGACTCCCATTTACGCGGATAAGGACTGCACGCAGCCTGCAAAGAATTCGCTGGCAGATACTGGCACCTATTACTACAAGGATGAGTTTGAGGAGCGGGGCTCGAACGGCGAGGCCAAGCCCGCCACTGCTGTCATCGAGTTTGTCGGCGGCGACGCAGCGAAGTTTGACGGCGCTCTTGTTGCCGACGAGGACGGCAACCTTTCGTTTAGCGTGGGAACCGCGCGTTTGGCCTTTATCGATGAGCTCCACACTACCAAGGGCAGCGTGGGCGGCAACAGCACTGGTACCGCGACCGACGTTCTCAACCCCAAGTGGAACAACGTGTCTGCCAAGGCGACCGCGACGCATGTCAATTCCTACCTGGGCAACAACGGCAAGATCAGCTTTGCGTATGACATGACGCCGGCAATGGTGAACACCAAGGCCAGCTTTGGCCTAACCAAGGTGCTCAAGGGTCGCGACTGGACGAATGCTGACGCGTTTGAGTTTGGCCTGACATCCGAGAGCGGCGCCCCGATGCCTGCGGCTAGGACTGCGACCGTGCGCAAGGCTGACCTGGACCAGGGCAAGGCTGCCATCGACTTCGGCACGATCGAATACACCGAACCTGGCACGTACGTCTACAAGGTCAGTGAAAAGCATGCCGGGACCACGATTGACGGCATCGCCTACAGCAAGAACGTCGCGGAGATCACCGTGACGGTAACGCCCGACAAGAAGGGTGAGCTGAGCGCTGGCGTGAAGGTGACCTCGGGCGAGACCGAGTTCAAGAACGTTTACGCCACGAATCCTGTTGAGTCCAGCGTCACCGACCAGATTACCGTGACCAAGTCTCTGACCGGGCGTGACCTTACGGCCGACGAGTTCAGCTTTGAGCTGCTCGAAATCATTGACAAGGAAGTTAAGCCTGTCGAGACCGTTAAGAACGCCGCCGACGGCAAGGTGACGTTCAGTGCCATCAAGTACACCGAGATCGGCCAGCACACCTACAAGCTGCATGAGGTTAAGGGCAACGCCGGCGGTATTGACTACGATGACGCGGTCTACACCATCGTGACGACCATCGCCGATAACGGCAAGGGCCAGCTGGTGGCTACGCATAAGCTGCAGGGCGCCGAGGACGTTAAGAAGATTGAGTTTAAGAACTCCTACAACGTGACCCCCAAGAGCTCCAGCGTCACCGACAAGATCAAGGCGACCAAGGTTCTGGCCGGCCGCGACCTCAAGGCCAGCGAGTTCTCCTTCGAGCTCATCGAGGGCGACAAGGTTGTCGCTACCGGCAAAAACGCCGCTGGCGGCAAGATCACGATGAGCGAGATTACCTACAACGAGCCCAGCAAGCACACCTACACGCTGCGCGAGGTTAAGGGCGGAACCACCAGCAAGGGCATCGCCTACAGCGATGCCAAGTTCACCATCGAGACCACCATCACGGACAACGGCGACGGTACGCTCAAGGCCGAGCACGTCCTGAAGGATGCCAAGACCGCTGAGTTCAAGAATTCCTACAATCTGACCCCCACTGAGTCCAGCGTCACCGACCAGGTCAAGGCGACCAAGTCCCTGGCCGGGCGCGCGCTTGCGGCCGGTGAGTTCTCCTTCGAGCTCGTCGAGGGCAACAGTGTCGTCGCCACCGGCACCAACGACGCCAACGGCAACATCACGATGAGCGCCGTGAAGTACGCCGAGGCCGGCAAGCATACCTACACGCTGCGCGAGGCCAAGGGTGGAACCACCAGCAAGGGCGTCTCCTATGACGCCAAGACCTACACCGTCGTGACCACCGTTACCGACAAGGGCGACGGCACGCTCGCGGTCAAGCATGAGCTGAAGGACGCCAAGAGCGCTGAGTTCAAGAATTCCTACACCGTGACGCCCGAGGACTCCAGCGTCACCGACCAGGTCAAGGCGACCAAGTCCCTGACCGGCCGCGACCTCAAGGCCGGCGAGTTCTCCTTCGAACTCGTCGAGGGCGACAAGGTCGTCGCCACCGGCACCAACGACGCCAGCGGCAACATCACGATGAGCGCCGTGAAGTACGACAAGGCCGGCAAGCACACCTACACGCTGCGCGAGGCTAAGGGAGCCGAAGGCAACGGTATCACCTACGACGGTAAGACCTATGCCGTCGTGACCACGATCACCGATAACGGCAAGGGCAAGCTCGAGGCGAAGCACGAGCTGAAGGACGCCAAGACCGCGGCATTCGAGAATTCCTACAAGCCGAACCCTGACGAATTTAGCGTCACCGACCAGGTCAAGGCGACCAAGTTCCTGATCGGGCGTGAGCTCAAGGAAGGCGAGTTCTCCTTCGAGCTCGTCGAGGGCGATGAGGTCGTCGCTACCGGCACCAACGCCGCCGACGGCACGATCACGATGAGCAAGGTCGCATACGACAAGCCCGGCAAGCACACCTACACGCTGCGCGAGGTCAAGGGCGGAACCACCAGCAAGGGCATCACCTACAGTGACGCCAAATACACTATCGAGACCACCATTAATGACAACGGCGACGGTACCCTCAGCGCTACGCACGAGCTGAAGAGCGCCACGCCTGCGACCTTTGAGAACACTTACAGCGTGACCCCGACCGATGCAGACCTCGACTTTGACCTGAGCAAGGCCATCGACGGTCGCGAGTGGACGGATGGGGACGAGTTCAGCTTTACCATTACCGCCCCCGATGGCGCCCCGCTACCCGATCCTGCAACCGTAACCGTGAGCAAGCACGATGCGAAGGACGGCATTGCCGCCATCAAGTTCGGCAAGATTCGCTACACGGCTGCCGGAACCTACAAGTACGAGATCCGCGAGAACGCGGGCAATACGGTCGGCATGACGTATGACTCCCACGTCGCGACCGCCGAAGTAACCGTGACCGAGGACGGCGATGGCAACCTGACCGCCAACGTCACCAAGAAGGAAAACGGACGCTTTACCAACACGTACCGCACTGAGCTTAACTACACCGCGGCCGGCGGTCTGTGGCTCAGCAAGTATCTGGACGGCCGCCCCATGACCGAGGGCCAGTTCACCTTTACCGTGACACCTGCTGACGACGCTTCGGCTCGCGCGCTCGGTTTGCTGCCCGGGGCCAACAGCTTCAAGTCCCCCGAAGCGGCAGAGGCAACGGTCGGACTGATCGACATTCTGGCTGGTCATGAGGTTAAATTTACGCAGGCTGACGCCGGCAAGACCTTCAAGTACACCGTGGCCGAAAAGAACGACGGCCAGCCCGGTTACACCTACGATGACGCCGTACGCACGGTGACGATCGTTATCGCCGATGATGGCGCCGGTACGCTTACCGCTACCACGACCGTTTCCGGCGGTCCCGAGGGTACGCATACGACGGTCCACAAGAGCGGTGAGAACAAGGTCGAGAGTGCCCTGGTCCCGTTCCACAACAGTTACAGCGCTACGACCAACACGCCTGGTGGCACCGCTGCTCAGGTCGTTGCCACCAAGACTCTGACCGGTCGCCCGATGGCCGACGGCGAGTTCTGGTTCGGCATCGCCTATCAGGGTGAGCTTGTGGCATACGAAAACCTCAAGCCCAATATCGGCGGGCACGTGAGCTTTGATACGCTGCACTACGACACTAAGATGCTTGCTAATCTTGAGGCTGCTGGGCTTGCTTATCGTACCGATAAGGACGGTAAGCTTGCCTGGACCATTAACTACACGGCCTACGAAGATTTATTCGGGCTGCCGAATGGCGTTTCCGCTACAACGTGGAGCTTTGGCTTTAAGGTTATCGTCGTCGACAACGGTGACGGTACCCTGACGGCAACGGTCGACTACGGCGGCGTCGAGCCCTTGTTCGAGAACGTCTACGGCGCCGAAGCCGTCGATGCCGCGCTCACCGGCATTAAGAAGCTCCAAGCTGCCGAGGGCCTGACCCCGGCTGACATCACGGGCAAGTTCACCTTTACCGTGACCGCCGACGAGTCTGGTGCCCCGATGCCCGAGCGCACGACCGCAACCAACGACGCGGCTGGCAACGTGGACTTTGGCAAGATCAACTTTACGCTCGAGGACCTCAACCGCGCTCTGGGCGTGACGGACGATGCGACCGATAAGGCCGAGGCAGACGAAGCTGACGAAGCCGAGGCCGACGAGGCAGAGGCTGAAGAGGCCGACACCGATGCCAACGCCGACGAGCCCAGCGACGAGCCCGAGCCCGCAGCCCCCACCGCTCCGCGCTCGCACACCTTTACTTACACGGTGACCGAGTCCGGTAGCGCCCCTGGCGTGACCAACGACACCAACGCCACGCGCAAGGTTTCCTACACCGTGACCGATGACGGTGCCGGACATCTGATCGTCAAGCGCGACGGCGGCGACGGTGCTGCCTTCACGTTTACCAACACCTACGGCGTGGCACCTACCGATTCGTCCGTGACCGATCAGGTCAAGACGGTCAAGCGTCTGACCGGCCGCGATCTTGCAGCTGGCGAGTTCACGTTTGAGCTGCTCGAGGACGGTGTGGTTGTCGCTAGCGGTACCAACGACGTCAACGGTAACGTTACGCTGAGCCCGATCCGCTACGAGGCACCCGGCACGCACACGTACATGCTGCGCGAGGCTTGCCCCAACGCGCTCGGCCTGTACAAGGGCGTCACCTATGACGGCACGACCTACACCGTCGTGACCACCGTCTCCGACAACGGCGACGGCACGCTGACCGCGACGCACAAGCTCGAGGGAACCACCGAGTCGGCTGGCTTTACCAACAAGTATCACGCCATGCCTACGCAGGTTTCCATCGGCGCGGTCAAGGTGCTCGAGGGACGCGAGCTCAAGAAGGACGAGTTTAGCTTTAAGCTCGTTGGCGAGGACATCGAGTCCACCGTCACCAACGATGCCGACGGCAAGATCAACTTCGACAAGTTCGAGTACGACGAGCCTGGTACGTACGTCTACACCATCAGCGAGGTCAAGGGCGACGAGGCCGGTATGACCTACGACAAGTCCGTCTTTACCGCGACCGTCAACGTGGCCGATGACGGCGAGGGTAACCTCAAGGCGAATGTCGCCTTTGCCAAGGGCGATAAGAGCGTCGAGGGTATCGTGTTCAACAACACGTACAAGAAGCCCGAGACGCCCGTGCCGACGCCCGATCCCGGCACGCCCAAGACCGTGACGAACATCGTCAAGACGGTCAAGGGTTTCCTGCCCACCACAGGCGACCAGCAGGCTGCCGCTCTGCTTATGGCATTTGCCATCGCCATGGCCGGTGTCGGTGCCCTGGTCTGGGGTATCCGTAAGCGTTAGGCACGCTGGTAGCGCCCGGGGCCAAAAGGCCCCGGGCGGCCGGCGGGGAGCCAGAAATGTAGCCCCCACCCCACCCCCCAGCCGCCACGGAGGCATCTCCCTCCTCCGTGGCGGCATTTTTGTGCGTGGGGGAGGTGGGTGCGCCACGAAATCGGCCCATCTACTACGTTTGGCCCCTTACCTCCAACCATGCCAAAAAACGCCAAAACATAACCGCAGGTAGAACGCCTGCGGTTATGCTCAAAACGAAGGTATGGTCAGGGGTGTCGAGTCAAACGTAGTAGATGGGCCGGTTTCGTGGCGCGCGGTTCCGGCTGATCCCTTGGGGGCGGAGGAAAACGGATCATTTTGGTCCCGTGAGGCTGGCGGAGGCACTCGTGCAGGGCCGCCCGAACAAAACTATGCCGGTTTACGGGGCTGAGTCACGAGCCCCCAACCATGCCGATATTCGTGAAAATAAAATCGCAGGTAGACGAGCCGTCATTTTGCAGAAAACGCGGGTATGGATGGGGGTCCTGAGTTTAGCCCCGTAAACCGGCATAGTTTTGAAATGGCATTAAATCGGTAGCAGCCATTTTGCTATGCCGGGGCGGTCGGACGTTGGGTAATTACCCTCGCAGATAGGCGATGGCGATCTGCGTTCGGTTGCGTAGGCCCATCTTTGCAAGGATCGAGCTGATGTGGTTGCGCACGGTGCCTTCGCCCATGTAGGCGGTGGCGGCGATCTCCTTGTTGTCGAGGCCACGGGCGATGAGCTCGGCGACTTCGAACTCGCGGTCGGTCAGGCTGGCAAAGGCCGCGGGCCGGTGGGGCGTGCCCACCTCGACGTCCGTTCCGTCAAAATCGATGTCCTCGATCGCCTTGCCCTCGAGCACGCGTTTGCCGTCCATGACCTGCGCCAACGCCGGTGGAATGGCGGCGACATCGGTCTTGATCAGGTAGCCGCGGGCGCCCAGCTTGAGCGCCGACACTATGTACTCGTCATCCGAGAATGTCGTCAGAAACACCACGCGCGCCGCGGGGTCGTGCTCGAGGATTTCGCGCGCTGCCGAAAGCCCGTCGCGCCCCGGCATTTGAATATCGAGCAGCGCGATATCGGGTGCGTGTTCGGCATAGAGAGCCACTGCGTCGTCGCCATTGGCGCCGGTGCCCACCACCTCGATCTGCGGCTGGGCGCCCAGGATAATCTTGAGCGAATCGACCACCAAGCGGTCGTCGTCGACAACGATGAGCCTCATCGGTCCTCATCTCCTTGCTGTTTGGGAATGGTGGCAAACACGCGCCAGCCGCCGGTGCCGGCACGCGGACCGGCGGTGAAGGTGCCGCCAAGCGCCTCGATACGCTCGCGCATGGAGGCGAGCCCCATGCCCTCCGCGGCGCTGCGGCCGCTTGCTTGGGCCCCGCCCGTGCCATCGTCGGTAACGATGAGCTGGTAAAACGACGGATGTTCCATGCATCGTACGGTGACAGCATGAGCGCAAGCGTGGCGCATGGTGTTGGAGAGTGCCTCGCGCAGGACCGCCGCAAAGCAGTTCGCGACGTTTGCGGGCGCATGTTCGGTTATAACTTCAAGCTCAATCTGCGGACCGCCGTCCGAGCGCGCGCCTTCGACAATGCGTTCGAGCTGCACGGAAAGGTCGATGGCGTTGTCGTTGAGCGCGTGGACGCTGGTGCGCACAAGCTGGAGCGCCTCGTCAACTGTGCATTTGACGTCGGCGAAATCGGCGGCGACGCCGGGCTCGTCGGCGTGGACCACGCGCAGGGCTTCGGCCTGCAGCGAGGCGCGCGTGAGCTGGTGCCCGACGTTATCGTGGATCTCGCGTGCGATGCGGGCTCGCTCGGCGAGTGTCGCGAACTCGACTTCGTAGTCCTGGCGGTCGGCAAGGTCGCGGTTGCGCGCTTCGAGCGCGAGGGCTCGTTCCTGCAGCTCGTCGCGGGTGCGGCGCATGCGCTGCTGCTCGCGCTCCAACTGGGCGGTACGTAGCGATAGCAGGGTGGCGGCAACCGAAAGGATGGCGGTCAGCAGGAGCGTTCGGGCGGTGAGCGCGTCGGTGCGAAGGTCCGCGATAAGCGCGCAGACAAACACTGCGCCAATCGCCAGCGCGGGCCAGGTGCGTTCACGGCGCACGCGCCGCGCGATGTCATAGAAGGCGAGGGGCGCAAACGGCACAAACGGCGGTACGAAGACGGCCGCGATGATGTAAGCGCAGCTCGCGGCCTCGCTCGCGCGCCGGGTGCGTTTCCCCTGTGTGACCTCGGCCAGCGAGGTGGCAATAATGCCAAGGCAAAACGCCACAACCAGACGAGCGTCCACGGCAAGGCCCATGGCGGCCGCAATACAGCACGCCAGCACGATCGATTTGTCGAAAAGCCTGTTCATACGGGTATTGTACGCGATGCCGCGCATGGGGGAGGCGCCACCCGGAGCAACCGTGACATTCCTCCCACGCGGCAAAGCGGGGGCACCGGCGGGCCGCGCGACCAAGCCCTACACTCGTGACAAAGCTCACTGGCGCGCGCCGGCGGCTCCTGCGATGATGCAATCGTACCGGGCTGCAATCAACGGAAGGGCCGCCTCATGACAGACATCGTCCACGTCGAAAACCTCGTCAAGCGCTACGACGACCTTATCGCGCTCGACCACTTTAACCTCAGCATCGCCCCCGGCGAGATCTTTGGCCTGCTGGGCCCCAACGGCTCGGGCAAGACCACGTCCATCGACTGCATTTTGCAGCTGCTCGCCTACGACAAGGGCAGCATCGAGCTGTTCGGCGAGCCCATGACGCCCGCCCGCTACGACCTCAAGCGCCGCATCGGCGTGGTCCCGCAGCAGGTGGCGGTATTCGACGAGCTCACCGTGCGCGAGAATATCGACTATTTCTGCAGCCTTTACGTTAGCGACCGTAAGCGCCGCCGTGCGCTGGTGGACGAGGCGATCGACTTTGTCGGGCTGGGCGACTTTGCCAAGTTCCGCCCCGGCAAGCTCTCGGGCGGCCTGGCGCGTCGCCTCAACATTGCCTGCGGCATCGCGCACAAGCCCGAGCTCATCTTCTTTGACGAGCCCACGGTGGCAGTCGACCCGCAGAGTCGCAACGCCATCTTGGAGGGCATCTGCCGCTTGCGCGACGAGGGCGCCACGGTGGTGTATACCAGCCATTACATGGAGGAAGTCGAGCAGATTTGCAGCCGCATCATGATCATGGACGGAGGACGTGTGCTGGCGCAGGGCACCAATGACGAGCTCAAGCGCATGATTCAGATGGGCGAGCGCGTGACCGTCGAGGTCGGCGCCGTCGAGCCCTCCACGGTCGAGCGGCTGCGCGCCCTCGAGCATGTGCTTTCGGTTGAGCTCTCCGGCGGCGAGATCGTCTGCACCTGCGAAGCGAGCCCGCACAATTTGGTCGACATCCTCGACACGCTGCGCGCTGCCGACGTTGCGCTCGGCCGCGTGTGGAGCGAGCCGCCGACCCTCAACGACGTGTTCCTCGAGATCACCGGCCGCGAGCTGCGCGACTAGGGGGCAGCCATGTTCAACACCATTATCATTACGGTCAAGACGCTGCTGCGCCGGCCGAGCACGTGGGTCTGGGGCGCTCTCTTTCCCATCGCGCTTTCCACGATGTTCATGTTTATGTTTGCGAACCTCAGCTCCGACGGCACGGTCGACCCGGTGCCGGTGGCCGTCGTAGCGGATGAGGCCTGGGACGCCTCGACCTTTAAGGACGTGGCGACGTCGCTTGCCAAGGAAGGCGACGACCAGCTGCTCGAGATCCACGAGTGCGACGACGCAGCCGACGCGAACCGTGCGCTTAAGGCCGGCGAGGTTGCGGGCATCTATACGGTCGACGACGCGGGTACGCCCAAGCTCACACTGCTTTCGAGTTATGACAGCTCGCGCGCCTCGTCGGTGCTCACCGACCGCAGCATCCTTGAGACGGTGGCGAGCTCGTATACGCAAAATGCCGAGCTCATGTCCCAGATTGCCCAGGACAACCCGGCGGCGATCGCCGACCCCGAGGCGGTTGCGCGCGCCCTGTCGCTCGAGGGCGGCACCCGCCGCGTAAGCCTGACGCGCGCTACGCCCGATGGCACAGTCATCTACTATTACGCGCTTTTTGGCCTGGTCGCGATGATGTCTGCCGAGTTTGCCGCCTTGAGCGTCGTCGATCTGCAGCCCAATCTGTCGGGCCTTGGCGCACGCCGCTGCGTGGGCGGCCTTTCCAAGACGGCGTCGCTAGCCGGCATTTTTGTCGGCTCGTGGCTGGTCTCCTTCGCCTCGATGACGATCGCGATCGGCTACGTGCGCCTGGTCGTGGGCGTCGACTTTGGCGGGCGCGAGGGACTGTGTCTGGTGGGTGGCGCCGCTTCCGCGCTTGCCGCCACGGGCTTGGGGCTCTTTGTGGGCACGCTTCCCGTTAAGGACGGCAAGGCGTCCAAGTCGGGCATCCTCACGGGCTTTGCTACCACGTGCGCCCTGTTCGCCGGCCTCTACGGCGAGCCGGCGATGGCGCTTGCCGACGACGTCGCCCGCGCCTGCCCGGCCGAGTGCTGGCTCAACCCCGTCAAGCTCATCTGCGACATGTTCAACCGCCTGTATTTCTTTGAGAACCTGGGCCCCTTTGTCGTTCGCGCCGGCGCGCTGGTCCTTATGGCGCTGCTGTTCGTTGCCGCCGCCACGCTGACCTTTGGAAGGAGCCGCTATGAGCACCTTTAAGACTGCGCTTCGCATGGCGCTGGCGCACCCGTTCTACCTGCTCATCTATACGGTGTTCATCTCGCTCATGGGCGTATTCATCGCGGCATCGGTGAGCTGGAACTCGTCGCAGCTCACCGAGTACGAGCCCTACGATGCCAACGTGATCGTGGTCGACCGCGACGACAGCGACCTTTCGCATGCGCTCACCAAGCACCTGGGGTCGCGCTTTGAGTTGGTCACGGGCGTCGGCGACGATACCTACGATCTTGCGGACGCGCTCTCCAAGAGCAACAGCGCCAAGGGTAGCGCCGACTGCGTGTTCTTTATCCCGGAGGGGTTTGAGAACGACCTGGTCGCGGCCGCCCGCGCGGGGGAGGCCCTGCCCAAGCTCGATGTGACCTACGGTGCCGGCACCATGGCGGCGGCGCTTTCGTCTGCTGAGGCCTCGCGCTGGATTTCGCTCGCGGGCGCTGCAGCGGCCCTAGAGCCCGCCGCCTCTAATGGTAGCGTCGCCAAGGCCGCCGAGCATGCCGCCGCCAAGCGCGCCGAGGTCCAGATTGAGCAGGTCAAGGTTGGTTCGACTGCCGCCGCCATGCTCAAGTCGTATTTCAACTTTGGCGCGTACGCGATTATCTCGTCGGTCATCGTATCGGTGGGGCTGGTGTTCTCGGGCATGAACGAGCCCGAGCGCGTGCGTCGTATGGATGCCGGCCCAATCTCCGAGCGCCGGCGTTCGCTCGCCGTGTTTGCGGCCGCCACTGTGATCACCGTCTGCATCTGGTTTGTGTCGAGCATGATGGGCGTCGTGGGCTTTGCCGGCGCGGTTGCCGAGGTCGGCGTGGGTCGTGTGTGCCTGGCGCTGGCGGCGACGTTTGCCCTGGCGTGCACGCCGCTGGCCGTTGGCTTTGCCCTTTCGAGCCTGGGTGCGCGTGAGGAGCTGCTCAACGGCGTGGGCAACCTGCTCGGCATGCTCATGACGTTTTTGGGCGGCGCTTGGATGCCGCTGTCGCTCATGGGCTCGGCCGTGCAGACGGTGGCGCACTTTGTGCCGACGTATTGGGTGAACGACGCGATCGGCAAGGCGCTTGCTTCGGACCTGACGTCTGCCGTGTTGGGCGACATCGCCTGCGACCTGGGCGTCACCGTGCTCTTCGCCGCCGCCATTGCCGCCGTAGGCCTAGCCCTCGCCCACAACAAATCCCACGCCTAGACACCTACTCATTGGGGACAGACTTAAACGACCAAAAGTATTCATTGGGGACAGACTTAAATGACTAGCCATCGGGGGCAGATAAGGAGCGTCCCCAACTGCCGGGTGGCGAAAGAGCGTCCCTTGTGACTGGTCATTTAAGAGCGTCCCCAATGACTAGTCTGAAATAAATCCCAAGCCTCGCCCCAAAATAGTTCGCCAAGGTTTACTATTACGCTCATAAAGTAGTACGGGGCTAACAATAGGGGATACCATGGCAACGCAGGAAGCCTATGTCCAGGTTAAGGATCTCAAAAAGCACTATGGCGACGGTGATGCATGCCTGACGGTGCTCGACGGCATCGACACGTCCATCAACCGCGGAGAGATCTGCGTCATGCTGGGACCTTCGGGTTCGGGCAAGTCGACGTTTCTTAACCTAATCGGCGGCCTGGAGGATGCCGACGCCGGCTCTATTCTGGTGGACGGCTGCGACCTCACGGTGCTCAAGCCTACCGACCTGGGCGAGTATCGCCGCCGTGAGCTGGGCTTTGTCTTCCAGTTTTACAACCTGGTGCCCGATCTCACCATCAAGGAAAACATCGAGGTCACGGCACACCTGTCCAAAAAGCCGCTCAATGTCGACGACCTGCTGCGTTCACTGGGCCTCTACGAGCACCGCAACAAGTTCCCGCGCCAGGTCTCGGGCGGCCAACAGCAGCGCTGTGCCATCGGCCGCGCGCTCGTCAAAAACCCGGGCCTGCTGCTGTGCGACGAGCCCACGGGCGCGCTCGACTACAAGACGTCCAAGGAAATCTTGCAGCTCATGGAGGATGTCAACCGCACCTACGGCTGCACCATCATCATTGTCACCCACAATGCCGCCATCGCGCGCATGGCCAATCGCGTGCTGCGCCTGCGCGACGGGCGCATCGTCGAGGATGAGCTCAACGAGTCGCCCGTCGCGGCCGCCGAGCTCGATTGGTAGGCGGCGCCATGACACCTCTCACAAAACGTCTCCCGCGCGAGCTGCGCCGCAATATCGGCAAGTACCTGGGCATCTTTTTGCTTATGTGCGGAAGCATCGCCCTTACCTCGGGCTTTTTGCTCGCAGCGCATTCCATCGGTTGCCTTATCGACGACATGCGCGATGCGTACACGATTGAGGACGGCCGCGTGACCACCTCTTTCGAGGCCACCAAAGACCAGCTCAAGGCAGCCGAGGGTGCAGCCGGCGACGTCGGCGGCGTCACGCTCTACAAGAACTTCTCCATCGACGCCATCATCAAAAAGGCGTCCGGCGACGACGGCACCAAGCGCACGCTGCGCACCTATGCGCACCGCACCAAGGTCGATATCGCGTCCTACTGTGAGGGCAAGGAGCCCAAGACGGACGATGAGGTGGCAATCGACCGTGTCTTCGCCACCAACAACGATCTCGCCGTGGGCGATAAGGTCGAGCTCGAGGGTCGCACCTACACCATCTGCGGCATCATGACTCAACCCGATAGCCAGGCGCTGTTCCTCAACAACTCCGACTTTACGGTGGACACCATCACCTATGGCGTGGCCGAGGTCACCGACGCTGGCTTTGCCGCGCTCGAGGACGTCGGCGGCGCGCCCGCCTACACCTACTCCTTTACCTTTACCGATCGCGACCTCTCCACTGCGGACCGCATCGATGCGGAGCAGGATATGGTCGAGGCGCTGACCGATGCCGATACGCGCGTGGACGATCTGATCGACGCCGATTCCAACCAGGGTATTGGCTACGCGCGCGACGACGTGGACGGCGACTCTATGATGTGGATGACGCTGCTCGACATCATCATCGTGATCATGGCGTTCGTCTTTGTGGTCCTTACCGACGCCACCATCGAGGAGGAGAGCGCCATCATTGGCACACTGCTCGCCAGCGGCTATCGCCGTCGCGAGATCGTGCTGCACTACCTTGCGCTTCCCGCCATCGTGGGCGTGCTCGCAGCGCTTTTGGGCACTGCGCTCGGCGTTGTGTTCTTTACCGAGCCCATGCGCAGCCTCTATTACGGTTCGTACAGCCTGCCGCCCTTCCAGGTGTACTGGAGCTGGGAGATCTTTGTGAAGTGCGCCGTGGTTCCCGCCGCCGCGCTCATCCTCATCACGCTGGTGGGCCTGCTTCGCAAAATGGGCAAGACGCCGTTGCAATTCCTTCGTCACGAGGCGAGCGGCAAATCGGGTACCAAGTGCGGCCTGCAGCTGCCGGAGCGCATGGGCTTTGTTTCCCGCTTCCGCCTGCGTATCTTCCTGCGCAACCTGGGCAACTTCGCCACGCTCTTCGTGGGCATTGCATTTGCGTCGCTGCTGATGCTTTTTGGCCTGGCGATTCTGCCCACGATGACGCACTACGCGGACAACCTGAAGACGAGCCTGGTCGCCGAGCACCAGTACACGCTCAAGGCGCCGCTGGAGCTCGAGGGCACCGCCGAGGAGCGCGAGCAGTGGTCGGCACTCGAGCGCTTGCAGTCGGTTGACGGCGCGCTGCTAACCGCTGCCCAGGATGCCGATGACGAGCTTGACGACGCGGCCGATGCGGCGCAGACGGCAGCCGATGCCGCGACCGCATCTCCGTCTGCCGAGAGCCTGACTGCGGCGCAGGATGCGCTTGCCAAGGTCCAGGACAAGAAGGATGCGCTTTATGCGCGCCTCGATGATCTTGCCGATGCCCTCGGCTGCAACCGTGATGAGGCTATCGACCTGATCGACAAAGCCTCCAAGATTGACACTGACAACGACGATATCCACCCGGTCAATACGACCGACAACGGCGCGGGCGCAATCGCACAGGCTGAGAAATACGCCGTTTACCAGCTGCAATACGACCGCGGCGATGGAAATGGCGAGGAGACGATTTCCGTCTACGGCATTTCAACCGATTCGCGCTATTGGAAAGACCTCAACGTCGGCGATGGGCGCATCGTCTTTGGCGGCGGTCTGCTCGATAAGTTTGGCTGGAGCGAGGGTCAGAAGGTCATGCTCGGCGACAAGTACGAGGGCGAGCATTATTCCCTTGAGTACGCGGGCAAGGATTGTACCTGGGGTTCAAAGTCGGACATGAATATCTATATGAGTATCGATGACTTTAACGAGCTGTTCGACAACGACGCCGCCTACTTTAACGGCTATGTGAGCGACGAGAAGCTCGATCTCGATGCTCGTTACTTTGCCGGCGACACCACGCCCGACGACATGCGCGCCGTGGGCGACCAGTTTATCGGCATGATGAGCAAAATGATCGGCATGATGGTTGGGCTCGCGGTGTTTATTTTCCTGCTGTTTATGTACCTGTTGACCAAGGCTGTGATCGACCACGGCGCCCGTTCGATCAGCTACATGAAAGTCTTTGGCTATCGCGATAGCGAGATCTCGCATCTGTACATCCGCTCGATCACGCTGTGCGTGGTGGCGTCGCTTGTGCTGAGCCTGCCGGTCATTATTGGCTCGCTTACGGCCATCTTCCGCTCGATGCTGCTCGCCTACAACGGCAATATCGAGATCTACGTGCCCGCTTGGTCCATGACGGCGTGCGTGGGCATTGGCTTTGCGACCTACCTGGTCGTGGCGCTGCTACACACGCGTTCTATCAAGCGCGTCAGCCTGGCCGAAGCCCTCAAAGTCCAAGAGTAGTCATCGGGGACGTTCTTAAACGACTAGTCATCGGGGACGGTCTTTGCCGATTCGCCGGCTCGCTGGCCGGGCCGGCAAGGACTGTCCCTGGCGGCACTCATTTAAGTCTGTCCCCAATGAGTGGTTTCAGTCATTTAAGTCTGTCCCCAATGACTACCCAATGACTGGGCGCCGTGCTTGACATTAACCCTGCTTCAACGGGTACCATCCTCTTATGTCTGTAACGCCATATAGACCGAGGGGATAGATCTATGACCGCAACCGCACCCGCAGCACCGGCAAAGGTGTACTTTACCAACCTGCGCACGCATGCTCGCGAGAGCCAGCTCGACAAGCTCAAGCGCCTCATCCGTCACGCCGGTATCGAGCAGATCGACTTTGAGAACAAGTTCGTCGCCATCAAGATTCACTTTGGCGAGCTGGGCAATCTGAGCTTTTTGCGCCCCAACTACGCTCGCGCCGTCGCGGATGTCGTGAAGGAGCTGGGAGGCAAGCCCTTCCTCACCGACTGCAATACGCTCTATGTGGGTAGCCGCAAAAACGCGCTCGAGCACATCGATACCGCCTACCAGAACGGTTTTACCCCGTATGCCACGGGCTGCCAGATCATCATCGCCGACGGCCTCAAGGGCACCGACGAGGCACTCGTCCCGGTCGAGGGCGGCGAGTACGTGCGCGAGGCCAAGATCGGTCAGGCTCTCATGGACGCCGATATCGTGATCAGCCTCACCCACTTTAAGGGCCATGAGCAGGCCGGCTTTGGCGGCGCCATGAAGAACCTGGGCATGGGAGGCGGCAGCCGTGCCGGCAAGATGGAGCAGCATGCCGCCGGCAAGCCGAACGTCGCGACCGAGCACTGTGTTGGCTGCCGTGCCTGCGAAAAGGTCTGTGCGCACAACGCTATCTCGTTTGACGACACCCGCGAGCGCGAGCTTGCCAACGGTAACACCCGCACGGTCCACGTGGCCGCCATCGACCACGATCGCTGCGTGGGTTGCGGCCGCTGCATCGGCGTGTGCAACCAGGACGCCATCAAGCCCGGCTATGACGCCGCGGCCGACGTGCTCAACTGTAAGATCGCCGAGTACACCAAGGCCGTCGTCGACGGCCGCCCGAGCTTCCACATTTCGCTCGCCATGGACATTAGCCCCAACTGCGACTGCCATCCCGAAAACGACACGCCCATCGTCAACGATATCGGCATGTTCGCGAGCTTCGACCCGGTCGCCATCGACCAGGCCTGCGCCGACGCCGTCATGGCATCCGAGCTGCTGCCCAACACCGAGCTCACCGATAGCGCGGCCAAGATGGAGCACAACCACGAGCATCTGGAGGGCGATCAGGCCAAGGACCCCTTCTGCATCACGCATCCCGACACCGACTGGCGCACCTGCATCGCGCACGCCGAGAAGATCGGCCTGGGCACGAGCAAGTACGAGCTCATCGAGGTCAAGTAGCACCTAGCTATTAGACAAAACAAGCGCCTTTGTAGCACAACTGTTAGCAAAAGCCGCCCGTGAGCACAGTGCCCACGGGCGGCTTTTCGGAAGTGCTAGGGGGTCAGATAGGCCAGTAAACCGTACTATTTGCCTAAAAATACTCGTCGAGGAAGTCGTCGACCGTGTTCCAGTAGAGTTCGGGGTCGACCTGCGCGCTCTTGGCGTGGGTGGCGCCATGGACGGTGAGCTTTTGCTTGACCTTGCTGGCGCACGCGTCGTAGTTTTGGTCGAGCATGCTGTACGGCACAAAGGTGTCCTGGTCGCCGTGGATAAACAGCATGGGAACCGTCGCGTGTTTGAGTTGCTCCACACTGCTCGCCTTATGAAAGTCGTAGCCCGCGCGCACGTTGCACACCAAGTTTGCTACATCGAGCAAGGGAAAGCTGGGCAGGCCGAACACGTCCTTGAGTTGCAGGGAAAACTCGTCCCAAACACTCGTATAACCACAGTCCTCGATAATGCATTTTACGTTTGCGGGTAGAGATTCCCCCGCGACGTTCATGGCAGTTGCTGCACCCATCGACTCGCCAAAGACCAGGATGCGCGCCTCGGGGTCGGCCGCAACGATCCGCCCAATCCATGCAACGATATCGAGCCGCTCGGGCCAGCCCATGCCGATATAGTCGCCGCCGGAGCGCTCGTGGGCGCGGGCGGCAGGCGCGAGCACGTTCATGCCGCGGTCGTGGAATCGCTTGACGTATCGGGCCATGCCGATGGGCTCGTTGGTATATCCATGCAGGCAGACGGCGTAATCGTGGGTGTTCTCCGAGGCGGCAAAAAACCAAGCGGCGAGCTCGGTTCCGTCATCTGCGGTGAGGCTGCTGCTCTTGCGGTTTTCTTTAAACCATGCCCGCGCCTCGGTGTCCTCGGCATCCGGCTGCTCGCCTTCTTTGTCGTTCTTGCTATCCTGCATCATCTTCATGGTGTACGGCGCTTGGGGATTCAGCGCGAAGTCAAACAGAAAGTTGCCGGCAAATCCGAGCAGCACAACGACAACCACCAGTGCAACGATGCCGGCCATCTTGAGCTTTCGATGGGAACGTGCGTTTTGAGCCATGCGGTATTCTCCTATAAGATGTTAATACGTCAACATTTAATGCAAGCGCATTATGGACGTTCGCCGTTGATGCGTCAACAGGCAAAGAATGGGTAAACAAAGGGTCACGTATGGTGCAAATTTCGCACGTACCTAGACGCTTTGATATAGTGTTGAGAACTCTTTACGTTGGAGGATGTAACCGGCATGTCCGATTCGAGCGACAGTTCTAAGCCGCGACCCAAGACCGCGGCCGTTCCACACTACACGGTGGGCGAGGAGATCATGAACTCCGTCACCCATGGTGTCGGCTGCCTGCTGGGTATCGCGGGCCTGGTACTCCTGATCGTATTTGCTGCCCTGCGCGGCGGAGGCCCGGCCCACATGGCCGCGGCGATTGTCTATGGTGTCAGCATTATCCTCGAATACCTTGCCTCCACGCTCTACCATGCGATTCAGCCCGCTCGCGCCAAGCGCGTGTTTCGCATTATCGACCACAGCTGCATCTACCTGCTCATAGCCGGCAGCTATACGCCGTTTTGTCTCATCACGCTCGCAAACGACGGCGGTCCTATGCTGTTCTTTGCCGTATGGGCCATCGCCATTATCGGCATCGCCCTCGAGTGCTTTATGCGCGAGCGTCAACCGCACTGGGTAAGTGGCCTGGTCTACCTGCTGATGGGCTGGCTCGTCGTCTTTAAGCTGCCCGAACTTGTGGCACTGCTCAACCCCGTGGCGCTTGCCCTGCTCGCCGTCGGCGGCGTGTGCTACACCGCGGGCGTGCCGTTCTATATCGCCAAAAACGTGCGCTATCTGCACAGCGTGTTTCACCTGTGGGTGCTCGCCGGCAGCATCTTCCAGTTCATGGCGGTGATCCTCTTCGTAATCTAGCGACCACGCCAGCGCCCGTGCCCCCGCTCGGTCGCCAGCGCAATTGCCCTATCCGCCATCAACGTTTTACCCTAACGTCCCGAATCTTGGAGGTTCGAGAAACTCCCGATGGACATAACCATCTCCCTTATCACCACCCTCGTTTTGACCCTCATCAACGGCTACTTCTCCATGTCCGAGATGGCGCTCACCACGGCTAAGCGCGCCGTGTTGGAGCACGATGCCGAGGAAGGCGACAAGCGCGCCGAGCGCGCCATTAAGCTGGCCGCCGACTCCGACCAGCTGCTCGCCACCATCCAGGTCGCCATCACGCTCGTGGGCTTCGCCTCGTCCGCCGTCGCCTCGACGAGCCTGTCCGACCCGCTTGCCACGTGGCTCATGAGCTTTGGCATCGCGCCGCTTTCCGCCATCGCGCGCGGCCTGGCGCCGGTCATCATCACCGTCGCCGTCGCCTTCGTGTCCATCGTGGTTGGCGAGCTTGTGCCCAAGCGCATCGGCCTGGCTAATGCCGAAGGCGTATCCAAGCAGGTCGTGGGACCGCTCTCCGTGTTCCAAAAGATCGCCCGCCCGCTCGTGTGGCTGACCGGTGCCTGCTCCGACGGCCTGGCCCGCATCCTGCGCATCAAGAGCGCCGACGACCGCCAAAACGTCTCGGAGGAAGAGATCAAATACATGGTCTCGGAGCAGGACGATCTGCTCGACGAGGAAAAGCGCATGATCCACGAGATCTTCGACCTGGGAGACACCGTTGCCCGCGAGGTCATGGTGCCGCGCGTGGACACCACCATGTGCGAGGACGACGAAACGGTCGCCGACGTGCTGTCCGCCATGCGCCAGACCGGCTTTAGCCGCATCCCCGTCTATCACGAGGATCCCGACAACGTCGCCGGCATCGCGCACATCAAGGACCTGATCCAGCCTTCGCTCGACGGCAAGGGCGACCAGCCCATCGCCGACTTTTTGCGCGACGCCACCTTTGTGCCCGACACCAAGGACATCCTGCCGCTGCTGTCCGAGATGCAGACCTCGCACGACCAGATCGTAGTGGTCGTGGACGAGTACGGTGGCACGGCCGGCATCATCACCATCGAGGACATCGTCGAGGAGATCGTGGGTGAGATCGAGGACGAGTTCGACCCCGACAACAAGTATCTCACGCGCCTTTCGCGCCGCGAGTGGCTCGTTGATGGGCGTTTTTCGTGCGATGACGCGATTGAGCTTGGTTGGCCGCTCGAGGAAAGCGATGATTATGAGACCATCGCCGGCTGGATCTTGGAGCTTTGTGACTCGGTGCCCGACATCGGAGAGGTGTTTGAGGTCGCGGGGTACAAGTTTAAAGTGCAGTCGATGCGTGGCCAGCGCATCTCGCTCATTCGCGTGATCGCTCCGGCCGAAACCGATAAGAAGGATTCCGAGTCTTCGGCAGAGAAGCCGGCGGCGTCGGGTGCGGGCTCTGTGGATCCGCACGATGGCGACGAGTAGGGCAAGGAAGAGTAGGGGAGAGTTATGGCAGGCCTGTTCAACATCCTTAAGGTCACCGTCAGCGAGGACAAGATCTGCGCGCATGTGCTGGTGAACCCCGGCATGCCGCTCATGACCTCGGAGGATATCGAGGCCACGGCGCGCGTGTATTACCTGGTGCCGGCGATTGCCAAGCACCTGTGCCTGGGTGATTCCGGTCGCGAGTTCCAGGACTGCATGGGCCAGACCGAGCTCTGCCACCTGCTGGAGCACGTGACGGTTGAGCTCATGAACGAGACCGGTCTTGCCGGTAGCATCTCGTGCGGCCGCACGCGCGTAAGCGAGCACGACGAGCGCGTCTTTGAGGTTGAGCTTTCGTGCCCCGATGACGCACTGGCCATTGGTGCGCTGTCGTCGGCTACCTTTATGATGGACTGGGCGTACCTGCACGCCGACCAGCCTGCCCCCGACGTGGAAGGCACGGTCGCGGGTCTGCGCAACCTGGTGCTGGGCATGCGCGCCGAGGCCGAGGGCAAGGATCCTCACGAGGCCGTCGCCGCTGCGAACGGCGAAGATGCTGCCGAGGACGAGGGCGCTGACGAGGGCGATGTGCCGGTCGACGCCGAGCTCGTTGCCGATGCGACCGCCGAGCCCGTTCCCGCCGAGCCCCAGGGCGTCCCCAACTTTGACGACGAGCCCCAGGTGGCGATTGATACCGAGGGCGCGGTTGCCGAGAACCACGAGGCTTCCGCTGCCGTCTTTGGCGGTGCGGCGATGGTTCCGGCAGGACCTGCGCATGAGGGCAGCCTGCCGCTCGTGGACGGCGCCGGCGAGGACCCGGGTGCCACGGTGGCCATGCCGGCTATGCCCCAGGAGTAGGCCTACGCGTTTATCACCATCACGTACCTGCGCCTTTGCCGTACGCAGATGAGCGGAGCGGCAAGTGATGCGCTGCGGGTATAATGGACAGCATTCAAACGGTGGGCACCGACGTGCCCGCAGGAGAGGAATGATCATGGGTAAGACTTTCAGCTTTGTCTCCGGCGCACTTTTTGGTGCCGCTGCCGGCGCTATTGTCGGCGTTGCTCTGGCCCCGCGCTCGGGCGCCGAGACCCGCGCCATGGCTGCCGATATCGCCAACGACGCCTGGGACAATATGCGCGACACCTACGAGCACAGCGCCGAGGAGGCCCGTGCTGCGGTGAATGACTTTGGCCCGATGGTCGACGCCAAGACCGACGACCTGCGCGCCAAGGTCGACCTGGCCCGCGAGCGCATGGACCAGCTGCGCGAGCAGCTCAACGACGCCATTTCAGGCGGCAACGTGACGCCTGCCGCCGACGTCGTGGTCGAGAACGCCGTCGAGGCTGATACCGAGGCTGCGGAGCCCTCGACCGAGGCATAATGCGCGCTGGGGATTTTGTCGGCGCCAAGATCTATCGCAAGCCCACCGAGGACAAGCGCACCAAAAAGGACGGCACGCCGCGCAGCCCTAAAAAGCTCGGAAAGATTCACTTTCCGGTCTTTACCCCGGGCGGTACGCGCGTGGTCGGCTTTATGGTCCGCCAGTCCGATATCGCGGGCATGATCGAGCGCCCCGATCGATTCGTAGCGCTCGACGCCATTGGTGTCTACGAGGGCGCCATTGCGGTCGATGACGTCAAGGACACGTACGATGCCGCCGCCGCTAAGCGCCTCGACATCAACCTGGACGATTGCATCATCTGGGTCGGTATGGACGTGCGCACGGAATCGGGCGACGTCGTGGGCTATTGCTCGGATGTGGAGTTCAAGCCGCGTTCGGGCATCGTGCAGGCATTCTATGTGACCGCCGGTGCTGCTTCGAGTGTTTTGGTCGGTGACACGCAGGTGCCGCCGACGATGCTGCGCGGTTATGCGGACGGCGCAATGATCGTTTCGGACGAGGTCAAGTCGCTCGGGTATTCGGGCGGTGCGGCTGCCAAGGCCGCCGAGGCCAGCGTCGTGGTGGGCGACAAGGTCAAAAAGGGCGCCAAGGTGCTCGACGACAAGGGATCGGTTGCCGTGGACAAGGGCAGTCGCGCACTGGGCAAGCAGCTCGGCAAGACGCGCGGCATGTTCAAGGCCTTTAAGGACGAATACCAAAAGGCGAGCGGAGGCTCGTCAAAAGCTACAAAATAGCGACGTACCAAATGATGGGAGGCAAGCCGGAGACCTGTTGCTCCGGCTTGCTGTGTTTATGGGGGAGGGCACATGCGCCAAAACGGATCCAACTTAAACGAGCGTTCGGGTGCGCGTCCGACGGCGCGCCGCGATTTGGGGCAGCTGCCCAGCGGTCAGCGCAAGCGTCACCGTAAGCCCGGCGCGATGTACCTCAACCATAGCCGCGGGTTTAGCGACCGCAGTGCGCGCATCGGCAACAGCCGTACGCCCCGTCGTTCGTCTCGCCTGCCCTACGCGCTCATCGCCGTGGGTTGCGCGCTCGTGCTGTTTATCGCTGCCGTCGTGGGCTACGTCAACCGCAGTGTGGACGTGGAGCTCAACGGCCAGAAGACCGCGGTGCGTGTGGGCTCTACGCTGCAGAATCTCATCGACGACCAGGAGTTGACTGACACCTACGACGCAGGCGACCTGCTGGCCGTCGATGACAGCGTGCTCAAGCGCCATGGGGGCGAAAAGCTGTCGGTGAAGGTCGACGGCAAGCGCGTGAAGCAGGGCAAATGGGATAGCCGCGAACTCGAGGGCGGCGAGAAGGTGACGGTCAAGGATGGCCGTAACACTTACGAGAAGCACGAGGTTCAGGCTACGGTTATCGAGCCCAAGCTCAAGGTCGAGGGCACGGCCGCTATCGAGTATGTGCAGACATGGGGTGTCCAGGGCCGATCCGAGGTGTGGGTTGGTGAGCAGTCAGGCAAGACGCAAGACCGCGGCGAGGTTGTGCCCGCCACCGATTGCGTTGTTGCGTGCGCCAGCGTGGCGCCCAAGGGCAACAAAAAGTACGTGGCACTGACGTTTGACGAGGGTCCGAGCGGCGCCACCAAACAGATCTTGCAGGTGCTCAAGGAAAAGGGCGTCACCGCGACGTTCTTCCTTTCGGGCGATGCGGCCGAGGCCTCGCCTGCCACGGCCAAGGCGATTGTCGACGCCGGGTGCGAGATCGGATCCAACAGCTACAGCGACGATTCGCTCAAGGGTCAGGACCGTGAGACGGTACGCGAACAGATCACGAAAGGCACCGATGCGATTAAGTCGGCGACCGGCGTGAAGACGATGCTGCTGCGTGCTCCCTACGCTGCCTTTGACGAGCAAAACTGGATTGATGCGATGGACCTGGTCTCCGCCGTGGTCTCGTGGAATATTGACTCGGGCGACTGGCTGCTCAACGGTGCCGACGAGCAGGTCTCGACGGTGCTCGATTCGGTGACGCCGGGCAATATCGTGCTGCTCACCGATAGAGACGAATGCGCCGAGCAGACGCTCGAGGCGCTGCCGCAGATTATCGACGGCCTCATTGCCGACGGCTACAAGATCGTGACGCTCAGCGACCTGGTCAAGACGGACACGTCGCTGAGCAAAAAGCTCACCTCGCTGACGAAGGCCACCATGCCCAAGGACGCCGTGTTCCCCCAGCTTGCCGAGGACGACGACACCACGGAGTAGTCATTGGGTAGTCATTTAAGAACGTCCCCAATGACTATGTCACGGATGCGTCAGTGTTTGGTATGCCTGCAATGTGCAGCGCATAAATTCGATGCCGCAGGGCGATGCTGATGCTATAGTTACTGCGGTTAATGAGGGTCAAGAGAAAGGTTACAGGTGAAATCCAAACCTCGACCATACAGTCGATGACCCCATGCAGGTGCTTTTTGCGCATGCACGGGGTGTAAGCGTCGAGCGGCGTGCCGCCCGCGTATGCGTATACATATCCAGAAGCCCCCGGACGCCGCACGCGCGGCCGCGTCCGGAGGAATTATGATGGGGAGCACCATTGAATTATCTGAGTGAGATGCTCAAACTGCCGGTCTTGGACGTCGACGGCGAAAAGCTCGGCGTGGTCAACGATTTTGGTATTGCTACCGGCGAAGTTTTTCCGCACGTGACGTCGCTCGCGTTCCGCGGACCCGGCAAGACGCCGTTTATGATCAGCTGGCGCAAATGGGTCGACCGTATCGACGAGACGGGTGTACACCTTAAGACGTCGGCCACCGAAATCCGTTTTTCGTACCTGCAGCCGACCGAACTCCTGCTCGCCCGCGACGTGCTCAACAAGCAGATCGTCGACACGCAGGGCATGAAGGTCGTGCGCGTAAACGACATCAAGTTTTCCATGTCGGGCGAAAACCAGCTGCGCCTGCTGGGCGCCGAGGTCGGTGCCCGCGGTCTGCTACGCGCCATCAGCCCCGCGCTCGAGCATATCGTCGAAGGCTTTATGAAGCACCTGGGCAAGCCGCTCAGTGAGGACATCATCGCTTGGTCCTACATGGACCTGCTCGACCGCTCGACCAAGAACATTCAACTCTCGGTGTCGCACAAGACGCTCGGCGAGCTGCACCCTGCCGACATCGCCGACATTATCGAGCAGCTCGACCCGCGCCTACGTGCGCAGGTGTTTGCGCAGCTCGATACTGCCCAGGCCGCCGAGGCCATCTCGGAGTTCGATGACGACGAGCTTATGACCGAGATGCTCGAGGGCCTGTCCGACACGGACGCATCGTCGATGCTGGCCATGATGGACCCGGACGATGCAGCCGACCTGATCGACGAGCTCGATTACGAGAAGGCTGAGAAGCTCCTGCGCCTGATGGGCGTCAAGGAGGAGAAGGCGATTCGTAATCTGTTGGGCTACGAGGACAACACCGCCGGCCGCATCATGACCTCGGAGTTTGTCTCGCTGCCCGCCACGGCGACGGTCGGTGATGCCATCGAGGCGATTCGCAAACTCGATGAGGACTTCGAGAGTGTCTATTACGTCTATACCGAGGATCCGAGCGGCATGCTGACCGGCGTGCTTTCGCTGCGCACGCTGATTGTAGCCGACCGCGACGCCACGCTGGGTCAGCTGGCCTATCGCGACCTGGTCTATGTGTCGCCTGACGAGGACCAGGAAGACGTGACGGACGAGATGACCAAGTACGACCTGGTTGCCATCCCTGTCTGCGACGAGAACCGTCATATCCTGGGTATCGTAACCTTCGACGACGCCATGGACGTTATCGCCGAGGAGCATCAGGAGGACCTGCAGATCGCCGGTGTCGGCTCGGGCGATAGCGCGTCGGACGACTCGACGAACGTGCTCAGCTGGTTCGTGCATCGCCAGTACTGGGTTGTTGTATGGGGCATCGCGTCGTGCATCATGGCAACGGTGCTGGGGACGGCGCTCGGCTCCGCGCATCTGGTGGTGTTCCCCATGTGCGCCATGCCACTCGTGCTGTTGGCGGCCTCGCGCATGGTGTCGTTCGTCAAGAACTACTTCCTGGAGTATGACGGTCACGACGACGAGCCCAAGCCGTATCTGGGGTTCTTCTTCCAGAGCACGGGCATGGGCCTGATTCTGTCACTCGTGACCTACCTGTGCGCCCAGCTGGTGCGCACCGCCGCGTTCCCCGATGCGCCCATGTTTGAGGAGCAACTCTTTACCGGGTCCTTTAATATCGCTGCCATCATTTGCCTGGTTGGCAACATGAGCGCCGTGATTTACCTGATGGTGCTGTTCTGGCGTGACGAGCATGACCTCAACACGTCGGGCACCGCCATGAACGTTATTGCCGTCATGATCTCGTGCGTAGTGTACTGCGCCGCTACGGTGCTGCTCACCATGTCGGTCATGGGTTAGGTGGTCGCGTGCAAAATACCAAGCAAAAGTCGGGCACCAAGCAAAAGTTGACCATCGCGGCCATCTTTGGCGCTATGGGTCCCGGTCTGCTGGCGGCGCTTTCGGGCAATGACGCCGGCGGCATTGCAACGTATTCCAGCGCGGGCGCCAGCTATGGCTACAAGATGCTCTGGATGCTTCCCGTCATGACTGTGCTGCTCATCGTGACGCAGGAGACCGCGGCACGCTGCGGCTGCGTCACGGGCAAGGGCCTGGCATCGCTCATTCGCGAGCGCTTTGGCGTGCGCAAGAGTGTACTTGCTATGGCGGCGCTGTTGATCGCCAACACAGCCGTGACCATTTCGGAGTTTGCGGGTATTGCGAGCGGCCTTGCCCTCTTTGGCGTGCCGGCGAGCATCTCGGTGCCGTTGGTGGCGCTGCTGGTGTGGATGCTTACCATGTCGGGTAGTTTCCAGCGCATCGAGAAGATTCTGCTGCTGGTGAGCTGCGTGTTCGTGACCTATATTGTCGCCGCGTTCATGGCTGGCCCCAACTGGGGTGAGGTCGCGGTCGACCTGGTCGTGCCTAACATTCAAAATGACCCCAGCTACGTGTCGCTCGTGGTCGCAACGATCGGTACCACCATCGCGCCGTGGATGATTTTCTTGGCGCAGAACAACGTGGTCGATAAGAACGCGGGCGAGGACGATATCGTGCTGCAGCGCATCGATACTGTGAGCGGCTCGCTTGCCGCCGATATCATTGCCGGCTTTATTATCATCACGACCGGTACGGTGTTGTTCCCGGCGGGTATTCAGATTAGCGATGCCGCCGATGCTGCCCGCGCGCTGGAGCCTATTGCGGGTCAGTGGTCCACGGTGTTGTTTGCCTCGGGCCTGGTCGCGGCGAGCTTCTTGGCTGCCTGCGTGCTGCCGGGCGTTACGTCGAGCGCTATCTGCGAGGCATTTGGCTGGGAGCGCGGTGCCGACCGCAGCTGGGACGAGGCCCCGGTTTACCGCGGCATCATTACGGCCATCATCGGTATCTCTGCCGTGCTGGTGCTTATGCCCGGCGTCGATCTGTTCCAGATTATGATGACCTCGCAGGTCATCAATGGCGTGCTGCTGCCCGTGGTTCTGGTGTTCCAGGTGGTTATCGCCGCCGACCGTCACATCATGGGTGCCAACCGCAACGGCCGTGTGTGGAACGTGCTCACTTGGGCGACTATCGCCGTGATTACGGTGCTGACAGTCGTCATGTTTGTGCTGCAAGCGATGGGCTACAGCGCTTAACGCCCACTTTTGCTTCCGAACAGGCCGCAGCGATGGACTGCGGCCTGTTTTTTGTCTGCTATAGGGTGTTAGTTATAGCAATGGACAAAAAATGCCAAATATGAGTACTGTTGCTAAGTGAATAGCATTTACATCCTAAAAGATAATGAACATAGCCTTTAGTATGTTCATTAAAATTGGCTCCAATACGCCTTAAACCAGTCAGGTTGGCTGCTTTAGGGGGTTGTAGGGGTCGCTCGGACGTCATTTTGGGTGGTTTTGCCTGCTACTAAAATGGTAACAGTACTCATATTTGCCCTTTTTTGCCCACAGACCTTTGAGGGTGCGGCGAAAAGGGCTTGTTTTGATTGTTTGGGGCAGGCACGAGGCGCGGAAACGATGTCTGGAGCGACGGAGCGGCCTGGAATTCATCCGTAGAGGTCTTCATTGGCTGCGCCAGGAGTGTCCCTAACTGCCGGAGGGGGTGTCTGCCGTGGCAGACACCCCCTCCGGATGTGGGAAGTTTGCGCTGCAGGTTACTTGTCGGTGCCCAGCTTGTGCGGCTTGAGAGCGAGCGCATTGACGAGTGCGTCGGTGGCAGACTTGACGGCTGCCGGCTGCGGATCGTTGACGTGATCCTCGGGGTGTACGGGCAGGTCCTTCTTGACGGCATCGTGGATCAAGTTGAGGTACTCAGTCACGCCAGTGGTCGATAGATGCGTGCCATCGCCATCGAACAGGTCGTTGCGGTTGGCACTGTATCCGTACCAGTCGATAACGCGTACGTTCTTGTAGCGCGTAGCGGCGTTGGCGATGGCCTGGTTGGTAGAGCCAACCCACGGCTGCGGGCTGCGCGTGTTCACAAACACCACAATACGCTTATCTCCTGCATCGGCCATGATGGCGTCGATTTGGTCGTCGGTTACCAAGCCGTTGGTGCCCAGCGCAAAGACCACGATCTTGCCGGCAAGGTTCTGTTGAAGATAGCCCTCAAATGTCGCACGGCCCGCATCGAACTGGCGGCCCTTTTCGGCATCGATATGGCTGTGCGGGAACACGCCGTCAAAGGAATCAACGGCGCGCAGCGACACGGAGTCACCGATCATCAACAGGTCGTAGGAGCCGTCGGGGAAGCCGTCGTTGTCCTTGTCGGTGTCGTCGGCCGCCTGCTGGTCGGTGGGTGCGGTGTTTTTGGCTTCCTTGTTCAGAACTTCGGCGCCCTCGTCGCTCAGTGCGGAGGTCTCCGGCACAAAGATCAGACCGCCCAGCGCAACGACCAACACGACGGCGCAGGCTGCGCAGGCAGGGACGTGCGCGCGTGCCCAGCTGGCGGGCGTGGCGGTGCCGTCGCGGAACTCGGATACGGTGCGCCCAAAGGCGCCCTTTCTAAACGGCGTCTCGATAAAGCGATATGAGCATTCGGCCACGGCGACCACTAACAGCACCTGCAAAATGTACTGCCACCACGGTGTATCGTTGATGTTGGCGACCGGGTTCATGAGCAACAGCAGCGGATAGTGCCACAGGTAGATGCTGTACGAGCGCTTGCCAACCCACACGAGCGGCTCAGCGGACAGCGCGCGGGCAACCATTCCCTGGGGCTGCACGCAGGCCGCGATGACCATGAGCGTGAGGATCGAGCACAGCAGCGTGCCTCCGCGATACTGGAAGGCGGTGTAGCCGTTGGTGAGCGCGACCATGGCGGCAAGGCCAACCAGACCCACGACGCCCAACACATCGATGGATGCGGGCGAGGACCAAAAACGCACGAGGGCGCTCGGCTGTGCCGGGGCGGTCTCGGCTGCTTCGTCGGCCTTCTCGCCAGGCTTGCCCTCGGCGTTCTTGCCGTGCTTGGCGGCGCCAGCTAGGCGATTGAGCCCCAAACGACGAGCGAGACGCACCGGCGCCAGGTCGCGATCGGGGATAAAGGCCATCCAGGCACCCAGCAGCAGCGAGAACACACGGGTGTCGGTGCCGTAGTACACGCGGCTGGGGTCGACGGCAGGGTCGTAAAGCACCATCATGGCAAGGGCAGATACCGCGGCAAGGCCTAGAACCACGCGGCGCGTGTTGGGTTTGCTCACATGCATGGATACCATGGCAAACAGCAGCGGCGGCCAAATCAGGTAGAACTGTTCCTCGATGGCAAGCGACCAAAAGTGCGTGAGCGGCGAGGGGTCGCCCAGAGCATTGAAGTACGAGACGTTTTGGGCAATCTGCCACCAGTTGTTAAAGAACAGCAGTGACGGCAGAATGTCGGGGCGCATCTTGGTGAGCATCACGTGGTTGAAGACGGTGCACAGCGCACAGGTCACCACCACGACGGTTGCCACGGCGGGGACCAGGCGACGGATGCGGCGGATCCAGAAGCTCTTGAGGTCGATGCGGCCGGTCTTAGCGACTTCGTTGAGTAGCAGGCGTGTGATCAGATAGCCCGAAAGCACAAAGAAGATCGTGACGCCGAGCAGGCCGCCCTGAGCCCACGTGAGGTTAAGGTGATAGAGCACCACCGCGACGACGGCGAGCGTACGCAGGCCGTCGAGTGCAGGGATGTAGCGGGACTTGGGGCGAGCAGGCGTCTGCTCCGCGGCGGGAGTGTTGGCGCGGCCCGCGTTGTTGGCAGAAGCGCGATGGGGGCTCGTGGTGCGTCGCGGCTCGTTGGCACGGCGTTCGCTCTTCACGCGTTCGTGCGGCGCCGGCTCGTTGCCCGTGCGGCGTCGACCGCGCGAGCCCGATTGCGAGAGTTGTTCCATAAAACATCATCCAATGACGAGAATAATCAGCACGTATTCATTGTAGCTGCCTGCTCCTGTGAATGCTTGCTGCTGGCGCAACCTCAAGGGTGCGTTCACATCAAAGTGAACTAAAGTTATAGAGGTGCGAAGGCGCGCAATCGACGGTCGACGGTGGGTGCAAAGCCCGCAGATGAGGAGGTTTCCATGGCAGATCGCGGCATCGTTGCGGTGTTCGGCAGCATGAACATGGACCTTTCGGTGGCGTGCGAGCGCATACCGCGCGCGGGCGAGACGGTCGGTGGTAGCGGTTTTATCACCAACGCCGGCGGCAAGGGCGCCAATCAGGCTGTAGCTGCCGCGCGTATGGGCGCGTGCACGCACATGATCGGCGCGGTCGGTCGCGACGCGTTCGGTGCGTCGCTCGTGGTGGGGCTCCAAGACGCCGGCGTGGACTGTGACTTTGTAGTGCATCGCGATGACGTGGAGACGGGAACGGCGACCATCATTCGCTGCGAGGGCGACAACCGCATCATACTGTCACCGGGCGCCAACTATGCGCTTGCGGGCGCGGACGTTGCCTGCGCGTTGAGGCGTCTGGTGGCCCATGAGCTCGACGGCGACGCCAGCGAGATTGCCCCGGCTGCCGGAAGCGTCTTTATCGCCCAGGGTGAATGTGACCTTGCGGCGACGGCCGAGGCGCTTGTTTGCGCTCACGAGCTGGGGTTCTATACGGTCTTTAATCCAGCGCCTGCCTGTGAGCTGCCTGCGGAGGCCTGGCCTGCGGTCGACCTGGTCTGTCCCAACGAGACCGAGTGCCAGGTTCTGACGGGCATTCTGCCCACGGATGATGTGAGTTGCATCGCCGCGCTCAAAGCGCTGCTCGACAAGGGCGCCGGAGCTGCGGTCATCACGTTGGGCGGCGCCGGGTCGGTTACGCTCGGCGATGACGGCGAGCTGCTGCGCATGCCGGCACTTTCGAGTACGGTAGTCGATACCACGGCCGCCGGCGATACGTTTATCGGCGCGTTGGCGGCGGCTCGCCTAGAGGGCTTGCCGCTCTTTGAGTGCATGGCTGCGGGTGCTCGCGCCTCGGCAGTGACGGTGTCGCGCCTGGGCGCTCAGCAATCGATTCCCACGCGCGCCGAAGTTGAACATTGGTTTGGTTAAACGATAAAGACGGAGAAGCGGAGTAGAACAATGGCAATCAAGAAGCTGATCCTTGATCTGGATATGGGCGTGGACGATGCGATGGCGCTGGCCTATGCCATCGCGAGCCCCGAGGTGGAGCTCGTGGGCATCACCACGTGCTTTGGCAACGTGCGCGTCGAGCAATCGGCGCACAACTGCCTGGCGGTGCTCGATCTGCTGGGTCGCCCCGAGGTTCCGGTGTACTTGGGTGCCGACCGTCCTCTGCAAGCGACTGAGCCCTATACGCCGCCGGCGTCCACCGCGCTCATTCACGGCAAGAACGGCATCGGCGGCGCGAGCGTGCCCGCGTCGCCCTACGAGCCGGTGGGGGCGACCTCGGCCGACGGCAACGCTGCGGTCGATTATCTGATCGATGCCGCGCGCACCTATGGTCCCGATCTGGTCTACGTAGCGACTGGCCCGCTCTCCAACCTGGCGCTCGCCCTGGAGCGCGATGCGGCGGCGATGATGTCCATCGGCCGCGTGGTCGTGATGGGCGGCGCCCTTACCGTGCCCGGTAACGTGAGCGCGGGCGCCGAGGCCAACATGGCGAGCGACCCCGAGGCAGCCGACGCGGTGCTGCGCTCGGGCCGTAAGCTCACCATGGTGGGTCTGGACGTGACGCATCGCGTGGTGCTCACACGCCGCGACATTGCCGGCTGGACGGGCTCGGGCACCATGGCGGGCTGCGCATTTGCGAGCATGGTCGAGCACTACATTGGCTCGTACGAGATGAACGCACCCTACCTGGGTGGTTGTGCGCTGCACGATCCGCTGGCCGTTGCCGTGGCGATCGACCCCACGCTCGTAGGTGCGCTCGGCTGCAACCTGCGTGTTGATCTGCTGGGCGAGTACCGCGGCCGCACCATCTGCGATGAGCGCCGCCTGTCCGATCCGGACAAGAGCGCGCTTGTGGCACTGACCGTGGATGCTCCGCGCTTCCTCGTGGAGTTTAAGGCACGCATGGCCCGCGTCTTGGGCTAAGTTGTCTTTTTGGGACGGGGCTTTTTTGACTGGTATGATTGGTGCGACCATTCGAACCAGCTAAAAGAGCCCGTCCCAAATTGACTACCGAGAGGATCTGCCATGGAGCGCATTGCGAGCTTTTCCGTTGACCATCTGCTGCTTGAGCCCGGCGTGTATGTGAGCCGCATCGACCGCGATCCGGCGACCGGCGCCGCCGTCACCACCTTTGACCTGCGCCTGACCACGCCCAACAAGGAGCCGGTCATGAACACCGCCGAGTGCCACACCATCGAGCACCTGGGTGCAACGTTCTTGCGCAATCATGCCGAGTGGTCGGGCCGCATTGTCTACTTTGGCCCCATGGGCTGCCGCACGGGCTTTTACCTCGTTGTGTTTGGCGAGGTGACGAGCGAGGAGATCCTGCCGCTCGTGCGTGAGCTGTTCGAGTTTGTCGCCGACTTTGAGGGCGATGTCCCCGGTGCCGCTCCCGAGGAGTGCGGCAACTACCTGGACCAGAACCTTCCCATGGCTAACTGGCTCGCGCGCCGTTACCTCGACCGCGACCTGGCCGATATCGACGAGAAGCACCTGCACTATCAGCAGGCATAAGGGCTTTATCGCCCAAAACGCGCGCATTGGGCGCCTTCGCTTATGCGGGGGCGCCTTTTTGTTGATTGGTCGGGACGAGCGTTCAAAATCGCTCATGTTTGTTCTAGAATGTTCGTATAGGCACATTTACGAACAGGAGTGAACATGCATATCTACTCTGTCAACGATCCCGAGTTCAAATCCTATGGCAACGTTTGGGATAACGTTCCGTCCGAGCTTACGTCGCCCGTGCTCGAGGTGCTCTCTGCCACGCCCATTCCCGAGGGCAGCAAGTACGTTGCAAGTGCGCCGGAGCTCGAGGACGTCAAGGATGCCGACAAGCTTGGCTTTCTCATGTTTGGTGGCCGTCCCTTCCAGCTCGGCTGGTGCAACGGCCACAATACACGACTCAACTGCCTGGAATATCACCGCGCGAGCGAATTCAACCTGGGCGCTCGCGACTTTATCCTGCTCGTGGCGCATCGCTGGGAGATCGAGGACGGCAAGCTCGACACCGCGTGCGTTA
The DNA here is from genome assembly GCA_900541795.1 of uncultured Collinsella sp. Classification (GTDB taxonomy): domain Bacteria; phylum Actinomycetota; class Coriobacteriia; order Coriobacteriales; family Coriobacteriaceae; genus Collinsella. The sequence goes on along the minus strand of UQLC01000002.1, from coordinate 72,652 downwards.
AGGCGTTTCGCGTGCCGGCGGGTACGGTCGTCGAAGTCTTCAACACCACGCTCCACTACACGCCGTGCATGGTCGACGACGGTGGCTTCCAGGTGATGGTGGCGCTGCCCGCCGGCACCAACGGCCCGCGCCCCGAGGTCGCGGCCGACATGCCTACCGCCGGTGACAGCTACTGCTACTGGAAGGCCGACAAGTGGGTTCTCTGCCACGCCGACAGCCCCAAGGCTGCCGAGGGCGGCTACGTAGGTCTCATCGGCAAGAACCTCGACATCACCGTGGACTAGCGCATCGCCCCAAACCACCACAAAGGTGCCTGTCCCCTTTGCGGTGGTTTGGGGCGGGCGGATATCGGGAAGTGCCAGACGGGGGAGGCTGCCGGGCGCCTTGCCGTCTGCGGATTTTGGGACATGCGGCCCGCTTTTTCGACCCATCTGCCGGTACACTAAAAGCACTATGGGTACCCGCGAGCGACATATCGGCAACGCGGCCGCCCGATCCGCACCCGTGGCGGATCCCAGGGGTGGCAGGCTCTTCGCCATGCCGCGATTCCTTGTTGGCATAACACATCGGATGTACCGCCACCGCGTCTTTGCTATCGCCGGCGTCATCACTGCGCTGTTCCTCATGCTTTTGGCAGTCTTGCCGACACTGTTCGCCTTCGACCCCAAACTTTCTAACGCCGTGCCAGCCTATGGCGAGGTGTCCGAAGAGGTCGTGGATGCGCTCGTCCATTCGAGCTCTCTCCCGCTGCTTGTCGCCGCAATTATATTTTCGATCTGGGGCGTATCGGTCTATCTGCGCTGTTTGGACTATGTGTTGCGCCGCCGCCTTGTTGCCGTCGCCACCATCTGCGCCCTGTGGATGATCGTGATCGAAGTCATTCTCAAGTACAAGTCGTTCACGCCGTTCTATGCCACCGTGCTGTGGTACCTGTACTACGTGCCCATGACGCTCATTCCGCTGCTCTACCAGTTGTGTGGTCTGCGCCTTGCGGGCCTGGAGCAACACCGCCTGGGTCGCCGCTGCTGCGCTGCGCTGTGGATTGTGGCCATCCTGCTTATCGGATTTGTGCTCACCAACGATTTTCACCAGCAGGTCTTCCGCTTTGACCGTACAAGCGACACCTGGAGCAACGACTACACGTACGGCTGGGGTTATTTCGCCGTCTTAGTGTGGACGGCCTTTAACTTCGTGGCCTTTTTTATCCTGGTTGGTCGGTCCTCGTCCTTTCGCATCCAGCGTTTCTCGGGTACGGCGGCGCTCGTACTGCTGGGCGGCGCATTCTTTGCCATCTCCTATGCGTTGCGCGTGCCCTGGGCATGGAGGCTCAACTTCTCGCTCATCTATTGCGTCTTGTGCGTGGTGGCGATGGAAATCTGTCTCGATTGCGGTGTCATTCCGTCGTATCACGACATCGCCGGCATCCTCGACACCTTGCCGCTTGACCTCAAAGTTCTAACGCGCGACCTGCAGGAGGTCTATGCCACGCCGGTGTCAAAGCCAGTGCCGGTAGGCGTGCGCGAGGAGTTGCGGACCCAGGAGCACGGCCGCGCCCATGCCTTTGCCGTGGCGTCCGATCCCGATGTGATGTACCGTGCCTTTCCACTGCTGGGCGGATCGGCCCTGCTTGCCCAAGACGTGTCGGAGCTCAACGAGCTTAACCGTGAACTGGCACATCGTCGCATGGAGTTGCAGCGTCAAAACGAGCTGCTCGCCGCCGACTACGACCTTAAGACGCATTTGGCAGATCAAGAGGCCGAGACCCTGCTGGTCCAAGACGTGGATCAAGCGCTTGCCCGCGCGCTCGAAGGGATGTACGACCTGCTGAGCTCGCTGCCGCCGTTGACCGACGAAGCGTCTTCGCACGAGCGCTACCGCATGCTGCAGCGCGCCAAGATGCTCGTCGCCTATTGCAAGCGCAAGGGGTCGCTCACGTTGGCACAGCACGGGGAGAGCGGTTTTGATCGCGACCGCATTCAGCTCATTGCCAACGAGCTCGCAAGCGACCTGCGCACCATCGATATCGATTGCGCCTCGATTATCGCCATACGGCGCCCGATGCACGCCAGTACGGTAAGCGCCCTGTACGACTGCGTGTATGACTTTGCGTTTTTTGCCTACACCACCGACCATCCGGCGCTTATGTATCACTTGGGCGACCATGACCGATGCAGTGTCGAGCTGCGCGCCACGCTTTTTTCCAACGATGATGCAGATCTTTCGCAGACGCCCGCTGCGCAAGAGCTCGAAAGCGCTCTGCAAAGGCGCAACGTGGCATACCGCCTTGAGGGCGAACCCGGCCAGTTGCGTATGATCGTGTTGATGCCGAGGGCGGGTGAGTGACGATGCAGATTTCGCTCATCCTTCCCCAAATCGTTGCGCTCGATGTTGTCTTTGCCCTGGCTGCGTGTCTGCAGACGATCCACGTCCCGCTCATCGCATCGCGCCGCTCGTCCTATAACCGTAAGGTGATTTGTGCCTACGAGGCGAGCCTTGTGCTTCACCTAGTTATTTCGGCGCTCATCTTGTTCGCGTCGTCTGGCTCATATCTGGTGGCGCCGCTTGACGTTTGCGCCAGGGCAATGGGCGGAGCGTTGTGGCTCAATGCCGTGATCTTTGCCTACGGCGTGGTGCTTATGGTGCGCTATCGTCGCCCCGTCATGCTGGTCGAGCTGCTGCTTGTTGTCACCGTTACACCGCCGGTGGTTTTTGCCATGGGCTCGGCGTGGACCGTTGTCCTTATCACAGAGGGAGCGTTCTTCCTGTTCCGTTCCATCGCGGCGCTCTTGATGGACGTCCGTAACCGCCAGGAGGATATCACCATGTTCTCGACGATCGAGACCATCAACGTGATTCCCGTGGGCATCCTGTATCTGGACCCGAGGGGCCGTCCGCTGCTCATGAACCGCTGCATGCGCAAAAACCTGGTGGAACTTCATATGCCCACCGATCTAGGTGACATGAGCGGCACATGGAACGACCTGCGCAAACTCAGCATGCAAATGCCCGAAAGCAGTAGGAACCGTGTGCGGATTAACTTGGATCGTTTTGGTGATGCTCGCGCGGTGATCGAGATTTCTCCCGCCGAGATTCGCCTATTTGTGCACGACGAGGTTATGGTTTCGGGCCGCCTCTTTGAGCGTATTATCGGACTGGACGTGACGGAATACGCACACGCCTACGACCGCTTGGCGCAAGCAAACCACCTACTTGAGTTTGCGGGCCAAGAGCTCCAGTCCCAGATTGAAGAAGTTAAAAAGGTTGCCGACAATGCGGCCTATCTACGTATGCGCGCCCGCGTTCACGATGTGATTGGGCAGCGCCTGTCCATTCTCCATCGCTATTTGGAGGAGGGGCGCCTGGACGACGAGTCGCTCGAGCAGATTGACCCGTTGCTGCGCTCAATTGCCGCCGATTTGCGCAGCGGCGGTGCCAGCGAGCCTGCAGAGCAGCTGGGTGATATCGTCCATGCTTTTGGCCTGGTGAGTGTGCAGATCGATGTTGAGGGCGCGCTGCCTGAGGACGCGCGTGTCGCCGCAGCCTTTCTGCAGATTATCCGCGAGGCCTCGACCAATGCCACCAAGCATGCACAGGCCCATCAGGTCCATGTGCGCCTGCGGCAGGAGACGTCGGAAAACGGCGCTGTTGCGCGGATGGCCGTTTCTAACGACGGCGCGCCTGCACCCGTATCGTATCGCGAGGGAACGGGTATCCCAGGTATGAGGCATGTCGCACAGAATCTGGGCGGCAGCCTGGAAGTCCACACCGCCCCGCCCTTCACGCTTACGGTGTCCATCCCGCTTGCCTCCAACGCCACGGTCCAAAGGAGAAGTTCATGATCCGCGTCCTTATAGTCGAAGACCAGGCCATCCTGCGCGAGAGCCTGGCGCGCTCCGTTGGCGACCAGCCCGATATGACCGTTGTTTCCGCCATTGCCGATGCTTCCGAGGCCTTGGGTGTCGCGCTCAAGGAGCGCCCGGACATGATACTGATGGACGTATGCACCGAGCATGATTCCAACGGCATCGTGGCGGCGGCGCGCATTAAAGAACAACTGCCCGAGTGCCGCGTCATTATCATGACGGGTATGCCCGAAATCACCTTTGTGGACCAGGCGCGCGAGGCGGGCGTCGACAGCTTTGTGTACAAGAACGTCGGTATCGACGAGCTATTCGCCGTGATGCGCTCCACGCTGGCGGGTTACTGCACGTTTCCCAAGCCGCCCGAGAGCATCTTCTCGGGCACGGCGGCCCTCGACGATGTCGAGCTGTCGATCTTGCGCCTTGCCTGCGAGGGTAAAAGCCGCCGCGAGATCGCGGCCGAGCTGTTTATGAGCGAGGGCACCATCAAACGCCGCATCTCGGAGATTCTCAATAAGACCGGCTACGACAACATCATGCGCTTGGCCGTGCGCGCGGTAACGGAGGGCAGCATCGTTCCCAACATGGAGCGCTAGCGCTCGTTACGCATCGGCATAAAGCGGCGGGGCCGCAGGATTATCTCCTGCGGCCCCGCCTGACATGTGCGCGGATGTGTCCGCCAATCCGCGGCTGATGTTACGTGCCGTTACGCGATGGTTGCGGTGTAAGAGGCGACGTCCTCGTAGGAATCGGTCAGGTAGGCGTCGATGCCGATGGTCGTGTTGACGAGGTCGTCAAGGCTATCGAGTGTGCCGTTCGAGAACGTGAATTCCTCGGTGGCGTTGGTGCCGGGCATCAGGTGAGCCGAGAACCAGGGTTCCTTCATGGTGCCGTTGACGTTGGTCTTGCCGGAAGGAGCGTAGAAGGTCAGGTCCTTGTCGCTCTTGTTGGTGATGTTGACGACAAAGCCGATGTCGCCCCAGTCGTCCTTGAACTTCTCGGTGATGGTGATGGTGCACAGATCGTCATCGGCGACGGTGACGGCGGGGGAGATTTCGACGCTCTGGACATCGTCGTCTTCGACGGCCTCATCGATCTCCTCTTCCTTCTCGGCCGCCTTGCGATCCTTCTTCACCGTACCGGACAGGTCCTTGTCGGACTTGGTAAAGACAAGATTGCCGTCATCTTCTTCGAGGATGAGTTTTCCGTCCTTGAGCTTCATGTCATGCGACTCGTCTTCGGCGGTGATGGTTACGGTGGTGGCGTCCTTTGCCTCCCATTTAAGGTCCATGACTTCAAGGAACAGGTCGAGGGCACCTGTGCCGTCCTCATCGAGAATCAGGACGCAGTGGACACCCCAATCCTCGAGCATCTTCATGTACTCATCGGTCAGCTCTTCGCCCTCCAAGGTTCCACCCGAGAGTTCCCAGCTGCCGACGAAGTTGGCCTTGGGGTCTTTGCCCCCGCCGCTGCAGCCCGTCAGGGCAAAGGCGAGCGCCAGGACGCATGTCAGAAATGCGAGTACGGACTTTTTGAACGTTGTCTTCATGGTGTCCTCCTTCATCGAACGAAACCCATAGAAGCAAATGCGGGGGTGGCGGATCCCCCGCCAATTACCAGATAGAGGCGCTAGGGCCTGGGCGTTCCACAGTTGCTGCAGAACTTGCCGCCGTTTTCGCTACCGCAGTTGGGGCAGAACCACTTGGCCGGTGCCGGGGCGGGCGCGGGGCTGCCGCACTCGGAGCAGAACTTGCCGGTGTTGGTGGCGCCGCAGCTGCAGGTCCACGTGCCGGCCGCAGGTGCGGCGGCGGGAGCCGGTGCGGGGGCGGGAGCCGGAGCCGGCTGCGGGGCGGCCTGCTGCTGTGCCTGGCCGGCGGCGAACAGCTGGCTGGCGTTCATGCCGCCCATGCCACCTGCCATGCCCATGCCCATAAAGCCTGCCATCGCGCCGTTGGGGTTGGCGGCTGCTGCGCGCATTGCGTCGCTCTGGGCGCTGGCGATGTTGGCGGCTGCCATGGTGGGATCGCGCATGACCGCGGCCTTCTGCAGGTCCTTGATCATCTGCTCGTCCTCTTGCGAGGCGGCGATGGAGTTGACGCCAAAGCTCACGATCTCGACGCCGCGCAGGTCACGCCAGTCGGCCGAGAGGACCTCGTTGAGCGCGCGGGCGAGCTCGGTGGTGTGGCCGGGGATGGCGCTGTAGCGGATGCCCATCTCCGAGATCTTGGCAAAGGCGGGCTGCAGGGCGGTGAGCAGCTCGGACTTAAGCTGGCTGTCGATCTTGTCGCGCGTGTAGCTATCGGTCACGTTGCCGCATACGTTGGTGTAGAACAGCAGCGGGTTGGTGATGCGGTACGAATACTCGCCGTTGCAGCGCACGGAGATGTCGACGTCCAGGCCAATGTTGTTATCGACCACGCGGAAGGGCACGGGCGAGGCGGTGCCGTACTTGTTGCCGATGATCTCCTTGGTGTTGATGAAGTAGACGCGCTGGTCCTTGCCCGCGTCGCCGCCAAAGGTAAAGCGGCTGCCGATATTGGCGAAGGTCTCCTTGATGGAATCGCCCAGGTTGCCGCTAAAGACGCTCGGCTCGCTGCCGGTATCGAAGACGAACTCACCGGGCTCCAGCGCGACTTCGATGATCTTGCCGTTTTGCACCACGAGCATGCCCTGGCCGTCGTTGACGGCGATGACCGAGCCGTTGGAGATGACGTTGTCCTCGCCGCGCGTGTTGGAGCTGCGGCCGCCGGTGCGCTTGCTGCCCTTGCAGGCCAAGACGTCAGCAGGCATCGATTCGCAGTAGATAAATTCCTTCCACTGGTCGGCCATGACGCCGCCGGCAGCTCCCAATCCAGCTTTCAAGAGTCCCATGGTGATCTTCCTTTCTCGTCAAAGGCCGGGTGGTATTGGTTGGATTGCTTAGTCGTCCTTGTCGTCTTTCATGACAACGGTGGTCTCGGTGTGGCTGAAGGTGTCGTGCTTCTCGGTCAGGTCGAGCTCGCCACAATACTCATCGGCATGGGTTGCTTCGTTGGCCGTCTTGAGCTGGCCTACCAGTAGCACGTCTCCGATAATCACGATGATCAGCGGCGCGATGATGTTGATGAGGATGCCCTCGATATCAAGGGTGAGGTAATCCGGATCGAAGGCGTTCTCACCCATAAAGAGAATCTGGGAGAGGATAAATCCGATCACAAAGAACAGCACCGAGGCGATGGCGAGCTTGGGCTTGGAGCAGGGGAGCTCGCCGACCAAGCGGCCGGTCTGGCCGTTCATGGCAAACAGGTAGCTCTTGCCGTTCCATGAGGTGGAGAGCATCCAGACGGGGAACAGGGCGTAGTCGCTGTCTTCCCAGGCGTAGTCGAGCTGCTTGCTTTCGACCGTGGCATCATCGTATTCGTCGACGACGGTCTCGCGCAGGGCCGAGATCGTGCTTTCTTCCATACGGCGCTCGGCGCGCGCCTTGCAGGTCTCGCAGTCCTCGTCGTAACGGTTGGCGATGTAGCCGGGCATATATGCGACCGAGAACGGACGCAGTGCGTCGTAGTCAAACGGCTCGATGGCATCCATGTGGCCGTCGGGCATCTTGGACGATCCGTCGACGGGCACGCGCTTAAACGAGATATTGCCCTTGCGATAGGCATCGTAGTGGTCGGTGGTCGTGACGGTGCGGTCGGATTCCTCGGTCACGGTCTCGTTGGTCGCGTCAAAGTACACTTCGCCGTCAACGCGGGCACCGTAGAGCCAAAACGGCACGTAGACACCTTGGACCTCGTCGATGTGGTTGCCGGTGACAAAGCTCTTGGGCAGCAAGATCTTGCCCTTGTAGTGTTCCTTGAGTGCGGCCGTGACGTCATCGCGCCCGAGCTTAAACGGAATTACTAGGTCGGGCGAGAAGTCGCCCGAGAGCTGGCCGGGCGCCACGGCGGAGTTGCCGCAGTACGGGCAGGTGGTGACGGCGACGGTGCCGTCGGACACGAGCTCGGCGCCGCACGACGAGCAGATGTAGCCGGCGTTTTGGGCGAGCTCCTGCACCGCGTCGTCGGCGACGGGCTTGGGCGTTGCGGCTGCCGCATCGGCTTTGGCGTCGGCCTTGTCCTGGCGCTCGCGATAGAGGGCCTCGACTTCTTCGACTTCAAAGCGCGAGTCACAGTAGTCGCAGACGAGCTTTTGCTCGGCACTGGCAAAGTGAAGGGGGCCGCCACACGCGGGGCATTGATAGTTGACGCTCTCGAAGGCCATGATCGGTCCTTTCGCTGCCGGAGGCTATGCGCCGATGGCGCCGCCGCAGTATTCGCAGCGCCCGCTGGCATCGGGAATGGTGGTGGCTCCGCAGAAGGGGCAGGTGACCGCGGTCTTGGGGGCCTTGGCGGCCACGACGCTATCGCGCGTCTCCTGGCGCAGCTGCACCAGCGCGTCGCGGACCTCGGTTGCCTGGCGCTTGGCCTCGCGGTATTCGATGGAGCCGCGCTGATCGATGGTGGAGTCGTTCACGCGCAGGTTGATCTCGGTAAAGTACGGCGTGTTGACGTGAATGGTCAGGTTAAAGTCGTAATCCAGGTCATAGCGCGGCGGATTGTAGCTCTCGCGCTCGCCGTCCTTGGTCTCGCGATAGATCTCGGTGCGATGCTCGTCGATATCCATATCGCAGCCGAGTACCTGCGAGAACTCGATGATGTCGGGATTGGCGTCGCGCCAGCGGCTCTGCGAAGTGATGATCAACAGGCCCGCGTCCTCATCGAGCATAATATTGGTGCGCCCGGCAGAAAGCGTGCGCGTGGGGTTGAACGAGGCCAGGCGCTCGGCGTTGGCCTCGCGGTAGGCGAGTTGCTCGCGGATGTCGTCCGCGGTGCTGGAGCGATAGCCGTGAAAGTAGGGGGAGAGCTTGCCGGCGCACTCTTTGCACAGGTAGCCTTCATTGATTTTTGTCTTACCTAGAAGTCCCAGCTCGGTACCGCAAATCGCGCACTCTTTCTTCTCGAACATCTTGTCAAAGAAGCCCATGGCTGCCTCCCATCAACTGGTAGCGTGTGTCACTTTTGATGATGGGGGAGTGCGCGAGCTCTCACGATACCCAGACGGCTCAACGAGTCTCCCCAAGTGGGACACATGGCCCATTTTTTGATTGGACGCCGGGGACACTCTTCGGCCACTCATTGGGGGCCACTCATTGGGGACGCACTTAAATGAGTGGTAGTTGGAGACACTCCTGGCCGAGCTAGAGATCGCGCGTGCCCCTCTGGGCCCTGCGGCTCAAAATCGCGGCGTGATGTGGACGGCCGGGGTCGAATTTGCAGCATTTCGAGCTCAGCTTCAATATTGAGACTGGTTCTTTATTAAAATAGATTTCCAGACAATTGAGCAGCTGGGGGTTAACCATGAGGGGCATGGGAGACACAACCGCATATTTGCGTCGGGGCATTCGGGAGATTATATGCCTGGCGCTGTTCTTCTTCACGTTTTTGGCGTGCGAGTATCTCTTTGATGTGCGCATGGCCGAGTTCGTGCCATCGAGTGAGGTCGTCATCTACGAGAGCATCGTTGTCGGCGCGAGCGTGATTGGCTTTTTCGTGCGCCCATTTCTGTACTATCGCCTTCCCCAGACGATCGATGCGACGAGCGATATTACAGGCGTGCTGTTGGTATCGGCGTTGCTGCTGATGATTACGGCAGTGCGGTTTGAGGTAGTAATTGCCGGCGGCCTGGTGGCGTGCTGCGCCCTGGGCTATTGCGGATCGACCGCCCATGCCAATCTTGCGCGGCGTTTTGCGCAGACGCCCTGCCTGGCGCGCGCCGCCGCGCTTTCCTATGCCATGGGCGTTCTGGTACAGGTGATCAACCACATGGTGATGCCTGTCGGTATTCCTCAGCAGGCTGTTCTGGTCGTCTGTGCGATCGCGCAGGTGGCGTTGCTCCACGGTGCCCGACGCGCCAAGCTGCGCGACGAGTCCGACCCCAACTTTGAACCCAGTGCTGCCGGGCTTTCGGTAGATGCTTTGGAATATGGCGCCAAGTGGCAAGACGATCCCAAGGCAAAGGCGGCATTCCGCCGCGCCGTGGTCCGCCTGACCGTGGCGACGGCGTATCTTTCCGGCGTATTCGCCGCTCTCAACGCGGGTCTCACAACCTTGCATGCTACCGGAGCCGTTGATTTGGGTGACTGGCCGCGCCTGCTGCTTGTCGTGAGCTCGTTGGCTGCCGGCGTCCTATTTGACCTGCACGGCCGCTCGTATATGAATATCGGCATGACATGTGCCGCCATACTGTCCACGCTTTCGTCCTTTGTGCTCATCGTCGATGGCAATGGCGGCAACGAGCTTGCTGCCACGATCATCTTTTATCTGGGCTCGGGCTTCTTTGTGGTGTTCTTTACCACAAAATATGCCGCCGTCTCGCTCTAAAATATGCCGCCGTCTCGCTCTATGCGCGCAGGTCATATTTTTGGCCGTGCATGGGTCGCGTCGTCAACAACGTGTGCTCGATGCTCGTGACGGCGCCGGCGGTGGCGATCATCTCGAGTCAAAACGTGCTGGCTGCGATCGGTGCGGCGCTCGTGATGTTTGTGGGCATTGCGATTACGCTGCTGGGGCAGTTGGGGCAACGAGCCGATGATGCCGTGATGCAGGATGGCCTGCCACTTGCCACCGACGATCTTGGTGGGAATCTTGCGCCCACGTGCTCCGACCCCGAGCCCGTGGAGGCAGCGGAGCTCACGTCCGATGAACGCCTTGATGCCTTCGTCGCCACCTTTGGGCTTACAGAGCGCGAGCGCGATATTCTTGAGGTCTTGGTCGTTTCGGACCAGAGCGTTCAGGACATCGCCACAACGCTTTTCCTTTCGCGCTCCACGCTCTATCGTCACATTTCCTCGATCAACAAAAAGACCGGCACCGCCTCGCGTGTAGCCCTTATCAACTTCTTCTGGTCCTGGACACCCAAGGACTAGCTAATCTCCAAATAAGTCGCGGTGGAATAGTCCCTAAATTAAAGTCACGGGGGCTTTAAACAGGAACTATTCCACCGCAACTGCTGGGGGGATAGACTGCGGCGGCGGCAGAGGCAACGGCAGCGGCGTTGGTAGCTGTGGTAGTGGCAACGGCAGCTGGCAGGGTGTTTTCCGTCTTCTTGCTACAGCAGCTCGCCGTGGCGGGCAATGTAGCGGCGCTTTGCCAGCTGGGTGAGCGCGATATAGGCGGTAACGATGCCAATGAGCAGCCCAAAAAAGCTCGTGGGCAGCGGCATGAGGCCGAGCGCATCGGCGATGGGGCTTGCCGGCAGACAGGTGACGAGCGCCAGGCCCAGCACGGTAAGAACGCACAATGCGGGCGCGGCGTGGTCGCGCGGGCTCGGCAGATGCGGGGAGCGCAACATGTGGACCACGAGTGTCTGCGACCACATGGACTCGACAAACCAGCCGCTCTGGAAGAGCGCAGCAAAGGTCGCCATACCCGCGACGTCGCCCGCGGCGGCAAGCTCGGACCAGCTTGCGTCCACGGCGGCGGGGCACACGACAAAGAAGAGCGCGGCGAAGGTCACGATGTCAAACAGCGAGCTCACGGGGCCCAGCTCGAGCATAAAGCCCTTGATGGACGCGGCGTCCCAGGCACGCGGGCGGGCAGTCCAGGCGTCATCGACGGTGTCCCACGGCAGTGCGATGCACACGATCTCGTAGACCAGCGACAGCAGTACCAGCTGCAGGGCGCTCATGGGCAAAAACGGCAAGAACAGGCTCGCGACGGTCACGGACAGCACATTGCCAAAGTTGGAGCTCACCGTGGTCTTGAGGTACTTGAGCAGGTTGCCGTAAGTGCGGCGGCCTTCGATGATGCCGCGCTCGAGCACGCCCAGGTCCTTCTGAAGCAAGATGATATCGGCGGATTCCTTGGCAATATCGACGGCCGAATCGACCGAGATGCCGCAATCGCTCGCACGCATGGCGGCGGCGTCGTTGATGCCGTCGCCCATAAAGCCCACGGTGTGGCCGAGCATCTCGCGCATGACACGTACCAGGCGCGCCTTCTGCAGCGGCGAGAGCTTGGCGAAGAGGTGGGTTTTCTCGGCGCGCTCGGCAAGTTCGGCGTCATCGAGCGCATCGATCTCGGAGCCGAGCAAGACGTTGCTCGCATCGATACCAATCTGCTCGCAGACGGTGGCGGCGACGCGGTCGTTGTCGCCGGTTAGGACCTTGACCGCCACGCCCTTGGCCTCGAGGGTGGCGACGGCGCCCGCGGCACTTGCTTTGGGCGGATCGAGGAAGGCCAAAAAGCCCATCAGCACCATGTCGCACTCGTCGGCGATGCCAAACTCGCCCACGCAGCGCGGATTGGTCTTCTGCGCCACGGCAATTACGCGTAGGCCCTCGGCGTTAAGTCCGGCGATCTGCTTGCGAATCTGGGCGAGCTTCTCGTCGGTGAGCGGCTGAGCGATGCCATCGATCTCGACAAAGGAGCAGATCTCGAGCATTTCCTCGGCGGCGCCCTTGGTAACCATCTGGGTTTTGCCTTGGGCGTCGGCGACAACTACGCTCAGGCGACGGCGCGAGAAATCGAAGGGAACCTCGTCGACCTTGGTGTAGCGGTCGCGCAGACTCTGGCCCAGCATGGAATCGGGTGCGACGGTCGAGGGCGTCACATCGGCACGGTCGATTACGGCCAGGTCGATAAGATTTTTGAGGCCGGTCTGGAAGAAGCTATTCAAAAACGCATGGCGCAGCACGCGCGCGTCCTCGTTGCCATCGGTGTTGAGGTAGCGCTCGAGCACGATGCGGTCTTCGGTGAGGGTGCCGGTCTTGTCGCAGCACAGGACGTCCATCGCTCCGAGGTTTTGAATCGCCGGCAGCTCCTTGACGATAACCTGGCGACGGGCGAGGTCCTTGGCGCCCTGCGACAGGCTCGTGGTCACGATGACGGGAAGCATCTGCGGCGTGATGCCCACGGCCACGCTCGTGGCGAACAGCAGCGCGTCGATGACGTTGCCCTTGGTGGCGGCGTTGATGGCAAAGACGGCCGGCGCCATAACGAGCATCAGGCGCACCAGCAGCATGGAGACGCTCGAGACGCCGCGGTCAAACGCGCTCTTTTCGCCGCGCCCGTTGAGCATCTTGGCAATGCCGCCCAGGTAGGTGTCCGAGCCGGTGGCAACGACAAGCGCCATGGCGGCGCCGTTTTGCACGGAGGTGCCGGTAAAGACGATGTTCTTGCAGGCAGAGAGTGGCAGTGCGGAGCCGTCGGCGCCCTCGACGACGGTGACGGCGGTGGTCTTCTCGACGGCCTCGCTCTCGCCGGTGAGTGCGGACTCGATCACAAACAGGTCGCGCGCGGTGATGATGCGGGCATCTGCCGGCACCATATCGCCGGCAGAGAGACGGATTACATCGCCGGGGACGAGCTCGTCGAAGGGGATCTCGATGCGCTCGCCGTCGCGCAGGGCGGTGCAAGTGTTGGAGACCAGGTCCTTGAGGGCCTCGGCCGCATTGCCGCTGCGGGCTTCCTGGATAAACTTCATGCCGCCCGATACCAGCAGCATGGTGCCGATGACGATGACCGTGGAGGGGTCGCGCTGCGGTTCGGGCACGGCGAGCACGTCGATGTAGAGCGAGACCAGTGCGAGCGCGGCGAGGATGCCGGCGAAGGGATCGATGAACGCGTCGGCGATGCGGCGGGCGAGCGTTTTGGTCGTTGCCTCGATGGTGTTGGGGCCGACGGCGTTCAGGCGCTCAGTTGCCTGCTCGACGGTGAGGCCGTTTGCCGTGGCGTCAAGCAGTACGAGGGCGTCCTCGGCACTATGGGTGGCGGCGAATATGGTGTTCTTGGACAGGCCGGTATGAGCGGCAGGGCGCGCCGTGCGGCGGCGCTTGGAGATGGCTTCGAGTACCGTGACGGTTTTGAGCATCAGCATAGGGTCCTCCTTGTTGAGGGGAGTTAGCGTACGTGTCGTATTTGCTTCAAAAAACCTAGATGTCGCTCACGTCAAGCTCTTGAGCCCACAAAGGGTGCAGCGCGCCTTTGCGGTGGTTTTGGCGATCTGCCGGTGGCGTTTACGCGTGTGCGGAGTCCTCGCGGCGTGCCGAGGGCGACATGCAGGTTTTTCGACTAGGACTGCCTTCCATGGCACACCTCCTTAAGGCCGGGCGCAGCGCGCTTTGGGTATCTCGTACCCCTTTTTAATCCGCCCGTATTCTTGATGAGGGGGTTTGACATGTCAACCCCATTGTTCGGAAAACCATTCCCTCTGACAAAGCCTTTACAGAATGCCGTGGCCCCAAAGCGCGCCCGCATCTACGCTTCGCCTGCGCTAAACTGGAAGGCACGTACGCGATTACGAGAGGAGCCCGCATGGAGGCTTACAAGCAAGAGTTCATCAAGTTTATGGTCGAGTCCGACGTCCTTAAGTTCGGCAGCTTTACGCTCAAGAGCGGCCGTCAGTCCCCGTTCTTTATGAACGCCGGTGCTTACGTGACGGGCTACCAGCTCAAGAAGCTGGGCGAGTATTACGCCCAGGCCATCCACGATAACTTTGGCGACGACTTTGACGTGCTGTTTGGGCCGGCCTACAAGGGCATTCCCCTGGCCGTCGTGACCGCGATTGCCTACCACGAGCTGTACGGCAAGGAGGTCAAGTACTGCTGTGACCGCAAGGAGGCCAAGGACCATGGCGCCGACAAGGGCAACCTGCTGGGTTATGAGCCCAAGGACGGCGACCGCGTGGTCATGGTCGAGGACGTCACCACCAGCGGCAAGTCCATCGACGAGACCTATCCCAAGGTTAAGGCTGCTGCCGATGTCGAGATCAAGGGCCTGATCGTGTCCCTCAACCGCATGGAGGTCGGCAAGGGCGGTGTGACCACCGCGCAGAAGGAGATCGAGGCCAAGTACGGTTTCCCCGTCGCGAGCATCGTCTCCATGGCTGAGGTCGTCGAGACCCTCTACAACCACGAGATCGACGGCAAGGTTGTCATCGACGACGAGCTCAAGACCGCCATCGACGCCTACTACGAGCAGTACGGAGCACGTTAGTTACGGCGTTTTACCAAACGCCGTAACTGCTCGACGCTGCGCGGGCCGCATTTGGACAATCTGACGTTCAACTTCAAGGGCGCGACCAGAAGGTCAGCGCCCTTTCGTTTCACGTCACCTTGTCTCAAATGCGACCCGCTCGCTGTCCGTTCTCTACCTGCGGCGTCGTCTTGCTCCGAATGCGGCTCGCTCGCTGTCGTTGCCGAAACATCGGCGTTGCCGGACTAGTCATTGGGGACGTTCATAAATGACTACTCAGGAATGAGCGTGGATAATCTCCCGTTTTTGGCCTGTGTGCAGGCTCAAAGTGGGAGATTATCCACGCTCGCTTTAATTTGCCTGGGTTGCGATGCCTATCTAATCGGCTCGGCGTCTTCCCTGAGAATCGAAAGATACTCTTCATACCCGTACTGCCGGTATCTCTGTCTTGACTCGTCGAGCGGACGGAGGATACCCAATTCTTCAAATGATTTGACGAGCGAGCTCGCGGTACTCCTGCCGATATCGAGTTGGGCAGCGATGAATGCGGTGTCGACGATGGGGTGCTCTTCAAGAATGCCCAACAGCCTTTGCCCGTTTGCAGCAGTCCTTCCGAGATTTTCGGTAATGGTTGCTGTGGAACGGTTATGGAGGTCAACAAGGTTTTTTAAAGACCCTACCGAGTCCTTCGCACTTTCGAGAAGACTGTTGCAGAAAAACTCTATCCATTCCTCGTAAGTGCCTCTCTCCCTTACGGATGTGAGTTGCCGGTAGTACTCGCTTCGATTTTTCTTGAACTGGAACGATGGATAGAACAAGCAAGAATGAAGAACGCCATCATTGATGAGCGTAAGTGTAATGAGAAGCCTGCCCAGGCGACCGTTTCCGTCTAGGAATGGATGGGCAGTTTCAAATTGGTAATGGACGAGCGCCGCCCGCACAATCGGATCCATTTCGACTTGAGGCTCATTGATAAAGCGTTCGAGGTCCTGGAGCGTGTTACTCAAATCTTCAATGTTTGGAGGGACAAACGATGCGGTTGCAATGGTGCAGCCTGAGGGGCCAATCCAGTTTTGTGAGGAGCGCAGCTCGCCTGGATTCTTCTCCGTTCCGCGCACTCCGTCCAGCAGGACCGCATGAACTTGCCTAAGAAGTCTCGTGCACAAGGGCATCTTTTTGAGCAGTTCTACGCCGCGGTCGACAGCACGGACGTAATTCACGACGTCTGCGACATCTTTATGATGGAGTTGTGTTTGCGATGGACTAAGTAGGTCGTCAAACGTGCACTGGGTTCCCTCAATTTGCGAAGAAAGGAGTGCTTCTTTGCGCACGTACATTGTCAGATACATATCGGCGTTGGGAACAAAGTAGAGCATGCCTTCAAGCTCTCCAAGCTTTCGTGAGCATGCGGAAAGCGTGCGATAGGTTTCCTCGGTGAGGTTTAGCTGCCTCAATGATTGCAAGGGCGTTGGAAAAAACGAATAGTAAGCCAATTTCCCCGATAGATTATTGCGGAGCGTTCCCTGGCCGTTCTCCTCGATTTGCATCGCGCCCTCCATATCTTTAGTGCCGGAAACTCGTTATTAGGCCAATCATATCAATTCTAATAACGAGTTTAAGGATTAAATAGTTATTAGAATTGATGTAAACAATCTAATGATGAGAAGTCGTTATTACTTGACCATGGAGCTCGGCTTGGTACAAGGGGGGGTTATCCAAAATGAGAGCGGATAATCTCCCGTTTTTGGCTCGGTGACGGCCTCAAAGTGGGAGATTATCCACGCTCGTTAGTTAAGCGTCCGAAAATCCACACTCGCCAAACCTACCAAAAAGGGACAGGTTTATTTTGGCACGTTTCGGTCGGTATCAGGAAGTGTCAGGGACGGGGCGGCGGCAGGACTCGAGAGCGAAAAGAAGTATCGGGTTTGGCGTGCCCGCTTCTGCCCGTCCCGCGCGTGGGCGATACTCGGCTTATCGAACCGCGATGCAAAGGAGATGCTCATCCCACGAGCACTACCGAGAAGGGCTTGCGATTCGAGTCCCCACCTTAGCATTTGAACCATTTGGCACTATAATTACCGTAGGCATGCGCACAACGTTGCGCTTAATCAAGAGGAGAAAACGTATGGGTCTGTTTGATATGTTCAAGAAGAAGGCTGAGCCCGCGGCTGCCGCTGCTCCGGCCTCCATCTCTGCTTCTGCCGGCGCCGACGTGCTGTGCTCGCCCGTCAAGGGCAAGGTCATCAAGATGGCCGACGTGCCCGATCCCGTCTTTGGTGGCGAGGTTCTGGGCAAGGGCTGTGCCGTGTGGCCCGAGGACGATCTGGTCTACGCTCCCTGCGACGGTAAGGTGACCGTCACCATGGGTCACGCCGTGGGTCTGCAGTCCGATAGCGGCATCGAGGTTCTGGTGCACGTTGGCGTCGATACCGTCAACATGAACGGCGATGGCTTCGAGGGCTTCGTCAAGGCCGACGACGTTGTGAAGGCCGGCCAGCCCATACTCAAGATCGACCGCGCCAAGATCGCCGCTGCCGGTTACAAGGACTGCGTCGTGGTGGCCGTGTCCAACACCGCCGAGTTTGCCGACGTCGAGCTCACCGTTGAGGCAGAGTCCGCCGTCGCCGCCGGTGACGCCATCGTTAAGGTCGTTCGCAAGTAAACTGCGGCGTTCAAAGGATGTGCAAGGGTGGTCGGGTTTTCCGGCCACCTTTTTTATTGCACCGAGGGGAAGCGTTTTATTGCGCGTTGGGCGGGCTTGCAAACCGTTCGGACGCTAAAACGAACCGACCGCGCCTTCGCGTTGCCGAGGGTGTTCATAAGTGGATAGTATGGGCTTACTTATTACAACGTGTGCCGCGTCCGGGAAGCGCGGTGCCGCTCATTGGGAGGAACAACATGAAAAAGAAGCTGCTGCTTGCGCCCCTCATGGCCGTCTTGGTTGCATGCGTGGTCGTGCTTTCCGGCTGTGGAGGTCCTTCGGTTGAGGAGCTCATCACCGAGGATCTTACGACGCAGTTTGACGAGGTCAAGAACGGTGGCGACGACTTCCTTTCTGGTCTGGAGGAAGCTTCGGGCGACGAGTTCGAGCAGCTGGGTATCGATCCCAAGGAGTATGCCAAGACCTATCTCGAGGGCTTTGACTACAAAATCGGCGACGTGACGGTCGACGAGGACAAGGGTGTCGCGACCGCCGAGGTCTCTATCACCTGCAAGTCTATGAACAAGATCGTCGAGGACTTCTCCACCCAGTATCAGGAGAAGGTCGCCGCGCTTGACACGGTTCCTTCCGATGACGAGCTGTACAAGATGGCCGGTCAGGTTATGGTCGATGTGACCAAGGCCACCGAGCCCAGGAAGACCACGGTTATCTTCAAGTACACCTGCAACGACGACGGCGAGTGGTCTGCCGACGACTCCGTCAACTCCGAGATGATGGATGCAATGCTGAGCTAGTTCGTTGCGGCGTTTTACCAAACGCCGCAACTGCTCGACGTTGCGCGGGCACCAGAGCGACAACTTGTCATTCAAAGAGGACGGTATGACCAGAAGGTCTATGCCGTCCTCTTTTCATGCCAATTTGTTCGCTCTGGTGTCCGCTCGCTGTCCGTCCTCTACCTGCGGCGTTGCCATTGTTGGGGTAGTCGTTGGGGCGTTCTTGTCTGACTAGTCGTTTAAGAACGTCCCCAACGACTACTTTCCGCGCAACAGCATTGTCGCAGCTGCGTTAAGCAGTGTCGCTCGTTACTCGCCCAGGATTAGCGCTGCGAGCTCGCCCTGGGTGTCCACCACGTAGTCGGCGCCGGCGGCTTCCAGCTCTGCGCGGCCGCGGAAACCCCAGCTGACGCCCGCACTCTTAAGGCCGGCGTTGTGGCCGGTCAGGATATCGACATTGGAATCGCCTACGTAGAGCGTGGTCGCCGGGTCGGCGCCTAGCTCTTCCATCACATGCAGCGTGACGGGTGCTTCGGGCTTGGGCGGAAACGCATCGACACGGCCCTGCACCAGCGCAAAGCGCTCGGAACCAAAATACTTTTCGATAAGCGGAGCCGCCGAGACGTGGTCCTTGTTAGTGAGCACGGCAAGCTGAACGCCCGCGGCGCGCAAGCGGTCGAGCATCTCGATCGTGCCGGCATAGGGAGCGGTGTGGTCTTCCTTGTGCTCGCCGTAGTAAGCCCTAAACTCGGCAAGCGTCTGCTCAAACATGCGGCCGTCGCCTGCGTACTCGGCGGGCATAAAGCGCTCAACCAGCTTGAGCATGCCGTTTCCCACCTTGTAGCGGTACTCGTCAACGGCAAACGTGGGCCAGCCGTGCGCCTCGCAGGTATGGTTGCCGGCGGCCGCCAGGTCCTCGAGCGTGTTGAGAATGGTGCCGTCCAGGTCAAAGATCACATGGGAAAAAGCTGCTGCCATGGGTGCTCCTGCCGCTTGAGTTGTAAAACGCACCCCATGATACTGGGCATGCGTGCCGGGCATGTTTGGAATCTGAATATCTTTAATAGCCCTGAGCCTTTGTCGTTAGCAAATTCTCGGCAGCTGCTCTCCTACGAGCATGTCGAGGATGCGGGTCGAGCCCCAGCCGGTGCGCACGCGCACGGCGGGATGGGCGCCCTCGGCAAGTGGCAGCACGCGGCCGATGATGGCGGCATTCTCGCCGTAGCGGGCGGCGCGCATGGCGCTCAGCGCGGCATCGGCTTGCTCGGCCGGCACGACGGCAACCATCTTGCCCTCGTTTGCCACCTGCAGCACATCGTAGCCGAGCATCTCGCAGGCGGCCTGCACGTCGGGACGCACGGGCACGGCATCCTCGTCGATCTCCATGGCAACGCCGCTGGCCTGCGCAAACTCGTTGAGCGTCGAGGCCAGGCCACCGCGCGTGGGGTCGCGGAAGCAGCGTGTGTCGGGTGCTGCGGAAAGCACATCGGCAATCAGGTGGTTGAGCGGCGCGGCGTCGCTTTCGATGGTGCTCGAAAACGCCAGACCCTCGCGTTGGCTCATGATAGCGATGCCGTGGTCGCCCAGTGTACCCGAGACCAGGATGACATCGCCGGGCTGGCAGTTTGCGCCGCTGAGCGCCACACCCGCAGGCACCTCGCCCACGCCGGCGGTATTGATATAGACGCCGTCGGCCCCGCCGCGCTCGACCACCTTGGTGTCGCCCGTGATTATGGACACGCCCGCCTCGTGCGCCGTCTCGGCCATCGTCTGCACAATCTGGCGGAGCCTATCCATGGGATAGCCCTCTTCGAGGATAAAGCCGCACGACAGGTAGCGCACGTTGGCGCCCGAGGTCGCGACGTCGTTGACGGTTCCGCACACGGCGAGGCGGCCGATGTTGCCACCGGGGAAGAACTGCGGCGAGACTACAAAGCTGTCGGTCGACATGGCGATGCGCCCGCTCGCGGGCAGCGCGGCGACGCCGGCATCGTTGCCTTCGAGCAGCTCGGGCGACCCAAAGGCATCCAAAAAGACCTCATCGATGATGCGTTTCATCATCTGGCCGCCGGAGCCGTGGCCCAGCAGGACGGTGCTATCGGTAACGCTATGGGACATATCGAAAACTCCAATCGTGGGTGGTGCCGGTGTGCGGGTGTGCCCGGGCTAGTCGCGGTAGCGGTGGTAGGCCGCGCAGCTGCCCTCGGAGCTCACCATGCACGGGCCGACGGGGTGCTCGGGCGTGCAGGTGCGGCCAAAGAGCGGGCAGCTGCTCGGCGCAATGGCCCCGCGCAGCACGTCGCCGCAGCGGCACCCGCGCGGCTCGACCGTCGCCTCAACGGGCACGTCAAAGCGAGCGCGGGCATCAAAGCGCGAGAACTCGGGGCGGATGGAAAGGCCCGAGTTGGCAATCAGCCCCAGCCCGCGCCATGTGGTATCGCACGGCTCAAACACCTGCTCGACCAGCTGGCGCGCCACGGGATTGCCGTCTGCGTTGACGCCACGGCGGTAGGCGTTGTCAATCACCGGCCTGTCCTCGACAACCATCTGGACCAGCATGCAGATGCCCTGCAGGATATCGACCGGTTCAAATCCCGTGACCACGCCCGGGGTATTGAATTCGTCGACCAAAAAGCTAAAGGGCGCCAAGCCCGTGATGGTGGCGACGTGGCCCGGCAGGATAAAGCCGTCGATGGTGGTCTCGGGGTCGTTGGCGATGGCGCGCAACGCCGGCGGCGTGGCCTTGTGGGCGCAATAGACCGAGAAGTTCAAAAGCCCGCGCGCCTCGGCCTCCAAGATGGCGGCGGCGATGGTGGGCGTCGTAGTCTCAAAGCCCACGCCCATAAAAATGACCGGGCGATCAGGGTTTTGCTCGGCAATGTCGAGCGCGTCGAGCGGGGAGTAGACGATGCGAATGTCACGCCCTGCCGCTTTTTGCGCAGCGAGCGAGGTGGATGATCCGGGCACGCGCATCATGTCGCCAAAGGTGGTGATGATGGCGCCGTCTATGTTGGCGAGCGCGATTGCGTGGTCGATGTCGCGGTTGGCGGTGACGCAGACGGGGCAGCCCGGGCCGCTCAGCAGCTTGAGCCCTGCCGGCATAATGGAGCGAAAGCCATAGCGCCCGATGCTCACGGTATGCGTGCCGCAGACTTCCATAAGGTTGATGGTGCGGTCGCCGACAAGCTCATGAATGCGCTCGATGAGCTCGCGAGCCAGCTTGGGATCGCGGAATGCCGAGAAATCGATACCGGAGCGAGCCGGCTGCTCGGGCGCCACTAGTAAGCCTCCGCCGGGTTGGTGGCCAGCTGGTCTTCTTCGACCAGCTCGGACATGGCATTAACAAGCTCGAGCGTTTCCTGTGCTTCCTGCTCGTCGACAATCTGGATGCCAAAGCCGGCGTGTACGAGAATATAGTCGCCAACCTGCGCCGTCGGCACGAGTCGCAGCGACACGGGGCGCTCGATGCCCATCATGTCGACGGTGGCCTTGAGGTCGTCGTCGCGTTTGACTACTTTACCGGGAACGGCAAGGCACATATTGTTCCCCTTTTATACGCTTTGCGCTGGACGGGCGCTCAATAATCCATCAGTTGATGGTAGCGCTCGCGGGCGCTGCGGGCAAACGCGCTACACCTGTGAGACGGCGGCTTGCGGGCTGGCCGAACAGCCTACTGCGATGCAACCTGCGCAAGACGAGCGCTTGCGACTGCCGCCTGACCGTAGGCGATGCAGCCGTCATTGACGGGTACGGTGTGGGGGACAAGGACAGTAAGGCCTGCGCTTTTGAGCTCGCGGGCGAGGAGCTGAAGCAGAAGTCGGTTCATGAAGACGCCGCCCGAGAGCGCGACGGTGTCGATGCCCTCGTGCACGCAGATATCGCTGGCGATGCGCGCCGAGGAGCGCGCGACGGAGACATGGAAATCGAGTGCGAGCCTGTCGGCGGGCGCTCCGGCTTCAATTCCTCCCAAAAGTGCCTCAAAGAGTGCTTTCTGGTCCAGAACATAGGGGCCGTCCAGCCACGATGGGCCAGATGCGAAATAGCCGGCGTTGTTGTCGGGAAAATGGGCGATTTCGTTGTCGAGCGCGCGCCAGGCGGCGGCTTCGAATTCTATGGCGGGTTCGCCCTCGTAGGTTGCCTTGTCGCAGATGCCCAGAATTGCTGCCGCGGCATCAAAGAGACGCCCCATGCTGCTGGTACGCGGGCTGTTGATGCCGCGCTCGATCATGGTGGCTGTCACGCTGCGCGTTTGCTCGTCGAGGCTGTCCAAAAGCCGAGCGGCGCCTGGGTGCTCGAGCAGGCCGAGCTCACTGAGCAGGGCAAAGGCGTTGCGTCGGGCGTCGCGCACAGATGCGGCGCCACCGGGAAGTGCCCAGGTACGCAGGTGCGCGGTGCGCTTAAAATCGGCGAGGCCGGCGACAAGAAATTCGCCGCCCCAAATAGTCCCGTCGGTGCCGGCGCCCGTGCCATCAAAGGCGATGCCGAGCACATGCGCGTCAGGCGCAAGCTGGCCCGCAGCGATGGCTTCTGCTATCACGCTCGCGATATGCGCATGATGGTGCTGGACTTCGATAAGCGGCAGATTGCGCTCGCGCGCCTGTTCGCGTGCCCACTGACTCGATAGGTAGCTGGGGTGCAAGTCGCAGGCCAGCGCGGCGGGCGCTAGGTCAAAAAGGTCTTCCAGTCGCGTGCGTGCCGCATTCCACGCATCGAAAGTCGCACCGTTTTCGACATCGCCGATATGCTGCGACACAAAACAGGCCGACGTTCCATTCGCGTCTTCGCGCGTGAGTGCGATCGTGGCCTTTTGCTGCGGGCCGCAGGCGAGCACACAGGGCGCGGCGCTGGCGAGTGCCGGCAGCGGCAACGGCTGCGGGGCGTACCCGCGAGCGCGGCGCACGGGCATAACGACCCCGTCGACCACACGTACCACGGAGTCGTCGTAGCGCGAGAGGATCGCGCGGTCATTGCCGAGCAGCGCGTCGGCGATGCCGGCGGCAACGAGATGCTCCCAGGCAAGATCGTCATCGGTCTCGATGGGCTCTTCGCTCAAGTTTCCGCTGGTCATAACCAGCGCGTGCATGCCATGCGTTTCTGCCGCGGCAAGCAGCAGATGCTGAAGCGGGGTATAGGGGAGCATGACGCCGAGCTCGGGCAGATCGTGCGCAACGGACGGCGCAAGTGCGAGAGCATCGAAGGAATCTCCCATGCCAACACCACGCCGGCGCAGCAGCACGATGGGGCGGATGCTGCCGGCCAGCAAGTCGCGCTCGGCGTCGTTGACACGGCACAGGCGCTCGGCATCGGTAAGGTCGCGCACCATAACGGCAAGCGGCTTGTTGCTGCGGCGCTTGTGACGGCGCAGCTCGACTACTGCTTGCTCGTTGGCGGCGTCGCAAGCCAGATGGAATCCGCCCAGGCCCTTGATGGCAACAATGCCGCCGGCCTCGAGCAGCTCGACACAGCGCTCGATAATAGCGTCGCTAGACTCGCGCGTGTCGCCGACAGCCGGCGTCGCCTCTGAGCTCTCGAGCACCATGCCGCCTGCCGCCTCGCGCCAGGTAATATGCGGCCCGCAGTCAAAGCAGGCATCGGGCTGCGCATGAAAGCGCCGGTCAAGTGGGCCGGCATACTCCGCGGCGCATTCGGGGCACATGGGAAAGCGATCCATAGAGGTGGCCGCTCGGTCATAAGGCAGCGAGCGGATGATGGTAAAGCGCGGTCCGCAGTTGGTGCAGTTGATAAAGGGGTAGTGGTGGCGTCGATCAGCGGGGTCGAACAGTTCGTGCAGGCAGTCGTCGCAGGTGGCGATATCGGGCGAGATGAGCGTCGTATGTGCAGTCTTATCCTGTGACGCCACAATGCGAAAGTCCTGCTCATTGGCGTCATCCCAAGTGTCGGGCTCCAAATCCGCAACGTCGACGCGCTCCACGCGGGCAGCCGCGGGTGCGTGCTCCGACAGCGCGGCGACAAAGCCGTCGACGGCCGCACCCGAGGCATGCGCCTCGACATGCACACCGTCTCCCGCGTTGAGCACCCAACCGCAGATGCCATGCGCCATGGCCTCGCGATACACAAACGGCCGCATGCCAACGCCCTGTACGATGCCCGTCACATGAATATGCACATGCCGCATGCGGCTCTCCCTCATCAAAACCGACCAAAAAGGGACAGGTTTATTTTGGTAGGTAAAACTTCTAAACCTGCCAAAACAAACCTGTCCCTTTTTGGCAGGTGCGCTGCGGGAAATCCCGCTACAGTCCTAGGCTTTGTCCGGTGGCAGCGCAGGTGAGCTCACCGTGCTTAACACCGCGCAGTCCCAGCAGACGGTCAGCCAGCTCGTAGACGCGCTCGCCGCGGCCCTTGAGCGCCAGAATCTCCAGACAGTTGTGGTGGTCCAGATGCACGTGCAGGGTCGAGACAATCTCGTCGGTGTAGTCGTGCTGTACCTCGTCCAGGCGGCGCGTCAGATCGCCGGTATGGTGGTCATAGATCATGGTGAGTGAACCGATGACCTGCTCGTCGGGCGTGCGCATCTGCTCCTTCGCGATCGAGGCGCGAATCAGGTCGCGTACGGCCTCGGAGCGGTTGGCCACGTCACCGCGGCGTGCGATCTGCTCGTCAAAGCGGCGCAGCAGATCGTCGGGCGCGGTCACCGAAAAGCGGACCAGCTCGGAGCTGGAGCCGGCGCAACGGCAGCTCGCCTGGTCGGCCGGACCGTGCGGATGCTCGTGCTTGTGGTCGCAGCCGTGCTCGTGCTCGTGCTCGGTCACGCTACACCAGCTTCACGGAGCCGACGGAGTTGTGGTCGGCCTCGATGGCGTCCTCGTAGCCCTCGAGCGCGTCATGCGCCTCGTGCAACGCGGCCATGGCGGCCTCGAGCTTGGCGCCAATACGCTCCATGTCAAAGTTCTCGGTCGCATGCAGCAGCTGATGGCTCCACTCGTGAGCGAGCTCGATGGTGTCGTCGACCTGCTTGACGCTCATGGCAAGCTGGCTCATGTTCATTCCAACATCATGCATGGGAAATCTCCTTTTGTATGGGGCAGTTCAGTGGTTCAGATTTTACTACGCCCGCTCTGTGCGCAGCTGCATAAGAAAACGGGTGCGAGTCTGTGTGACTCGCACCCGTTCACTGGGGGCTGTTTGTAACTACCATACTATCCGTGGTCGTCCGCGCCGCGCCCGGCAGTCCGGCGAGCGGTGCAAAAGCGCTCATGGACGGCGGGTAAGTAACAAGCGTATTACAGATGCTTCTCCAGCAGCGCCTGCAGCCTCGCCTTGGGCAGAGCGCCAACCGAGCGGTCAATCTCCTCGCCGTTCTTAAACACAATCAGCGTGGGGATGCTCATGACGCCAAACTTCATGGCCAGGTCCTGGTTGTCATCGACGTTGCACTTGGCCACGGCCAGCTTGCCGGCCAGCTCGTCGGCGACCTCGTCCACGATGGGCGAGAGTGAACGACACGGCCCACACCACGGAGCCCAAAAATCAACCAGCACGGGCAGGCTGCCGTTGACGGTGGCGTCGAAGTTCTCGGGGGTAATCTGCTTAATGTCAGCCATGGTGACCTCCATAATGCGACGCGGCTCGGCCGCGTAAAACTCAGTACGACCGTGCTTATACCCAGCGGCCCGCAAAGCAACCACTCGCGGGCGGCTCTTTTATCAAAAGCGCCGCAAAACCCCTTTCTTCAGATATGGGGATATAAGGCGCATCGGCGTCAGCCGATATACATATACGGCTGCAAGTGGTATACTGTTTTCATGGATAGATACAGGAGCAACGACAACATAGTCTGGGACTGCGACTACCATGTGGTCTTCTGCCCGAAATACCGCAGGAAGGTGCTCGTGGACGGCATCGGCTCCCGCTTCGAGGAGATCGCGCACGAGGTCGCGGAGGAACTCGATTTCGAGATAAGGGAAATCAAGGTCATGCCCGACCGCGTGCACATGCTCGTCTCAGTCGACCCCCAGTTCGGCATCCACCGGGCCGTGAAGCGCATCAAGGGCAGGACCAGCCACGACCTGCGCGCCGAGTTCCCGCAGCTGAAGCGCAAGCTGCCGACGCTCTGGACGAACAGCTACTTCGTCTCGACCGTCGGCGGGGCGACGCCCGAGGCCGTCAGGCAGTATATCGAGGACCAGAGGAACGCGTGAGGGCCATGGACAAGACCTTCGAGTACCGCATATACCCGAGCGCCGAGCAGGAGGCCCTCCTGCAGAAGACCTTCGGCTGCTGCCGCTGGGTCTACAACAGGGTGCTGGCGATGAGGCGGGACGAGTACGCGCGGACGGGCAAATCGAGGCACATCAACTCCTACATCACCCAGATCCCCGCCTGGAAGAGGGCGGACGCGCCGTGGCTCTCCGAGGTGGACTCCATGGCACTGCAGCAGTCCCTGCGCGACCTGGACAAGGCATTTAAGAACTTCTTCCGCGCACCAGGCAAGGTGGGCTTTCCGAAGTTCAAGTCCAAACGCGCGGGGAGGAAGAGCTACCGCACGAACGGCGTCGGGATAATCGACGCCAGGCACGTGAGGCTGCCAAAGCTGGGGACCGTCAGGGCGCGGGTG
Organism: uncultured Collinsella sp.; assembly: GCA_900541795.1. Lineage (GTDB taxonomy): Bacteria > Actinomycetota > Coriobacteriia > Coriobacteriales > Coriobacteriaceae > Collinsella. The sequence continues at coordinate 45,785 of UQLC01000002.1, read as the reverse complement.
AGCCGTCCCGTGGAGGGGCGCGTCCTGTCCGCGACGGTCAAGCAGGTGCCGAGCGGCAAGTACTACGTGGCGATATGCTGCGCGGACGTCCCCGCCACGGACGCGCCGGCCCCGACCGTCGGGTTCCTGGGAGTCGATGCGGGAATACACGACATAGCCACCTGCTCCACGGGGGAGCGCCTGCCCAACCCCAAAAACCTGCAAAGGAGCGAGAGGAGGCTGGCGCGGGAGCAGCGGCGGCTCTCGCGCAAGCGGAAGGGCTCCGCAAATCGCGCCAGGCAGCGTGTCAGGGTCGCGCGGGCGCACGAGAAGGTTGCCAACCGGCGGAAGGACGCCCTGCACAAGTTCACGACGCATGCGGTGGGAGAAAGCCAAAACATCGCGGTCGAGGACCTGAACGTCAGGGGCATGCAGAGGAACCGCCGCCTCGCCAAGGCCGTGGGCGATGCCGCCATGTCGGAGCTGGCGCGCCAGCTCGAGTACAAATGCGCATGGTCGGGGCGCGGCTTCGTAAGGGTGGGCAGGTTCTATCCGTCCAGCAAGACGTGTTCCGCATGCGGTTACGTCTACAGGGGACTGACGCTGGCCGAACGGGTATGGGACTGCCCCGCGTGCGGCATGCGTCACGACCGCGACCTGAACGCCGCCGTCAACATCGCCCGCGAGGGAAGGAGAATCCTGGAAGGTACCGCAGGGCATGCGGGAACCGCGGCAGACGCCGCAAACGCTTGTGGAGAGGGCGTAAGACCTACGGCTGCATGCGCAGTCTAGGCAATTCTCGGTGAAGCAAGAATCCCCTGGCTTTAGCCATGGGGAGTGTCAAATAATGGTGGGCACGCAAACGATTGGAGAGCGCATACCTATGTCACAAAGCCAGAAAAAAGAAGCCATCGCCCAGGCGGCCGAGCAGGAGCTCGCATCGCTTGCGGGTCGTGGCGTGCGCATCGCAGGCAACGCGTGCTCGCCGATTGTGCTGGTAAAAGGCGATTTGGATGAGGCCGAGCGCTCGGGCGGCGAGCTTGCCGCAGGCGCGGATGGCGCGGCGCTGCGTAAGGCGCTCGGGGCCATCGGTTATGCGCCCGAGGATTTTTGCGTGCTGGCAAGCGTCGCCGGTGCGGGCGACGGAACGGTGGCGGTGGGCCATGCCCTGCCGTGCGAGCTGTTCCGCGAGGCGCTCGAGGCGCTGGACCCCGAGGCGGTGCTGTTGCTGGATGATCGTGCGGCCGATACCATGCGCGAGACCTATGCCGATATGCTCGTGGCGATCGACGACTTCGACACCGCCATGCTCAAGCCCGGCCTGGTCGCCCATGTGCAAGGGCGCCGCGTGCTCGCGCTCGACGGCTTTGAGGCGGCGCTCACCGACAAGGCCGCCAAGCAGCGCATGTGGGCCTACATTAAACAGCTGACTCCGGCCGCCGCGCCGCTGTAGCGGACCGGCGCTGGCAAGGTGGCCCCGGCGGGCCGAGCATGCCGGCAGCTTGTCGCGTCCCTACATCACGGCACGCAGCTCAAATCGGTCGCCGTGAATGCGGAACTGGCAGTTGCCGTTCATGCGCTCGACGGCGAGCTTAATGCTCTTGGTGCCAAAGCCGTGGCCGGCGTGCTGGGCCACGGGCATGCCGTCAACCATACGCGGCGGGCGGTCAAACGTGTTAGAGACCAAAAGCAGCAGCTGCCCGTCTTCGTAGCGCAGGTCCAGATCGACGAATCGTTTGCCCTGGGGAGCGGCGCTCGCGGCGACGATGGCGTTGTCCAGGGCATTCGAGAGCACGCTAAACAGGTCGACATCGGCCACATGGACGTTCTCTGGCACGGCGGCGCGCAGGTCGGCGGTGATACCGTTTCGGTTGATATCGGAGCTAAATGACGAAAGCACGATGTTGACCGTTTCGTTGGCACAGTAGCGGCGCACGGCGGTGCGGTCGTTTGTCTCACAGAGTTCGTTGATGCGCCCGAGCGCCTCGTCGACGTGACCCTCTTCGATTAAAACCGCAAGGCCGCGCAGGAAGTGCCGCATGTCATGGCGCAGAACCGAAAGCTCGCGTCCAGATTGACGCCAGGCTTCGAGCTCTTTGATAGCTGCGCTATCGCGGGTCTCGAGCATCCAACGCTCGCGCTCGGCGGCCTCTTTAGCCTCGTATTCGCGCAGATACACAGCAAGAAACATAAGGTAGAAAGCGCAAAGCGCAAACGCCAAAAACTCAACGGTCACAACCGAGCCCGAGTGGAACAACGTGGTGTAGACGTTGGTGGCGTAGTCAAAGATGTAATAGACGAGCGGCAGGATGAGCAGAATCTCGAGCTCGGTAGGGCTTTTGACTGCCAAGCGCGGACCGATGTCGCCGGCCCAGTGCAGCAGGAGCGCAAAGACGGCGACCGTGGTGATAATGCGTGTCGCGTAGTACGCGATTTGCGAGCCGCAGGCGGCGAGCGCGGCGATGCCCATCCAGTTGCTAAATTGGCAGCTCAGGTATGCGCTGGTGACGCCGAGCATAACGAGCAAAGGGCTCAGCCGATAGCGCGCGCACAGATAGATGACGAGCGGCAGATGCACGACGAGCGGATACACCTGTCGAGCGAAAAGTTCGCCGCCAAAGACATTGGCGAGCGCAAAGGCGGTACCGGTGAGCACGTCAACCGCGATCAGCTCAAGCGCATGACGGCGGTTGATCTCGACCCCGCACAGCGCTGCCGAGGCGAAAACGCCAAAGAGCAGGGTCGTTGCGTGGTGGATTGCCCAAAGCAGCATTTCGGCCGTGGGGAGCATCAGTGCCTCCCGCCCTCAAAGCGCGCCGCAAAGTAGGCATCTTGGAACCCCTGCTTGCAACTGCGTGCCAACGGGATACAGGCGCCCGATCTCATGAAGATCTCCGTGCGGTCAAAGTGATCGATGTTGCGCAGGTTGACCTGGTAGCTGCGATGGCATTTAAAGAAGACCGCGTTTTGCGCCAAGCGGTCCTCGACGCTGCGGAACGATTCGAGCGCCTCGATATCGCGTCCGTCGCGCAGGTGGAAAACCACGTGCTTGTTGCGTGCCTCGGCATATTCGATGTCGGACAGGCGCAGGGCATGGTAACCAAAGGACGTTTTGATGACGAACTCGTCGGTCGCCGACGGGCGCATGCTCGAAAGCTCGTCGAGCAGCTGCGCCAGGCGTTCGTATGCCACGGGCTTGAGCAGGTAGTCGAAGGCGCGGACTTCGTAGGACTCCAGCGCAAACTCGGGCGACGAGGTGAGGAACACCAGGCGCACGGCGGTATCGGACTGGCGCAGCTCGCGCGCGGTGTCCATGCCGTTGACGAGCGGCATGATCATGTCGAGCAGGATGATGTCGGCGCGCGACGCGGCATGGCGCGCCAGCAGGTCCTCGCCGCGCGTAACGAGCGCAACATCGACCGCCGTGCCCTTCTCGGTCGACCAACGGTCGATCATCCGGTGCAGTCTATCTAGAAAAGCGACGTCATCGTCGCAGGCAATAATCTTGAGCATTCGGGCCCCCTTAGTAGTTCGATTTTGCCACATTGGGCGCGTGCCGCTCGCGGGGGAGCGCCCGTTCGTGCCTCATGGTGCGCAACTCGCGCCGAGCGGTATTGCGGTGGCGAAAGATGCCTCCTGCGCTATCGAGAGCTCGGCTATCCTCAGCTTGCCAGTTCGAAAATGGACCTGCCGCATGATTGAATCTTTATTTCAACTTTACACCTAGGTTTACAGCTGTCTTGTCAGCTGTAAACCTAGGTGTCATACTAAAGCCCCAAGATTCGCCAAAAGAGAGGGGCCTTGATGGCACAGAGCGCGAACATGGATGCATCGGAGCTTGCACGCGACATTGCGGCCGGCCTGGCATCGGCAACGACGGCAACGGAGCGCGCGGCATTGGTGCCCGCAGAGCTCGTCGAGGCCATTCAGCAACTTAAAACCCAACGCGACGCGGTGATCCTGGCACACTATTACGTGGCACCCGAGGTCCAGGCTGTGGCCGATTACGTCGGCGACAGCTTCTACCTGGCAAAGCTCGCCAAGAGCCTGCCGCAGCAGACCATCGTGCTGTGTGGCGTGGAGTTTATGGGCGAGAGCGCCAAGCTGCTCAACCCCACCAAGACCGTGCTGCTGCCCGAGCCGGGCGCGGATTGCCCCATGGCCCATATGGTCAAGCGCGAGACGGTCGACGCGGCGCGCGCCGAGTATGGCGACGACCTGGCCGTGGTGTGCTACGTCAACTCGACGGTCGAGATCAAGAGCTGGAGTGACGTGTGCGTTACCAGCTCCAACGCCGTCAAGATCGTGTCCGAGCTGCCGCAGCAACATGTCCTGTTCATCCCCGACCAAAACCTCGGTCGCTTCGTAGCCGAGCAGGTGCCGCAAAAGCACGTCATCCTCAACAATGGCTATTGCCCGCGCCACCACGTCATCACCGTCGAGCAGATCGTTGACGCGCAGGAAGCGCATCCCGACGCGCTCGTACTGGCGCACCCCGAGTGCAAAGCCGACGTGCTGGCCGAGGCCGACTACATCGGCTCCACCGCCGGCATCATCAAGTATGCCGAGGAGTCGGACGCGAGCGAGTTCATCATCGTGACGGTCCGCGGCGTGCTCTACGAACTCGAGCGCCGCTGCCAGGGCACCGGCAAGAAGTTCTACTTCCCTGCGGTGCAGCCCACCTGCGTCAACATGGATCTCATCACGCTCGAAAAGCTCGTGCACTGCCTGGAGACGGGCGAGGGCGAGGTGCAGATTGGCGTGTCGGACGAGGCCGCCGATCAGGCCAAGCTCACGCTTGACCGCATGCTCGAGTACGCGGCGCGCTAAGCCAATGTGACATGAGGGACCATCCCTTATGCCACATTACAAGGGAGAGGATTCCTGTGGAAACCAAACAATACCCCGATATGGAGTGTGACGTCGTCATTGCCGGTTGCGGCGTGGCGGGCCTGTATGCGGCCCTCAATCTGCCGACGAGCACGCGCGTAATCATGCTCTCCAAGGGCGCCGTCGATGAGTGCGATTCGATGCTCGCGCAGGGCGGCATCTGCGTGCTGCCCGAAGGCTCTGACTACGATGCCTTCTTTGAGGACACCATGCACGCCGGCCATTACGAGAACCGCCGCGAGAGTGTTGACATCATGATTCGCTCGAGCCGTTCGGTCATCAACGACCTGCTGGCCATGGGCGTGGACTTTGAGCGCAAGGCCGACGGCAGCCTCGACTTTACCCGCGAGGGCGCGCACAGCCGCCCGCGCATCGCCTTCCATGCCGATGTTACGGGCAAGGAGATTACGACCAAGTTGCTCCAGGCTGTCCGCAAGCTGGACAACGTGCAGATTCTCGAACACGTTGCCATGACCGACATCCTGACCGCCGAGCGCGATGACGCCACGGTGTGCACCGGCGTCGTCGCCGTCGCCGTGGATGAGGACAACTCGGTTCGTCCCGCCGACGAGCTGGCAAACGCCGCCGAGGGCGTGCATGCCGGCGAGCCGTTTAAGATCCATGCCCGCCACACGCTGTGGGCAACGGGCGGTATCGGTGGCGTGTACGACCACTCGACCAACTACCCGCAGCTCACCGGTGACGCCTGCTACATCGCGCAGGAGCACGGCATCACGATGGAGCACCTGGACTACGTGCAGATCCACCCCACGGGTCTGTTCTCGCCGCAGCCGGGCCGCACGTTCCTAATCAGCGAAAGCTGCCGCGGTGAGGGCGCGATTCTGCTCAATGCCGCCGGCAAGCGTTTTACCGACGAGCTGCAGCCGCGCGACGTTGTCGCCGCCGCCATCCGCGAGCAGATGAAGCAGGACGGCACCGAGCACGAGTGGCTGAGCTTTGCCCCCGTCGAGCGCGACGTGGTGACCGGGCACTTTGCCAATATCCGCGCGCGCTGCCTGGAGGACGGCCGCGACATCCTGGACGAGCCCATTCCCGTCACACCCACGCAGCACTACTTTATGGGCGGCGTATGGGTCGACAAGGACGGCCGCACCTCGATGCCCGAGCTCTACGCCGCCGGCGAGACGGCCTGCAATGGCGTGCACGGCAAGAACCGCCTGGCTTCTAACAGCCTGCTCGAGTCTCTGGTTTGGGGCCGCCGCGCCGCGTGGTACATGCGCACCGGCGAGTCGCTGGCCGTGGAGCAGGCCGGTGAGCCCGCGCTTGACGGGCGTCACCGCGCCCTGAGCGCCGACCCCCTGGCAATCGATGATTTGGCCCGTGCCGCCGGCACGCAGGCCGTGGAGGAGTAGACCATGAATCCCATTACCATGAAGCTCGTCGTCGATGATCTGATTTTGCAGGCTCTGCGCGAGGACATCACGTTTGAGGACGTGAGTACGGCGAGCGTGTGCCCCACGGCGCGCCCCGCTACCGTTGAGCTCATCGCCAAGGCCGACGGCATTATCGCCGGCCTGGACGTATTCGCCCGCACCTTTGAGCTGCTGGATCCGCAGAGCTCCGTGTTGTTCGATGTCTCGGATGGCGACGAGGTGCACGCCGGCGATCACGTGGGCCAGGTGCGCGGCGAGGCGCGCGTGCTGCTTTCGGGCGAGCGCGTGGCGCTCAACTACCTGCAGCGCATGAGCGGTATCGCTACTTACACGCATCGGATGGCGGCTGCGCTCGTGGGCACCAAGACCGTGCTTGTCGACACGCGCAAGACCACGCCGGGCATGCGCGTCTTCGAGAAGGCCGCGGTCGAGATCGGCGGTGGCAGCAACCACCGCTATAACCTGTCGACTGCCGTCATGCTCAAGGACAACCACATCGACGCCGCCGGTGGCGTGGCACGCGCGATTGAGATGGCGCGCGCCCATGCGTCGTTTACCACGACGGTCGAGATTGAGTGCGAGAACCTGGATATGGTGCGCGAGGCAGTTGAGGCCGGCGCCGATATCATCATGTTCGACAACATGACCCACGACGACATGGCCGCCGCTATCGAGCTTATCGCCGGTCGCGCCAAGACCGAGTGCTCGGGCAATGTGGACGCCAGCAATATCCGCGCGCTTGCCGACCTGGGCGTTGACTTTATCAGCTCGGGGGCGCTGACGCATTCTGCGCCGATTCTCGACCTCTCGCTCAAGCACCTGCGTCTGCTGGACGGTAAATAATGGACGCCCGCGAGCGTCGCCGTGCCATCATGGCCGTGCTCGAGAGCGCCAAAGATCCTGTCTCGGGCAGTGCGCTTGCCCGCGAGGTGGGCGTGAGCCGTCAGGTCGTGGTGCAGGACATCGCCCTGCTGCGCGCCGACGGGCACGATATCGTCGCCACCAATCGCGGCTATGTACTACAGGAGGCGGCGAGCAGCCCGGCTGTGCCCACGCGTCTGGTCAAGGTTCGCCACGGCGTGGAGCAAGCGGGCGATGAGCTCACGAGCATCGTCGACGCGGGCGGCGCCGTGCTCAACGTGATCGTCAACCACCGCGTGTACGGCAAGATCACGGCCGACCTGGACATCCGCAATCGTCGCGATGTTGAGCGCTACCTGCACGATATCGAGAGCGGTAAGAGCTTTCCGCTGCTGACGGTAACCAGCGGCTATCACTTCCACCGCATTGCGGCAGAAGACGAGCAAACCCTCGACGAGATCGAGGCCATGCTCAAGGAGAAGGGCTATCTGGCAGACCTAATGCCCTACGAAGATGACCTGTCCTAGTAACGACGAATGCAAAAGGAGGCCTCCGCGGCGATGCGGAGGCCTCCTTTTTTGTGCACGGTGTACTTTTGAGTGTGCAGGTGGGGGAGTTGTTACTCCTCGACGATCTCGGTGATCGCGCCAGCGGGGCAAGCGTCCTGGCAGGCGCCACAAGCGACGCAGGAGTCCTCGTCAGCGACGGTAGCGACGTCCTGGAGCTCCAGAACGCCAGCGGGGCAGGAGTCGACGCAAACGCCACAAGCGATGCACTCGTCGGCATCAATTACGGGATGAGCCATGGTAGTTTCCTCTCTGTTGACCGACGCTACAGGCGATGCGCGCCGGTTTGATTCGGGCAAAAACATACCACGGGAGCGACCGTTTGCAATACCCTCTGGCCGGCATCTTCATACCGTTCGCCGAGTATGCCAAGGTTTACTAAAAAACGCGCAGGTGGGGCCGTTGAGCTGCGCAAATGTTAGCTAAAGGTGACTCGTAATATTGAGCGATTGAGCGAGCTTTTGGAAAGCGTGTCCCGGAATCGACGCCCAAAACGGGTCACGCCTTCCTCGGGGTCGCCCCAGACCGCCCCAGGCACCCCCAGATCCAAACCTCAGCCATCTCTACATAGATCTCAATAGATTTGCCCAGAACTCAAACAGTGCGTCTACCTGCGCATTTAAGAACCTAAACTCTCGGCAATAAGAAATCTTATATGAATTGACTTAGATTTTGTATATTCCGGCCCATAAGGGGATACACTACATCCTGAAAGACAAGCCGAAACACCGCTCGGCAGACCGCCGAGTCGGTGCAAACGCACAAGAGAGAGGGAATTTCTAATGGGCAAGATTCTTGGTATCGACCTTGGTACTACTAACTCCGCAATGGCCGTCCTCGAGGGCGGTTCTCCGACCATTATCGTGAACGCCGAGGGCGACCGCACCACCCCGTCCGTCGTGGGCTTCCGTGCCGACGGCGACCGCGTCGTGGGTAAGGCCGCTAAGAACCAGGCTGTCACCAACCCCAAGAACACCGTGTTCTCCATCAAGCGCTTCATGGGCCGCAAGTACTCCGAGTGCACCTCCGAGATCAAGACCGTGCCGTACGAGGTCAAGGAGGGCCAGGGTGGCCGTGCCGTCGTCGACATCGAGGGCAAGGATTACACCGCCGAGCAGGTGAGCGCCATGACGCTCGCCAAGATGAAGGCCGACGCCGAGAAGTATCTGGGCGAGACCGTTACCGACGCCGTCATCACCGTCCCGGCCTACTTCAACGACGCCCAGCGTCAGGCCACCAAGGACGCCGGTAAGATCGCCGGCCTCAACGTCAAGCGTATCGTCAACGAGCCGACCGCTGCTGCTCTTGCCTATGGCCTGGACAAGCAGGGCACCGACCAGCGCATCCTGGTCTTCGACCTGGGCGGCGGCACCTTCGACGTCTCCATCCTCGACCTCGCCGACGGCGTGTTTGAGGTTCTGTCCACCTCGGGCGACAACCACCTGGGCGGCGATGACTGGGATCAGCGCGTCATCGACTGGATGGCCGATAAGTTCCAGCAGGAGAACGGTGTCGACCTGCGTCAGGACCCCATGGCCCTGCAGCGTCTGAAGGAGGCCGCCGAGAACGCCAAGAAGGAGCTCTCCGCCGCCCAGCAGACCACCATCAACCTGCCGTTCATTACCATGAACCAGTCCGGCCCGCTGCACCTCAACTACACACTGACCCGCGCCGAGTTCGAGAAGATCACCCGCGACCTGCTCGAGCGCTGCAAGCAGCCTGTCACCAACGCCCTGCGCGACGCTAAGCTCAAGCTCTCCGATCTGACCGAGGTCATCCTCGTCGGCGGCTCCACCCGTATGCCCGCTGTCCAGGATCTGGTCAAGACCATGACCGGCAAGCAGCCCAACATGTCCGTGAACCCCGACGAGGTCGTTGCCGACGGTGCTGCCGTCCAGGGCGGCGTGCTCACCGGTGACGTCGAGGGCATCCTGCTGCTCGACGTTACCCCGCTGTCGCTGGGCGTTGAGACCATGGGCGGCATCATGACCAAGATGATCGACCGCAACACCACGATCCCGACCTCCAAGACCGAGGTCTACTCCACCGCAGCCGACAACCAGACCAGCGTCGAGATCAACGTGCTCCAGGGCGAGCGCGAGCTTGCCCGCGACAACAAGTCGCTCGGTAAGTTCCAGCTGACCGGTATCCCGGCTGCCCGCCGCGGCGTGCCGCAGATCGAGGTCACCTTCGACATCGACGCCAACGGCATCGTCAAGGTCTCCGCTAAGGACAAGGGCACCGGCAAGGAGCAGCAGATCACTATCTCCGGCTCCACCGCTCTGTCTGACGACGAGGTCGATCGTATGGTCAAGGATGCCGAGGCTCATGCCGAGGAGGACAAGAAGCAGAAGGAAGAGGTCGAGGTTCGCAACCAGACCGACAGCCTGTGCTACTCCACCGAGCAGACCCTCAACGAGCTGGGCGACAAGGTTTCCGCTGACGTGAAGTCCAAGGCCGAGGCCGCTATCGCCGACGCCAAGAAGGCGCTCGAGGGCTCTGACGTCGAGGCCATCAAGGCCGCTGGCGAGTCCCTGCAGTCCGTGGCCTACGAGCTGGCTCAGGTTGTCTACGCCGACGCTCAGCAGCAGACTGACGGCGCCGCCGGTGCCCAGCCTGCCGACGATGACGTTGTCGACGCCGACTACGAGGTTGTGGACGACGAGGACAAGTAATCATGTCCGCCCGTAAAGCTCGCACGGAGGCGGCTGCCGCTGGCGCCGCCCCCGTTGACTCTGAGGAGAAGGACGTGAAGATTCCCGTAGAGGCCGTCGACGATACCGAGGTCAATGAGACCGAGGCCGTCGAGGCTGCCGAGAACCAGGTAGAGGATTCCAACAAGGAGGCGACGATGACCGAGGACGAGATGGTGGAAGCTGCTATCCGCGCCGGTGAGGAAGCCGCCGACAACGACTTTAAGCTCAAGTTCGAGCAGGCCCAAAAGGAGCTTGCCGACGTGCGCAGCGAGCTCGATGCTGCGGCAGAGGCTCAGAAGGCCGCCGAGGACAAGGCGAAGGACGCCACCGAGCGCACCGCCCGTCTGCAGGCCGACTGGGAGAACTTCCGTCGCCGCACCGCCAACGAGCGCATCGCCGAGCGCGAGCGCGCGACCGAGAAGCTTGTCACCGCGCTGTTGCCGGTGATTGACGATATCGAGCGCGCGATCGACCATGCCCGCAGTCAAGAGCTTTCCGACGACTTTAAGCAGTTCGTCGATGGCGTTGACGCGGTACATGCCAAGCTGCTCGATGTGTTTGCGCGTGAGGGCGTTGAGCCCATCGACCCCAAGGGCGAGGCGTTCGATCCGCTCGAGCATCAGGCTGTGGGTCGCGTCGAGGACGCATCGCAGTACGACGAGACCGTCAACGACGTGTACCAGAAGGGCTACCGCATGGCGGATCGCATCCTGCGTTCCGCGATGGTGACGGTGACCTACGGTGGCGAGAAGCGCCCCGCACCGGAGCCCGAAGCGGCGCCCGAGGATGCTACGGCCGATACGGCCGAGAGCACCGAGGAGTAATTGAGAAGGGCCCCGGGGCAACACCCGGGGCCCTTTCTGGCCTAGTGCCATATGAAAGCATGAGCCGCCGCCCGCTGGGCGGCGGATGAAACAGGAGAGGAGCTACGATGGCTGCAGGCAAAACCTTCTATGACATCCTGGGCGTATCCAAGAGCGCCTCCGACAAAGAGATCAAGAGCGCGTTTCGCAAGCTCGCGCAAAAATATCACCCCGATGCCGGCGGCGACGAGGCCAAGTTCAAGGAGATCAGCGAGGCCTACGAGACGCTTTCGGACGAGAAGAAGCGCAAAGAGTACGACCAGATGCTCATGTTTGGCGGCATGCCGGGCGCAGGCGGCGCGTATGGCGGCGGCTACGGTGCCGGCGCGGGTGCCAGCGGCTGGGGTGACATCTTCGACAGCATCTTTAGCGGCAACGGTGCCTGGGGTAGCGATTGGGGCTCGGGCTTTGCCGGGGCTGCGGGCGCTGCCGGTGCCGGTGCGGGTCGCAACCGCGCGCGCAAGGGCGGCGACCTGTCGCTGACCGTCGATGTGACGGCCGAGGACGCGTTTCGCGGCGTGACGCACAAAGTCACCTATCGCATTCCCTCGACAGGCGAGCAGCAGACCATTACGGTCTCGGTCCCCGCGGGCGCGGTCGACGGCGGCAAGCTACGCTACAAGCGTCGCGGCGAGTATGGCGTTGCGGGTGGCGAGCGCGGCGACCTGGTCGTGACCACGCATGTGGAGGAGCACCCGCTGTTTAAGCGCAAAGGCGCCGACGTAGCCATGGAGGTGCCGGTCTCGGTCTACGAGGCGGCGCTCGGCTGCACGGTGGACGTGCCCACGCCCGGCGGCGCGACGGTTCGTCTGAAGGTGCCCGCGGGTACCCAGACGGGCAAGAAGTTCCGCTTTAAGGAAATGGGCGCGCCCGACGTTAAGCATCGCGGCCGCACCGGTGCGCTGCTCGTCGAAATCAAGGTACAGGTCCCCACGAACCTGTCCGATGACGAGCGCGATGCTATGACCAAGCTGCGCGAGGCCGACACGCGCGATTATCGCGAGAAGGTCAACCGTTACAAGGCGACGTATTAAAAATGGAGCCCGAGGCGGGTTTTCCAGGTGCTCGAGATTGGCCTGAAAGAGGAGCGACGCGTACTCGGGTACGCGAGCGACGGTTTGAAGGCCAAGGTCGGGTGCCTGGGAAAGCCGCTTTGGGATGAGGTTGATTAAGAAGGGGTCTGTGAGTATGGCCGAGGACAATAGGAATAAACCGCTGTACATGATCAGCGTGGCGGCCGAGTTGACCGGCATGCATCCGCAGACTCTGCGCGTCTACGAGTCCAAGGGCCTGGTGAACCCCCAGCGCTCGGGCGGCAACACGCGTCTGTATTCGCGTGCCGATATCGAGCGCCTGGAGCTCATCAACCAGCTGACCGACGAGGGCATCAACCTTGCCGGCGTGGTGCGCATCCTCGATATGAAGGAGCGTGCCGAGGAACGCGAGCGCGAGAACGAAAAGCTCCGCGCCCGCGTGCGCCAGCTCGAGGACGAGCTGCACGAGTACAAGATGCAGAAGAAGATCACCGCCCTGGCCCCGCGCGACGGCTCGGTTAACCCCGAACAGGTCATGCGCAAGCTGCTGGGTGCCGGCGGGGATTTGTAGTTACGCGGGTTTACCAACCCGCGTAACGGGCCGACGCTGCGCGCCGCCCAGGGCGACAATTTGTCATTCAAAAGGCAAGGCATGACCAGAAGGTCTATGCCTTGCCTTTTTCATGCCAACTTGTTCGCCCTGGACGTCGCTTGCTGTCCGTCCTCTACCTGCGGCGTTGCCTTGCTCCGGATGCGGTAGTCGTTGGTAGTCATTGGGGACGTTCTTAAATGACTAGTCGAAAGGGACACTCTTGCACTAAATCTGCAGGCCCTCGCCGGACTCGTCCTGTACTTTACCGAGATAAAGTGAACGTGTAGATTCGTAACCCACTCGCAACCGTTCTATGGCACGATATTGAACGAATGTATGCTATGCGCCCAAATCTTTTGGGCAGAGTGGGAGACAGTATGGTCAAGCTGTACGAGGACGGCATCTACCTGCGCGGCGGCAGCGAGGTTGTGCCTGCGGCCGAGGCTGCCGAGCGCGGTATTACGCAGACGCCCGAGGATGCCAAGCGCGGCACCATCGCGTATTCGATCCTCCAGGCACATAACACGTCGGGTGACCCCGAGGCACTCAAGATTCGCTTTGACGCCATGGCGAGCCACGACATCACCTTCGTTGGCATCATCCAGACGGCGCGCGCCTCGGGCATGGAGCAGTTCCCGCTGCCCTACGTGCTCACCAACTGCCATAACTCGCTGTGCGCCGTGGGAGGCACCATCAATGAGGACGACCACGTCTTTGGCCTTTCCGCGGCCAAGAAGTACGGCGGCATCTTCGTCCCGCCGCACATCGCCGTCATCCACTCCTTTATGCGTGAGAACTTCGCCGGCTGTGGCAAGATGATCCTGGGCTCCGACTCGCACACCCGCTACGGCGCTCTGGGCACCATGGCCGTGGGCGAGGGCGGTGGCGAGCTGGCAAAGCAGCTGCTGCGCGACACCTACGACGTTGCCTATCCCGGCGTCGTTGCCATCTACCTCACGGGCGCCCCGCGCCCCGGCGTTGGCCCACACGATGTGGCGCTCGCCATCATCCGCGCCGTCTTTGCCAAGGGTTACGTTAAGAACAGGGTCATGGAGTTCGTGGGCCCCGGCATTGCGAGCATGACGACCGATTATCGCAACGGCGTCGACGTCATGACCACCGAGACCACCTGCCTGTCGAGCATCTGGGCCACCGACGAGGACACGCGCGCGTTTTTGACCATGCACGGCCGCGGCGACGACTACCGCGAGCTCAAGCCCGCCGATGTCGCCTACTACGACGGCTGCGTCGAGGTCGACCTGTCGAGCATCAAGCCCATGATCGCGCTGCCGTTCCATCCTTCTAACGGCTTTGAGATTGACGAGCTCAACGAGAACCTCGAGGACATCCTGCATGAGGTCGAGCTCGAGGCCGCCAAGATCGGCGAGGGTAAGACACACTTTAGCCTGCTCGACAAGATCGTCGACGGCAAGCTGCACGTGCAGCAGGGCGTCATCGCCGGCTGCTCGGGCGGCAACTACGACTCCGTGGTCCAGGCTGCCCGCGTGCTTAAGGGCGCCAACACCGGCTGCGGCGAGTTTTCGCTGTCGGTCTATCCCACGAGCCAGCCCGTGGCGCTCGAGCTTACACGCCGCGGCTACATCTACGACCTTATGGAGGCCGGCGCGATTGTGCGCACGGCATTCTGCGGCCCGTGCTTCGGCGCCGGCGACACGCCTGCCAACAACGGCCTTTCGATCCGCCACACCACGCGCAACTTCCCCAATCGCGAGGGTTCCAAGCCGGGCAACGGTCAGCTGAGCGCCGTGGCCCTGATGGACGCCCGCTCCATTGCGGCGACGGCTGCCAACGGCGGCGTCCTGACGCCGGCGACCGACCTGCCCGAGGAGACTTGGGACGAGGCCTGCGAGTACACCTTTGACGACGCGCCGTACAAGAAGCGCGTGTACTGGGGCTTTGGCAAGGCTGAGCCGGCCGACGAGCTGGTCGAGGGCCCCAACATCAAGCCGTGGCCCGCGATGGAGCCTCTCGGCGACGACATCCTGCTCAAGGTGTGCTCCAAGATCATGGACCCGGTCACTACGACCGACGAGCTCATTCCCTCGGGCGAGACGAGCTCCTTCCGCTCCAACCCGCTGGGTCTGGCCGAGTTTACGCTCAGCCGTCGCGACCCTGCCTACGTGGGCCGCTCCAAGGAGGTCGACGCGGTGGAAAAGCGCCGCGTTGCCGGCGAGGCAGCGGGCGACCTGGTGGCACTCGATGCCGAGCTTGCCAGCGTGTTTGAGGCGCTGACCGGCGCGGGTGTCGCGGCCGATGCCAAGGCGACTGAGTACGGCTCCATGCTCTATGCCAAGAAGCCCGGTGACGGTTCTGCCCGCGAGCAGGCCGCGAGCTGCCAGCGCGTAATTGGCGGCCTGGCCAACATCGTCCACGAGTACGCCACCAAGCGCTATCGCTCCAACGTGATGAACTGGGGCATGGTGCCCTTCCAGATGGAGGCCGAGCCCAACTTTGAGGTGGG
This sequence comes from uncultured Collinsella sp., assembly GCA_900541795.1. Lineage (GTDB taxonomy): Bacteria > Actinomycetota > Coriobacteriia > Coriobacteriales > Coriobacteriaceae > Collinsella. The sequence goes on along the minus strand of UQLC01000002.1, from coordinate 30,428 downwards.
CGACTACGTCTTTGTGCCGGGTATCCGTACCACGCTCGACGGCGACCTGCAGAACATCGCCGCGTACGTAGTGCGCGCCGATGGTGCGGTCGAGCAGATTGAGCTCTATATTGCCGATATGACGGCAGAGGAGCGTGCCATCGTCAAGGCCGGCTGCCTGATCAACTACAACAAGTTCAAGGCCGCTGCCGAGTAACGCACTTAATTGTCCGTCCGGGGCTTACCCTTTCCTGCCCGCTCACGCGCTTCGCGAGGGTCGCGTTCGGGAAAGGGTGAGCCCCGGACTACATTTCTGCATTCTCGTTGGGTCTTGAGGGACGCTAATAAATAGACTTGCTTGATGCCGCCTCTGTTAATGGGGCGGCTTCTTTTTGTCGAAAACCGCCACAAAGGTGCCTGTCCCCTTTGTGGCGGTCCGCGGTTTGTCTTGTCCTGTAACAGGTAGACCCTTATTTGCCGAGTAGTTGTTACAGATCTAGATAAACGGGCGCCGCTGAGCATTTCATCTCAATCTGTAACATCTGGGGTCAAAAACGGCAGCTAGATGTTACAGATCGAGATTTTGAGCGCTGGAGCCGAAAATCACCACAAAGGGGACAGGCACCTTTGTGGTGGTGGGGGTGGGCTCGATGTTATTGTGATCGCTGGGCGGCATTTTAATGAGCGTCCCTACAGGATTTCATCCGGGCTGGCGGGTTTGGTTGTTTTGGGGATGCCGAGTTTGGATGACGCGAAATCGTCAACATTGTCCTTAATTCCGTCTTTGGTGTAGACAGTGACCATATAGGTGCTGTGTCCGAATTCGCCCTTGTCGCGTGTTGCCCAGGCATCCCAGTAGGCGGCCCCGTTTCGCCCTTTGATTTTTCCGACACGGCGGAGTTCTGTTCGCTTTAATTTCCGGTTGCTATAGATGGTTCGACCGGCTTCCGCGGTGAGCCCGCACTGTCCAAGCAGCTTGTCGAGGACTTGGTTCATGTGGCGCTCATCGGTGTTTGGTGCGTAGTCGTAGGCGAGGGTGATGGAGTCGAGTGGCTGGTCGTCGATCAGATAGTTTAGCGCCTGAGGTTCAAGGCAGAAATAGGGGGAGCATCCGTCGACCTTGCCGAGCAACGGTAACTTGGACTGCCAACTTCCGGTGGGAATTGCATATTCGTAGAACACGCCACGGCAGACAAAGGAGAGCGAGGTGGCACGCGAGCCGGCGTCGATCATCCCGCAAAGATCGAAGGGCGAGGCGATACCAAAAGAAAAGGGCGTGATGACGATAAGGAAGAGCATCACGATGGGTATGGCGAGAATGGCGATGACGTTGCGGCCGGTGGAATGAGACGGCTTCATATGCGCTCCTCGAGACAAAGATCTGTTGAGGATAGGCAGAAATGGATATGTTCAGAGAACAATTCAAGTTTAATCTCATGGCGCGAGATGGTCGACCGTTAGCGTCGAAAACCACCACAAAGGTGCCTGTCCCCTTTGTGGTGGTGAGGAGCGCGCGGCTTCTTTTGGTAATAGTGTTAGCTGGCGGTATCATTAGTGCAGGTGGCGAAGGTTTGCATTGTGGGGTGTTTTGCCGTGAGCCGTTCTGCCCGTATTGGATTGATTGTCTTGGCGCTTGCGATCGCTGTGGTTGGCGCGGGCGCTGTCGGTATGGCATTTCTACCTGCTGCGGTGACGGAGCCGTTGGTCAAGCCTGTGGCTCAATCTGTCGAACTTCTGACCGGCGACGACAAGCCCGAGACCATTACCGTTGATTTTGATGAGCAGCCGGCTGTGCTGGGTATTAGCAATTATCCGAGTATTCAGCTTGGGGCCATGCGCTATACCACGGATACAAGCCTGATCGATAGGGCGTCCGAGCTACTCAAGGGCAAAACATTTAAGCGTTGGTACGGATATGCGTCCTATCGGGCAAAAGCGAACGACATGGTTGGCGGATGCCACTCTTCCATCGAGCTGGACACTGCAAACGGCGCAAAGTTATGTGATGTCTCGTACGATCCGGGTTACGAGGGCAATGAGGGTCCGGGTATTTACATCATGGCCGGCGATGCAGCCTATGTCATGGAGGGCGACCAGGCCGAGCTCAACGATTTTATGGGTCAGTGTATCCAAGATGCCTATGAACAGACCTGCTTGCCCGACCCGCAGACTGCACGCGATAGTGGGTCTGCCCGTATATGGCTCTTCGAGGATGAGATGCCCTGGAGCGGCGAATCGGGAAGCACGGGTTCGGCAAGTAAATAGAGACTGCAACCACCACAAAGGTACCCGTCCCCTTTGTAGTAGTTCTCGGTTTGTCTCGATCTGTAACATCTTGGCCGCTAAAAGTGGGCCTGGTGTTACAGATTTAGATTTTCGATTCGGGCGTCTTCTGTTCGTCTCGATTTGTAACAGATGGAGCTCTATTTGCCGAGTAGATGTTACAGATTGAGACAAACGGGCGCCGTTGGCCATTTCATCTTGATTTGTAACATCTGGAGCCATAAACAGTCGCTAGATGTTACAGATTGAGATAGTAAGGGGACGAGGCCGCAGCGGGCGAGCGTGCCTGCTCCCTATCTCTTAATCACTCAGAAAATCTTATATATAGAGACTTAGATTTGTGTATAAGATCGCGCAAAGCTGGCAACAATACTTCTCGAACAACGTGAAGCCGCCCCGTAGGGCGGCCGCCCCAAGAGAGGTGATTCCATGAGAATCGATAAGCTAGCAATGACGTCGCGCGAGGCGCTGCAGACCGCCATGAGCACGGCTGCCGACGCGCAGGCCGGCGCGGTAGAGCCGATTCACCTGCTGTCCGCCCTGCTCGGTGCCGGCGAGCGCAATATCTCCGTGATCATAGAGCGCATTGGTGCCGACCCGGCTCAGCTCGCACGCTCCACGCAAGATGCCATCGACCACGCGCCCAAGGTTTCGGGCGAGGGCCAGCAGATGGGCCTGTCCAACGAGCTCGTCCGCGTCATCGAAAAGGCCGAGAAGAAGGCCACCAAGATGGGCGACAGCTTTGTGGTGACCGAGCATCTGCTGATGGCGCTTGCCGAGGACAAGGGCGAGGCCGGCCGCGTGCTGCGCGACGCCGGCGTCACCAAGGAGCGCATCGAGCAGGTCTACGAGGAGCTGCGCGGTGATGACCGCGTGACGTCTGCCGAGGATAAGACGCAGTTTGAGGCGCTGGAGCAGTACGGTCGCAACATTTGCGACCTCGCCCGCGCCGGCAAGCTCGACCCGGTCATCGGCCGTACCGATGAGATTCGCCGCACCATCCAGGTCCTGTCCCGTCGCACCAAGAACAACCCCGTGCTCATCGGTGAGCCGGGCGTCGGCAAGACGGCCATCGTCGAGGGCATCGCCCAGCGTATCGTGGCTGGCGACGTGCCGAGCACGCTGCGCGACCGCGACCTCATCGAGCTCGACATGAGCGCGCTGGTCGCCGGCGCCAAGTACCGCGGCGAGTTCGAGGACCGCTTGAAGGCCGTGCTCAAGGAGGTACAGAAGTCCGAGGGCAAGGTCATCTTGTTCATCGATGAGCTCCACACCATCGTGGGCGCGGGTGCCGCCGAGGGCTCCATGGACGCCGGCAACATCCTGAAGCCGGCGCTTGCCCGTGGCGACCTGCACGCGATCGGCGCGACCACGCTTGACGAGTACCGCAAGTACATCGAGAAGGACGCGGCGCTCGCGCGTCGTTTCCAGACTGTGATGGTCTCCGAGCCTACCGTCGAGGACACCATCTCGATCCTGCGTGGCCTCAAGGAGAAGTACGAGATCTTCCACGGCGTGCATATCACCGATAGCGCGCTCGTGGCGGCTGCCGACCTCTCCGATCGCTACATCGCCGACCGTTTCCTGCCCGACAAGGCCATCGACCTGGTCGATGAGGCCGCAAGCCGCCTGCGCATGGAGCTCGACAGCATGCCGGTTGAGATCGACGCCACCACGCGTCAGCTCACCCAGCTGCAGATCGAGGAGCAGGCGCTCATGAAGGAGACCGATGACGCCTCCAAGGAGCGTCTGGAGGCCCTGCGTCAGGAGATCGCCGAGGTCCAGGAAAAGCTCAACGTGCAAAAGGCCGGCTGGCTCAACCAGAAGAACGCCATCGACCACGTGCAGGAGCTCAAGGGCCAGCTCGACGAGGCCAAGAGCGAAGAGGAGCGCGCGACGCGCAACGGCGACCTGGGCCGTGCGTCCGAGCTGCGCTTCTCCGTGATTCCGGGCCTGCAGCAGCAGATTCAGGATTCCGAGGCCGCGCTCGAGGCACAAAAGCAGCAGGACGGCGAGGGCCTCAACGAACAGGTGACCTCCGATGAGATCGCCGAGGTCGTGAGCGCCTGGACCGGCGTGCCCGTGTCCAAGATGATGCAGGGCGAGCTCGACAAGTTGAAGGGCCTGGAGGGCGAGCTGCATAAGCGCGTCATCGGCCAGGACGAGGCCGTCTCCGCCGTTGCCGCGGCCGTGCGCCGCAGCCGTGCGGGTCTCTCCGACCCGGACAAGCCCATCGGCAGCTTCTTCTTCCTGGGCCCCACCGGCGTGGGCAAGACCGAGCTCGCCAAGGCGCTTGCCGAGTGCCTGTTCGACGACGAGCGCGCACTCGTGCGTATCGACATGTCCGAGTACATGGAGAAGTTCAGCGTCCAGCGTCTGATCGGTGCGCCCCCGGGATACGTGGGTTACGACGAGGGCGGCCAGCTCACCGAGGCCGTGCGCCGTCGTCCGTACTCCGTGATCTTGCTCGACGAGATGGAGAAGGCTCATCCGGATGTCTTCAACGTGCTGCTGCAGGTGCTTGACGACGGCCGCCTGACCGATGGCCAGGGTCGCCAGGTGTCCTTCAAGAACACGATTATCATCATGACGTCCAACGTGGGCTCCAAGGCCATCGCCGATCTGTCCGGTAAGGACGAGGAGGAGATGCGCCATCAGGTCAACGCCGCCATGGCTCAGACCTTCCGTCCCGAGTTTCTCAACCGTATCGACGATATCGTGGTGTTCCATCCGCTCGGCATGGCGCAGATCGAGAAGATCGTCGACATCCAGCTTGCCGACGTCCGCGCACGCCTGGCCAAGGAGCGCATGACGCTTGCCATCACCCCGGCGGCCAAGCAGATGCTCGCCGTGGGCGGCCTGGACCCCGTGTTCGGTGCCCGTCCGCTCAAGCGCCTGGTCCAGCGCGAGGTCGTGGACGCCATCGCCGCCGCCATCATCGACGGCACGGTGCGCGAGGGCGACCAGGTGACGGTCGATGTCGACAAGGACGGCGGCTTTACCGTCGTGTGCGATAACACGCCGGCGGCCACCTACGAGGTTCCCGACGCCGAGTAGATTTTGGGCCATGCCTTAAAATCTGCCAGTCGTCTCTAAACGCCAAGGGCGGCGGATCCAATTGGGTCTGCCGCCCTTTTTCGTGCGACAATCGATGGTGTTGAACGTGAGCACATGGCAAGGAGCTATTCAGATGAAAGACGAGATCAAGACAAGCGCGCCGGCGGCTGAGGCAGCGCCCGCCGCACCCAAGCCTGCGCCTAAGCCGGCACCTAAGCCGTGCGACCCCTACATCCGTGCCGAGAACGAGGACGACGACGGCTACGATCCCTACAGCGATCGCCGCCCCGAGCGTGAGCCGATGTTCGAAGCCGATCCGTGGCGCTGAGTGCCACCCAAAAGGCCACCAATAAGTTGCGGCGAAATAGGGATTGTTTTGCGGTTTGACCAGCAAAAACAGTCCCTATTTCACCGCAACTGCGTTAGGGATTTTTCTGCAGGGGGAGGGTAGTCAAAAAAGCCCCGTCCCAAATTGACTGCTCGGGGAGTCGCATTCGAGCTCGGTTGTCCTCTTAGCCACTCGATATCCTTCGGAGCAATAATAGTGAAAAACTTGCTTAAGTGTTAATCAAGCTACACATAATCTTGCTCTCTAATTAATCAAGAATCAGTATAATTTTGATTAGCTAGAGAGCAAGATTGGAGAATCATGGCATTCAACGACTTGATCGCCCAGAAAATAAAGGACTTTGAACAGCAGGGGGTTCCGCAGGTCTTTGAGCGAGATCTTGATCTGGAAAACCCACAGGAGCCAAAGCGCGACAACATCGTAAATGTGGTTGTGGGGGCCCGCCGTTGTGGAAAGACGTATCGCCTGTATCAGGAGATGCAGCGGCTTCAGGGCCGGGGCGTCGAGCTTGACCGGATGCTTTACTTTAATTTTGAGGACGAGCGCTTGCGCCCGTATGAGTCATCGCTGCTGGCGGACGTGCTCGACACGTTCTATGCGCTGTATCCTGCTGCTCGAACCGAGGGCGCTTACATTTTCTTTGACGAGATCCAGGAAATTCCCGAATGGGGTGCGTTTCTGCGGCGTGTAGTCGATACGGAGAAAGCGACCGTCTATGTGACGGGATCTTCTTCTAAGATGCTGTCCTCAGAGCTTAAGAGCGAGTTCAGGGGTCGTTCTCTTATACGGGAGCTTTTTCCGTTGAGTTTTTCGGAATACGTTCGGTATAAGACGGGGAGCGTTTTCGAGCCAGATGCAACCTTTTCCCCAAGCGATGCGGCGCTGCTTCGACATCATCTGATCGGATATCTTGAACGAGGGGGATTCATCGCGACGCTTGAGCAGACGCCCGCAGACGCGATTCAGCTGCTACAGGAATATGCTTCGCGAACGGTCGCTATGGACGTCATTGAGCGTTACGACGTCAAGAACCCTCGCCTGGCATCGCTGTTCTTGACGCGGTGTATGGCATCTTCGGGACGAGAGCTGTCAGTGAACAAAGTGTACAACGAGTTCAAGAGCAGACAGATACCCGTCAGTCGTAATTCGCTCAGCGATTTACTTGAGTATTATGAGGATGCCTACCTGTTATTTTCTGTGCCGGAGTTCACGCGTTCATTGGCAAATAACATGCGGTCTGCGTCTAAGGTCTACGCTGTCGACCCTGCGATGTTTGGAGCATTCTCTCCCGCATCGGCATTGGACCAGGGCCAGAGGCTCGAGACCGCAGTGTTCAATGCGCTAAGAAGAAGGACTCCCGCGGTGAGGACCGGCTCGGTCTGCCGCCTGCTGATCAAAGAGAAGAGCAAAAGCCATGAGGTGGACTTTGTGGCTGGGGACGCACTTCTCATGCGGGCTTATAGCCTGATTCAGGTGAGTGTGGATATGGCAAGTGAGAAAACGCGCGAGCGCGAAATTGCCGCGCTTGATGCCTCGATGGCCCAGTTCGATCTTGGCGAGTCGGCAATCGTTACCATGGATGAGCAGGCCGATATTCCATGCGAACACGGTGTGGTACACGTTGTGCCCGCATGGAAGTGGCTCCTTGCCTAATCATCTACGGATCGTGGGGCCAGGACCTCCTGGCCCCTTCATCATGGTTGGGGAGCACCTTGCTGCGCCCGGCTAGTCCTGGGCTTTGATGCTCGGCAGCAGGATCTGCGCGAGGTAGTCGGTCTCGAGTTTGGTCGCGGCGTCGGCTTTGCCGTCTTTGCCGACCAGTACGTTCTTGATCTGGCTATAGGTGTAGCGGTTGCCGGTCGTAAGCTCGACAAGCTCAATGGCCGTGTCCATGGGGTAGGTTGACACGGGGTTCTGCGTCCGTCCGTTGATGGTCTGGGGCACCACGTACGGATAGACGGGGCCGCTGGCGTAGACGGTATAACCGTTGCCTAGATTGGCCGCGCCCAAAACCGTATCGCCTTCATCGGGCGTAAAGCTCTCGCCCTCGCGCACCGCAACGAGCGTCACGAGCGGCGTATTGGCGTCGTCGCCCAGATAGATGCATAGCGTGCTTCCGTTTTGCCAAGTTGCGACCTTGCCGTACCACTCGACGGGAATATCGAGCTGGTAGAGGTCGGTTGCCTTGTGGCGAGCGTCAGCATCACGGGACGCCTGTGCCTTTTGCGCGCTCACGGCATTGACGGCGGCGTCGCGCCGCGCGGTTGCTGCCTGCTGGAGCACTTTGGCAGCCGCAGCGGAGCTCGCACCGCCCTCCTCGGCATACTTGGCGGCGGCATCGATCTGGTCGTCAGTCACCGTGTCGGCCGAAGGCACCTTGAGCTTAAAGGTGGCCTGGGCACTTAAATCCTGTCCATCGCTCTTAACGGTGACCTGCGTCTTGGTGGTCGGGACGGTATAGATGGTGCCGTCGGCCGCGATGGGGGAGGCAGCGATGGAGAGCGTGTAATCGCCGGGCAGCAGTTTGATGCCGCGGCCGTGCTCGTCAACGTAGAGTGTTTCGCTCACAGAAGAGCCGTCGGAGTCCTGGCCACTCACCTGCACGGGGATCTTTGAGCCAGTGGAACAGTCGAGGCCCGCGGCCTGCACGCCAATCTGCACTGACATCATCGTGTGGGCATTGGCGGCGACAGTGGCAGCCTGCTCTTGCTGATATCCGTTCCAGGCAGCATAGCCTGCGCCGCCGGCGACGAGCGCGACGGCCACAACGCCGGCAACCATCAGGTTGCGGCGCTTGGGCGACATCTTGCGATGGCGAACCTCGGCCTCGCGTGCCGAGGGAACGGATGGTAGGGGAATATCGCCCATGGCGATGGTCTCGTCCACGGCTGGTGCGGAACCCAGGCCAGGAAGCTCGCGGGTCAGCGAATCCTCGGCCGGTAAGCTGTCGAGCAAGACGGTTTCCTCGCCCGTGTCGGATTCGGGCTGGTTGCCGGCCTCGCTTTCGGTGTCTTCGTGATCTGCCTCATCCTCGGCAGGCTCAACGTCGCCTGCATCCTGATCATCGGATTGCGCCTCGGTTTCCGGCTCATCCTGCACATCAACGCCCGAATCGTCAAACGCAATCTCATCGAGTGAAATCCGGTCTAAGCTCTCCAAGGCCTCAGCGCAAGCTTCTGCATCTTGGGCCGCATCCTCTTGGCCCATCGTCTCATCTTTCATATATCCCCCAAGCTCAATATCGGGACAACACTGTACCCAAAAATGGAGCCATATAAAGCGCGTGCGAAATATAAGATCCGATTTAACTCGAGCGCATCGTTCGGCCGCATCCTCGCGGCAGCAAAAAGCCCCCGGAACGCGAACGAATCACATTCCGGGGGCTCTGCAATGCGTTGAGTTGCGCGGAGCCGGCTATACGGCTTCGTACTCAAGCGATGTTTGCGTCAGGCGCGTTACTCGGCGTGAGCGTAATCAACCTTGGCGCGGCGGGCGGTGGCCTTCTCCCAATCGCTGGTGCCCTCAAAGACATCCTGCTTGTAGGGATTGCGGCCGAGCTTCTTGGCGCGGTAGGCGATGTAGATGATCGCGGCGACGTTGGCGACCAGTGCGGCGATCGAGACCGCGGTAGCGGCGCCGGGGTCGAGCGTGGAGTGGGTCACAAAGATGGACTCCTCCTGGAAGTACGGGAACACCTGGGCAAACATGCACCAAATAGCCAGCGTAAAGGCGCGGTTCTGGATCCAGCCGCCCTTGTTCCAGATAAAGGCGGCGACGGTGGGCGCCAGCAGCAGCGCAAAGCCGCAGAACCAGGAGTGGGTGGGCAGGCAGTTGTAGGTGTAGCAGAAGTTCCAGATATCGTAGGCGATGATGTAGACCCAGGTCATGTCGGGCCACAGCATATCGGTCTTGTCCTCGGAGGCGTAGACGCTCCACCAACCGGTCATGCAGAAGATGTTGATGAGACCGGCGATGCCGTTGAACACGTTGTTCCAGCCGGCCAGCTGCGTAGCACCTTCGGAGGTGACCCAAGTGGACTGGCCCAGGACAAAGAAGTGATAGGCGCTCTCAAAGTCGGACACGACGGCGATCAAGATGTTGATGGCGACGATCACAAACGGCCACGCGCGGAACCAATGCGCCTTGCCGATCTTGCCCCACTGGTACTTAATGGCAATGAAGCCCCAGCAGCCGGCCAGCGCCGCGTAGACCTTGGCGTAGTGGAACCAGCTGTTCTGGTACACATGGGTGGGGTTGGTGAGCGCCCACTCGGCACCCTGTGAGACGCCGATGGCGATAGCGACGCAATAGATGGTCATGGCCAGCGGAGCCACGCCAAAGATGATTGCCGCGCCCAGCTTGGTGCGGCGGCCGACCTCGTTGAGCACGATCAGGCCAATAAAGACCATGGCCCAGCCGGCCCAGTGGATAAGGGTATCGCTACCCCAAACATCGAACAGCATGCTGCTCTCCTTTCACACGCCCGCGGCCCCTCTTCTGATCGCGGGCAGTTTGGCCAAATGTCGTCAGTTCTGGGGCATGCGCTCCGGATACTTGGCGGTGTAGCCCTCGATGTGGAGTGTCGAGGCGATGATTTCCTTGACCGTCTCGTCGGGCACATCGGGGTGCGTGCGGATATACATCAAAAGACCCATGATGAGGGTGTAGAACGTCTCGTAGACATGGTCGATGCGTAGCTCATGATGGGCGACAAAGTCCACCACGGTGGTGTCGCAGATGTACTGAGCCACGCGCTGAACCACGTTGTGCAGAAAGCCGCCGTAGAGCGCGCCGCTGTTGGAGGTCAGAGTGTGCGGCAGTTCGTGGCCGCTGGCGACCAGACGCTTAAAGAGCGGGGCGACGGTGTCGAGCGCGCCCTCGATATCGCCGACGGTGCGGCTGGCATTCCACTGCTCGAGCTCGGAGATAAAACCGTCGATTGCCTCGTCCATGACGGCAGTGACGGCGGCGTCCATATCGGCAAAGTAGTGGTAGAACAATGAGCGCGTGCAGCCGGCGCGTTTGGTCACGGCCGATACCGATAGGTGGGACACGCCCAGCTCGGAGCTTACGGTGCGCACGGCATCAAGGATCTCGCGACGGCGTTCGTCGCCCGTCAGGCGCTTTGCCGCGCTATCGGATGCAGGGACGGCATCGACCACAGAGGTATCTGCTGCGTTGTTGCCCATGTTTTGCCGCCTTTCATCCTCTTTTGCCTGACCGTTCGCCTAACAGTCTTGAATATTGTTGACGGTTCGTCAATACTATTTTTGACACAATGTCAACAATGGCGGGTGAACGGCATGGGGGCATGCCCGGCCTGCAAAAAAGAGGGGCGCTGCGGTCTCGCCGGGCTGTGGCAAGAGAAGGGACAACCATGATTCTCAACGGACCGGGAATTAGCTACGCCGAGCCCGACATCGGTTCGGAGTTCGTGCCGCCGCTGCCGGAGCATCCGCGCGAGGCAATCGTCAAGCTGTGCGAGCACTGCACCAACCGTCTGCTGCATCGCGACGAGCTGCTGGGCTACGAGTACTGGTCGTTTGCCGAGGCCGCAACCGACGAGCAGGCCGAGGTGCTCTGCAAGATGAAGATGCGCCGTCCCTATACGCTGCCCGAGATGGTCAAGCTCACCGGCATGCCCGAGGCCCAGATCGAGAAGATGCTCGACGACATGAGCTACACGGGTCTGCTCGAGTACAACTGGGAAAATCCCGAGCGCACCAAGCAGTGGGTGCTGCCCATGCTGGTACCGGGTTCCGCCGAGTTCCTCAACATGCGCGTGAGCCAGCTCGAGGAGCATCCGGTCTATGCCAAGTTCTTTGAGCAGGCCTCCAAGGGGCCGCTGTCCAAAGCCACGCCGATGGTGCCGCCCGGAGGTGCCGGTATCGGCATGCACGTCATTCCGGTCGAAAAGGCCATTGACGCCGCGAGCACCTCGGTGCCTATTGAGCATATCGAGCACTGGCTCGACAAATACGATGGCAAGTATGCTGCCAGCACCTGCAGCTGCCGTGCGAGCCGTCGCGTGATGGGTGAGGGCTGTGCCGACGACCCGGCCGATTGGTGCATCGCCGTGGGCGATATGGCCGACTACGTGGTCGAGACCGATCGTGGCCATTACGTGACGCGCGACGAGGTTTACGACATCTTGCGCCAGGCCGAGGACAACGGCTTTGTGCACCAGATCACCAATATCGATGGCGAGAACAAGATCTTCGCCATCTGCAACTGCAACGTCAACGTGTGCTATGCCCTGCGCACCTCGCAGCTGTTCAACACGCCCAACCTGTCGCGCTCGGCCTATGTCGCCAAGGTCGAGAAGGACAAGTGCGTGGCCTGCGGTCGCTGCGTTGAGGTATGTCCGGCCGGCGCCGCCAAGCTGGGCCAGAAGCTCTGCAGCAAAAAGACTGGCGGACAGGTGCCCGAGTATCCGCGCCAGGAGCTGCCCGATGCCACCAAGTGGGATTACACCAAGTGGTCGCCCAACTACCGCAACGACAACCGCATCGAGACGCATGAGTCCGGCACCGCTCCCTGCAAGACGGCCTGCCCCGCGCATGTCGCCGTTCAGGGCTATTTGAAGCTCGCGGCTCAGGGTCGCTATGACGAGGCCCTAGCACTCATTAAGCGCGAGAACCCGCTGCCCGCCATCTGCGGCCGTGTGTGCAACCGCCGCTGTGAGGATGCCTGCACTCGCGGCCGTGTGGACGCCGCCGTGGCTATCGACGAGGTCAAGAAGTTCATCGCCCAGCGCGATCTGGATGCCGCGACCCGCTATGTTCCACCCGTGGTGACGCCGACACGCGCCGGCGGCTTCGATCAGAAGATCGCCATTATCGGTGCCGGCCCGGCCGGCCTGTCCTGCGCTTTCTACCTGGCCGAGAAGGGCTACAAGCCCGTCGTATTCGAGAAGAACGAGCGCCCGGGCGGCATGCTCACCTACGGTATTCCCAGCTTTAAGCTGCAGAAGGATGTTATCGAGGCCGAGGTCGAGATCATTCGCCTGATGGGCGCCGAGTTCCGCTATGGCGTGGAGGTCGGTCGCGATGTGACACTCGACGAGCTGCGCGAGCAGGGCTTTAAGGCCTTCTACGTTGCCATTGGCTGCCAGGGCGGCCGCCTCGCCGGTATTCCGGGTGAGGATGCCGAGGACGTGGCCGTGGCCGTCGACTTTTTGCGCAAGGTCAACAGTGGCAAGATCGACGCGCTGCCCGGCCGCACCATCGTGGTGGGCGGCGGCAACGTGGCTATCGACGTCGCGCGCAACGCCTGCCGTCTGGGTTCCGAGCACGTTGAGGTGTTCTGCCTGGAGAGCGAGGCCCAGATGCCCGCCAGCGAGGAGGAGCGTCGCGAGGCCGTTGAGGACGGCGCCCACATCAGCTGCGGCTGGGGTCCCAAGGAGGTTCACCTGGACGAGACCGGCCGTGTGTGCGGCATCACCTTTAAGCGCTGCACGCGCGTCTACGATGACGAGGGCCGTTTTGCGCCCGAGTACGACGAGAACGACCTGCGTCGCGTCGATGCCGACCGCGTGGTCATGTCGATTGGCCAGTCCATCGTGTGGGGCGACCTGCTGGCTGGCTCCAAGGTGGAGCTTGGCCGTGGTCAGGGCGCCCTTGCCGATCCCCAGACCTACCAGACCGCCGAACCCGACATCTTTGTGGGCGGCGACGTCTATACCGGTCCGAGCTTTGCCATCGATGCCATCGCCGCCGGTCACGAGGCCGCCGTGTCCATCCATCGCTTTGTGCAGCCGGGCTCCACGCTCACCATCGGCCGCAACCAGCGCCGCTACACCGCGCTCGACCGCAACGACGTTGTGCTCGAGAGCTACGACAACGCGAGCCGCGAGGTTGCGCATGTGGACCGCGAACGCGAGAAGGCTGCGCCGTTTAGCGAGTATGTTGAGACCTTTACCGAGGAGCAGGTGCGCGCCGAGACCGCCCGCTGCCTGGGCTGCGGCGCCTCGATCGTCGACCCCAACAAGTGCATTGGCTGCGGCCTGTGCACCACCAAGTGCGCGTTTGACGCCATCCATCTGGATCGCGATCGCCCCGAGTGCTCCACGATGGTCAAATACGAGCAAAAGCTCCCAAGCCTCGGCAAGTATGCGCTTAAGCGTGCTATCAAGATCAAATTTGGTCGCAAGTAAGTAGCCATAACGGGAACGGCGGAAGGAATTAAAAGTGCACGAGCTCGGAATCGTCTATCACATCATTCGCGATGTCGAGAACGTGGCGCGCGCCAATGGCGTGCGTCGCGTTTCGAGCGTCACGCTGCTGCTGGGCGAGGTCTCGGGCGTCGTTCCCGACTTGCTGCTCGACGCTTGGCGCTGGGCGGCAGATAAAAAGCCTATCACGCTGGGCGCGGAGCTTATTGTGGAGCCCGTCGAGGCCGTGACGCATTGCGCGGCATGCGGTCGCGACTACGCGACGGTCGAGCACGGCAAGACCTGCCCCCATTGCGGTAGCGGCGAAACATACCTGCTGCAGGGCCAGGAGGTCATGATCAAACAGATCGAGACCCCCGACGAGGACCCGGCAGACGCTGCTCCTGACGGCCTCTCCGACGCCCCCGATGCCGTCGACGCCGCCAACCCTCTCCACATCGCCTAACATCTAATGTCTACATGGGCTAGAGTTCTAAACATATTTGCTTCGGTTAGTCAAGTCATGTCTGTTTAAACAAAATGGTGGCACGCAGACGCATTGGGATTCACCTAAAAGCGGTCTTAACGAACGATGCACCTTTATATGTCTTTGAAAACAATCAGCAAATCACGTTTTAGCAGGCAATGAGCTATAAGCCAGCAATGTAATCAATTTGTAACAAACTTAGACGTTTAAACAAATAATCCAACCATTTGCGAATTTAGCTATAATTCCACAAACCAAACAGGTATACTCCTTTCATGTCGTGTAGGAATTACGTAGACAAAAAGGAGGTTATGTGATGGTAAGTATTGTTCTTGCTAGCCACGGGGACTTGGCAGCTGGAATCAAGCAGACGGGCTCGATGGTCTTTGGCGATCAGCCGTCTGTGGCCGTGGTCTCGCTCGAGCCGAGCATGGGCCCCGACGACTTCCGTGCTAAGGTCGAGGAAGCAATCGCTTCCTTCGAGGACCAGGAGCAGGTGCTCTTCCTCGTTGATCTGTGGGGCGGCACGCCGTTCAACCAGATTAGCGGGCTCATCGAGGGCCATGATTCCTGGGCTATCGTCACCGGTGTCAACCTGCCTATGCTCATCGAGGCATATTCGCAGCGCTTTGATGCAAAGAACACTGCACATGCGATCGCAAAACATCTCGTGACTGAGGCTAAGGCTGGCGTGCGCGTCAAGCCCGAGTCTCTGGAGCCCGAGGAGAAGAAGCCGGCTACGGCCGCCGCTGCTCCTGCAGGCGCCATCCCTCCGGGAACGGTCATCGGCGACGGGCACATCAAGATTGCCCACGTCCGTATCGACACCCGTCTGCTGCATGGTCAGGTGGCCACCACGTGGACCAAGCAGATCAACCCCAACCGCATCATCGTGGTTTCCGACGGCGTTGCTCACGACGAGCTCCGCAAGACCATGATCGAGCAGGCTGCCCCTCCGGGAGTCCATGCCAACGTCGTGCCTATCAAGAAGATGGCCGAGGTCGTCAAGGACACGCGTTTTGGTGACACCAAGGCCATGCTGCTCTTCGAGAACCCGCAGGATCTGCTCAAGGCCATCGAGGCCGGCGTCGACATCAAGGAAGTCAACATCGGTTCCATGGCTCACTCCAAGGGCAAGGTCGTCGTCACCAACGCCGTCGCTATGGGCGATGACGACGTTAAGACCCTCGAGGCCCTCAAGGCCAAGGGCGTCAAGTTCGAGGTCCGCAAGGTTCCTTCGGATGCCTCCGAGGATCTCGACGCCATGTTGAAGAAAGCTAAGGCCGAACTGGCCGCTCAAGCATAGTAAAGGAGGGTCCGATACATGTCTGCAATCACTATTCTGCTTGTTGCGATTGTCGCGTTGCTTGCCGGTATGGAAGGCATTCTGGATGAGTTCCAGTTCCATCAGCCGCTCGTGGCATGCACGCTTATCGGTCTCGTAACCGGTCACCTTCAGGAGGGCATCCTCCTGGGCGGTTCGCTCCAGATGATGGCCCTTGGCTGGGCTAACGTCGGCGCCGCCGTCGCGCCTGACGCCGCTCTGGCCTCGGTCGCTTCTTCGATCATCATGGTGCTCGCCCTCAACGGTGGCGCCACTGATTCGGCCAAGGCCGTTACCGCGGCCATCGCCGTCGCCGTCCCGCTGTCGGTCGCTGGTCTGTTCCTGACCATGATCTGCCGTACCATTGCTACCGCTATCGCTCACGCCATGGACGGTTGCGCCGAGAAGGGCGACTTCTCCGGCATCGAGCGCTGGCAGTACGCTGCCATCCTCATGCAGGGCCTTCGTATCGCCATCCCGGCAGTACTTCTGTGCGTTATCCCGGCCGAGGCTGTTACCAACGCGCTTAACGCTATGCCCGACTGGCTGTCCGGCGGCATGGCCGTCGGCGGCGGCATGGTCGCTTCCGTCGGTTACGCCATGGTCATCAACATGATGGCCACCAAGGAGACCTGGCCGTTCTTCATCCTCGGCTTTGTCCTTGCTGCCATCCCTCAGCTCACGCTGATCGCCCTTGGCCTCATCGGCATCTCCCTTGCCCTCATCTACCTTGGCCTTAAGGATCTGGCCAAGCAGGGTGGCGGCACGGGCGGTGGCTCCGGCGACCCGCTCGGCGACATTCTGAACGATTACGAGTAGGAGGGGAGTGATACATATGGCAGAGAACAAGATTCAGCTCACCAAGGCTGACCGTAAGAAGGTTTGCTTCCGTCATCAGTTCCTTCAGGGCTCGTGGAACTACGAGCGTATGCAGAACGGCGGCTGGTGCTTCGCAATGATCCCTGCGATCAAGAAGCTCTACACCAGCAAGGATGACCAGATTGCCGCGCTTAAGCGCCACCTGGAGTTCTATAACACCCACCCCTATGTTTCCGCCCCCGTCATTGGCGTTACCCTCGCCCTCGAGGAGGAGCGCGCCAACGGTGCTCCGATCGATGACGTCGCCATCCAGGGCGTCAAGGTCGGTATGATGGGCCCGCTCGCCGGCGTCGGTGACCCCGTCTTCTGGTTCACCCTTCGCCCGATTCTGGGCGCTCTGGGCGCTTCCCTGGCCATGTCCGGCAGCATCGTCGGTCCGTTGCTGTTCTTCTTCGCGTGGAACATCATCCGTTACGCTTTCCTGTGGTACACGCAGGAGTTTGGCTACAAGGTCGGCTCCTCTATCGCCAAGGACCTCTCCGGCGGTCTGATGGGCAAGGTCACCGAGGGCGCTTCCATCCTGGGTATGTTCATCATCGGCGCCCTGGTCGAGCGCTGGGTGTCCATTTCCTTCACCCCGATCGTCTCCACGGTCAAGCAGTCTGCTGGCGCCTTTATCGACTGGGCTAGCCTGCCTTCCGGTTCCGAGGGTATCAAGGAAGCGCTGACGATGTACAACTCCGTCGGTGCTACCGCCCTTGATCAGATGAAGGTCACCACGCTCCAGGGTAATCTCGATCAGCTCATCCCCGGCCTTGCCGCCGTGTGCCTGACCCTGCTGGTCTGCAAGCTCCTCAAGAAGAAGGTTAGCCCGATCGTCATCATCCTGGCTCTCTTCGCCGTCGGCATCATCGGTCGCTTCTGCGGCTTCATGTAAGCACGCTTCGGCTTAAGACCGAGAGTTGCTAGGTAAGGGCTTTTGAGCCATTGAAACGGACCGCACCCGGTGGGTACACTGGATGCGGTCCGATTGTTTTAATTGGAGGGCGAGGCGCGTATGGCGCAATCTCAGAACAGCACGGTCGATCTGGCAACGCCGGCAACCTGCCTGATGGGGCTTACCAGCCACGGTAACGTGATGGTGGGCAATAAGGCGTTTGAGTACTATAACGAGCGCAATCCCGAGGATTATATTCAAATCCCGTGGGACGAGGTCGACTATATTGCCGCCGAGGTTTTGCGCGGCACCAAGAAGATTACGCGTTTTGCCATCTTCACCAAGGACAACGGTCACTTTACGTTTTCGACGCGCGACGACAAAGAGACGCTTCGCGCGGTCCGCAAGTACGTCGACGAGAATAAGCTCGTGCGTTCGCCCGATTTTATCGACGTAACGACCAAGGGCGCCAAGAGCATCCCCGCTGCCATCAAGAGCCTTTTCCACAGAGACAGCTAATCGTTGGCGATAGATGGCGGAAAATGCATCCCGGAATTTGTTCTCATTCCGGGATGCATTTTCCTTTTGAGGGCCAGTTGGGAAAGCTTGTCCCATTATTTCGCGTTATTCCGGGTTATTCTTTCCGATATTGAGGATTGCCCTCGGAAACTATTCGCTATAGAGCCTTCTCGATGAGTGGCCATGCGCTACATGGCAAAGGGGTAAATCTGCTACACTAGTACAACATGCCTCCGTAGCTCAGGGGATAGAGCACCGCTCTCCTAAAGCGGGTGTCGCGCGTTCGAATCGCGCCGGGGGCACCAGAAGAAATTGCAGGTCAGACGCTATAAAACGTCTGGCCTGTCTTCTTGTATAAGGGTCTTATTAGCGGCATTTGGGTAGAAATTGGGTAGAAAGATTTTTTGTGGAGGTCTAAGCCCAATATTCGGTTTCCAACCCTTTCCACAGCTTACGGGCTTATAGAAGCCCTCCGGCTATGGAAAGCGTTGAAAACCTAGGTCGATGTTGTCGTGAGCGGGCGAGTTTCCAACAGTCCCCGGCGTCTCCGGGTTTTACTGGGGACCCTCCGACACCGGGGACCGTTGAAAACTCGCCCCTCTATCCGCAAGGTTGCCCTTACCCCTTAAAATGGTCCGCAAGAGACAACGACGCAGGAGGTCCGGTATGCCTGCCAGCAAGAAAGAGGCAAAGGAGTTCGTAAAGCGGTGGAAGAAGCGCCTCAGCGCCATCCCCGCGGGCTCCAACAATGAGCAGCAGGACACGCAGAAGTTTTGGGTCGACTTGCTCATCAATGTCCTGGGTATCCCGTCCAACACCATAGACAGCTTCGTCGACTTTGAGCGCAAGGTGAGAGGCCGACGCATCGACGTGTTCGTCTCCGACCACAACTTCCTCTGCGAGCAGAAGTCGTGGGGCATCGACCTCGACAAGCCCGAGCCCAGAAACGGCGGCATGGAGACGCCGCTCCAGCAGGCCATGTGGTACGCGCGGCACCTGCCGTACTCCGAGCGCCCCCGCTGGGTGATGACGTGCAACTTCGGGACCTTTCGCCTTTACGACCTCGACAACGAGCGGCCCGAGGATACCGTGCAGGAGTTCTCCCTCGAAGAGTTCCCGGACAGCCTGTATCTTCTGTCCTTCCTGACCTCCAACGAGACGAGCCGCCTGCACAAGGAGCAGCAGCTTTCCATCGAGGCTGGGGCCTACGTCTCCAGGCTCTACGATGCCCTCGCCAAGCAGTACCACCACATTGAGGAGAAGGACGAGCGGGCGCAAGAGGAGCAGCGCTCCCTCAACGTGCTTATCACCCGAATCATCTTCCTGCTCTACGCCGAGGACGCCGACCTCCTGCAATCGCACCAGGCGTTCGGCAGGTACTGCGAGGGAGACCCCGCGAAGCTCCGCCGAAAACTGGTCGATTTGTTTGAGACGATCGACACGCCCCTAGAGCAGAGGGATGAGTACATGGACGAGGACCTCGCGGCCTTCCCCTACGTGAACGGCGGTCTGTTCGCCGACTCCTCCATCATCGTCCCGCAGATGACCTCGGAGATCCTCGAGGCCATCGCTGACGCGTCCCAGGACTTTGACTGGCGCGAGATCTCGGGCGTCATCTTCGGCGGCGTGTTCGAGGGCACGCTGAACCCCGAGACGCGCCACGCCGGGGGCATGCACTACACGAGCGTCGAGAATATCGAGCGCTGCCTCAGGCCACTCTTCCTCGACGAGCTGTGGAATGAACTGCACGAGGCCGAGGGCGAGAAGACAGCTGCCAAGCGCAAGCAGGCCCTGGCGAGGCTACACGACAAGGTGGCCTCCATCACCATCGGTGACCCCGCGTGCGGCTCGGGCAACTTCCTTACCGAGGCGTACCGGCAGCTGCGCACCATCGAGAACCGAATCATCGAGGACGAGCTCAGCGAGGAGACCGGCAACGCGGGGCAGACATCCCTCGTCGTTGCGCAGGACAGCCCTGTCCGCGTGTCCCTGGACCAGCTGTACGGCATCGAGATAAACGACTTCGCCGTCTCGGTCGCTAAGACCGCCCTTTGGATCACCGAGGAGCAGATGCTCCGAAAGACGCAGGAGATATACGTCGACTATGACTTCGACTTCCTGCCGCTCAGGAGCCTCAGCAACCTCCATGAGGGCAACGCCCTCAAGACCGATTGGTCCGAGGTGTTCCCCGATGACCTCACGTACCTCGTGGGCAATCCGCCTTTCCTTGGGGCCCGCAACCAGTCCAAGGAGCAGAAGGCAGAGCTCCTTGAGGTCTTCGATGGAGCGAAGAACGCGGGCAACATCGACTACTGCGGGGCCTGGTACATGAAGGCCGCGAGGTTCACGCGGGGAAAGCGCACGCGCTGTGCCCTGGTCTCTACCAACTCGATATGTCAGGGCGAGCAGGTCGCCAACCTCTGGAAACCCCTGCACGACCTGGGTATCCACATCGACTTTGCGCACAACACGTTCAGGTGGGACAACGAGGCAGCAGATAAGGCGCATGTCTTTTGCGTCATCGTTGGGTTCTCTCGTGAGGCAGGAAACAAGACGCTCTTCTATCATGCGACGCCCGATTCTGACGAAGAACTGATTTCCATGAATCGCATCAATGCGTATCTGAAGGATGCTCCAGATGTCTTTATCTACAGCAAGAGTAAGCCAATATCAGATGTTCCAGAGATGGGCATAGGTTCTCAGCCCATAGACGACGGCAATTATCTCTTTACAGATGAACAGAAAAATGAATTCTTGCAGCGTGAACCTGGGGCAAAGAAATTCTTCCACAAGTGGCTTGGATCACAAGAATTTATACGTGGCAAAAGACGTTGGTGTTTGTGGCTCGGGAATGCAAAATGGGATGAGCTGAAGAATCTGCCTATATGCAGGGAAAGGGTTGAGGCGGTGCGCCAGTATCGGCTCAAGAGCAAGAGAAGCCAGACCGTTAAAGCCGCGGAGCGTCCTGCGCATTTTGGAACTGAAATCCTGTCGGATACAGATTCGATCTTGATACCAGAGGTTTCATCAAGCCGAAGGCGATACATTCCAATGGGGTTCGTTGACTCCTCAGTTTTCTGTAGCAATAAAGTTCGTCTTATCCCAAATGCAACCCTCTATCAATATGGGGTACTGCAGTCTCAATTTCACAATGCATGGGTTAGAGTCGTGACCGGAAGACTGAAAGATGATTATCAGTATTCAGCTGGTATTGACTACAACAATTTCGTCTGGCCTGACCCAACGGAATCGCAACGCGAGGAAGTCAAGCGCTGCGCCCAGGCCGTGCTCGATGCCCGTGACGCCCAAGAGGGTGCGACGCTCGCGGACATGTACGATCCAAAGAACGAGACGTTCTTTCCCGAGCTTATGTCTGCGCATAAGGCGCTCGACGCTGCTGTCGAAGCTGCCTATGGCGTCGACTTCGGTGGGGACGAGGAGAAGATCGTCGCCCATCTCTTCAACCTCTACGCCGAGAAAGTTGGTGAACTATAGTGCCCAACTCTATCTACAATCCCATATCGCTGGAGGTCGGTAACATCCTGAAGGATGTTCAGACGGGCAAGATTGGCCTGCCTGATCTGCAACGGCCTTTCGTGTGGGGCAATGAAAAGGTTCGCGATCTGCTTGATTCCATGCTTCGCGGATACCCTATCGGCTATGTGATGCTGTGGGACTCTCCGAGCGACGACGCGGGCAAGAGGTCTGCCATAGGCTCGAACCAAAAGACATATGCCGTCCCCAAGTCCCTTGTCATCGACGGACAGCAGAGGCTCACCGCTCTCCTGAGCTCGCTGTACGGCGTGCCCGTGCGAGATAAGAACTTCAGGGAGCGTACGGTGAGGATCGCCTACGACCCCATCGCGCGCGCATTCAAGAATGCCGACGCCTCGACTGAGAGGGACGCGCGTTACGTGCCGGATGTGTCCGAGGCCTTCGCGGCGAACCACGACAACAAACTGAGCGCCTACCGTAAGGCGTTCATAAAGCGCCTCAACGAGGCGAATGCCAAGAAGGGTGGACCGGAACTCGACGATGACGGCGAGGATGCCGTCGAGAGCGGGCTCAACGCATTGCTCGGGCTTGAGCGCTATCTTCTGCCGATGCTGGAGATTTCCGAATCGGCTGACGAGGAGACCGTATCGGACATCTTTGTGCGCGTGAACTCGCAGGGGCAGGCGCTTAAGCAGGATGACTTCATCATGACCCTGCTTTCGGTCTACGAACCTGCCATGAGGGAGCGCATAGAGGAGTTCTGCGCCATGAGCCATGCCCCCGCAAAGGGCACCTCGTACAACCCGCTCATGACCGTCTCGCCGACGCATATCATCCGCGCCACGGTGGGCGTGGGGTTCAAGAGGGGTCGCCTGCGTTATGCCTACCAGATTCTTCGCGGGCGAGATCTCAAGACAAAGGAAACGACGCCCGAGACGCGGGCCGAGAACTTTGCCACGTTCGGTCGCGCTCTCGATCTCGTGCTTGACCTGAACAACTGGCATGCCTTCATCAACACGCTGGCGGAGGCGGGCTACGTCTGCTCCGACCAGGTGGGGTCGGGCAATGCGCTCATGTTCTGCTATGCGTTCTACCTTATCGGGCGCTACGAGTTCGGTATGGAGCCGTTGGCTGTGCGCAGGCTCGTACGACGCTGGTATTTCGCCGCAGCCATAACGGGGCTCTATGTGGGGTCCTTCGAATCCGAGTTCGAGCAGCAGCTTAACGATGTCTCGCGCCTAGATACTGCCGACGAGTTCCGGGCGTACTTCGACCGTAGGCTCGCCGCCATCATGACGGACGATTATTTCTCCATTACGCTGCCCAGCTCCCTCGATGCAAACGAGGCGACGGGTCCGACCTGGTGGGGCTTCGTCGCGGCTCAGGTTGTGCTCGGTGCCAAGGCGCTGTTCAGCACGGCTCCTCTTTCTCAACTGCTGCTTACCGGCTCATCAGGTTCCAAAAAGGCCCTGGACAAGCATCATCTGTTCCCAGATAACTACCTGAAGGCCAAGGGCTACCTTTCACAGCGCAGCAACCGAGGCAACTTCACCCTCGTTGACTACCAGAACAACATCTACATCTCGGATGACGCCCCGAATGAGTACGTTTGTAGGTATCGCGCCGCACTGGGGGAGGACGAGTATCGCCGCAACTGCGAGGAGCATGCCCTGCCTGTTGGGTTTGAGGACCTCGATTACGAGGAGTTCCTAGGCAAGCGAAGGCAGCTTATGGGCGAGCTGGTGAAGGGGGCCTACGAGCGGCTTTAGGTCTCCGTTGTGGATCGGGGAGAGGTTACTGCCGACTCCTCCCCGGCGCGCAGGTCGAGAGGGCCGAGGCGTGGCAATCGGCCTTGCGGCCGATGGGTCCCGCTTATGGGCGGGACCCCCGCGACGCACGGCGTCGCTCTCGCTGCGGCTCCCTGGCAACGCTCCCCAGGGTCGCGTTTCGTCCGCCTCCGCTCACGCCGGCCCAGCCCGCCGAACGGCTGCGCTCGATGGCTTCCAGAAGTCGCCATCGCTCCGCCGTGGTCGCCGGGCTGGGCCTCTCGCGCCGGGTCGCCGAGCGCCGTCGTGCGACGCTCCCCAGGGTCGCGTCTCCTCGGCGTCGGTTCAACCGGCGCTCACCTGCCCGGCCTCGCGTTGCCCTGGGCAACCGGCTCGCTCCGTGCAGGCAAGATATGGATTCCGTTGCACGGAATCATCTTGCCCGCCTGCGGCGGGACGGCGAACCGCTCCGAGGTCGCTCTCGCCGAGGGGCAAAAGAAGGGGCCGGGACGCCTGTTGCGTCCCGGCCCAAATGATCAGTCGTCTCGGCCGTTCTGGTTCTCCAGCGCCCTGCGCTCAAGCTCCCAGAACGCCCGCATCGCCGTCGCTATCCCGCGCAGCGTGAAGCGGACGGCGATGCCTGTCGAGCGGTCGACGGCAAAGCCGAGCCTTCCGCCGTTGACCTTCCTCATGCCCCCGAGAGACTTCGAGGGGAAGCGGTACTGGAGGCTCCCGCCCTTCGACCTGGCGAGCTCGATGCCGTCCCGCTTGAGCCGCCGCTCAAGCTCGCCCATCCGGTCGGGGCAGACGCGCATGCGCCCGACCTCCTCGATTCGGCGGGCGACCGCGACGCGGATGCGGGCGTTCTCCGAGCGCTCGGCCTGCCCCTTTCGGGCCATGTCGCGCTCTTCCGTGCCGGGTTGCCTCGCGTGGACGCGCGAGTTGGCCTTGCCGCGCTCAAGCTGCCTGAGGCCGTACCTTTCGTCCAGGGCACGGACGGTCTTCACGCGTGATGCCGCCGCCTTTCGGGCGGGGCCCTCGTCGAGCCTTCGGCCAGTCTCCAGATCGCTGCGGTTGATGCCGAGGTGCACGGCGTAGCGGTCGGTGGCGTCCGCGCGGCAGCGTTCACGGTGCAGCACCATCACGACCTCCTGGTTGGGGTAGCGCTCGGCCACGTACTCCCTCGCATAGCGTATGCACAGCTCCGGCGTCATCTTCCCGCCGTTGAGGTCGCACTCGTCGGGGAGGAACCCGAGTATCTGGTGCTGCATGTAGGTGCACCTGGCACCGGCCTTGCCGGGCCTGTCGTGACCCATGGCCGCCCTCGTGTCCGCCATCTCCTGAAACCAGCGGCCTTCGTCGATGATGTTCTGCGTGCCGTGGGCGAGCGCCTTGTCGCGGTCCCATGAGAGGTAGTCCCTGAGACGGGAGAGGTGCCTTTCGCTGCAGACGCTCGTCTGCTTTATTGCCGTCATGGTTGCCTCCTAGTCGAGCGAGAGCCCGCTGAATTTGCTGCCACCTGCGTCCCCGGCCCTCTTCTCGGGCTCGGGCCACTCGGGGCACCAGACGGGGATCGCCTCGGCCATCTTCTCGGTCGCCGAGGCGTCGAGCCCCGCCTGGTAGGCGCGGCGATTCCCCGCCTCGTGCTCGGGCGTCCCCAGGCCGAAGTGCTCCTTTGTGGGCGTGTTGGTGCAGTCGGTGACGGGGGAGCGGAAGACCCCTGCGCGGCACGCGGGCATCCCGTTGTCCGCATGCTTCACGACGATGACCCCGTCCCGGTCGGGTGCCATGTCGCGCCACTCCCAGGGATGTATCACGTCGTCGGCGCTCTCGCTGTAGGACGTCGAGGAGGATGTGCCCGACGCGGCCCTGCCGTTGCTCGTGCCCTGCGTGTGGCGCGTGGTCTTGCCGACGAGCTCGGTGAAGTACCGGCGGTCCTCCTCCTCGGCGAGCTTCATGGCGACTTTGACGCCGCAGTTCGCGAGAATTTTCCTGCGCCCGTCTCGCTCACCGTATTTATTAAGCTGGGATATATCTTGCGTTGCCCCCGTCCAGTAAATCTGGAACGACCTTCCAAGCGAAAGGAGGGCGGGCAGGCACTCGACGCGGGGAAGGTTGCCCCACTCGTCGCCGAGTATCTGCACGGGGCGGGGGAGCCTGCCGCCGTTGGAGTCGGCGGCGGCCTGGACGGACGCCCAGAGCTGCGAGAGGAATATCGCCGCTATGCAGTTGTAGGGCGAGCCCTCGTCGAGCACGTGGAGGAACACGGCGCTCTTGTTCTCAAGGATCGAACGCGGGTTGATGTCGGACCCGGACGTCATCCACGCGACCGGGGCTGACGAGAACGGGCGGAGCGCCACCTTGAGCGTCGAGAGGATGCTCCTGAGCTCGTTGCCGCCCGAGGAGACGAACTGCGAGGCCCTGTTCTTCGCGGGGTGCCCGCTCGGCAGGGCGCGGAAGACGGACTTCAACGGCTCGGCCGGGTCGTCGCCCTCGGCCTCGGTGCCACGGTCCAACACCTCGCAGACGGTCGCCAGGTGCTTGGACTCCTCGGGGCACTCGTCGGACATGGAGACCAGCAGGACGAGGGCGGACAGGAGCCCCCGCGCGGACGCGGTCCAGTGCGAGCCCTTGCCCTTCTCGTCGTCCTGTACCACGAGCTCAGCGATGGCGTCCGCCGCCTGCTCGGCCTCCTGGTTCCGGCCCTCGGCGTGGAGGTCGAGCACCTGCCTGAGCGGGTTGAACCTCTGGCCGCGATAGGGATGCTGCGTGTCGAGTAGGAGGACGCGGTAGCCGCGACGGGCCAGCTCGTCGCCCGTGAGCTCTACGAGCTCGTTCTTCACGTCGGAGACGACGAGGGTCGCGGGTTCGGAGCCGTTTGAGCCGTCGCCGTAGCTGAGCAGGTCGATTGAGGGGAGGTAGAGGAAGCGTGACTTACCTGACCCAGTGGCCCCTGATACGAAAATCATCTTCTTCGGCTCGTAGAGATAACAGGGCTTACCGCGATATTTGGTGAAACCGTAGACGAACCCGCGCGACGATGGGATCGTCGAGCCGTCCCAGGTCACGGACCCCTTCACGACCTCGCGACCTGTCTTGACGTGGGCGTCGCCGAGCACGCCGCCGTCCTCGGCCCGCGCGTTGAGAGCACTTGAGTAGGCGATGAGGGCGCAGGTGCAGAGTGCAAGGAGGAAGACGAACAAGACCCCGAGGGGATAGGCGGCGAACCCGCCCGAGAGCCACCAGCCGAGGACGATCCCCGCGTCGAACGTTGCGGGGATTGCCGATGTGTCGAGCCCGTACCCGGCGACGAACGCGTCGATGGGGGCAGCGAGCACGGGGCATGCGAGGACTGCTAGGAAAATGGATGATACGAGTGCTGTGAGCAGTTTCGTTTTCATGGTTACTCCCTGGCTTTCGATAGGAGGGCTGAAAGCTGCGACGCCGTGTTCGATACCAGGCGGACGGCGTCTGCAAGTTGCTGGGATGTCTGCGCGTCTGATCCGTATGCGTTGAGGGCGTGACAAGCCTGGTTTAGGTTCCCGCCCTCCTTTTTCAGTTGATAAAGAATCTGCCGCAGCGTCGCCTCGTCGGCGACCCTGGCGGGCTTCTCCCCGATGCGAAGTGCGGACTCGCGCATGAGCGCCGATGGAGTCATGCCGAAAGCGGAGGAGCGCGCTATGATGGCGGCACGCTCCTCCTCAGTCATACGGACGTTGATGTGCGCGGTTTTTGCGTTGCCGCGCATGGCTTAACTCTCCTGATCGTAGAAGGTGGCATGAGGTGCGTCGAAGATGAGCTTGGTGCTCCCAAGCGTGCCATAACGCGCCTTAAGGACCCGAACAAGCAGGGGACGAACGTCAAGCTCTGAGTTGTATTTCCGCTCCTTCTTGTCCTTGCCATCGACCTGCAGGAAGAGGGCGTTATCAGAGCCGTAGTCGATACCCTGCGAGCCCGCGAAGACGTTGAGCTCGGTGTTCGCGTCGTTGTACTTGTCTCGTGCGACGCTGCTGATCAGGAAGACGGGGACGTCATACGTCCGGGCGATGTTTCCGAGTGCCTGCACGCAGGCGGTGATGACGACGCGCTCTTCCGCGCGGACGTCGAAGGACGTCGCGGCGATGAGCTGCAGGTAGTCAACGAAGAGAGCGGGATGCTGGCCGCGAACGTGGATGCAGTCACCGATGCAACGGCAGAGGTCCTCCATGGACGTCTGACCGTCCATGATGCACGAGTTGGGTGCTACGGTCTCGGCGTAGGTGGCGCAGGCGCGCTCAAATGCCTTCCGCTTCTCGGGGACGGCTCCGGTCGCCTCGGAAAGGCTGAAGTCTCCGTTGCCAAGGCGCGTGATGCCCTTCTGGGCGATGCGATACGCGGGGAGTTCTGCGGAGTAGAAGACAGTGGGTACGCCTTGGGAGGCGAGGTCGTCGGAGATGACTTTGAGGAGTGTCGTCTTGCCGGCGGCTGGTGCCGCTCCGACTATGGTCAGGATTCCGGGCACGACACCGCCGATGAGTTTGTCGAGAGAGGGGAGGCTACGTATATGAGCCATGGGCTTACGCCCGTTCATCTCCTTGATATATGTCTTGAGCTGATCGGCTTCGACGTTGAATGAGCTATTGGCTACAGGCTGCACGGATCCGACACCTCCAACTCGTGAAGGTACTCAAAAAAGCTGGACTCGATGACGAAGAGGCGGCTATGAAGCTTGAGGCAGCGACCGCTCTCTTTCATGAGCGATGCGGCGGCAACCTCCCCAAGTCCGGTCAGCTCACGAATCTCGGTGACGCCGAGCAGACGCTCGCGTCCCAGAACGACGCGAGGAGGAGCGGGTACGATACCCGCTTTGGGAATAGCGGAATCTACCATGGTAGAATCTCCTTTGGTCTGCTCACTCCTCCCCACCTCAGTTTGGCGACTAGAGGGGAGGGGTGGGCGGCTTTTTGTTTCTATGGCCTTCTTTGGGCACCTCCATTCCGGCATTCGCTTATCTGTGCAATTCGATGATACTGCTTCTGGCAATCGAGGCGCTGAAGATTCAGAAAAATTTCCGAAGATTTTCGGATAAGCACTTTTACCTCGAAAAACAGGGTTATACTTGCAATGAAAACCGATTGGAGGATGAAATGGAACGCTCCAGGAAACCGAAAAAACGAAAGTTTGGGACGACCATCCTTGAACAGACCGATGACAACATCAGCATGTTCAAGGAACAACATCCGCAAGAGTTTAAGACTCCGGGGGAAGTGGTCGACCTTCTCGCGAGCCTCTGTCTCCGCGTCAACAAGGGCGCAGCTACGGAACTGAGCGCTTTTTGTGCGCAACGGGTCAAGTCTATTCAGGATGAGCTTAGTGGATATGGCGATGCTGAGTCCCTGTCGCTCGCTGCCGACGACTTAAACGACAAGCTCTCTTATTACAAGGCTCTTCGTAATCACATGTTGCGATTTGTTCCGCAAGACAGCCTTGTTGATAAGGGGCCGTCAATGAAACGCGTGGACCTGCGAGGTGGCTCGTATCTCGTTGTCCCCGACGATTGGCCGGTGGTCAATGAGTCGAATGCTGCGTCATGCGACTATGCTTTCGTCCTTGAAGTGCGGAACGCAAGCGATGCAATTCCGCACTATGTTTATCTTTCCTCAAAGGAAGCCTGTCCTACGGATGAGGTGCTTAATGCAATAGCTGATAAATGGCCGGGGATTCGTGATGTCCAGAGTTCTCAGGTCGAGCCGATCTATGACAAGGACGGTGCGATTCTGAATACCGACGAATGGACGAAGGCACCTATAGTCGGCGTCTTCCCCATTCGTGACGCCTCATCGTTTTCCTGGGAGGATAAAGCTCCATATGGAGCGATGGTCTATCGCCATTAGCCCATCTATGTTCAAAGCAAGGGAAGGGCCGGGTATATCTCGGCCCTTCCTTTATGAATTGCTCTCTTGGGAAATGAGCTCGCCGAAGGCATCTGCTGCCTTACGATCGTTTGCCTCGATGGCGTGGGAGTAGATGGAGAGCGTCGTACTTGGAGATGCGTGTCCAAGTCTTGCCTGGACAGTCTTCACGTCTGCGCCTTCTCCGATTAGGAGCGTCGCCTGCGTGTGCCGCAGGGCATGGGGGACGAGCCCACTGTATCCCGTGCCCCTCACGTGCTCTTTGCCGTTTCGTTGGAATCTTCTGGTGATATTGCTGTAGCTCCCAAAGCCGTTATCGACGCAGAAGTCGCGGAACCATCGGTCGAAGTTGTGGCCGTCTACGTTGACGACTGTGGCATATATGCCATCCTCGGTCGTGACGACCTTTATGCCGTTAACGATAGGCGTCTTGTCATCCTGATCGAGAGTGTATCGGTTGAGTTGCGCCCGCTGTTCCAGCTTCCATTTGCCGAGATAGCGGGCCAGGGAGTCGTTGATTGCTATGGTGCGTCGGCTCATCTTCGATTTTGGCGGTCGGAGAGTCTTGTCATTGGTGAACTGCTTCGACACGCTCAACGTGCGCTGCCCAAAATCGATGTCGCCCCAAGTCAAGCCGAGCATTTCGCCGCGTCGGAGACCACATTGGAGCAAGAGCATGGTGCCCGTTGCCTTGGCCGACAGTGGTTCATCCATGAGGCAAGACAGAAATCGTGAAGCCTCGTCTGCTGTAAGTGGAGTTCTTTCCCTGTAAGTTGGTTTGGGGAGCTTGATTGGCGTGCATGGGTTACGAAGGATGAACTCGTTGTCTACGGCGTCTTGGAGAATCTGTCGCAGCTTGACATGCGTCCCGTGTAACTCGGCTTCTGACATTCCTCTTTTGCGGGCGTTTGCGTAGATGTGTCGTATATCGTCAGGGTGGAGGTCGGTAAGTTGGATATGGCCGAACATCTCTTGAATGTGGCTAATATAGTTGCCCTCACGGGCATAGGCGAGCGGTGACTTGAAGACGCCCTCTTCCCTTAGGCTGTGGAAGTTCTCGGCGTACTTTGCGACGGTGAGGTTTCCGCTGTCATGAACGATACCGGAGTTCAACTCCTCCTTGTATTCTTCCATGGCTTTGCGGAGCATTGCCTGTTGCGTGCGTCTGCTCAGACCTTCGCAGTGTAGCGTTCTCTTGGATGAGTAGGCGTATTTGCCGGTCTTGGGGTCCTTGCCGAGGTTGAAGCGGTATTGGAATACCCCTTCTTTAACTTGATATACGCTGCCGTTTCCGACGACTCGTGGTCTGGTGCTCATGGTGGGATTCCTTGGGATTAGGCTAGGGGCAAGCCCTTAAAGGCTTGCCCCTA
>UQLC01000001.1 GCA_900541795.1 uncultured Collinsella sp. | reverse complement strand
CCGGAGCGCAGCATTTACTGCGCTCCGGGCCCCACCGTTTTGAGAGCTTATGGCGGTTCTGCTGTCGTCCTAGTCAAACAGGCTCGGCATGTCGTTTTCCTTCATGAGGGCACCGGCAGAAGGCAGGCTCTGTGCGGTGAACTTCTCGGCCGAGACGCCGGCGCCAAGAATCTCCTCGGTTGTGCCGACGGTGGTGACCGAGCGGCCCTTCTTGGCCGTAAAGGCTTGGACGCCCTGCGTGTTGGTTGTCGTCTTGGTCTTGAGTAGCGACGTGTTGAAGTTCATCAAGCGATAGTCGCTCGAGACCAGCGCGATGTCGCGATCTTCCTTGAGCACCTGTGCATACAGCAGTTTGCTGCCGCCGTAGATGGCGTTCTTGAGGCGCTTGCGGTTGGTCTTGGTGACGTATCCAGAAAGCGCGACGCGCACCACGCGGCCGTTCTCAAAGACGAACAGCACGTCGGCCTTGTAGTCCTCGGGGTCGATGACCCAGATGACGCTCTCGTCGGGTTCCATCTCAAGATCGGTTGGCAGGTACGAGCCCAGCTGGGCCGACTTGGTATCCTCAAACGCCGCAACCTTGCACTTGTACACCTGGCTCTTGTTGGTAAAGACCAGCAACTCGTGGGTGTTGGAGGACGGGAACTCGATAAAGGGTTTGTCGCCGTCTTTGTACTTGAGCGTGGTCGCCTTCTTGAGCACGCGGTCCGTCATCTTCTTAAGGTAGCCATCGCGCGAGAGCATGATGGTGACCGGGTACTCCTCGACCTCGGGCTCCAAGCTTACTTCGATAACCTCATGGGGCTCGATCCTGCCCGTGCGGCGCGGCATCACATACTTCTTGTTGACCGCGGCCAGCTCGTCGCTGATGACCTTCTTGATGTTCTCCTCGCTGGAGAGGATCTCCTCAAGCTCGGCAATCTCGCCCTCAAGCTTAGCGATGTCCTTGGTGCGGTTGAGGATGTACTCCTCGTTGATGTTGCGGAGCTTGAGCTCGGCAACAAACTCGGCCTGGGTCTCGTCGATGTCGAAGCCGCGCATAAGGTTGGGCACGACCTCGGCCTCGAGCTTGGTGCCACGGATGATGGCGATCGCCTTGTCGATGTCGAGCAGGATCGCCTCGAGGCCGTGCAGCAGGTGCAGGCGCTCGGACTTTTTTCCCAGGTCAAAGTTAATGCGGCGACGCGTGGACTCAATACGCCACTTGACCCACTCGTGCAGGATCTGACGCACGCCCATAACGCGAGGGTAACCATCGACCAACACGTTGAAGTTGCACGAGAACGAATCCTGCAGCGTGGTCGAGCGATAGAGCTTGGCCATGAGCTTGTCGGGGTCGACGCCGCGCTTAAGGTCGATGGCGATGCGCAAGCCCGAGAGGTCGGTTTCGTCGCGGATGTCAGCGATCTCCTTGACCTTGCCCTCTTTGGAGAGCTTGACGATGCGCTCGATGATGACATCGGTCTTGGTGGTGTAGGGGATCTCGTAGACCTCGATGATGCGCTCTTCGGGAATCCAACGCCAGCGGGAGCGAATCTGGAAGCTGCCCAGGCCGGTCTCAATAATCTTTTCCATCTCCTCGCGGCGGTAGATGATCTCGCCGCCGGTCGAGAAGTCGGGCATGGGCATGTACTCGAGCAGGTCGCAATCGGGATCCTGCAGGTAGTGCATCGTGGCGGTGCAGACCTCGTTGAGGTTGAAGCCGCAGATGTCGGACGCCATGGCGACGCCGATGCCCTTGTT
Organism: uncultured Collinsella sp.; assembly: GCA_900541795.1. Lineage (GTDB taxonomy): Bacteria > Actinomycetota > Coriobacteriia > Coriobacteriales > Coriobacteriaceae > Collinsella. Next base: position 161,932 of record UQLC01000001.1, on the reverse strand, counting down.
GGCCGAGACAAGGATGTTGGGGAACGTGGTGGGCAGCAGGCGCGGCTCCTTCATGGCACCGTCGTAGCTGTCGACGAAGTCGACCGGGTCCTTGTCGATGTCCTTGAAGATCTCGGCGCTGATGGGGGAGAGCTTGGCTTCGGTATAACGCGAGGCGGCGTAGCTCAGGTCGCCCGAATAGTACTTGCCAAAGTTGCCCTTCGACTCAACGAACGGTGCGAGCAACGCCTCGTTGCCGGTTGCCAAGCGCACCATCGTCTCGTAGATCGCGGCATCGCCGTGCGGATTGAGCTTCATGGTCTGGCCCACGATGTTGGCGCTCTTCTGGCGCTCGCCCTTGAGCAGACCCATCTTGTACATGGTGTAGAGCAGCTTGCGGTGCGAGGGCTTAAAGCCGTCGATCTCGGGGAACGCACGCGAGACGTTGACGCTCATGGCGTAGGGCATGTAGTTGACCTCGAGCGTCTGCGTGATCGGCTGGTCGGTGACCTCGGAGTGCAGGCCGATGACGTTCTCGGCGTTGACCTGCTTTTTCTTTGGCTGGTTCTTCGTCTTCTTCTTTGCCACGATATCCTCTTGAACTTCTTATGGGCCGTCGTTATCGATTTGCTGTTACTGCAGGTCCAGCTGGTCCAGGTATTCCTTGCCGTGCTCGGAGATATGGCGCTTGCGGCCTGCCTCGTCGTTGCCCAGCAACAGATTGAACATGGTCTCCATCTTGGTGACGTCCTCGGGCTCCACCTTGATCAGGCGACGCGTCTCGGGGTTCATGGTGGTGAGCCACATCATGTCCGGGTCGTTCTCACCAAGACCCTTGGAGCGGTTGATGGAGCACTTTTGGTCGCCAATCTCCTTGAGGATGCCGTTCTTCTCGAGCTCGGTGTAGGCAAAGTAGGTCTTCTCTTTGCAGTTGATCTCGTAGAGCGGCGATTCGGCGATATACACGTAACCCTCGTCGATAAGCGTGGGCACCAGGCGGTAGAGCATGGTGAGCACGAGCGTACGGATGTGATAACCGTCGACGTCGGCGTCCGTACAGATGATGACCTTGTTCCAGTTGAGGTTGTCCAGGTCAAAGGCACCAAGGTTTTTGATGCGCTTGTCCTTGATCTCCACGCCGCAGCCCAGCACGCGCATGAGGTCCATGATGATGTCGGACTTAAAGATGCGCGGATAGTCTTCCTTCAGGCAGTTGAGGATCTTACCGCGGACGGGCATAACGCCTTGGAACTCGGCATCGCGCGAGGTGCGAATGGCGCCTGCTGCCGAGTCGCCCTCTACGATGTAGATCTCGCGGCGGCTCTTGTCCTTGGAGCGGCAGTCGATGAACTTCTGCACGCGGTTGGCCATGTCGGTCTTCTGCTGTAGGTTGGTCTTGATGCTCTGACGCGTCTTCTCGGCGTTCTCGCGCGAACGCTTGTTGATGAGCACCTGCTCCATGATCTTGTTGGCAGCGTCTTTGTTCTCGATTAGGTAGGTCGAGAGCCGCTCCTTAAAGAAGGCCGTCATAGCCTGCTGGATAAAGCGGTTGTTGATGGCCTTCTTAGTCTGGTTTTCATAGGACGTCTGGGTGGAGAAGCAGTTGGTCACCAGCACCAGACAGTCCTGGACGTCCTGCCACTTAATGCCGCTCTCGTTTTTGTTGTACTTGCCCTGTTGCTTAATGTAAGCATCGATGGCACTGGTCAGAGCACTGCGGGCGGCCTTCTCGGGCGAGCCGCCATTCTCGAGCCACGATGAGTTGTGGTAGTACTCCTGCATCATGAAGGTGCGCGAGAAGCACATGCACGCGGTGATCTTTACATTGTAGTCGGGCAGGTCCTCGCGATCGCGACCGCGACGGTCGGCCTCGATAAAGAAGGGCTCGGTGAGGTAGTCGGTACCGACCTTCTCGAGCACGTAGTCTTCGATGCCCTTGGGATAGCAAAAGTCCTCTTCGGAAAACTCGCCATCGTCGCCCTCAATGCGCAGGCGGAAGGTCACGTTGGCGTTGACCACGGCCTGGCGGCGCATGGTCTCGCGATACCAATCGTGGGGGATGCTGATGGAGGTAAAGACCTCAAGATCGGGGCGCCATTTGATGGTGGTGCCGGTACGGTCCTCGTCGCTGGGCTCAATCTCGAGTGCCTTCTTTTTGGCGCCAACGACCTTGCCCTTTTTAAAGTGCAGGGAGTACTTGTTGCCGTCGCGCCAAACCGTGACGTCCATGTATTCGGAGGCGTACTGGGTCGCGCACGAGCCCAGGCCGTTGGTACCGAGCGAGAAGTCGTAGTCGCCGCCCTGGTTGTTGTTGTATTTGCCACCTGCGTAGAGCTCGCAAAAGACGAGCTCCCAGTTAAAGCGCTTCTCGGAGGGGTTCCAGTCGAGCGGGCAGCCGCGGCCGTTGTCCTCTACCTGAATGGAACCATCGCGAAAGGCGGTAAGGGTGATGAGCTTGCCGTAGCCCTGGCGCGCCTCGTCAACGGCGTTGGACAGGATCTCGAAGGCGGCATGCGCGCAGCCGTCGAGTCCGTCCGAGCCAAAGATGACGGCGGGGCGCAGGCGTACGCGCTCCTCGTCCTTGAGCTGGCGGATACTGTCGTTACCATAGTTTGCGGTGTTTTTTGCCATACTCGCTCTCTCGGTGCTCCTTTGCTGCGTTTAAGTCATATAGATAGTCAAGGTAGCATAGCCCAGCCCACAGACGATTCCAACCAACACGAAATCCATCGAACAACCGTTCGATTAGATAATGAATGCTTGGAATGCGGGAGGGACCTGTCCTGTCCTATCCAAACATCTGCGGCAGGTCGATGAAGACGGTTCGATCGCTTTCGCCAGCTTCGAAGTCCGAACGGGAGAAGAATCCATAGCGATGGCACTTGAGTCCCGTTGCCTCGACTTGGGCGATTTCCTCGTCGACCATTTTTTGCGTGATGGGGGATTTGCGGAACTTTGCTTCGTAGAATGCGTAGCCCTCGGGGTCTTGCGTTACCACATCGAATTCGCCGCTCGTTTTGTTTGCGGGGTCGTCGTACCAGTACTTGCCTATGGCGTCGAAAGCCGGTTCGATCTTGCCGGTCCTGTTCTGCCGCACGAGGTATTGACGGCAGATCTCCTCGAACATATGAGGAACGTAGTTTTCCTCGAAGTCTTGGAAGACGTGACGATCATAGAAGACTTCCGGGTCGAGCAGCTGACGCGCTGAGGCATTGCGGAAAACATAGCGATAGTAAAAGAGCGAAAGCGGATCCACTACAAAGTAGCCAGACTTGCGCTTGTTCGTAGGGTCGTTGATGGGTGCACGCTTTTGGACGATTTCGAGTGACATGAGCTTGTCGAGCACGTCTGCCATGGCCGGACCGCTCGAGACGTGCGACTGTGCCAGCACGTCCCCCCAACGGGAGTAGCCTTGTGCGAGAGCCCCGAAAACTTCGTTGGCGTTGGTCATCTTCGAGATCTCGGCGTTGAGATAGGACGGCACCTCGCTTTCTAAGCGGGCGCCAGGTTCCGTGACGAGCTCGATGATGTTGTCGCGTACGCTTTGGGATTGATCGATGAGGCGATTGTAAAAGGGGATACCGCCAAAAACGCTATAGAGCCGCACCTTGTCCTCGGGCGAGAACGCGGGATAGAACTTCGCAGCGTCAAAGTAATCCATGGGCTTAAGCTCAAGCGCGAGATCAATTCGCCCGTAGAGGGGGCTTTCATGCTCGATGAGGGATTTCATAATCTCAACGTAGGAGCCGCACAGGACAATGTTTAAACGTGAGTCTTCCCTGTGGGCGTCGATTGAGGTCTGAAGAATGCTGTCTAGGCCTTTAACCGCATCTCTCAAGTAGGGGTATTCGTCGAGAACGAGGGTAATGTTCTTGTCTTTAGCTTGGGCAAACAGAAATTCGATGAGCTCGCGGATGCCTGTGAAGGCGAGCGGAGGAAAGCTCAGCGCTTCAGCAACAAGGACGGACAGACTCTCGAGGTTGTCTGCCTCGGAGGTTTGGCGGCACTCGTAATAGACCGTTGCGACGTCCGACAAATCGGTTAGCGCCTGCTTGATGAGCTCACTTTTTCCGACGCGACGCCTGCCGTAAATGAGAACATTGCGCTGCTCGGGTGCTTTGAGCGTTTTCTTAATACGGGCGAGCTCACGCTCCCTGCCAATAAATTCCACTTACTCGGTTCCTTCCGACTCGGTTTTGTCCGAGTTAATTGTATCGCATGGATCAGTTTATGCTCGAGTTTACTCGGACAAAACCGAGTCGGTTCTGCCCGAGTAAATTTGAAGGCGGCCGAATGCGTCTTGCTGCGTTTGCGGTTGGATACGTTGTCGAAAACGTGTCGTGCGGATTGTTGGATCGAATCGAACATTGGGACAGACGTCTCGTTTTATGGGCCGGAGGCGTGCATGTGCGAGTTCTTTTGGCCCATAAGGAACGCTGGTGGGTCGTTATTTGGGCCACGGGTCACTTCGCCGGCGCCGTGTTTCGTCATACGCTCATAGTGGAAGCCGATGCTACGGGACGACGAAGGCCTTGGGCAACGGATGAGGTGCAAGCGAAAGGAGCGGTGAGGATGATGAAGCCCATGACGAAGAAGCTGCTGTTAGGAATTCCCACCGTGACGCTTTCGGCCGTGCTGGCGTGTACGGTGGCCGGCTGTGGCGGTAGTGCTCCGAGCGGCTCGGCTGGCAGTTCGGGCGGCAGCGCGCCTGTGCAGGAAAAGCCCAAGGCCTATGATTCGCAGACGGTCGAGGTAGCAGGCATTACCTATGAGTCGGTGGCTCACGGTACGTTCTATCGCGGCGATGCCAAGCTGCAGGACGGCTTTTACCTGCACATCAAGATCACCAACAACAACACAAAGAACAGGACGTTCAGTTCCTTTAACGTGCATGCTGCCCAGGGCGATCTTGAGGCAGGCGACCCGTTGTTTACTTCCGACAAGGCGGCCGTGCTCGACTACGTTGCAAGCGAGGCTCCCGATGAGCTGCACGAGGGCATCGACCTTTCCGAGAGGCCAGATATCGGCCCGGGCGAGACCGTTGAGTACGTGTATTTCTGGGCGCCCAAGACGGCGTACTACGGGCCCATCACTGTCGAGTTCGTAGACGCTTATGCCCCCGCCAAGAATCATGAGGCCATGCACTTTGACACCACGGGATGCGAGACCAAGGAGTTCAAGGCGGCCGGCGGCGTGGCCGATTCTGGCGAGAAGGCAGATTTAACGGGCATCGACTGCGCATCGTACAGCATCGAGGCCGCCGATGGGTACACGCTGGATTCGTCCGACGAAGAGCGCGAAAAGGCAGACTTCTTCCACGACGAGACTGGAGGACGCCTGAACATCAGCATCTTCCCGCGCTCGCCGGAGGAAGAGGTTGCAAGCCTAGAGCAGGTCTACGAAGGCAAGGAGACAACAACCGACCAGGTCGAGTGCAACGGCATAACGTGGCTGCGCTTTACCGGTCCCGACAACGGCCATACACTGTTTGCGACGGCTCCCGCAACGGGTGAAACCGTCCGCGTGTCGATCGGCTGGAAGATCGATTGGGATGCCGCCGTGCCCATGATGGAGGCTCTGAAGCTCAAGTAGCGCTGTGATTCTCACGTCAGGCGACTCAAGGCTGGCTCCGAGTTATCGGGGCCAGCCCCTTTTGATGTTCGATGAGCCGAGTCGGCGTCTCTCGCAAAGGTAGCTGAGAGCTAGTGAGGCTTATCAGAATTGACCTCATCGGCAGTGTCGGTTTCGAGCGCCGTGCGGCGGGCGCTGTAGGCGATGAGGCCGGCGCCTGCCGCGGCGAGTGCTGCAGCGGCTGCCGTAAGGGGAGCGTTGACATCGCCCGTGCCAGCGAGCGCGCCCGCTTTTCCGGAGCGTTTGTTATTGCTGTGGTCCTTGCCACTGCCGGAGCTGCTTCCGCCGGAGCCGCCGCCCTCGTCGGTACCGCCGCCACTCGAGCCGCCATCGTCGTCTGCTGTCATCGGGGCGTCGTGAAGTTCTGTCGTATCCGCGCTGTCGCATACGCCGACCTGAACTTCTGAGCGTTCGCATGCCGCGTCGGGCACGTGGAGCTCGTGCAGTACAGCACCCAGCGCCGAGTTCGCGCCCGGTCGAATTTCTTCGAGCGTTACGGGATCGAGCGCCACCAGATTACGCGCCTTCGCATACAGCGTTACGCGTTTGCCCACTTCGTCGCTCCAACTCTCGGGGATGGCGAAGCTCATACGGAACTGTGCCGTGCAACCCGGTGCCAGCACGGCGTTGCCGTTGTCGGCTACCAGCGGGTGCGTTGCAAAACGTGCGCCCAGCGTCTCGAGCGCGTACTTCACGTGTGCCGTATCGTTGGCCGAAGCGTCCTCGGCAAGCTCTGGATCGTAGATCGAAGCCGTGCGTGCGTTCACTCCGAATCCGATGGATGCGCTGGAGAACGGCTGGCTGGAGCCCTCTCGGTACAGATCGATCGTGCCGGCGGTCAGTAAGGTGTTGCCGTCGTTTCGCACCGTGACCATGAAGGATTCGCCTGCTGCTCCGGGTACCACCGCGCCCGAGGTAGCAACGGCGCCCGTCGGAGTGGCGCACGCCACCAAGGGCACTTCGATGTCGTGCAGCTCTGCCTCGCTCTTCTCCGCGCTCGCAATGTGCGTGGCGAGCGCGGAGAGCATGCCTCCCGACGTCAAAAATGTCGTTATCTGATCGACGGGATGGTCCAGCTCGCACATCACAAACGGCTCCGTGAACAGATCGCCCGCCAAGGTGCTGGCGAAGATGCGGAAGTGCTTGCCCATCACTGCAACCGGGTTGCCTTCTTCGTCGTAGGTTTGTCCCACCTTGCCATCGGTGTTCTCTACATAGAGCACGCACCTGCCGTTGTTGCTTACGCTAAACGATGCCGGGCCACAGCCTGCGGCACCCACGGGCTGCGTTGCAAATGCCGATGCGCCTCGCGTCCACGTAACATGCTGCAGCTGCTCGTTGACAGTTGCCAAAAAGCCCGTGTGCTGCGGCCACGGCACCGCGTGGGGTACTGTGGCATCTGGCGACATAACGCCCCAGCCCGCGATGGACTGGCCGATCACGGCGTACGATGCGCAGCCGCAACCGTCTGCGGTCTCGTATGCAACGGGCACCACCATTTTGCCGTTGATATTCTCGGGCTCACCCAGCTCGATACTCGACGGTGCTTGCGGAAAGCGGAGAACTTGACGGAACGTCAGACTGTCGCCCGAAACGTCCGACCACAGGGTAAAGCACTCCAGCGCAACCTCAGCCTCGCTGCCGAGCGCCTTTTCTGCGGTGGTTCCGCGGCGGTGGAGGTAGGCACCCGACAGGCGCCCGTCGACCAGCGTCTTGCCCACCGTGATACGCGGGCACTGCAGACAATGGTGGCCATCCTCCTGAAGGCGGCCGCGCGAAATGCTGCGCCATGACGTATGCGACACCACGCGAACTCCGCCGTTGCTTATGCGCAGGCGCACGACGGACAGTATGCCGGCTGTGCTTGCCGTATCGAAAAGGGTGTTGTCGCCGTCGGGGCGCTCGCCCGAGACCAGTAGCACGTAGGCGTCCTGGTTTCCTCTTCCGTCCGTATATTCCACCACGTCGAAGTCGTAATCGTATATGCCGTCGCGCTCCACGTCGCCCTCGCCAAACCCAAGGGGAAAGTCCACGGGCGTGGGAGCGGACCACGTGCCGTTTGCCTTTGTGTGCACCACCAGGCGCGAGCGACCATTCTCGCCGTAGCGCACCGAGGCGATACGGAACAAGCACTCCACGCCGGCAATCACCGTTAGCTTCATGTGGGCTTCGCTGAGCACGCCAGCAAACAGCACGTTGTCGCTCGAGGGCTTGATGCCGCCACGCTCGTCCTCCGATACACCAGCAGAATTGGCGTTGGGGTCCGCAGCGGCGTCCTTCGCCTGCCCGATATAGGTGTACTTATACATCGACGCGGCGTTTTCGCCGTTCTCTATCAGTGCGTGGACGAAATGCTCGATCTGCCCCGTGTCGTCGCTTTCTGCATCTGCCTCGAGTTCAATGCGCGTGACCGCTTGCTCCCAATCGCGTGCGACAGGCGCGGCGTTTACGACAGCGGCCTTAACCTCGGCGCGTGCGAGCAGCTCGGCGTTGGTGACGATGGTGGCCGATGCGATAAATTGCGGCACGCCGCCCGCCTCGATGTTGCTGGGCGTGCCGAAGCGGGCATCCAACGTGTAAGGCGTATCTCCACCCAATGCGAGCTCAGAGCGCTGGAGCACATACTGGTTGCCATTGTTCACCGACATATTCCACGAATCGAGGAGTGTGGGCCACGACCCCGACCAAGCCTTGGTGGTCCACTTGAACATTACGAACTGGAGTATCACATCGACATCGACGTCTGCACCTACGCGCAGTCGCGGAAGCTGGTGTCCATCTGCCTTCTCGTACCCAATGAACAGCGTGAGGGATGCGGCGCCGCGCACGGCAGACGAAGCGACGCCTGCAACGCCGGCGCCAAAGGTGACGGCAAGCCCGATCTGGATGGTGAATGAGCCCGAGGTGTTTGAAAAGTCGAGCGAAATGTTTTTAAAAAACGCCGCGCCGCTGCCGTGCGTGTGGGCACCCACGGCGAGCGCCAGCTTCGCCAGCACCCAGGGGTTGACGTTTAGGAAAAACGGCACCGGTCCTAGGGTAAACTGCTCGGTCCAATTGAGGTCGGTTCTTACTTGAAAGAGCGCCTTAATATTGCCGTATGCGGGGTCGTTGTTGTTGCCCCAGGTTTTGCCCACCCAATCGTAGGCGAGCGAGCCGTACAGCTGTGTGGCGATATCCATCGTGAACAGCAGCGTGCAATGGTGGCGAAGGAGCTTAGTGTTTCTTGGATCGGTTCCCGAACCGGCACTCATCCTCTTGTACTGATTCCACTTCCCCTCCATCTCGTCGAGGTAGCGGTTTGCCTGCTTGGCGCCCGACTCGCGCGGCGATTTCTTCCAGTACTCCGGATCCGGATTGCCTGAATCGTTCATGTAGCCGACCGGTTTGTATCCTCCGCCAAACAGCACGTACCCGGCAAAAGAGAAATCGAACAAAATGGGGAATGAGGGCATCCAGCACGTGAACTTATTGCCGCCGATGCCGGGAAACGCCGCCGGGAAATCAAACGGAGTGATCTCTTGGTCCATGGTAGTGGGAATGATGGTGGTCGATCCGGATTCCGCCTTTGCCGCCGGCGCGGTAACAACGGCCATAGGGGATGAGAGCGTGTAGGTTTGCCCTGGTAGTCGAGGACAAAGCGCAGCTTGCACCCTTCTTCCAGAAGGCCCGAAGCTGCATCGAGGAACGTGTCTTCAAGCGTGAACGTCGCCAGATTATCCGCGCCCGATGCGCTGGCCTTGACTTGGCCAATCTGCGTGACGGTTTCGGGTGAGCTGCTCGTGGAGGGCATTACCTTGTTGATGTGCAGCGTTGCCTGTCCACCCTGTGGCAGATGCGCCTGCACGGTAAAGGCATGCGTATCGGCCTGCTCGTTTGCCGTGTCGTCCTTCGGCATTGCCATAAACGTAGCATCGGCGTACTGGATGTCCCATTCGTCGAATGTGAGCTGGCGGAAGTACGGCTCGCCGTCGGAAAGCGGACGCGTGGGCGCGGTTATGGCGGTGCCGCCCTGGATACGCGCAAGGGGAATCTCGACATCACGGTAACCCGCCATGCTAATGGAGATGCCGCCGTTAAAGTCGTACGCGTCGAGAAGCGTTGCCTCGTCCACGTAGCCTTCCGAAAGCGGCGCGACCTCAAAGATGGCCGTGCCTTCGTCATCGGTCGTGGCGGCGAGTTGCTTGCCTGCGGCATAGCGCGATGTGAGCGTGACCTGGGCACCCGTGATGGGCGTATTCTTGTCGGCAACGTCGACCACGACCACACCAAACATGGTGCGCGAGAGAACGAGCACCCTGAAGGGGTCTTTTTCGTCGGCATGGGCTTCGGTGGGCGCGAACGGCAATATGAAGGCGTTTGCGCTTCCCGGCACGCGCGGCAACATAACGCTCGCCAGCGAGGACGCTCCGGCAACAAGTAACGAACGGCGATCAAGCATCTTTGGCTCCCATCCCGCAGGTATCGGTGGAAATAATCCAATTTTGCGAGAAGGCGCCACGTGGCGGTAGTGCCGTTCGATGGCCAAAATGTCCAATTTGAGCGTGCGAAAGCGTCGGGCCCCCGGGACGCTTTCGATATGCCAGGTAGTCTGGCCGCTAACGCAACATATGCGCGACCAGCTCGGCGCGAGTTCCGATACCAAGCTTGGCATACACTCCTGATAGGCGGTTTTTGACGGTACCCGGCGATACTCCCATGTGGCGTGCGATTTCGGCGTTGGTCCATCCGCGGCAGGCGAGCATGGCCATGGTGAACTCCGTGGTCGTTAAATCGTCGGCCACGTCCTCGCCCGAATCGGGATTGTGGATGCGCCGCCAGCCGTAGCTGAAGCGGTACGTGATCTCGATGATGCGAGCGAAATCGTCGGGGTATTGCGATTTTAAGCACGCCTCGATAAGCCCCTGCAAAAGGCCGTGGTGCTCGCCGATGAGCTCGATAAGGCCGTCAGGGCGCGCAATGTTCCAAGCGGTTCCGAAGTGTGCCTTTGCGGCGTCGATATCCTTGAGGCTCATGCATGCCATGGAAGCCGCCAGGTGCAGGAACAGTTCCGAGATGGGATAGCTTCCCTGTTTCATGATCAGGGCATTTTCCACCATGCCCAGGCTGCGGCCGTATTCGCCGCGCAGATACAAGGCGTGCGCCATCACGTAGCTGGCGAACAGGCGCAGGCCTTCGGGCAGATGCGCCGCAAGCGGATAAAACTCTTCGGCGGAATACGGGGAAGGCAAGTGCAGCAGGACGCTCGCGGCAGAGGCGAACAGGATATGCATGGCGTGGACGGCAGGCGATTCATCGTCAGGTGGCGTATCGAGGATGCCCGCAAGGCAACGGCGGGCATCGGCGATACGGTTGAGCGACAGACTGGCATATCCGCAGATAAAGCATGCGGAATAGCGCGGTGCGGGGTCGGTGGCGTCAAGATAGGGGCGTGCTGTCTCGGCGGCGAGCGTGGCCTGTCCGCGAAAGTACAGCGCTTCTGCCGTGGCGATGGTGCGTGAATCGGGGTCGGAAATGCCTGCAACCGCAGCGTCAATCTGCCCCGGCACAAAGGCGGTGCACATCAACGGCATGGGAACGCATGGGTAGCCATCGCAGTCCATCTTCCATCTCCCAACAGCTGGCAACAATTGCAGCAATTGTACTCCTGTTGCTCGGGACTGGAATTTGTGGGTATCGCCTACGATTATGCCGAACGTATAAAGGAAGAGTCTATTGGCGATGCTTCCAAGGTGGCTACCGAAGCCTATCTGACCTTGGGATATAGAAAAACTGCCACCCCTGCAAAAAGCTCTGCCGCAGCGATGGGAAACGCATCTTCTGGGCATTCCGGCGTCTCCAGCCAGCGCTGGACTGCTGCTGTCGCCTGCGCGTTGGCGAGCGGGGCGTGGGGACCGTCCGGCGACCAGCGGTGACGGGCGAGCCCTGCCGCGTACGTGGGACTCCATCGGCGTAGACCCATGACCCCCATGGCATCGGAGAAGTTCACCATGGCGTCCAGGACTTTACCGTCCGGCACGTCCAGCCTAGCGGCTCTCTTGAACCCAAGGTTGAAAGGGGGCGTTGTACAAGGCGAATGGGGCCGAGTGGAAGTGGATCAAAAGAGCGTTACTTGACGTTTCATGCATAATGCCAACCGCCCCGTGACATCACGTTCGCAGCGCGCAGGGGCCGGAGAATCTTCGCGATGAGAGTTGACGTCTAATACCTTGCATCGTATAGTGTGTATAGCATAGTATATGACGAGAGGAGGTGTGCGGATGGAGGCACAGATGAAGCGCGGCTTCCTGGAGGCCTGCGTGCTCGCGGCCGTCTCCGGCGAGGAGTCCTACGGCTACCAGATCGTGAAGGACGTACCGGCGAGCATGGGGCTCACGGAGTCGACGCTCTACCCGCTGCTCAAGCGCCTGGAGAAAGCCGGGTGCATCACGGCGCGCTCCGCCGAGCACAACGGGCGGCTGCGCCGGTACTACCGCATCACGGACGACGGGCGAGCACGCATCGAGGAGTTCCTGGCCGAGTGGCCGTCCGTACGGGAGATTTACGCATACGTTGAGGGGGCGCACCATGACGCGCGATGAGTTTCTGGGCCGGTTGGGCGAGCTGCTCGCCTGCCTGCCGGCCGAGCAGGTGGAGGAGACCAAGGCGTTCTATGCGGAGGCCATCGCCGACCGCATGGAGGACGGTATGAGCGAGGAGGAGGCCGTGGCCGCCATGGGCACGCCCGGCGAGGTGGCGGAGGCCACGCTCGACGACCTGCCCGCCGTGCCGCGCGCGATCGCGAGGACGCGCCGGCGCAGCACCGCGCTGCTGTGGGTGCTGGCCATCGTGGGCTCCCCGGTGTGGGTGCCGCTGCTCGCCGCCTTCGCCGCCGTGGCCGTCACGGTCTATATCTGCATCTGGGTGCTGGCGCTCTGCGTGTGGATCGTCGCGGTGGCACTCGGGGGCGTGGGCGTAGTTGAGCTCCTGCTTGCCGTAAGCGGCGTCATCATCGGCCACTTCCCGTACGCCCTCGCCTCGGCGGGCGTGGGGCTCGGCCTCGTCGGCGTGGCGCTCTTCGTTGGTGCTGGCGCTTGGGCAGCCTCAAAACAAATTGCGCGCCTCTCGGCGCTCTGGGCGAGGAAGGCCGCCTCGCCCTTCTGGAAGGGTAAGGGCGAGAAGGGCGGCGCTGCCGCGCATCTCGCGGCGTAGAAAGGAGTGAGTACCATGACCAGTGCGAAGAAGATCTACCTCGCCGTGGCGGGCGGGCTCGTTGCCGCGGGTGTTGTCCTCGCGGGCATTGGCTTTATCGCTTCGGGTTTCGACCCGGCCGTGTTCACAACCCATATAGACACACGCGACAGCACCATCGTGCTCGGCGGCGTCGAGGTGGACGACCCGATGGGCCTCCCCCTCATCGAGCAGCTCGCCAATCTGGGCGAGATCGACACCTCCGGCGTCGCGGATCCCGCCGCGCCCTAGGCGCAGCGAGCCCGGGCGCTCTGCCCGCCAAGCTGCGTAAGCCGGCGAAACCCGAACCTCAACCTCTACGCAACTGGCCCCAAGCCTGCGCCGATTCGCTCTCAGCGCCGCGCGGGGGCCCGTGACGCATGCCCAAAAAGGTACGAGGAGAAAGGAACGCGATGACGACAACCACGCCCTTCCGCCTTCACGGGGCCACGCAGGACCGGAAGCGACTGGGCCGTGCGGTGGGGCTGTGCTTGGATTGGCTACACTGATATGGACAGTTCCGTGAGGGGCGCGAGAGGCGGGACTCTGGGGAGATCTTCGAGGAGGAGTGTCTCGACTGGAAGCGTGGGTTCAGTGGAGCAGGAACCTAATCTCTGTCTCTCTTGCTTTTTTGATTTGTTGAGAAGCCGGCATTTGGGGGCATTTTGGATAGCGAACAGTTCAAACAAGAAGCTGAGAAAATAGAACAAAGCCTGAGTGCCTTGAGAGTCGCCGAGCGCAATGCAGTGATTCCCTTCATGAACGGCGACTTTACCCAATGGGATCTATATCTGGCATCCTCCTCTGAGTATGCGATGAGACTGATAGACGGATTCATCTCCATGCTCGAGTCGAGGAATCTTGTTTGCGTCGCCCAGCTTCTCCGCGCACAGGTTGGAGTCTGCCTGCGGACATTCGCATTATTCGCCGCCGAAGACCAGGATGACTTTCTCAAGCAGGTGTTTCAAGGTGTGCCTGTGAACAAGCTGAAAGATTTCTCGGGTGAGAAGATGTCCGATGGAAGACTTCAAGACTTACTCGAGAAGTTCGATCCAAAGGTAAAAGATGTATACAAGGTGACGTCTGGATTCGTCCACTTCTCCATTGATATTCTGCCGAGCATGGGTGTGCCTGGGGAGGGCTATGAGGTCGAGTTTAATTTTGGAGCCGAGCCCAACGAGAGAAACAATGCGCCTCTCGTGGAATGCGGCAAGGCGTTCTGCCACTATGTCGACCTGCATCTCCAGATGCTCCATAAGGTGATTGCTTCGGATGAATGGTATGCCGATCGATTCCGTATCGATTCCGATGGTCCTGCAGACGAGGCCTCGAAAAGCGAGAAGGTGTAGGTCGAACGCATTGACGCTGCCTTGACAGCATCCCGATATGATAACGAATGGGAGGTTCCCTGCGAAATGTGCGCCTCTGTATATTCTCGCTAGGACGCCCTCGACCGATAAGGCATCGTTGAGTTCAATTTGAGTTCAGCTCGGGTGCCTGAAAATCGCCCAACTCTGATAAAAGGGGAGACGACGGTACACCACGTAGACGAGAGGCTATGGAAGTGCACGATTTGATTATATTGGCGCGCTAAACCGCCCCGCTGCCCAACTTGAACTCCGCTCACGCGTGTATGGGGCTGCGAGAGGTAACGGCCTGCGGCCTCCTTTGTGTGCTCGATGATATCTTCGAGCATGCCGGGCATGGCGGAGACATTCGCTGCAATCCAGCCGTGTTCAAGCGCCGTTTCGGATAGGAGCGAGAGGGGGCTGTCTTGCCCGTTTCCCTTGCACCCGTAAAGATGGTTGACAGTTTGGGGTCTCCCGGGTCTTTAGCTTTTACCGTGCTAGATGCCTCATGGAAACTGTTGGACTTTAATCAGACAGACCCAGCATGTCGTTTTCCTCCATGAGGACATCGGCTAAAACCGCAACACCTATGCTTGTTTAAGCAAACTTCCTGATAGTCGTGGAGCTGCTGTAGCCCGACATGCAGGACATCGCTCAGCTTAAACACCGGATGCCGCATCCGCGAAACGAGTTGCGGTGCACCCTGTTCCAAAAGGCTGCCAAGTACCATGGCGTGAGCGTTGGGGTAGCCATCATTCAGCGTGGATACATCCGGATGCGCATAGATCCAGACGATTCCAACGTTCTCGTATTTCCCGTGCAGGTAATCGAAGAGGGCAGGCGACACCATACAGTTGCCGCCGACGGTCACGACTCTGTCGGGGTTTTCTGCCGCAAGCTTCCTCTGCGCATCCTGAATCCCCGCCAGGACTTCGTCCTCGGCATAGATGCGAACTGTCTCCCATTTCTCATGTCCAAGTTTTGGGACGCGTTTCACAATGTCGAGTGGGACTCCTGGACAGTCGGATCACGTGGTGGCCCCCTTTGAGAGGGTCACGAGCATCACGGTTCCGTTCTCGGAATTTGCTTCGACCTCTACCGTGCCACCGTGAAGTGCTGCAATCTCCCAAACAAGCGCTAGCCCGAGCCCTGCGCCGCCGTATGCCCTGCTGCGGGATTTGTCTAGACGAAAGAACGGCTGGAAGATGCTCTCTCGGTACTGCTTGGGTATTCCCGGGCCCTCATCTTTGACTCGCAGGAGCACGTGGTTGTCGCTGTCGCTGATGGAGACGTTGACAGTCGAGCCGGGGCGGCTGTAATGGATGGCATTTTCGACCAGGTTAAACACCAGCCGATAGAGGAGCGTGTCGCTCCCGATTACTAAAGCGTCTCCAGCACAATTGAGGGCTATGCCCTTATTTTCGGCAAGTGGCGCAAGGTCGGTGAGGACCTCTTCGGACAAGGGACCAAGTTCCACATCGTCCTCGCAAGGAACGCTGCGGAGCTCACTCATCTCGAGCAATACCTTGGCCATTCGAGACATGCGCTCGGTTTGTTCTTGTAGCAGGCCGAGCAGCTCGGCCGTTTCGGGTTGCAAACCGGGGTGCTCGGAGATGAATAGTTCAATCTGTGCTTGCATAAGGGCGAGCGGGGTGCGCAGCTCGTGTGCGGCGTTGCCGGTAAACTGACGCTGTGCAGAGAACCCTTCGCCAAGACGGGCGATCATGTCGTTGAAAGAGGCGCTGCATCGTTGTAGCTCGGTGGGTACATCTTCACTGAGTCTGATTTCGCTTAGGTTGTCAGGCTGCACACGCTCAACCTGGGCTGCAAAAGCCCGTAGCGGTTTGAGCGCACGACCGCTCACAAAGTATGCCAGCGCGCCGCCAAGGAGTGTGACTTCAGCCGTGATGTACCAGGCTGTCGTGCCAAAAGACTCCTGTGCGTCGTTTACGACGATTGTGACCTTGTCATCGAGGGCCGTTTTCGTTGGGTCGAACACCTGGGGCGAATCCGCGCCGGCAGCGTTAATGGCCGAGATGTCGCTGCCGATGGCATCCATGTAGCGCATGCCCGTATAGCCGACCAGGCAGTTCGTCAGCACGCATGCCGCACACGTGAGCAGTGCTGTCATAATCGTTATGCGCCATTGCAGGGAAAGCCTTTTCATTCGCTATCCTCCATAACGTAGCCCTCTCCAATCCGATTGCGAATCGGGTCGTATCCCAAAGTGCTGCGTAGCTTTTTGCGGAGTGACGAGATGTGAACGCGGGTTGCGTTGCTAAAGCTGTTTACGCTGCTATCCCAAACGTGCTCGATAAGCTCCTCTTGACTTACCGGACGCCCCTGATTAAGCATCAGGTATTCCAAGATTCCCGTTTCCTTGCGCGTAAGAGATAAGGCCTCGCTGTCCGCGGAAGCGATGCGCGCCTTGATGTCAAAGCGGAGCTTTCCGCAGGTTAAAACTATGTCGCTTTGTGTAAAGCGCCTGAGGGTAAGGCTGCGGATCCTTGCCGCAAGCTCGTCCAGATGAAACGGCTTGGTGAGGTAATCATTGGCGCCGGCATCGAGTCCGGCGACTTTATCGGATACTTCGCCGCGTGCGGACAGAATCAGTACCTTAGTCTCGCAGTCAGTTTTCCTAAGTTCCCTGAGTACGGTCATGCCGTCGATGCGGGGAAGGTTGAGGTCGAGTACCACGAGGTCAAAGGCCTCGACGCCCAGCAGGTCGAGCGCCTCCTGTCCGTCGTGACAGCAGTCGACGCTGTATGCCAGGTTTCGCAAGCTGCGCGCAATTGCATCGCACAGTGCTCGCTCGTCCTCGACGATCAAAATACGCATAACAGTCTCCTTGCACATTTCAAATCGCGCTTAACACGGATTTTATAGCCGATATGGTCCAATGGTCGCGTAACGAAAGGAGTGGTCAGGTTGTTCAAAGCGGTAAAACCCGTGGTACAGGTCGCTTTGTTGATCGTCGGAATTGCCATGGTGTGCTTTGGTGTTATGCGTGGCGAGGCGGATGCCGTGCTGGCCAAAGCGATTAGGCTGTGCTTGGAGTGTATCGGAATTGGATAAAAGAGAAAACACTGCGTCGCATGTTTTGGCCCGATTTCGCGGATTCATTCAGGCGGCGGCGACGCTGGTCACCAATATTCACCTGCCAAACTTTGCCAAAGGCGGCATCTATCAGGGCGCGGGAAAAACAGTCTGCGTACCTGGACTTAATTGCTATTCGTGCCCCGCGGCATCGGGTGCGTGCCCCATCGGGTCGTTCCAGTCGGTGGTGGGTTCATCCAAGTTCAACTTTTCTTACTACGTCACCGGTACGCTCATTTTGCTCGGCGTGCTGCTGGGACGCTTTGTATGCGGCTTTCTATGCCCGTTTGGCTGGCTGCAGGAGCTGCTTCATAAGATTCCCGGCAAAAAGTTCTCCACGAAAAAGCTCAAGCCGCTCACGTACATCAAGTACGTCGTGCTGCTGTTTGCCGTGGTGCTGCTGCCCGTCTTGGTGGTTAACGACGTGGACATGGGCGACCCGTTCTTTTGTAAGTACATCTGTCCGCAGGGCGTACTCGAGGGCGCCATTCCACTGGCCATTGCCAACGCCGGCATTCGATCTGCGTTGGGACATCTCTTTACTTGGAAACTTGCCGTTCTCATTGCCGTGGTAGTGCTGGGTGTTTTGTTCTACCGCCCCTTCTGCAAATGGATTTGTCCACTCGGTGCATTCTATGCGCTTATGAATAGGGTGTCCCTACTGGGGATTCGGGTTGACGCATGCAAATGTGTCTCGTGCGGCAAGTGCTCAAAGGTTTGTCAGATGGACGTTGATGTGGTCCGCGCACCCAATCATGCCGAATGCATCCGGTGCGGAAAGTGCATCGGGGCCTGTCCCGTCGATGCCATTAGCTATCGCTATGGCCTGGATGTGTCGGCGGAAAAGCTCCCCTTGACCGCCGATAAAAAGTAAACAAGCTTCGACAAAACGGAGGAATGACTATGAAGCTTTCTAAGATTGCGGCCCTGTTTATGGTGCCGGTATTGGCCTTGTGTCTTGTGGCATGTTCGGCGCCCGGTGGCAATGCGAGCGAATCTGCGAGCTCCGATCCTAAGATCGCAGAACTCACTGCGCAGAAGCCGACCAATGCCGACGAGGCCGCCGAGCTGTATGCGAAGCTCATGCAGAAGGAGAACGAGATCTTTTCGAGTGATAACGCGCTGTGGGAAAAGGTATTCAATGCGGCAAATAAAGACTCGGCAATGATTGAGGACGGCAGCAATTACGGCGATTTCCTGCTCAAGACCATCGACGGTGCCAAGGATGAGTTCACGGCGGATGAGCTTAAGACACTCAAGGCCGGTGCACAGCAGATTAAGGAGATCGAGGACAAGCTCGAGAGCCTGGAGAAGGAGTTCCCCGGCTGTGGAAGCACGCCGAGTGCAGGCGAGAGCGTCGACGCTTCGACCGCTGGCATGACGGCTGGTGCCAATGCTTCGAGCGAGGCGACGAAGTTCCCCAGCTTTACGGGCAAGGACCTGGATGGCAACGACGTGAACAGCGACGAGCTGTTCTCTAAGAACAAGGTCACCGTCATGAACTTCTGGTTCACTACTTGCAAGCCGTGCGTGGGCGAGCTGGGCGATCTTGAGAAACTGAATCAGGAGCTTGCCGAGAAGGGCGGCCAGGTCGTGGGCGTCAATTCCTTTACGCTCGATGGCAACAAGGGCGAGATTGCAGATGCCAAGGACGTGCTGAGCAAGAAGGGCGTGACGTATAAGAACATCTGGTTCAAGTCGGATAGCGAGGCCGGTAAGTTCACGTCAAATTTGTTCTCGTTCCCGACAACGTATGTCATCGATCAGAATGGCAACATCGTAGGGGAGCCCATCGTGGGAGCCATCAGCTCCGCCGAGCAGCGCGCTGCACTCAACAAACTTATCGACCAGGCGATTGCGAATAGCGAGCAGTAAAGGCTGAGTACACGTAGTGTGACAAAGGGACAGTCCCTTTGTCACATTGTCGATGTTGTGTGCGGGACGGTGCGCTGTGTGGCGTGCCGTCCCGTTCGTTTTTGCCCGGTTCGTTACATTCCTCACTGGTGTCGGCAAAAAATGGGAATAGAGTAGGACAAACGCGTCGAATACGAACGGCGGGGGAGAGCGGGCGAGTGCGCCTGCGCGGGAGAGGTTGCCGTCCATGCTGGAGCTCAAAGATATTTGCAAAAGGTACGTCACGCAGTCGTTTACGCAGGTGGCGCTCGATAGCGTGAGCTTGGCCTTTCGCGATAACGAGTTCGTGGCCATTCTGGGCCCTTCGGGTTCGGGCAAAACTACGATGCTCAACGTCATTGGCGGGCTTGATCATTTTAACTCGGGCGACCTTCTGATCGATGGCATTTCGACCAAGGACTTCCGCGACCGCGACTGGGACGCCTACCGCAATAACCGCATCGGTTTTGTGTTCCAGAGCTATAACCTCATTCCGCATCAGACCATCTTGGAAAACGTGGAGCTGGCGCTTACTCTTACGGGTGTGGGTCATGCCGAGCGCCGGCAGCGTGCGCGCGAGGCGCTCGAGTCGGTCGGTCTGGGCGAGCATGTGAACAAACGCCCGAGCCAGCTTTCGGGCGGACAGATGCAGCGCGTAGCTATTGCCCGCGCCCTAATCAACGATCCCGAGATCGTGTTGGCAGACGAGCCGACCGGCGCCCTGGACTCAACGACGTCTGTGCAGGTCATGGACTTGCTCAAGGAGGTTGCGCGCGACCGCCTGGTCATCATGGTCACGCACAATCCCGAGCTGGCGTACCAATACGCCACGCGCATCGTCAACCTGGCGGACGGCAAAATCACCGACGATTCCGATCCCTTTGACGCCGCTGGGACTGCGCGTCGCGAAGCCAAGCCCACACGCAAAACCTCGATGAGCTTTGTGACGGCGTTGGGGCTTTCGGCGCGCAACCTCATGACCAAAAAGGGCCGTACGGCCATGACGGCCTTTGCGGGCTCGATTGGCATTATCGGTATCGCGGCGATTCTGGCGCTGTCCAACGGCGTAAACGGCTACATCAAAAAGGTCGAGGAGGATACGCTCTCGAGCTACCCACTCACCATTTCCAAGCAGGATTACGACCTGTCGTCCATGATGGGCGGACAGGGGGCTGCGGATGATGACTCGCCTGAAAACGTGGATTCGTCCGACGACAGTGCCGAAACCGATAAGATTCCCGTGGTCACGGCCGTAAAGGATATGTTTGCGAGCGTTAAGTCCAACGACATGACGAGCTTTAAGGCATGGCTTGACGACGGCGGCGACGGTATCGACAAAGAGGTCAACGCCATTCAGTACGGCTACGGTGTATCGCCGGTTGTCTATCGCGCGGGCAAGGGAGACGAGAAGCCCGTGCGTCTGGTGCCCAATGCCATGACCGAGGCCATGAGCGGCGGCGCGAGCTCGGCAGCAACGGTGAGCATGGAGTCCATGGGAACCTCGGTCTTCAACGAAATGATCGACGACCAGAGCCTGCTCGACAGCCAATACGACGTCGTGGCGGGGCATTGGCCTACGTCTGCTAACGAGGCCGTGATGGTGCTTTCGAGCCGTGGCACGGTGGGCGACTATACGCTCTATAGCATCGGTGCGTTGGAAATCGATGAGCTCAACGACCTGGTCAACAGTGCCATGACGGCTGACGGCGGGGTCGAGACGCCCGAGACCGCTGCCGACTTTACCTACGAGGATGCGTTGTCTACGACGTTCAAGGTGTTGTCGCCGGCAGATGCGTATCGCAAAAACGAAGAGACCGGCATGTGGACCGATATGTCCGGTGACGCCGACTTTATGGCAGCCAAGGTTGCCGATGGCATTGACGTGCGCATTGTGGGCGTGGTGCGGCCCAACGAGACGGCCAACGCGAGCGCCCTTTCGCCCGGTATCGCCTACACACATGCGCTGACTCGCCAGCTTATGGAGCGCGCGGCCGATTCGAAGATTGTGCAGGAGCAGCTTGCTCATCCCGAGACGGATGTCTTTACCGGCAGAACGTTCGACGAGCTGCAGGGCGAGGCCAAGCAGGGCGTGGACCTGGGTAGCATGTTCAGCGTTGACGAGGCGGCGCTCAAGAGCGCGTTCTCGTTCGATACGTCTGCGCTCTCGGGTGCGGCCGGCGGTATGGACCTGTCTGGTCTTGACTTGTCCGGGCTGGACATTGACCTTTCGGGCGTTGGTAAGGACATCGACTTCAGCGACATCATGGCCAAAACGCCAACCCCAGATTTCTCGGGTATCTTTGACGGTCTGGAACTCACGCCCGAGCAAATGCAGCAGGCGGGAACGCTTGCCAACCAGCTGTTTGAGGGCTTTTTGCAGTCTGATCAGTTTAGGGCGCTGACACCCGAAGATCTTAAGGACACGTCAAAGCTTGCCGCCGCGTTCTCGGCGTATCTTGAGAGTGATACGGCAGCCCAGCAAATCCTGGCCCAGCTCAAAGCGCTGGGCGGCGATGCCTTGGCCGAGCGCCTGCAACAGGCGATGACCGACTATGTCCAAAAGCAGCTGGCTCCGTATCTGCAACAGGCAATGGACCAGGTGACCAAGACAATCAGCGACCAGATAGCGACAACGGTATCGTCCCAGCTTAAAGCGGGCGCGGCAGGGCTCATGGGTCAGATGGCGACGCAGATGTCTTCGAGTTTTGCCAACCTGGCGAGCGCCATGCACGTGGATGGGAGTGCCTTTGCTCGTGCTATCCATTTCAACATGGACGCCGAGGACCTGAGCTCGCTCATGATGAGCTATGCGAAGGCATCGAAGCTCACCTACGACAACAATCTGACCACGCTGGGCTATGCGGACGAGGCAGACCCCATCTCGGTCAAGATTTTCCCGCGCGACTTTGAGGCCAAGGAGCGTGTGCTCGACCATATCGATGCGTATAACAAGCAGGTCAAAGCCGCCGGGCACGACGAACAAGCAATCTCGTACACCGACTATATGGGCATCATCATGGGTTCGGTGACCGACATCGTAAACACCATCAGCTTGGTGCTCATCGCGTTTGTGAGTATTAGCCTGGTGGTGAGCTCCATCATGATTGGCATCATCACGTACATCAGCGTGCTGGAGCGTAAAAAGGAGATTGGCATCTTGCGCGCGATTGGCGCGTCGAAACGCAACGTGGCCAATGTGTTTAACGCCGAGACGTTTATCGAGGGCCTCATCGCCGGCGTCTTTGCCATCGTCGTCGTGGTGCTCGTGAGCTTCCCGGTCAATGCCTGGGCGCTTGCGACCAAGCAGGTTCCCAACCTGATGAGCCTGCCCGTTCAGGACGCGCTGGTGCTCATTGGAATCTCGGTGCTTCTGACGGTGGTTGCCGGCTTGCTGCCGGCCCGTAGCGCGTCCAAGAAAGACCCCGTGGAAGCCCTGCGCTCCGAATAATGTGACAAAGGGACTGTCCCTTTGTCACGTTGGATGAAAAGGCGCGGGAAGGGGGTGGCCCCTCCCGCGCCTTCTAGTTTGTTTTGCCCATCAGCGTGATACGGATGCTTGGATGGGTGTACTCGTCAAACTCGTCCTCGGGATCCGTATCAAACGAGTAATACGTTTTGACTGGCTCGTCACTCGTCCTGATAGAGATTCTCTCGTAGAGCGAGCCGTTCAAAAATGCCTGTCTAAACTTTTCGGGGAGCTTATGCGGTGCCAGGAGCTCGGGGCTCACCGTCTTGACGTTTACGGCTTGAACGGCAGAGAACAGCTCGTCCAGGTCGCGCTCGATGCGGGCGAGGTTGTCCTCAAGGCTCGCACTGGGGTCGACCTCTGCCGCGTAACTCACTTCCTTGAGTGTCCCCTTGTTGTCAAAGTCCAGGTAGGTATAGGCCTTTTGGGTATCGGAGTCGCCTTCGTGCAGATAGCCGCGGACGTGATAGCCGTAATCTTGATATCGCTCGTAGGGGTCATCGGCAGACACGTACTCGCATGCGGGCTCTAACGCCTTGCGGGCGATGGCGATCTGCTCGGCCGCGGCCGCGGCGTTCTCCTGCATCTCGATGTTTCCCTGCGCCAGCTGCGGGATATAGGCGCCGCACACGATTGCGAGGGGCAGCGCCACAAGCGCGACGATCCACTTTTTTGCACGGGGGACAGGCACGCCACAGGCCTCTGCCATGGCCTTTGCGTTGGCAAAGCTCTCGGCAAGCACGTCTGCCGCGGTGGCGACGGCTCCTACGGCAGCGGCGACTTCTGCCGCGCCGCCCAGGTTGCGTGCGGTCTCGTTGTCGCTGTTCTTGAGCAGGCGCGCGGCGGCCTGCGTGCCAACGACGCCCGCAATCTGTGCCGAGCGATCTTTTTCGCTCTGCTCGACGGCAAGTCGGTGCTGCATTTCTCGCCACTGCTTACCGCGCATGCCAAAGCGCGGCGCGAGAGTGCAGTAGCAGAATATGATGAGCTCGACGACGGCGAGTGCCAGGGCGGCCATCATGCCCGTGTCTTGGAATCCTTCATGATGGAAGACGATGTCGTCGATCATCTCGAAAGGAATGATCAATAAGGGCAGCACGAATGCCATGGCAAGCGCCGCACCGGCAACCTTGGGGCAGATGCAGTATCGCTGGATACGTTTGCGTTCTTGTTCGGAAAGTGTTGCCATAGCTGATCCTTGGTGTCGTGGCGGTCGTTGTGGCGCACGGGGCGCGGGCGCATCAGTTTGAGCTAGCGCTGGATAAGAATATGGAGCAGGATGCCGATGCCTCCAACCGAGATGAGCGCAAGCAGAGATATCTGCGACGTGGTCACGACGTTCTCCTTTGGCGCGATACCGTCATATGTGACTCAGTATAGAGAATCCCGCCATCGATGAGCTATTGCAGGGGGGCTCGATTCTCATCATTTTCCGTCTGTAGCGCACACGTGTACCTGAGTATAAATGGGTGGCAGGGCGTTTGTTCTTTGCGACCGGCAACCGGCGCTTAAAGGGAATGTGACAAAGAGACTGTCCCTTTGTCACGCGTAAAAGCAAGGAAGTCGCAAGGTCTGGGGCGGGGATGCTGGTATACGCCTCGGATACAATCGAAGCCATGCTAGAAAGAGGCTCCGATGATTAGAAAATCATTCTTCAACCCGTTTTCGTCGCTGCTGCTTGCACTTGCCGGCTTGGCCTTTTTGGTCGACGTCGTACCGCAGGCGCAAGGCCAGACAGGCGTGTTTGCACCCGCCGTGCTGTTTTTGATGTGGTTGGTCGGCGGCCTGGTGCGCCTGTTCTACGAAAACGAAGCCAAGCGCAGCTTCGACCGGCACATGTTTAAGGCGAACCATGCGGCCGTTTGGAAACGCGTCGACGCTTACTGGATCCAAGTCGATGCCGATCAGCTCGTGCCCGGCGATGTGATTCGCCTGTATGCCGGCATGCTCTGCCCGGTCGATGCGGTCCTTGCCAAGGGCGACCACATCCTTGTCTCCGAATCGTCGCTTACGGGCGAGAGCGGCCAGGCCGCCAAGCGGGAGGGTGATGCCGTCCGTGCTGGAACGACCATCGTTGACGGAAAGGCTTCGGCAACCGTTCTCGATCGCGTTGCCGAGGAGCCGCCCACACCGCCGCGGCGCGCTCGACTAGGCACGCAGCTTGGCGCTGGGGCCAGGAGCGTCTGTGCCGCCCTGGTAAGGTGTATGCTCATCGTGCTGCCGTTTGTCATTATGATTCGAGGTTTTGTGCTGGGCGACTGGGCGCAGGCCCTGCTGTTTGCCCTGGGCACGGCCGTTGGCCTGGTCCCCGAGATGCTGCCAGTCGTCACGAGCGTGTGTCTTTCGGGCAGTGCGCATCGCCTCAAGAACAAACAGGTCATCGTTAAAAACGTTGACGCCATGGAATCCCTTGGCTCCATGGACGTGGTGTGTGTGGACAAGACGGGTACGCTCACCGAGGACGCCGCGGTGCTCGAGTACTATACCGATATCCTGGGCAACGAAAGCGAACAAACGCTCAACCTGGCGTATTTGGAGAGTACGAGCCAGGTGGCGGCCGCCAACCAGCTCAACCGGGCCATTGTCGATGCCTGCGCCGCGCCCGAGTTGCATCTCGCCGCCAAAGACCTCACCAACGCATTTACCCTGCACGCATCTGATCCTTTCGACCACGTCACCAAGGCTTCGGGCGTTAAGCTCGATGCCACGCCTGGGGCGCTTGGTTGCCTGGGGCTGCAGGCTCGCCCTGGCAATCACTTGACCATCGTAAAGGGCGAGGTCGAAAGTGTGTGCGCTCGTTGTGCCTGGGCCGACTTTAAAGGCGAGCTCGTCCCCATGGACGCCGCGGGCCGCCAGAGTGCCTATGAGGTTGCCGAGGACATGCGTGCCGACGGCATCAAGGTCCTCGCCGTTGCCTACAGCACAGCGTCTTCGGACTGGGGCGACCTGGTGCTCTGCGGCTTTTTGGGCTTTTTCGATCGGCCCAAGGCAAGCGCTCGCGCCGCCGTGCGCGCGCTGTCCGACCTTTCCGTTGAGGTGCGCGTGCTTACCGGTGACTCGGCTTCGGTTGCCCGGTCAACCTGTTCGCGCCTGGGCATTCCTGCCGATAACGTTATCACCGGCAGCATGCTCGATGCCATGGAGGAGTCCGAGGCGCTTTTTCGCGTGGGGCGTACTCGTGTGTTTGCCGAGCTCACGCCCGCGCAAAAGGCTCATATTGTCAGTCTCATTCGGCTCTCTGGCCATACGGTCGGCTATATCGGCGATGGCGTGAACGATGTGCCGGCGCTTACGTCGGCAGATGTCGGCATCGTTGTGGACTCGGCGGCAGCGGAATCCAAAAAGGTTGCTGATCTGGTACTGCTTGAGCGTGACCTGGGCGTGGTCGCCGAGGGCGTCAGCGAAGGCAGGACTTCGTTTGCCAACGCTTCCAAGTACATTCGCATCGCGTCGAGTTCCAACTTTGGCAATATCTGCTCGCTTGCTGCCTCGAGTATCTTCCTGCCGTTTTTGCCGGCGACCGCCGCTCAGCTGCTTTTGCTCAACCTGTGCTATGACGCCGCCTGCCTGGCGCTCTCGTGGGATAACGTCGACGATGCGGAGATCGCTCGTTCCAAGGCATGGTCGGGCAAGGGCCTCGGCAGCTTTATGCTTCACTTTGGCTTCGCGAGTTCGGCGTTTGACGTCATCACGTTTGCCATTTTGCTTCTGGGCGTTTGCCCCGCGGTGTGCGGTGGGTCCTTTGCCACGTTGGGCGCTGCGGGCCAGGCGGCCTTTATCGCGACCTTCCAGACCGGATGGTTGCTGGAGTGCGCTTGGACCGAATCGCTCGTGCTCCTCGTCTTGCGAGCGCGGAACGTTCGCGACGGGGGCCGGCCGTGTCGTCCGCTCGTGATAATGGTCGCCACAATGCTTATCGCCTCGGCTCTTCTCGCGCTGAGCCCTGCCGCGCAACTGCTCGGCCTTGCCACGCTGCCCATGTGGTATCTGGGCATCGTCGCGCTGCTGAGCGTGTTGTATCTTGTTGTTGCTTCGACGATCAAGCGGGTCTATCTGGCCCGCTCGAGCAGCTTGTTCTAGGGCGGTTCTATGCGTACCAACAGAACCAACATCGCGATTACGCCGGCCGAGGCCGCCGAGCTCAGCAGCGCGCTGTTCTCGTCTGGCAGCGCTGCCGCCCTGGAGCTCGCGCCCGTGTTTGCCGATATCGCATCGGGCAAGCTGACTGCTATCGAGCTGGCGGTTGCCGGCTCGCAGGCAAGTGCCGCCACTGGACCCATCGTTATCGGCGAGCTTTCGATCGACCTGGCCTCGCGCACCGTCAAGGTGTCGGACGCGCCGGTCTCGCTCACGCCCAAGGAGTTCGACATCCTTGCCTTTTTGGCGAGCAACCGGGGTACGGTCTTTAGCAAAGAGGAAATCTACCGGGCGGTGTGGCAAAACGAGTATCTGCTCGATGACAGCAACATCATGGCCTTCGTCCGCAAAATTCGAAAGAAGATTGAGCCCGAACCAGACAACCCCCACTACCTGCTGACTGTATGGGGCGTGGGCTACAAAATGGCCGAGTAACGCTTCGGGTATTCGCTCCCATCAATCCAAATAGTCACTTTGACAATCCTTGCCAAATCGCAAGAAAGCCGCAAGAAACCAGCCATGTGCTCGGTCTTGCGGCTTTTCTATTCTGTAGACAGTCGCGGACGCGAAAGAGAGGTGAGGACCGTGAGCGGCAGTGACAGTACCAGTGAGGCAGAGCGATGTCTGTCAGCGCAGGTCCACCTTAATGGCGGGCGTCGCGGTTAGACGGCTCTGCATCCGATCGACAGAACGGAGCAAGGCAATTGAAGAAGCTGAATATGCGCCATACGCCATCTGCGGTTCAGGCGCAAAACGAACTAATCAGGCATCGCGCAGAGGGCCGCATCCAGCATGCAGCAACTATCCCGCTGATGGACGCCATGTCCTGGGTGGGCTCGAACCTGGGTGGTCTAGACCGTGATGAGGTCGCGCACAGCGAGGCCGATAACGGATGCAATGTGGTCACGCGCGGCAAGAAAAAGTCGCTTGCCCGCAAGCTTGCGGATGCATTCGTCAATCCCTTTACGGCAATTCTGTTCTTCTTGTCCATTATTTCGGCAACGACGGACATGGTGTTCCCGGCGTTGTCGATGATGGGCAGCACGCCGGAGGACTTTGACCCACTGACGGTGATCATCATCACCACGATGGTGGTGCTTTCGGGCACGCTGCGCTATGTCCAGGAAGAGCGCAGCGGCAATGCGGCCGAAAAGCTGCTCGACATGATCACGACCACCGTGACGGTCACCCGCAAGGATGCCCCCAGGACCGAGATTCCCATCGACGACGTGGTGGTCGGCGACATCGTGCATCTGTCCGCCGGCGACATGATTCCCGCCGACGTGAGGATTATCGAGGCCAAGGACCTCTTTGTGAGTCAGGCCAGCCTGACGGGCGAGAGCGAGCCGGTCGAGAAGGTCCCCGCGACCTGCACCGAGTCCGATTCGGCCACGTCGTTCGAGAATATTGCCCTCATGGGTAGCAATGTGATCTCGGGCAGCGCGACGGCGCTCGTGTTTAGTGTGGGCGAGCAGACCCTGTTTGGTTCCATGGCGTCGAGCCTGTCCGATGACGCTGTGGAGACGAGCTTTTCCAAGGGCGTCAACAGCGTCTCGTGGGTGCTCATCCGCTTTATGATGGTTATGGTTCCGTTTGTCTTTTTGATCAACGGCGTTACGAAGGGCAATTGGCTCGATGCCGGCCTATTCGCCATCAGCATTGCCGTGGGTCTGACTCCCGAGATGCTGCCCATGATTGTTACCACGTGTCTTGCCAAGGGCGCCGTGGCCATGAGTAAAAAGCAGACGATCGTTAAGAACCTCAACTCGATTCAAAACTTTGGCGCGATGGACGTGCTGTGCACCGACAAGACCGGCACGCTTACGCAGGACCAGGTGGTGCTGGAGTATCACTGGAATATCGACGGCCGGGAGGATTCGCGCGTTTTGCGCCATGCCTACCTCAACAGCTATTTCCAGACGGGCTACAAGAATCTGATGGATCTGGCGATCATCAAGTGCACGGAGGAAGAGGAGCAAAACGACCCGAGTCTCACCGATCTTTCCGAGGCCTACGTGAAGGTCGATGAGGTGCCGTTCGACTTTGCGCGCCGTCGCCTCACCACGGTGGTGCGCGATCGCAGCGGCAAGACCCAGATGGTTACCAAGGGCGCGGTCGAGGAGATGCTCTCGGTGTGCTCGCATGCCGAGATCGACGGCGGCGTTCATGTGCTGGATGACGAGGTGCGCGAGCGCATCCTGGCAACAGTTGCCGACCTTAATGACGACGGTTTCCGCGTACTGGCGATTGCTCAAAAGTCCAACCCGTCACCCGCCGGCGCCTTTAGCGCCGAGGATGAGCGCGACATGGTCCTAATCGGCTACCTGGCCTTTTTGGATCCGCCCAAAGAGTCGACGGCCGATGCCATCGAGGCGCTGCGCAATCACGGCGTCGCCACCAAGATTTTGACCGGCGACAACGAGAAGGTCACGCGTACCATTTGCAAGCAGGTGGGGCTGCAAGTCAACAACATGCTGCTCGGCAGCGACATCGCTGGCATGGATGACGCCGAGCTCGCTCGCCGGGCCGAGGACGTGCAGGTCTTCGCCAAGCTCACGCCCAATCAAAAATCGCGCGTAGTTTCCGTCCTGCGTGCGAACGGGCATGTGGTGGGCTATATGGGCGACGGTATCAACGACGCCTCTGCCATGAAGTCGTCCGACATCGGCATCTCGGTCGACACGGCCGTCGACGTTGCCAAGGAGTCCGCCGACATCATTTTGCTCGAGAAGGATTTGATGGTGCTCGAGGAGGGCATCATCGAGGGGCGCAAGACCTACGCCAACATGATCAAGTACATCAAGATGACCGCAAGCTCCAACTTCGGCAATATGTTCAGCGTGCTTGCCGCATCCGCCCTGCTGCCGTTTTTGCCGATGATGAGCATCCAGCTGATCCTGCTCAACCTGATCTATGACTGCAGCTGCCTGGCGATTCCCTGGGACAACGTGGACGAGGAGTTCCTGCGCGTGCCGCGTACCTGGGACGCTTCGAGTGTTGGCAGGTTCATGATCTGGATCGGGCCCACCAGCTCCATCTTCGACTTTATGACCTATATCTTTATGTACTTCGTTTTCTGCCCCCTGTTCGTGAGCCATGGCGTGCTGTTCAACGACCTGGCGAGCGTCTACTCGGGCGCCGCGCTGGAGCAGATGCAGCTGGCCTACATCGCGCTGTTCCAGGCTGGATGGTTCGTCGAGTCTATGTGGAGCCAGACGCTGGTCATCCACATGATCCGTACGCCTAAGTTGCCGTTTATCCAGAGCCGTGCCTCGGCTCCGGTGATGCTGCTCACGATGACGGGCATCGCGCTGCTCACGCTGATCCCGTTTAGCCCGCTTGGCCCCACGCTGGGTCTGGGCGCCCTGCCTGTCGAGTACTTCTTGTTCCTGATTCCGTGCATCTTGCTGTACATGGCGCTGGCGACAAGCCTTAAGAAGGCCTACGTCAAGCGCTACGGCGAGCTGCTGTAGTGGGGGATTGATGCAGAAAGGAGCGTTTGCATGAACTGGACGCAGATTTGGATGGACTTGTTTGGCACCACGGAGTGGCTCGGCCTTAACATGGGCTTTTGGGTGGCCAACGGCGTGGTGTTGGTGGTTGTCGTGATTATGAACGTTGTCTTTTGGAGCATGAAACCGCTGCCGAGGGATGAATAACAAGCGAGGGGGCCGCCTGCCGGGCGACCCCCTCGCTGTTTATAAGCACCAGTAAATCGAAGGTGAATACTTTTCCCGAGAAGTGAACGACCTATTTTGGACCCCGGAAGCGTCCGCATTTTTCGACGCCAAAACCGCAGGATTTGAGTGATAAAACCGCAGGAAATAGCTCTCCAAAAGTGTCGATGCTTCGGGGG
This sequence comes from uncultured Collinsella sp., assembly GCA_900541795.1. Classification (GTDB taxonomy): domain Bacteria; phylum Actinomycetota; class Coriobacteriia; order Coriobacteriales; family Coriobacteriaceae; genus Collinsella. Next base: position 131,319 of record UQLC01000001.1, on the reverse strand, counting down.
TCCGATTTCACTCGTTCACTTCTCGGGAAAAGTATTCAACTTCGTTGTGCGAGGTGCGGTTGGAAGGGCGGTTATCGTCAAGTAGCCACCTCTGCCTTGTGAATCATCTGAAGCACAAGGCATAATGCATGTGACAAAGGGACAGTCCCTTTGTCACATTCGTTGATATGAGAGAAGAGTAGATGATCCTTTCGCTGGCCCCTATGGAGGGGATTACCGGGCATGTGTTCCGTCGCGTGCATGCGGAGTGCTTTGGCGCGCTCGACTGCTACTACACGCCGTTTTTGCCACCGCCGCGGGTGGGCAATCGCTTTGGCGGCAAGGCCTTTAAGGAAGTCGACCCTGCCAACAATCAGGGGCTTAACGTCGTTCCTCAGCTTATGTCCAAGAATGCGGACGAGTTTGTGTGGGCGGCGCAGGTGCTCGCCGACATGGGTTACCGTGAGGTCAACCTCAACTTGGGGTGCCCCTCGGGGACGGTTGTCGCCAAGGGCAAGGGGTCGGGTTTCCTGCGCAACTTGGATGAGCTCGAGGTGTTCTTGAGTGATGTGTGCGAGCGGTCGCCGTTGCCGGTATCGGTAAAGACCAGGCTGGGGCTGGAGGGCGACGACGAATACGAGCGCGTGCTCGATCTGTATTGCCACATGCCGCTGGCAGAGCTGATCGTGCATCCGCGCGTACAGAAGGACCGCTATATGGGCTCGCCGCGCAAAGAGTTTTATGGCGAGACGCTGGAGCGCGCGCCGTTCCCCGTGGCCTATAACGGCGACATTTTCGATCTTGAGGATATGGACGCACTGGTGGAGGCCTATCCCGGGACACGCCATGTGATGCTGGGGCGTGGCTTGCTTGCGAACCCCGCGCTGGCTCGCATGGTCAAGGGCGGCCCCGCTGCAACGGCTGCTGAGCTGCAGCGTTTCCACGATACGCTGTTTGCGGCCTATGCAGAAGAGATTGGCGGTAATGCGGTTTTTCGTATGAAGGAGTGGTGGTTCTACGCCAAGTGCGCTTTCGCCGACCCCGCTACCGTTCACAAACTCGTACGTAAGACCAAAAAGGTCGACGAATACCGCGCCGCCGTCGAGCGCGTCTTTCGCGAGCAGCCACTCGCACCCACAGCCCGCTTCCACGGCTAGTTAGCCATTGGGGACGTTCTTTAACGACTAGTCATTTAAGAACGTCCCCAACGACTATGTAGCAAAAAGCTGTACACCAGCATCCAAAGATGTCGAAAATGTCGACTTTGGATGCTGGCGTACATGTTTGGGTTCGGCGGGGGGAGCGGTGCCTAGGCAATCATTGCATCAAGTGTTATGAGTTCCCTGAGCCGTTCCGTGCGCGTTTGCCCATGGCGTTTGGTTTTTTCGTCAAACGCCTCAAGAACCGATTCGCCCACACGTGCCGACAAGACAGCGCTCGGCTCATCAGAGATCGGCGGCCTTCCCAGCTTAACGGTGCGGCCTTTCGGCCATTCATCTTTTTCGTATGCCTCCGCGGCTTTCTCCAACTCTCCGGGGGCAAACCCCATCATCTTTTCGAGCAGCTTAGCGTCCATAGCGCCTCCTATCGATCGACATAATGTCGAGCGCTGGTTCTCGGATTCCCTTTTTTGTATACAGTTTTGTAGACAAAAATACAAGCAGTTTATCGGGCTAATTAGCTTGTTTTGATCCGCCTGCTCGATAGGAAATGAGCATTGACGGCTTCGATACTCCTTTGCTTTTCAGCTTGGAATTTGGATGCTCGTTGAACTTCCGTAGGGGAGCGTTTTATTAAGCTATCGAGATTCTGGGCAGGAGCTCTCACCGGTCTTCGATAGTGGGACCAGCTTAATTCGCGACACAGTGTGTCGCGAATTGGAGTAGTCGTTGGGTGTCCTTCAATGGCTAGTCATACAAGAACGTCCAAGTGCCGGATTTTGTCATTTAGTGTCGTTCTCAGCGACTATTCTGGAGGGTCGTGGTCAAAAAAGGGCAAATATGAGTACTGTTGCAATTATGGTTGCATTTATTTTGCTATAAATAGTAGCTCCTGATGAGATTTGTTCCCATTAAGAGCTACGTTTATTGAACATATGAGGAGAAATAACCTCGTCTGCGGACGAGTGGAACGTTGAATAGTTCCTGAAATGATCAAAATTGCTGCTACTAAACAGGTAGCAGTACTCATATTTGCCCTTTTTTGACCATAGCTCCCTCGGAAACTCTTTCCCGAGGCATCAAGCAGCCATAATCCAAAGGTCGCCTCAAACAATTAGCCGGTTAAGAGCGTCCATGGCTACCCAAAAGTTGTACGCCAGCATCCAGAGATGTCGAAAAATGTCGACTTTGGATGCTGGTGTACATGTTTGGGTCGTATAGGTTGGGGCGAGCCGGTCGCAACGCGAGTGTTAGAGCAGGTTCTCCTGTGCCCACGCGATGATGTCGCTCGATTCGTAGAGTGGCTTGCCGTCGATGAACAGGCAGGGAACCTGGCGTTTTCCGCCGACGGCGATGAGCGTCTGCTCGGCAACGGGGTCGGTCGAGATATCGCGCTCGGGAATGGTCACGCCGTTATCGGCCAAAAAGCGCTTGACCTTTATGCAATACGGGCAGCCGGTCATAACGTAGAGCACGAGCTCATGATTAGTAGCCATAGGTCTCCAATCGGTTGCGGTTTCGATTGAAATACCCAAAGCCGCCGCAATCTATGCGCGGGCCAGCGACGACTCGATGGCCTGTACCAGAAACGCCGTGGCTCCGGCGCCGCAGGGCTTGTCGTAGTAGTCAATAAAGCGCTGGTCGGCAAGATAGTCGTGGGCGAGGCCCAGGTACGCTTCGTTCTGGGGTTCGCGTCCCCAGTTGAGACCAATCCAACGACGATGCATCGCGACGAGCTTGCGAGCCTCGCTTCCATCCGCATCGCCGTCGCCCATGGCAATCGAGAGCTGACCCAAAATAGCGCGTTCAAGTTCCTTCATGTCGTTCCATGTCTGAGGATCCATGTCCAGCAGCGCTTCGTTTGCTGCATCGATAGCCTCATCGCCATAGCGCGCCCGAGCCTCGGCGCCGTAGCGTTCCTCGTTTTCCTGCACGGTGCGCCAGCGCTCCAGTTGCGGCAGGACGGCGCCCATGAGCGAGACGGCTTCGTCGAGTGACATGCCGGTGTTTTGCGCCAGGCGCGGGGCACAGTCCTCGATCATTGCCTCCATCGTGGTGTCGTAGGTGTACTGGCCGTGGTCGTAGCACCACTTGCAGTAATGGTCGGTCGCGGCGCCCGTGGCATCGGTGCCGCAGTCGTCGGGCGTGAGTATCATGCCGCAGCTCTGGCAATAGCGCTCGGGCATTTCGAGCAGATGAGACAGGGGCTCGCCGGTCACAGCGGCGATGAGCTTCATCATGTCGATGCCCGGGGTGACCTCGTCGCGCTCCCAACGGCTGACGGCTTGGCGCGTGACAAAGAGTTTGGCGGCGAGCTGCTCTTGGGTAAGATGATGGGCGCGACGGATGGCAATGAGCTTTTCTGCAAAGGCCATAGCGGCTCCTTTCTGCTGGTTGATGGCTTAAGCATACGCGGCGGCAGGCGCCCTTCCAAGCAACCGTTGGTTGCATGACGGGGGACCGCGGCGAAGAATTGCGCGCAACGCCCCACGCCTCCATGCCGTACAATGACCGGCATGGAACCTATCGCACACATACATACCGACCTGCCGCAGAAGTTCGGCATTCCGCGCAACAGCTTTTTGGCGCCTCATCTGCAGGGACACATCGTCTTTGAGCCGGAATTTGCCTCCAATGCAGCGGTTGAGGGCCTGGACTCCTTCTCTCACCTATGGCTGTTGTGGCGCTTCGAAAACGGAACGCCCGGCGGCACGGCAAACGACATAGCTGCCGATGCCAAGTCGCAGGACAGGTCTGGCACCAACGTCAAGTGGTCGAAGACCGTGCGCCCGCCGCGTCTGGGCGGAGCCGAGCGCGTGGGTGTCTTTGCCACGCGCAGTCCGTTTCGCCCTAATCCCATCGGGCTCACCTGCGTTAAGCTCGACCGCGTGGAGCTTACCGACGACGGCCCCATCATCCATGTGCTGGGGGGCGATCTGCGCGACGGCACGCCCATCTACGATATCAAGCCCTACATCCCGTTTGCGGACTGCCACCCGGATGCGACCGGCGGCTGGATTGAGGGTGCTCCGTGGCAAGAGCTCGATGTTGAGTTTCCACAAGCGCTGCAGGATATGGTCCCGCCCGCAAAGCTCCCCGGCTTGGTCGAGGTCCTTTGCCAAGATCCGCGCCGCGCGGGCAGCAAGCACGAGCCAAACCGCGTTTACCACTTAGCTTATGCTGGGCTCGACATATCTTTTACGGTCGATAAAACCCAGCTAACCGTAGTCGCCGTCAACGACGCGCAAGACTAACCAGCCATTCGTCTGAACCCGTCAAATTAAGCGCCAAACCCCATGTCAAAATCGCCCATGCTGGTGGACAATAACGCCTACCAAAATAGTCCGCTTTGCATGGGAGCTCAGCATGAAATACGACTTTAGCTCGCTTATCGACCGCCACGGCATGGATGCCATCGCCGTTGACTCTTGGGGCGAGATCCCCGGTATGGCTCCGAACGCACCCGACGAGGGCTTCGACCGCATTCCCATGTGGGTGGCCGACATGAACTTCGCCACGGTGCCCACGGTTCAGGAGTACATCATCAAGCGCGCTCAGCACCCCATGTTTGGCTACTTCAATCCGCGTCCCGAGTACTTCGACCGCATCATCGAATGGCAGAGCCGTCGCAACGGCGTTGAGGACTTGGCGCCGGAGCATATCGGCTACGAAAACGGCGTGCTGGGCGGTGTCGTGTCGACGCTACGCGCGTATGTCCAGCCAGGTGATGCGGTGCTAGTCCACAGCCCTACCTACATCGGCTTTACCAAGTCCATCGAGGCCGCGGGCTATCGTATTGTCCACAGCCCGCTTAAGCTCGACGACCAGGGCGTGTGGCGCATGGACTTTGAGGACATGGAGCGCAAGCTCGCCCAAAACCACATCCATGCCGCGGTGTTCTGCTCGCCGCACAATCCCTGCGGCCGCGTATGGGAGCGCGACGAGATCGAGCGCGCCATGGACATCTATCGCCAGCACGATTGCGTGGTGATCTCGGACGAGATTTGGTCCGATATCATCCTGCCGGGACACAAGCACATCCCGACGCAGTCGGTGAGCGAGGATGCTCGCATGCGCACGGTTGCCCTCTACGCGCCCAGCAAGACGTTCAACCTGGCGGGCCTGGTCGGCAGCTACCACATCATCTACAACGAGACGCTGCGCGACCGCGTGTGCGCCGTGTCCAACAAGACCCACTACAACGAGATGAACGTCCTCTCCATGCATGCGCTTATCGGTGCCTACCAGCCGCAGGGCTATGAGTGGGTTGATGAGCTCAACCAGGTGCTTGCCGGCAATATCGAGTACTTCTGCACGTATGCAGAAAAGCACTGGAAGGGCGTCGCGTTTTCACGTCCGCAGGGCACGTACATGGTGTTTCTGGACTGCACCGAGTGGTGCCGCGAGCATGGCCGCGATATTCAGTGGCTGCTCGACGAGGGGGCGCGCGTGGGCGTGGGGTATCAGGACGGCCGTCCGTTTCACGGGCCCTGCCACATTCGCGTGAATCTGGCGCTGCCGCTTTCGCGCGTGAGGGAAGCGTGCGACCGCCTGGACCGCTACGTTTTTAATGCACGGTAAGCGCGCGCTGCATGTGGGGCCTTCTGCCAAGTCGGCTAGAAGGCCCCACATGGTAAAGCATCTGTAGCAATTGGGCGCAGACCTGCTGAGAGGCTTACTTTTCTTGAATCTGCTTGCCGCAAAGATGCTCAATCGTAATCTCGTAGAGCTGGACGCCCTTAATGTCCTTGGCGATTTCCTCTTCGACATCCTCGGCAGAAGGGTAGTACTTAAGGGCGAGCTGGCGGACTTTGTCCTCGATAAACGCGGGGGTGTCATTCGCCAGGCGACAACGGCCAAAGACGACGGTGCTCATAACGTAGGGAGCCCAGTCGCCGTCCTGGTACCACTCGTTTCCGTAAACGGTAAAGCAGACCTTGTCATCGCGCTTGAGTGCGTCGACCTTGTGGCCAGCCTTGGCGCCATGGAAATAAATCTTGTCGTGCTCGGCGTCAAAGAAGTAGTTGACGGGAATGGCGTACGGGTAGCCATCGTCGCCGTTGACGGCAAAGACGCCGCGCTTGCAGGTGGCGAGCAGTTCGCGCGCTTCCTCGTCGGTGATGGCGCGTTTCTTTCGACGTAAGGGCCTAAACATCGTTGGCTTCCTTTCTGGTCGTGCGTGGTTGCTGCAAAAACTATAGCGAAACGGATCCGTTTTTCTTGATGCGGGCGAGTATGTTTTTGAGCTTGTTAAAGTCGAGCGGTTTGGACAGATGGGCGTTCATGCCGGCATCGTGTGCCGCCTTGGCGTCCTCGGCAAAGGCATTGGCGGTGAGCGCGATGATGGGGATATCGGCTGCATCGACCTTCTCGCTCAGACGAATCGCGCGGGTTGCCTCATAGCCGTCCATGTCCGGCATCATAATGTCCATCAGGATCGCATCGAAGCTGCCGGCGGGATGCGATAGGTACAGATCGACGACCTCGTTGCCGTTGGCGGCGCGGGTGACCACGACGCCCTCGGATTCTAGCAGCGTCTGGGCAATCTCGGCATTCAATTCGTTGTCTTCGGCGAGCAGCACGTTCATGTCGGTGAGCGAGCAGTCGGGCGCACTCTCAACCGTATTCGCCCGCGCCTGGGGATTCTCGTCGATATCGAGCGGAATCTCCACGTAGAACGAGGTGCCCACATGGAGCTCACTGGTGACTTCGATGGTGCCGCCCATCAGTTCAATAAGCGACTTGACGATTGGCATGCCCATGCCGGTTCCTTGGAACTTACTGCGCGCATCGTCACCTTCTTGGGCAAACGGTTCATAGATATGCTTTAAAAACTCGGGAGCCATGCCAATGCCGGTATCCGAAACGCTAAAGCAAAAGAGCGCGCGCCCATCATCGAGTGGCTTGGTCTTTGAACTAAAGGTGACGGAGCCGCCGCGCTTGTTGTACTTAATGCTGTTGTCTAACAGGTTGATTATGATCTGTCGGATATGGGTGGGACTGCCGATCATGTATGGCCCCGTGGCGTACGGCAGACTATTGTCCTGCATTGTGATGCCGTTATCGGATGCGCGGAGCTTGCACAGCACCAGCGTATCGTCACAGAGCTCTTTGAGGTTAAAAGGCGCATGTTCCAGAGTTAGCTTTCGGTCTTCGATTTTGCCCATCTCGAGGATGTCGTTGATCAGCGAGAGTAGGTGATTGGCGGCAACACGCGCCTTGGCGCGGCTTTCGCGGGCGGCCTGCATGTCGCCGTCTTTCAATTCCTCAATTTCGATAAGACCCAGGACGCCGTTGAGTGGCGTACGGATGTCGTGGCTCATGCGCGTGAGGAATGCCGTCTTAGCGGCGTTGGCGGCATCGGCTTTCTGCTGTTCTTTCTGCGCGCGGTGAAGCGACCAGACAAGGATGACGATGCCGGTGAGCAAAATGCAGATGACGACTGCCGCAATGACGATGCGGTTGCGGTAGAGAAGTCGAAACGCATCCGATTCTTGCGCCGAGTACGATGTGGGGGAATAACTGCTTGCAGAGAGCGATTCGCCAGCATTGACGATGCCCTTATTAATGATTCCCAACAGCACGGGCTTGCCGCGCGAAATCAAACACGATAGCTGTGCCGTGTCGGTGAGCTCCTGTGTTTGGAAATCCTCGATATCGTAGGTGTCGCGGATGGTTTTCAAGCGCGTGCTGGGGACAATGATGCAACTTGCCTCCCCCTTATTGAGGGCTTCGCGTGCCTCGTTGTCATTCGGATACTCGGTTACCTTTGCGTCGGGGAATAGGTTTGCGAGCTCAAAACGGTTGACGATCGCGTCTGCTGTGCAAGCGATGTTCTTAAGGTCACTGTTCAGGTTGCTGCTGCTGTGAATGGCGGCTAGGGAAACCGTTCCCATCGGGTTTGACAGGATGACCCCTGCCTGCTCGGCAAGCCAGTAGTCGCGAAACAACGGTAGGGCGACATCGATGGTCCCTGTGGAAAGGGCTTTGGTCATTTGCTCGTTGTTCGAGAACGCTACTGTTGCAACCGTAATGCCAAACTTGTCGTGCAACGTCGTTGCAAGCGAGGCGAGCGACCCTTCCATTTCGCCGTCGTCATTTTGCGTGCAGTAGGGGAGTTTGTTTTTAAGATAGCCGATCGTGATGGTGTTGTCGTTTGCTTTGAGCCAGGAGCGCTCGGGGCCGGTGAGCGATGATGAGCCGCTGTTTTGGGCCGAGTAATTCGCCTTGACCTCGTCGTTATAGCGTGGGTTGACGCGGGCGATTGCCGTCATGGCGGCATTGATATCGTTCATCAGGTCGGGGCGGCTTTTGGGGACGGCAAAATAGTAGTCACTCGAGCCAACGTAGAACATGGGCGACGCATCGGGCGACGAGATGGTGTCGTTCATGATGACGGCGTCGACTTCGTCGTTTGCGAGTGCGTCAAAGAGCATGGAGCCTCCGTCATACTCCCTGTATGTGCAGGTGATTCCTTCGTTGGCGAGCCACTGCTGGCCAACGAAGGTTTGCATAACACCGGAGTTGCAACCGATGGTAAGGCCCTGGAGCGCTTGGGGGTCACCCTTGGCCAGGTCGTCGCGATCGGGCTTGGCGTAGATGTAGTAGCGCTCGGCGCCCTCGGGGTTCGAGGAGAAGAGCAGCTTTTGGGCGCGTTCCTCGGAGTAGGAGATGTTGGGCATGAGGTCGATTTCGCCCGCCTCGAGCATGTCCATAAGCTCGGTGAAGGTGCCGGAGACGTATTCGTATTGCCAGCCCGGCGTGTAGTATGACAGCGTCTGCAGGTAGTCATAACCCCAGCCCGAGAGACGCTCGCCGGGGGTGCCGTCCTGGAAGCCTTCGTTGTTGATAAGCCAGCCAACGCGGACCGTCTTGACCTGCTGGTCAGAGTCGGCGGCAAAGGCGGGGACGGGTATGACGGCGCTCAGTACGGCGAACGCAGCAAGCGCGACGGCCAGGGTGCGACATATAACTGAACGAAGGACAGCGGAAGCTCTCACGTGCAATCCTAACGAATCGAGACAATACCGCATAAGGATACCAGCTCAGCCTGCCCAGTCGGCCGCCGCACCGCTAAACGGTCCCGTCCGGCAGTTGGGGACAGTCCCTTTCTGCCGGCACAAAAGGAACGTCCCTAACTGCCGGTTGTGGGACAATACCGAGCAAACGTGATTGGGCGTCTGGGAAAAGGGGTCGAGATGAAAAAGCTGAGGACGCTTGCCGATGTTTTGCGCCAGGCCGGTTTCGTGCGTATCACGGGCCTGTTCCTCATCTTCTATCTGCTGTGCTCGACGGCTGTCTGGCTGTCCGAGCCCACGACCCTTACGTTTGGCGATGGCCTCTGGTTTAGCTTTGAGACCGTCTCGACCATCGGCTTTGGCGATATCCCGGCCGAAACGCCGGTCGCCCGTGCTATTACCGTCGTCCTGAGCGTCATCAGCATCTTCTACATTGCCATGCTCACGGGTGTGGCGGTGAACTACTGCAATACGCTCATCAAGCTGCGCCAAAAGGACACCATGGCGCGCTTTATGGACGATCTGGAGCATTTGGAAGAGCTCGATCGTGACGAGCTCGCCGACCTGTCGCGCCGTGTGCGCGAATATCGCCGACGCCAACGCTAGAACGGGCGCCGCGCGTCACGACGAGGGGGACTGAATATGAATATCACGGTATACCTGGGCGCCAGCGTCGGCAATGACCCGGCGTTTCTGCCTGCGGTGCAAGAGCTGGGCAACTGGATTGGCTCCAACGGGCACGCGCTGGTATACGGCGGGTCCAAATCGGGCCTGATGGGCGCGCTCGCCGATAGCGTACTCGAGGCAGGTGGACACGTGACGGGTGTTGAGCCGAGCTTTTTTATAGAGGCCGAGTTTCAGCACGACGGCATCGATGACCTCATCGCGACGAGCGATATGGCCGAGCGCAAGGCCAAGATGATTGAGCTCGGCGATGCGTTCATTGCCTTTCCCGGTGGGACGGGCACGCTCGAGGAGATTGCCGAGGTCATGTCCGCGGTGTCGTTGGGGCACCTGAGTGCTCCGTGCATCCTGTATAACCTTGACGGTTACTACAACGACCTCAAGGCGCTGCTCGGGCACATGATTGATAAGGGGCTTTCGAGCCCGAGGCACCAGCAAGGCATCTACTTTGCCGACGATTTGCGCGAGATTGTCTCGATTATCAACGGATAAGTCTTGAGCCTGCCCCACTATGACTCCCAATGGTGCCGTTTGTGGCGCAGATGGTTGGCTTGTCTGGGCAACGCTCGCTCTACAATAAAACGTAATTATGTCGACTTTGACCGCGGGAGGACCCGATGGACAACCTTGCCAAACCCACAAACCGCGCGCTGTTTTTAGTTAGCGTTGCCGTGACCGGTGCGTTCGCAGGTGCCGCGGTCTGGCTGTTCTTTTTTGCGATGGAGCACGGTATCGACTATCTGTGGACCGAGATCCCCCACATGCTGGGCGCGGCGTCGCCCGAACTCGCCAGCGGCCCGTTCGGTTTTCTGCCGTATCCGTTTTTTGTCTGCCTGCTGGGCGGCCTGCTGATCGGTCTGTACGAAAAGCTTACGGGCACCAAGACCGACGACCTCAACCAGGTGATGGCTAAGGTTAAGCAAGATGGGCGCTACCCGTATGACAATCTGGGCAGGCTTTCGCTCGCGGCATTGCTGCCGCTGCTGTTTGGCGGAAGTATTGGACCGGAGGCCGGCCTGACCGGCGTTATCGCGGGTCTGTGCAGCTGGGTCGGCGACCGCATGCGCCGCTTTGGCGCCGAGTTTAGGGAGCTCACGCTGCTGGGCACCCAGGCCGCGCTGACGGCGCTCTTTACCGCGCCCGTCTTTGGCTTTGTGGCGCCGCTCGCCGGTAGCGCCGACGGCCAGGGCGAAGACGCCGACGATGGGTCCGCGTCCGGCGAGATCACCATCAAGCTGCCCAAGGCACAGAAGACTGTGGTCTACGGTATCGCGATCGCTGGCGGTCTGGGCACCTACCTGCTGCTTGGCCAACTTGTGGGCGGCGGCATGGGCATGCCCAGGTTCGAGGCCGCCGAGGTGGGCAACCTGGAGCTTGCCTGGCTCATCCCGCTGGCGTTGGTTGGCACCGTTTGCGGCTGGCTGTACTTTGTCTCGGAGCACGCGAGCGAGGCGCTGTCCCATGCAATAGGGGAGCGTCCTGTCGTCAAGGCCATGCTGGCTGGTCTGGCGCTCGCCATCTGCGGCACGGTCTTGCCCTACACCATGTTTGCCAGCGAGACCCAGGCCGATGTACTTATGGAGACCTACCTCACCATTCCCGCCGGCGTGCTTATCGCGACCGGTCTTGTTAAGGCCATGCTGACGCCCGCCCTCATCAACCTTGGTTGGCGCGGCGGCCACTTCTTCCCCGTTATCTTCTCGGGCGTAAGCCTGGGCTATGGCCTTGCCATCCTCACCGGCGCAGATCCGGTCTTTTGCGTCGCCGTCTGCACGGCATCGACGATGGGCGCCGTCATGCGCCAGCCTGTCATGGTTGTGGGCCTGCTGCTTATGTGTTTCCCACTCAAGGGTATCGTCTGCATGATTATCGCGGCCGTCATCGCCGCCGGCATCCCGCTGCCCAAGCCGCTGCGCAAGTAGCACGGTAGCGCGCAGTCAGTACAAACATCTCAAGTCCGGTGCGGGCGCTGTGTCACGGATTTGCGGGTGGACTGGATTTCGTTCGGTATCGGCGCTACTTCCAAATTGCAAGCGCGGCGGTGCCCAGTACGATGAGGGCGAGACCGATGGCGCTGCGGCGGGAGAGTTTTTCGTTGAATGCCAGGCGCGCAAATAGCACCGATACGACAATCGATAGTTTGTCGATCTGCACCACGACACTCACCTGGCCTGCAGCGATGGCATAGTAATAGAGCAGCCACGATGCTCCAGTCGCGATGCCCGATGTTGCGAGAAATGTGAGTTCGCGCCGGTCAACGTGCGCGACCTGCTCCAGTTTTCCCTTGGCTGCCACGATTGCCCATGCCATAACCAGTACCACGCAGGTGCGGATTGCCGTGGCCAGGTTTGACTCGACGCCTTCGATGCCGATCTTGGCGAGGACGGAGGTGAGTGCCGCGAACACGGCGGCGCCGAGGGCGTAAGCGAGCCAGGTTCGGTCTTGCTGCTGCTCGGGTTCGGCGGACTGCTTCTTCTCGATCATTAAAAACGTGCCGAGGGTGATGGCAGCGGTTCCCACGAGCTTAACCGCAAGGTTGCTCGTCTCGTCAAAAAGCGCGATGGCGACCAGCGCGGCGAGCACGGTGCTCATCTTGTCGACCGGTACGACCTTATTGACATTTCCGATGCTCAACGCCTTAAAGTAACAGATCCACGAAGCACCGGTAGCGAGTCCCGAGAGGACGAGAAAGAGCCAGGATCTGGGTTCGATGCTGCCAATGGTTCCAATGGATCCAGAAATGCCCGCCATTGCCCAGGCGAAAACGAGCACCACGCAGGTGCGAATGGCCGTCGCGACATCGGAGTCGGTCTGCTTGATGCCGCATTTGGCCAAGATGGATGTGATGCCGGCAAAGAATGCTGACGCAAATGCTGCGACAACCCACGACACGGGTGCGGTGCCTCCTTGGATAATGGGTTTATCCTGCGAGTTTTATGGACATGAGGATACCGCCCCACCATGAAGGTTTGATATGGCCGCGGCGAGACGGGGGTTATGTTCCGGGGAGCCATTTGGTGAAGGCTCGAATTGTCGATATGCTGTCGACTTCTCTTTGGTTTCCAAGATCTAAACGGCATGCTTCGAAGGGCGGCGGCGTTGTTGTTGCTTCGTCTTATCTAGTAAATGAGGTGGCGTGCAGCCCAAGCCCTTTGGCTGTCGATTACAGGTCGCGTGCCCGATAGACCTTGGTGCTGACTGCGCAGCTGATTGCACATAGCGCGAGGGTAAGTGCGGCGATGCCTGCACACAGACAGCCCAGAACGGCGGGATCGGGATTCGCTCCGGCAATCGACATGAGCCAGTTGCTGATGGGGTTGGAGGAGCTCAGCGTGGCCATGGCAAGGCATCCGAGCATGGCAAACAGACCAACGGATAGGCGCAGCGCTTCCATGTGTCCAAAGCGAAAGAACAGCGGCTGCGCCAAAAACACCATCATGAGGGAGATGAGCATTGATGCTGCTGAGGCTATTGCAATCTCAAAGACAATCTGTCCCGTCAACGGGATACCCGCGCTGTTGAAGAGCGGGAAGGAGACGATGCTCAGAAGCGCGGCGGCGCACGCCGTGACAGCCGAGAAGACAATGATGCTCAGGTAGCGTGCGCAGATGATGTCTTTACGCGAGAGAGACAGCGTTGCGCGATAGCGCTCCCAACCGTTTTGATTGTCGAAGCCGGCCAGCGAGCTCATGACCATGATGGGTGACATGGCACTGACCGCGCAGGCGCCAGCGCTCATGCCGGAATCGCCGTCCGATGCGTTGGCAAGGGTCAGCACGACGAATATGAACAGGCCGACGCCCGCGATGCTCGGGACGAGCGTGCGAACGATAGCGAGCTCGGACATAAAGGCGCGTTTCATTTCGAAGCCCCTTTCAGCATGAGGCGCAGATAGTCGTCAATGGTTGCCCGATCGCAGGGAATCTCGGGGAAGGCCTCGAGCGTTTCGCGACGGTTGGGCACGAGCACGTCCACGCTATAGGCGTGGTGGGCGGCACGGGCACCTTCGACGCAAGCCATAAGCTCGGCGGCCTGTGCTTGGGTGCAGTGGGCGATGCCGGCGCGGTCGGTAATGTCCTCGCGCGGCAGATCAAACACAATCGAACCGTTATCGATGCAGATGATGCGGTCGGCGGCACGATCGAGGTCGGACGTAATGTGGCTCGAGAGCAGCACGCTGTGCTGGCCGTCGGCGACAAAGGCAAGCAGCTCATCGAGCAGCTCCTCGCGTGCCATGGGATCGAGGCCCGCGGTGGCTTCGTCCAAAACGAGCAGCTTGGCATTGTGGCTGAGTGCACAGGCAAGCTGCAGTTTCATGCCCATGCCGCGGGAGAGGTCCTTGACCTTTGTCTTGGGATCGAGGCCAAATCGGTTGATGAATCCGGCGAACGTTTCGCGGTCCCATGTGGGGTACGTCGGGCCTACGAGCGACTCGATCTGGCCCACCCTGAGCGTGGAGGGGAAGGGGCACGTGTCCAGGACAAGACCGACGCGGGAGCGTAGATGGCGTTGCGATTCATCGGGCGCGTCGGCGCCACAGCGCTGCCCAAACAGGTGCACCTCGCCGGCATCGAGCTTTATAAGCCCGAGCGCGGCGCGAATGGTCGTTGTCTTGCCGGCGCCGTTTGCGCCTACAAAGCCAACGATCTGGCCGGGCTCCACAGCGAGCGTGACGTCGCGTAGTGAAAAGCGGTCGCTCACACGGCGTGAGATGCCTTTGAGTTCTAAAAGGTTTTGCATGGTATAGCCTTTCTTTCAGATAGCTACTGCATGGTTTCGGGGGCTACCAGGTCGAGCATCTCGTGCAGTTTGTCGCGCGTGACGCCCAGGGTTTCGGCTTGGCTCGCCGCTTTCGCAAGTAGCTCTTCGATATGGCAGAGCTGGTTTTCGCGCAAGAGTTCCTGGTTGCCCTCGGCGACAAAGCAGCCCTTGCCCTGCACGGTGCAGATAAACCCGAGTTGCTCTAGGTCGGCGTAGGCGCGCTTGGTGGTGATGACGCTCACGCCCAGGTCGCTCGCGAGTGCACGGATGCTGGGGAGTTTGGCTCCCGCAGCGAGCGTGCCCGATAAGATCTGAGCTTTGACCTGCGAGGTTATCTGCTCGTAGATGGGCTTATCGCTCGAATTGGATAGGATGATGTCCACAGCGGCTCCTTAGCTGTTGGGCTACACGTGTATATAACCAGTAAGCACAGTATATATACACTATGCACAGTTATGCAAGAGCTAAATGTGGAATAGACCATCGGCGCCGCGCTTGCTCCAAAACAATCTCAATCTGTAACATCTGGATCCGTTTTTGGTCGCCAGCTGTTACAGATTGAGATGTTATTTTCCCGCCTGCCTATTTGTCTCAATCTGTAACAGTAAGAGTCGATTTGCGCGGCTAGATGTTACAGAACGAGACATTGGCTGCCTGCTTTTCCGTTTATCTCGATTTGTAACAGCTAGACCCAATTTGGGCGGCCAGATGTTACAGATTGAGATTGTGTCGGTGGGCAAGTTTGTTTGTCTCAATCTGTAACAGATGGGGGGCCAAATAAGCTCTGCTTGTTACAGATTGAGACAGTCTGCTGCAGAATACTTTCGATAACTAGCCGTTCACGTTCTGACTGATGAATTTGTCCTGATAGGTGCCCTAGAGCGGGATTTCGCGGCTACAATAGTGCGGTTACAACGACGTAATGCACTCAATGCAAGAAAGGATCCGCATGGCAAGCCTGTCGGATGAAATCTCGTCGCGCCGCACATTCGCGATCATCAGCCACCCGGACGCCGGTAAGACCACGCTTACCGAGAAGCTGCTGCTCTATACCGGCAGCATCCAGACCGCCGGCTCGGTCAAGGGCAAGAGCTCGGCCAAGCATGCCGTCTCGGACTGGATGGACATCGAGAAGGAGCGCGGTATTTCCGTTACCTCCTCGGTGCTGCAGTTCACCTATAACGGCGCCTGCGTCAACATCCTCGATACCCCCGGCCACCAGGACTTTTCGGAGGATACCTACCGTACCCTTATGGCCGCCGACGCCGCGGTCATGGTCATCGACGGCGCCAAGGGCGTCGAGGCCCAGACCAAAAAGCTCTTTAAGGTCTGCACGCTGCGCCACATTCCCATCTTCACCTTTGTGAACAAGCTCGACCACGAGGCCCGCGATCCGTTTGAGCTCATGGAAGAGATCGAGAATGTCCTGGGCATCAATACGTATCCCATGAACTGGCCGATTGGCAGCGGTCGCAACTTCCGCGGTGTGTTCGATCGCCAGACCCGTCGCGTTATCGCCTTTGAGGGCGACGGCCACGCCAACGCCACCAAGAAGGTCGCCGAGGTCGAGGCCGAGCTGGGCGATCCTTCCATGGACGAACTCATCGGCGAAGAGAACCATAAGAACCTGATGGACGACATCGAGCTGCTCGATGGTGCCGGCGACGAGCTCGACTTGGATGCCGTGGCCTGCGGCAAGCTAAGCCCGGCGTTCTTTGGCTCGGCGCTCACCAACTTTGGCGTGGAGCCCTTCCTCAAGGAGTTCCTGCGCCTGGCCCCGACGCCGCGCGCCTATACCGATACGCTCACCAACGAGCCGGTCGATCCCTGCCGTGACGACTTTAGCGGCTTTGTGTTTAAGATCCAGGCCAACATGGACAAGAACCACCGCGACCGCATCGCCTTTGTGCGCATTTGCTCGGGCAAGTTCGAGCGCGGCATGGACGCCTTCCACGTGCAGGGCAACCGCAAGCTCAAGCTTGCCACGGGTACCTCGATGATGGCCGATGACCGCGCCATCGTGGACGAGGCGTACGCGGGCGATATTGTGGGCCTGTTCGATCCGGGTATCTTTAGCATCGGCGACACCGTGTGCTCCGGTAAGCGCCACGTGCAGTATCCGCAGATCCCGACGTTTGCCCCCGAGATGTTCGCTCGCATTACGCAGGTCGATACGCTCAAGCGCAAGCAGTTCGTCAAGGGCATGGAGGAGCTTGCCCAGGAGGGAGCTATCCAGATCTTCCGCGAGCTGGGTGCCGGTATGGAGAGCGTCATCGTGGGCGTGGTCGGCGTGCTGCAGTTTGAGGTACTCGAGCGCCGCCTCAAGGCCGAGTACCGTGTTGAGGTTCGTCGCCAGCCGCTGCCCTATACGGACATCCGCTGGATCCAGAACGACCCCGACACCATCGATATCCCGGGCCTTTCGCTCACGCGCGACACCCTGCGCGTCGAGGACAGGCGCGGCGGTAAGCTGCTGCTGTTCACGAGCCCGTGGAACGTGGACTGGGCAACCGACCACAACCCCGACCTTATCCTGTCGGAGTTTGGCAACGTAGCGTTTTAACGCATCGGCGCGGTGGCCCTGCGGGGCTGCCGCGCCGTTTGCTTGCCTGATGCCGTGTGAGCGGCTATCATACCCACCGTCGTCTCAAGACCGGGGCGTCCGAGCAGTTCGGGTCCGATATCCTGCTCGTTATACCTAAAACCAAAGGAGTACATAATGATCAAGAAGGTCATGGAGGACTACAAGGTCCTGTTGCGGAGCATTCCCGCGGCAACGGTTTCGCTGTTTTTCGTGAGTGTCATCATGATGAACCTGCTGGCCAACAAAGAGCTCATCAGCCTGCCGTATCTGGCGCTCGACTGTGGCTTTGTGGTGAGCTGGGTTTCGTTTTTGTGCCAGGACATGATCTGCAAGCGCTTTGGCGCCAAGGCATCCATCAAAATCTCTATCCTTGCGCTGCTGGTCAACCTGGCCGTGAGCCTGTGCTTTTGGGCATGCTCGCTCACGCCCGGTATGTGGGGCGCCTACTACGACACCGGCATGATCGAGGTCAACAATGCCCTTAACGCCACCATCGGCGGCACCTGGTACGTGGTGCTTGGCTCTTCGCTTGCCATGCTCGTTTCTGCCGTGGTTAACTCCACGCTCAACCAGTCGCTCGGTCGTATGCTCAAAAAGAATAACTTTGCGAGCTTTGCCTTCCGCTCCTATGTATCCACGGGTGTTGGCCAGTTTATCGACAACCTGGTCTTTGCCATTGTGGTGAGCCACATGTTCTTTGGTTGGACCTGGGTGCAGGTCCTTATGTGTTCGCTGACCGGCGCTGTCGCCGAGCTGCTGTGCGAGGTCTTCCTGAGCCCCGTGGGCTACAAGGTCGTGCGCGGCTGGGAGCGCGAGAATGTGGGCGCCGAGTACCTCGAGCGCCACGCAACCGCCTAAGGAGCAAGTATGCGGGTTTTGATCACGGGCGCTTCGGGCGGTATCGGAGCCGCGTGCGTGCAGCGCTTTTTGGACGAGGGCCACGAGGTCGTGGGCTTTGATCTGCTGCCGGCGGCGATCGAACACGAGCGCTACCGCCATCTTATCGTTGATGTCCGCGAGCCCGACTCGTTTCCAGGTGACCTTGAGCCTCAAGTAATCGTGAACGTTGCCGGTACGCAGGATTCGGCTGACGACATCGCCGCCAACCTGTGTGGCACCATCAACGTGACCGAACGCTACGCCTTTGTGGGGGAGGGGCTTGCCGCCAAGCCGGCACCGGCTATCAAATCCGTGGTCAATGTGGGGTCGGCGAGCGGGCATACGGGATCGGAGTTTCCCGCCTATGCTGCCAGCAAGGGCGGCGTTATCGCCTACACCAAGAACCTTGCAAACCGCCTGGCACCGCAGGCCATCGCCAACAGTGTGGACCCGGGCGGCGTTATCACGCCGCTCAACCGTTGCGTGATGGAAGACGAACACCTGTGGAACCAGATTATGGAACTCACGCCGCTTAAGCGCTGGGCCACCGCCCAAGAGATCGCCGAGTGGATCTACTTCGTGGGCGTGACCAACCGGTTTATGACCGGGCAGAGCCTGCTGATCGATGGCGGCGAGGCCGGCCGCACACAATTTATTTGGCCCGAATAGGAAACGCGCCCGATGGAAAGCCGTCGGGCGCGTTTTTGATGTATCGATTTTTAGCCGATGCAAGTCCAGTTGACGGGGGTCGAGCCGTGCTGTTCGAGTAGCCGATTGGCTGCCGAGAAGGGGCGCGACCCCATAAAGGCGGGGAGTTCTGCCGTGGCACGGTTGGCCGAAAGCGGCGAGGGGTGCGTGGATGCCAGGCAGAACTTGCCGGTTGCCTTGCCCGCACCAGTTGCGACGAGCTTGCCTTTGACCATCTGCTGGGCAAAGCGACCCCATGCCAAAAAGACGACCGGCTGGGGCAGCTGGCAGCAGCGTTCGATAACGTAATCGGTGAGCGTGCTCCAGCCCAGTTTGGCGTGCGAGTTGGCGGCATGCTCGCGCACGGTGAGCGTAGTGTTGAGGAGCAGGACGCCCTGCCGTGCCCATGGGGTTAGGTCTCCCGTGGCGGGAATGGGGCAATCCAGATCGGCTTTGAGCTCCTTATAGATGTTGCGCAGGCTCGGCGGCAACTTGGTTTGCGTCGCGGGGACCGAGAACGACAGCCCCATTGCCTGGTTGGGTCCGTGATAGGGGTCTTGACCTAAGATGACAACCTTGACCTGGTCGGCTGGCGTGTAGGCGAGGGCATTGAGAATGTCGTCTTGTGCCGGGTAGATGGTCTGCTCGGTACGCAAAAGGGCGATGCGCTCGAGCAGCTGGTTCGTGGTGTCACGTACCGGCTGCGGCGCATCGCCCAACCAAGTTGCTATGTTGCGGTCGCGAGTTGCGGTGTCCATGGGGCTCCTTTATGGAAGATGCTCTGTTGGCATCTATTGTAAAGGCGCACCGGTTGCCTTTATGCCACGGCTGTATGAAGAGCGGGGTCTACGAGACGCGCTCGGGCGCTCCTGCCATACGAGCCTGTCCATGTGCGCGAAGGCGCGGAAGTTCGACGGTTGCCACCATGACGCCGGTGAGGATGAGGGCGGCGCCAAAGAAGGCGATGGGGCTCAGGACCTCGCCGACCAGGAAGAACGAAAAGACGGCAGAGCAGACCGGCTCGAGCGAGAAAGCGAAGCCGGTGGTCTCGGCAGGCACGTGGGGCTGCACGAGCGTTTGGGTGATAAAGCCATAGGCAGAGCAGATGAGTGCGAGCGCGACGACAACGACAATCTCGCTCGGCGTGCCGGGAAGCGTGAAACCGCCAAAGGTGAATGCGGCGATACCCGAGAATAAGCCGCCGAAGCCCAGCTGCCAAACGCCCAGGGCCAGCGGGTCGACATCTTCGACAAAGCGCTTCGCCACAATGATATGGCCGGCATAGACAAAAGCGGAGAGCAGCATGATGAGCGCGCCCGGGTTCAGGCTGGTGAAGTCGGCGCCCGAGAGCAGCAACATACCGCAGGTGACGATGGCGGTGCCGACGAGCACTTTGCGCTCGGGGGCACGACGCAGCAGGGCGGCGTTGGCAAACGGCACGATCACGACCGTCAGGCTCTGCAAAAAGCCGGCGGTGGAGGCGGAGGTGAGGCTGGAGACCAGGCACATGCAGGTGAGTTCGGTTGCCATAATGGCGCCGATGATGGCAGCGCGGACCATAAGGTCGCGGTTGATGCGGAAAGCGCGCTTGTGGAAGAGCAGCAGGCAAGCCACAAAGGCGATGATGCAGCGCAGCGCAACGATGCTCGTGGCGTTCATACTGTCCATGCCAATCTTCATGAGGGGGTACGAAAAGCCCCATGCGACGGGAACGGAAAATGAGAGCGCGATTGCTTTTTTGCGATCCATGGGACTCCTTTTGTTACAGAACGGTTTCGTAAAAAGGATTCTGCTCCCAGATGTGGATGTAGTAAAGCGAATGTATCTTCAGTATGATTAAGAAATGCTAATGTCATTAGGAAAAGCGCTGGCAAAACGTTTTACGGCTGCATTGATGTGGAGGCACGATGGCATCGCGGTATCAGATTGTTTGTATGGTGGTCGATCGCGGCAGTCTTAAGGGCGCGGCGGACGAGTTGGGCTATACGCAAAGTGCGGTGAGCCAGGCCGTCAAGGCGCTCGAGCGCGAGCTGGGCACCACGCTTATCGAGCGCGGAAAGCAGGGCGTTTCGCTTACGCGCGATGGCAAGCAGTATCTGCCGTACCTGCGCCAGATTGTGACCGCCGAGGCCGAGCTCGAGGGCAAGCGCCAGGAGCTGCTGGGGCTTTCGTCGACCGATATTCGCATCGCGACGTTTACCAACGTGAGCCGTACCGTGCTGCCGCGTGTGATCCGCGACTTTGGTACGCTGCACCCGGGCGTACGCTTTACCCTCAAGCAGGGCGATTACACGCGCAACGCTCAGTGGGTGCACGACGGCGTGGTGGATTTTTGCTTTACGGCGCGCGGGTTTACCGCAGGCCTCGAGAAGCGTGTGGTCTATCACGACGAGTTGGTGGCGCTGCTGCCGGCTGCGCATCCGCTGGCGGCAAAGGAAAAGGTGACGCTCGCCGACCTGGCGTCCGAGCCCTTTGTGCTGCTGGATGAGGGCGAACAGAGCCTGGTGCTCGATGCATTTGCGACACATGGCTTGTCGCCGCACGTGACGAGCGAGGTCACCGACGACTACACCATCATGGCGATGGTGGAGGAGGGTCTAGGCGTGAGCATGCTCTACCGTCGTACTGTGGAGGGCATGCGAGCCGATATTCGCGTGCGGCCCATCGTGCACGCTCCCTCGCGTGACGTAGTGGCAGCCTGGCGCAGCTGGGATACCATGCCCATCGCCACGAGGCGCTTTATCGACTATATGAGCTCGCATATTGTCAATTAATGACTGGCGTGGCTTTGAGTGCGGTGTTTAGCGGGCTGTCGCTTTGGCTTGGGTGGCGCGATAGGTGCGTGCCGGGTGGCAAAGTAGTACCGCCACGACCATAAAGAACGCCGTGGTGCCCAGGCTGATGGGGTAGACCATCATGATGTTCGCAAAGGTGCGGAAGTGCGGGAACACGCAGAACACCCAATAGAAGCGGATGCCGCAGACGCAGATCATGGTGATGAGGGCGGGCGTGAGCGAGATACCAAAGCCGCGCAGGTAGCCGGACATGTTTTCGTAGAACATGCTAAAGGCGTACGCCGGGAAGATCGAACACACGCGGATATAGCCGATCGAGACGATGTTGGGATCGCTGTTGAACAGCGACAAGATCTCGCGTCCCAGGCCGACAATAACGATGATCGTGGTGAGTGCAACGATACCGCCTTCGACCAGGCAGACCTTGAGCGTTTTGGTGCAGCGGTCGATCTGGCGGGCACCGTGGTTTTGTCCTACAAAGGTGGTGCAAGCCTGGCTAAAGCTGTTGAGCAGGTTGTAGCATACGTACTCCAAGCTCATAGCGGCGCTCGATGCCGCCATGACCTCGGTGCCCAGGCTGTTGATAGCAGACTGGATGATGATGTTGGCGACGGCAAAGACGGCGCTCTGGATGCCGGCGGGCAGGCCGATCTTGACGATGCGCTTGAGGGCGACGGGGTCGATAGCCAGGTCGCGCGGGGTGACGCGGACGACGGAGTCGGTCTTGAGCAGGCGGATAAAGAGCGTGGCGGCGCTGACAGTGTAGGCGATAGCGGTGGCGATGGCGACGCCCGCGACGCCCCAGTGGAGTATGGGGACAAAGATGAGATCCAGGCCAATGTTGAGGACGGTGGACACGGCAAGTGCCTGCAGCGGCATGCGGGTGATGCCGACGGAGCGGAAGATCGCGGCCTCAAAGTTGTAGAGCAAGATCGAGGGCATGCTGAGCAAAAAGACGCGCAGGTAGAGCGAAGCGAGCGGCATGGTTTCGGCGGGAACATTGAGCGCGGCGAGCATGGGCTCGGCAAAGATTTCGCCCAGCGCAATGACGACAAAGCCCACGAGCGCCATTAAAATCGAAGTATGGACGGCGCGTTTGACCATGTTCTGATCGTTGCGGCCGATAGCGTTGGCGATGACCACGTTGGAGCCAAGCGACATGCCAATAAACAGGTTGAGCATAAGACTGGTAAGCGGAACATTGGAGCCGACCGCCGCCATGGCGAGGGTTCCCTGGTCGCCCGAGAAATTACCGATGATGACCGTGGCGATGAGGTTCGACAGCTGCTCCAAGATGCTCGTGGCGGCCACGGGGAAGGCGAACAGGGGAATATTGCGCCACAGCGAGCCGGTGGTCATGTCAATGTGCTTAGATACGGTGTCAGCCATATGCTCTCAATCTCTAATATGCTCTTTTGTGCTTATTTGCGCAGACGATGATACTCCTAATCGACTAGTCATTGGGGACGTTCTAAAACGATTACTCATTCAAGAACGTCCCCAATGACTAGGCGGGGAAGGCGTGCGACAATGGTGGGCGTTGTGTTGTTCGCGCTAAGGAGTTGCCATGTTGTTGTGTCCCGTTTGCCATGAGCCGCTGGTGGATGACGAACGCGGTGCTGCATGCGCGGGTGGGCACCGGTTTGACCGTGCGCGCGAGGGCTATCTATATCTCCTGCGCTCGTCCAAGAGCGGCGACTCCATGGGCGATCCCAAGTCGCAGGCACGCAGCCGTCGCGACTTTCTGAACCGCGGTTACTATGCGCCGTTGCGCGATGCGATGGTCGAGCTGGTGCGCGAGCGGGTGTCTGGACGTGCCGCGTCTACGAACTGCCCCATGACGTTGCTCGATATTTGCTGTGGCGAGGGCTATTACACCAGCGCCATGGGTGCGGTGCCGGGCGTGAATGCTTACGGCTTTGACCTGGGCAAAGAGATGGTGCGCCTTGCCGCCAAGCGCGGCGATGCGACCTACTTCGTGGCCAACATGAAGGACATCCCCGTGGCCGATGGCACCTTCGATATGGTGACCGAGCTCTTTGCTCCCTTTAACGAGCGTGAGTTTTCTCGCGTGCTGGCGCCAGAGGGCTCGCTCTACACCGTGGTGCCGGGTGCCCGTCATCTGTTTGGGCTCAAGGAGGTACTCTACGACACGCCGTACCTTAACGATGAGAAGCTGCCGAAGACCACCGAGCTCGAGTTGGTCGGAACGCGGCGGGTGTCTGCGAACATTACGCTCCAAACCCAGGCCGACATCGAGGCGGTGTTCCAGATGACGCCGTACTACTACCGCACGCGCCCTGCCGATAAAGAGCGCCTGGCAAACTTGGACACCCTTCAAACCGACATCGACTTCATCATCGCCGAGTACCGCCACAGCTAACAACCTGCCAAAAAGGGACAGGTTTGTTTTGGTAGGTTTTGTCTGGGCAAACGTAAAGGGCCGACCGCGGAGATGCGCGATCGGCCCTTTTTAGTTGCTTGGCTGCAGAGGTTATGAGAAGCGAGCGCTTACAGGCGGTCCTTGTTCTCGGCCTTAACGGCGTGTGCCTGCTGAACAAAGAACAGGTCGTAGACCACGATGACAAAGGCGACGATATTGACGGAGCTGCCGCCGAGCGCGGGAAGCGTGAGCGCGGCCTGCGCAATCGTGGCGATTGCGGCAACGATGCCGAGCTTAAACGCACCATCCACCTGCGAAGGCTTGTTGGCGCCCTTGATGCCCGCAACGCCCGCGGCGAGATCGATGAGGCCCTTGGCGACCAGCACGACCGCGGCGAGCATGGCGTTCGACCCGTACGTGGAATCGAGGTTGCCGGTCGCGATGCCGACGCCGGCGATGACGAGGCTGGCGATGCCCAAAACAAAGTAGACGAGGGCAAGGATTTTGAGAGTCTTACGAGCAGAGCTCATGGCTGGTCCTTTCGATACGAGTACGCCAACCTGGCGCACCCCAAGTGCTGCACATATGGTGAAGCACATTGTAGCTCAACGGGGCGATGCATGCGTTTGAAAGCGTCTCTTGCCTGTACGGTCCAACCTTTCAAAAAGGAAAGCTGGACGTAAGCCAAATCGATGGCAGCCCATGTGCGGCGCTGCGATGATGAGGCCGTAACAAGGAGCTGGTCTCAAGGAGGAGTCATGATGTACGGAGCGGGGCAAGTGCGTGAGCCGCGGTCGTTGGGAAGGCGCATGGGTGATTCTGTGATCGCTGCCGTGTGCACGGGATTGATGGCGGTGCTTTGCATTGGGATGCTGTGGGCCATGTCGCATGTGGGACAATAGCGGACGGTTGGGTGCTGGCATAAACGGCGTCCCGCGTATTCGTTTGTTTGTTAAGGAGTGTCCATGGGCGTCGTCGATCCCTTTTCTGTTGCTCGGGCCGCGGGGCTTGAGCTGATCGGGAAGTCCGAGGGCCTCACACTCACCGACGGCACGATGGAGCTGCGCGCCGATTTTGGCCGCATGCTTCCGCGGCTCAAGCAGGGCCGTCTGCGGCAAGAGCTGTTGGTAAAGGCTGCGCGCGCAAAAGGCATCGAGTGCCCATGGGCGATTGATGCCACGGCAGGCTTTGGCGAGGATTCGCTGCTGTTGGCGACCGCGGGCTTTACCGTCGATCTGTATGAGCAGGATTGCGTGATTGCGGCGCTCCTCAAGGATGCCTTGGATCGCGCGGCAGATGATCCGGCGCTTGCGGTTGCCGTGTCGCGCATGCGCCTTCATGCGGGCGAGGACAGCATTGCCGGTCTTCGCCATGTAGCTGAGTTGATCGGGCGGGGCGAGCTTGCCGCCCCCGACGTGGTGTATCTGGACCCCATGTTTCCCGAGCGTACCAAAAGTGCGGCGGTCAAAAAGAAGTTCCAACTCTTGCACCATCTGGAACAGCCATGTACCGATGAGGAGTCGCTGGTCGAGGCGGCGCTTGCTGTGCATCCGCGCAAGGTCGTTATCAAGCGGCCGGTGAAGGGCCCGCTGCTTGCCGGCGTTAAGCCGAGCTATCAACTTGCGGGCAAGGCCGTCCGTTACGATGTTTTGGTGCCGCCGCGTCCGTAGCTTGCGTGCGATGGCTGGCACTCCGTCAGTGCCGTGCCGATGCGGCGCCTATTTCCAAGGGTGCGACGTCAGGTGCCATCCGCCGCAGTATTCGCATTTGTAGCAGGCCAAACCGCGCCGCCCGCGGTTTTCGCAGTCGGCCATAACGGCCTCGGCCTCGGCGCGCGTGTCGTAACGGTTTTTGCGTTCGCACGACTTGTAACGCCAGGCTTCATCGCGCTTGGCGTCCAGGGCGTCGCGGCGCTCGTCTTCGCGCGCAAACAGGTCGCCCATATCGCCGCCCGTGGCAGCGCCCAAAAACTCGCTTTTGGCTTTTGACCAAGCGGCTCGCTTTTTGCTCCCCATCTGCTTCGTGCCCCTCTCCAAACGCTGGTATCATTGCCCAATCAAAGTGATACCAATAAACGTGAGGTCGCCGCGTGATGATCAGAAAAACCCTCGATACCGACATTCCTGCCGTCATGGCTATCTATGACGCGGCCCGCGCCTTTATGCGCGCACATGGCAACGCCACGCAGTGGCCCGAGGGCACGCCTTCGGCCGAGCAACTGGCTGCCGATATCGCCGCCGGTGGCAGCTATGTGTGCGAAGTCGACGGCCGCGTGGTGGCGACGTTTGCCTTTTTACCGGGCCCGGACGAGTGCTATGGCGTAATTGAGGACGGGCGATGGCGCAGCGACACTCCGTACGCCGTGCTGCACCGTGTGGCGTCCGACGGCACCACGCATGGCGTTGCGGCCGCGATGTTTGCCTTTGCCAAGGAACGTATCGACCATCTGCGTATCGACACACACCAAGACAACCTGCCTATGCGGGGCGCCATCGCCAAGGCCGGGTTTAAGCGCGCCGGTATCGTATGTGTGTCGGACGGTACGCCGCGCGTCGCGTTTGATTGGCTGCGCGAGGCATAAAGGCCGAGTCACATACCAGCGTTTCACCGAAATGAAAATGGCCCCGAGTGGGGCCATTTTTGGTAAAACGCGTTGTTGTGGGGCTCGCGTTGTTATCGCCCCAGATGAGCCCGGGCAGACAAAAAGGGGAGGTGCCGGCTTTCGCAAGGCGCGAACCTACGAAAATCGCCGCGCGGCAACGCGGGGCGATGAGCTCGGTCGGGGGATAGGGCCCGCTTCGCCCGCCGGCCCGTACATTGTATCATCCAGTGTGGAACGAGGATGCCCGTTGCCGCGTGCGATGGGCTTGCAATAAGAGGAGAGCCATGTCGAAGCAAGCGGTCGTTGGAATCTTGGCGCATGTCGATGCTGGCAAGACCACGTTGGCCGAGGCCATGCTGTTCAACGCGGGTCGCATTCGCAAACGCGGCCGCGTGGACGATGGCGATTCGCATCTGGATACGAACGAGATTGAGCGCGAGCGTGGCATTACGATCTTCTCGTCGCAGGCCGTACTCGACCACGGCGATACCCACGTCATGCTCGTGGATGCGCCGGGGCATGTCGATTTTTCTGCCGAGGCGGAGCGCACGCTGCGCGCACTCGACTATGCGATTTTGGTTGTGGGCGCCAACGATGGCGTGCAAGGGCACACCGAAACCCTGTGGCGCCTGCTTGCGCGCTATGACATTCCGACGTTCATCTATATCAACAAGATCGATTTGGAGAATCCCGGCCGCGATGTTTTGCTGACACAGCTTGGGCAGCGTCTTTCCGAAGGCTGCCTGGATGCCAGCGAACTGCTGGCGGGCGGCGCCGTTCAGGAGGACGCTGCTGCGTTGGACGAGGCGGCACTCGAGGAGTTTCTTGGGGTGGGTGAGCTTTCCGTCGCAACGCTGTCGCGCATGGTTGCCGAGCGCAAGCTCTTTCCCTGCTTTGCCGGCTCGGCGCTCAAGGACCAAGGCGTGGACGAGCTGCTGGACGGCATATGCGCTCTGATGCGTGAACAGGCATGGCTTCCGGAGTTTGCCGCGCGCGTCTATCGTGTCAGCCGCGGGGATCGCGGTGAGCGCTTGGCTTGGGTTAAAGTGACCGGCGGCACGCTGCATGCCAAGCAGATGATTAACGGACGTTCCGGTGCCGAGGCATGGGAGCAAAAGATCGACCAGGTGCGCATCTATAACGGCGAGAAATACGAGCTTGCCCAGGAAGTTGCCGCTGGCGGCATCTGCACCGTGACGGGTCTTGCGCACGTTCGCCCGGGTGATGCCCTGGGCGCGGAGCCCGCGGGCGATACGCCCGTCATTGCGCCGGTCCTCACCTATACGGTGCTTCCGGGCGAACACGATGTCCACGCGGTGTTCAAAGCGCTGACTGAGTTGGCGGACGAAGATCCCATGCTCGGCGTAAGCTGGAACACGCATCTTGAACAAATACATCTGCAGCTCATGGGAGCGGTGCAGCTCGAGGTCGTGCAGCGCGTGCTGGCCGATCGTTTTGGCCTTGCGGTCGAGTTTGAGCCCGGCGGCATCCTCTATAAGGAGACCATTTCGCAGCCGGTCGAGGGCGTGGGCCACTTTGAGCCGCTGCGCCACTATGCCGAGGTACATCTGCGCTTGGAGCCGTTGTCGGCGGGCTCGGGCGTGCAGTTTGGCACCGTGACCTCGACCGACGAGCTCGATCTTAACTGGCAGCGTTTGGCGCTCACCAACGCTATGGAGCGCGATCACCTGGGCGTGCTGACCGGCTCGCCCATCACCGATGTGCGCATTACGCTCACAGGTGGTCGCGCGCATGCCAAACACACCGAGGGCGGCGATTTTCGCCAGGCCACGTACCGCGCGATTCGTCAGGGTTTGATGCAGGCGCGTGAGGCCGGCGCGGCGGTACTGTTGGAGCCGTGGTATCGCTTTGAGCTCGAGGTGCCGGGGGAGTGCGTGGGCCGGGCGCTCTCGGATGCCACACGCATGGGTGCCGAGTACGAGCCGCCGACGATGGCGGGAGACCGGGCGAAGCTTGTGGGTCGTGTGCCGGCATCTGAGGTGCAGGATTACGCGCTGGAGGTGGCCGCCTACACGAGTGGTCGCGGTCATCTGTACCTGGAGTTCGCCGGCTATGCGGCTTGCCATGATGCCGAGCGCGTCATCGAGGCAGCCGCCTATGAGCCCGAGGCCGATCTGCCCAACACGCCCGATTCGGTCTTTTGCTCTCACGGCGCCGGTTACACGGTCAAATGGTACGACGTACCCGCCGCAGCCCACGTAAAGGTCGATCCCGCCACCTTCCGCCCCTGGCGAGCGGCGGACGCCGAGTTTTTCGGCCATAGGTGATAGAGGGTCAGTCTCTTTATCGCATCCTGTTGGTATAACTCGGTATAAGTTGGTATAACTATTACCAGGGTTTGCCAATCCGAGGAGGCCGACATGAATCCAAATCCCTTTAAGCCCACTGCTGGCAAGCGGCCCCCGGTACTCATCGGCCGCGAGTCGGTCATCGAAGATTTTGAGGAAGGGCTCGATAACGGCGCTGGAGCGCCGGGCAGGTTCATGCTCATTACGGGAAACCGCGGCTGCGGCAAAACGGTTCTCCTGCGGGAGCTGCAACGTTTGGCTAGCGAGCGCGGATGGGCGGTTGTTTCCGATTCCGCTTCGCTTGGCTTATGCGACCGCTTGGCCGAGGCGCTTCGCTCGAATAAGCCCGTTGTGACGTCAATGGAGTTCGGTCCGTCGTTTGGTCGGATGTCGGTTGAGGCGGCGCGAGCAAAAGGCGAGACGTTGCGAGGGCTGGTCAACGAACGCCTCAAGAAACTCGGGCCAGGCAAGGGCATACTGTTTGCGATTGACGAGGCGCAGTCTGCGTCTATCGAGGAGCTGGCGGCGCTGGCCGTTCTCTATCAGCAAGTGCTTGGAGACCAAGATGCCACGGGCTTGCCCGATAGCGACCAGCGCGGTCTTGCGCTGGTTTTTGCCGGCTTGCCCAGTATGGTTGATGACTTGCTCGAAGAGCCGAGCGTAACGTTTCTGCGCCGCGCCCAGCAGCGTACGCTGGGGGCGATTTCTTTGCCCAAAGTGCGCGATTCATATATCCAGACGGTCAAAGACGCCGGTCTTTACGTTGACACGGAGACGGCGGACCTTGCGGCGCGCAAGAGCATGGGGCATCCCTATATGGTTCAGCTGGTGGGCTATTACATGTGGCGGTCTGCTGTCCGGCGTGGCTCGCAGGTCATCGAAAGGCGCGATGTCGAGAATGGCCATGCGGATGCCGTCTCCGAGTTCTACGAAGCGGTTGACGCACCTCTGTATTACGGTCTGCGCAGTCCGCAACGCCTCTTTATCGAGGCCATGGCTGCTGACGAGGGTAAGCCGACGCGCATGGCGGACATCATTGAGCGTTGCGATCGCACGCAGAGCTGGGCGAGTAAATATCGTGCAAGCCTGATTCGCGAGCGCGTCATCGAGGCTGCCGGATACGGCCTCGTCCGGTTTACCGTGCCCATGCTGGGCGCGTACATTCGCGATCGAGTTATATGGCATGAGTAGGGTGATAAAGGTGACGGAACAGAAGATGAACCCGCAGGCTATCGAGGTGCGTGGCGCGCGCGTCCATAACCTCAAAGACATCGATATCGATATTCCGCTGGGAAAGCTCGTGGGCATTGCCGGCGTGTCGGGTTCGGGCAAGAGTTCGCTGGCACTCGGGGTTCTTTATGCCGAGGGCTCGCGCCGCTATCTGGAGGCGCTCAGCACCTATACCCGCCGTCGTCTGACGCAGGCCGAGCACGCCCAGGTGGACGAGGTGCTGCACGTGCCAGCGGCGCTCGCATTACATCAGCGCCCCAGTGTACCGGGTGTGCGCTCGACCTTTGGTACCATGACCGAGCTCAACAATAGCCTGCGTCTACTCTTTAGCCGTTGCGCCCATCACGTGTGCCCGCATTGCGGGGCGCGTGTGGAGCCGAGCCTTAACGTGGCTGCGGGCCTGTCGCTCACGTGTCCGACATGCGGCCGCGAGTTCTACGCGCCGAGTGCCGAGGATTTGGCTTTCAATAGCGGCGGTGCGTGCCCTACCTGCGGCGGCACCGGTGCCATGCGCGAGGTAGACGAGGCGAGCCTGGTGCCCGACGAGTCAAAGACTATCAACGAGGGCGCGGTGCTTCCTTGGGGCACGCTCATGTGGGATCTGATGAAGCAGGTTGCTGGCGAGATGGGCGTGCGCACCGACGTGCCATTTAACCAGCTCACGCCTCAAGAGCGCGACATCGTGTTTCATGGCCCGGCGGTTAAGAAGCACATTCTCTACGTTCCCAAAAACGGTGAGGGCGCCACGCCGCTCGACTTCACCTATTACAACGCCGTCTATACCGTCGAAAATGCGCTCGCCAAGGTCAAGGACGATAAGGGCTTAAAACGCGTTGCGCGCTTTTTGCGCGAGGGAGCATGCCGTGATTGCGGCGGCACGCGTCTCTCCGAGGCCGCGCGCCAGCCCCAGGTGCGCGGTATCAATCTGGCGCAGGCCGCGGCCATGACGCTGGGCGAGGCGATTGAGTGGATGCGCGGGGTGCCCGCATCCTTGCCGCCCGAGATGCGGCCCATGGCGACGGATATCTGCGATTCGTTTTTGAGCGTGGCCCGTCGTCTGGTCGACCTGGGTCTCGATTACCTTTCACTCGACCGCGCCGGTGCCACGCTCTCCACGGGTGAGCGCCAGCGTGTGCAGCTCGCCCGCGTGGTGCGCAACCGGTCGACGGGTGTGCTTTATGTGCTGGACGAGCCCTCGATTGGCTTGCATCCTGCCAATGTCGACGGCTTGGTGGGCGTGATGCGAGATCTGGTGGATGACGGCAACACCGTGGTTGTTGTCGACCACGATACACGCGTACTGGCGGAAGCCGACTATCTGGTCGAGATGGGCCCCGTTGCCGGAGCAGGCGGCGGCAACGTAATCGCCGCTGGTACGTTAGACGAGGTTGAGCAATCGCAGGACAGCCGTATCGCGCCGTTTTTGCGCGCCGAGCCCAAACGCTTGCGTCCGCAGGTGACTGACGACGAAATGTTCGACCAGGGCCATATCCGCATGGCGACCGATACCATCCATACCGTCAAGCCGCTCGAAGTCGATATTCCGCGCGGTCGCTTGGTCGCGGTTACGGGTGTTTCGGGTTCGGGCAAGACGACGTTGGTGCTCGAGACGCTCATCCCGGCGCTTAAGGCGCAGGCAGCTGGCGAGCGCTTGCCACGCCACGTGCGCTGGATCGATGCCGAGGGCATTGCGCGTGCCAACCTGATTGACGCCACGCCCATCGGTGCCAACGTGCGCTCGACGGTGGCAACCTATGCCGACATCCATGATGAGCTGCGCCGCGCCTTCGCCCGTACGCCCGAGGCCAAGGCAGCCGGCTACAAGGCGGGCGCCTTTAGCTACAATACCGGCGCCTTGCGCTGCCCTACGTGTGATGGCACGGGCTCGATATCGCTCGACGTGCAGTTTTTGCCCGATGTCGAAATCGTCTGCCCGGCATGTCACGGCTCACGTTATGCAGACGCGGCTTCGCATATCCATCGCGAGGGCAAGGACGGGAGTCTGCTTACGTTGCCGCAGCTCATGGACATGAGTGTGGACGAGGCCATCGACGCCACGGTGGGGCTCAAGAAAGTTCAGACGCGCTTGCAGACCTTGCACGACCTTGGCTTGGGCTATCTCACGCTCGGTGAGCCCACGCCGGCGCTTTCGGGCGGCGAGGCTCAGCGTCTTAAGCTTGCGAGCGAGATGGGTCGCGTGCAGGATGATGCCGTGTTTGTGTTTGACGAGCCCACGATCGGACTACATCCGCTCGATGTTCAGGTGTTGCTGAGTGTGTTCGACGGCCTTGTTGCCAAAGGCGCCACGGTTATCGTGATCGAACACGATCTCGACCTTATCCGTAACGCCGATTACGTGATCGACATGGGCCCGGGCGGTGGCGACGCCGGCGGGCAAATCGTCTGCGCCGGTACGCCGGCGGATATCGCTGCTTGCTTCAGGAGCATTACCGGTCGTTATCTATAGTCAATGTGACAAAGGGACTGCCCCTTTGTCACATTGACTTCTATTTCACGCATTGAGCGGCGAGATAGTCGCGGAAGAATGGCAATTCAAAAGCGACGATTCCGCGCCCACGTTCTCCAATGATGCCGGCATCTATCATGCGGCGTCGGTAGCGGGAGACCTGCTGCGGCGAACGCTTAAGGCGCTCGACTAGGTCAGCAGTGGTGGACTCTCCCTCGTCATCGAGCATGGCGATGAGGAATCGCTTGTCCTCTGCGGTGAGTTCCCGATAGGTTGCCGCGAGGATTCGGTCGTCCATCTCGTCGCGCGCGATTTTGATTCCCAGGTCAAAGTCGCGTGACGAGATTTCCTTCGAATCGCTTGTGAGATCCCAGGCACGGTAGCCTACGAGTTGCAATAGGAAGGGAAAACCAGAGATCGAGCGAACGGCTCTATCGATTCCCCCAGCATCTGCCAGGCGATCGTTTTCCTGGATTGTGCGAATCAAGGCTTCGCGTACGTCATAGTCGGCAATGCGACCCAGATGATATTGCTGGGCGCGGCGAAGGAACGAGACCGTCTTGTGGTTCAGCAACGTCGAGACGTTGTTGGGAAGTCCCGCCATGAGCAGCGCGACACGTTTCCCATCGGTCACAAAGTGCTGATACGTCGCTGCGAGCTGAATCATCTCGTCGAGTGTCGGGTCCACCTCGTCAACCGTGACGAGCAGACCGGTGCCCGCCTCGTTGAGCTGGTCGATGATGTCGCTCATGCGATAACGCCAGGTTGAGGCATTGTGAACGCGACTGACCTCGATGCTGCCGAGCGGTGCAATTCCGAGGCCGGTGACTTCGAAGTGGGTGGACGAGTCGATGAGATGGGCTGCGGCACGTTTCGTCCCGAGCTCGATTTCCTCAAGCATTCCCGGGAGCGCGGTCGTCTTTACGGCTATCCAGCCGTGGGATTCCGCCCTTGTCGCGAGCGACGACATGAGAGCGGTTTTACCGGTTCCACGCGCGCCCGAGAAGATCGAGGTCAATTCTGGGCGCCTGCGCTGGCTCAAGAAGGCACGGTCCAAATCCCGAATAATCTGTTGTCTGCCAGCGAGATGGGCAGGAACCTCACCAAAACTAGGGGTAAACGGGTTTTCGAGGTATTTCACAAGGCTCTCCTTTCACACCGCCGTTTAACTTCATTTTACTTTAGTTAATTCTGATTAAAAATGAGGGCTCTTTATCTAGAGCATCAATTAGGCGTGCGTGCCATCGGCGTGGCGCTTGAATGTAACAAAGGGAAAGTTCCTTTGTCACATTCCCGGAAAGCCTGTTTGGCGCAGAGCCTCGTAGAGGACGATGGCGGCGCTGTTGGAGAGGTTGAGTGCGCTGATGCGGTAGTCGTTCGGATTGACGAAGTTGCCGCAGATGTCCTGTTGAAGGATGGCCTCGTGGCTGTCCTCGGTATGCCCCAGCGATTCCTCGTGGGTTTCCCAGGCCTCGGCGTTGTCAAGCGAATCGCAATCGCGCAGCATCGGGATGCGCTCGCAGCACGTGGGCGCTGCAGCGAGTAGCTCCTCGGGAATGCCCGAGCTCTCGCTGCCAAAGACCAAGTAGTCGCCATCGCGGTAGGTACTCTGCGCATAGGTGCGGCGTGCCTTTTTGGTCAGCAGATGCAGGCGTTCGTCGGCAGGGGAGAGGTCATTGCGCGCAAGGAAGTCCTCCCAGCCGGCATAGGTCGTCACGTCCAAGTTTTGCCAGTAGCCCAGGCCGGCGCGACGTACCGTCTTGTCGTCGAGCGAAAACCCCAGCGGCTCCACCAGATGCAGGCGGGTGCCGGTAACCACGCAGGTGCGGCCGATATTGCCCGTATTGGCCGGAATCTCGGGCGCATACAGCACAATGTTGAACATGAATCTCCTTGGCTCAGAACGAAAAACCACCACGAAGGGCACCTTCGTGGTGGTTTGGTAGTTACATAGGCGGAAAAATGCCCGCTTGGATAAACCTAGGCGCGGTGCCAGTCGGTCAGGCAGGCATCGAGGGAGGCGATGAGCGCGTCCTTGTCCATGTGACGGCCGATGATGCACAGGCTCGTCATGCGGTCGCCCGTCTCGTCGTCCCAAATTTGCATGATCTCGGGGTTCTCGTCGATGATCTTCTGCTTCTCGCCCTCGGGCGCGGAGTCAACGAACAGGCCGTTCTCCATCAGGCGCATCTGGTGGCCGGCCTGCTCAAACATGTAGCACATGTCCGGATCGCCGGTCTGCCACAGCGGACCCTTGACGCGGATGACCTCGTCGGGCCACTCCTGCTCAACAAAATCAGTGAACTTCTGCAGGTCAAACGGCTTGCGGCGCGAGTACACAAAGGTCTCGATGTCGTACTCGAGCACTTCGGGGTCGTCGTGCTCCTCGGGATGCTCCATGGCCTCGATCCAGGCGGCGGAGTTGTAGGCGCGCATAAAGTCGAAGCGGTCGGTATCGAGCAGCTCCTCCATGGGGACCTCGCCGTTTTGGGCCTCGACGATCACGGCGTCCTTCTGCAGGCTGCGCACGATGGCCTTGAGCTCGGCGATCTGCTCGGGCGTCACGGTATCGGTCTTGTTAAGGATTAGCGTGGAGCAGAACTCGATTTGCTGGATGAGCAGGCTTTCGATGTCGTCCTCGTCGATATCCTCAGCCAGCAGGTCGCGACCGCCGTTGAACTCGTCGTACATGCGGGCGCAGTCGACCACGGCCACGATGTTGTCGAGCGCGAGCTTGGGCTCGCCGCCCACCTTGGCCTCGTCGCAGAAGCTCGAGATGGTGTAGGCGATGGGGATAGGCTCGCAAATACCCGATGCCTCGATGATGATGTAGTCGAACTTGCCCGAATCGGCAATGCCCTGCAGCTGGTTGGCCAGGTCGTCCGAAAGCGTGCAGCAGATGCAGCCGTTGGTGAGCGGGATGAGGTCGTCGGTCTCGGAAAGGCCGCCGTCGGCGATAAGACTGGCGTCGACATTGATCTCGCCGATATCGTTGACGATCACGGCGGCGCGGATGCCGCCGTCGTTAGCGAGGATGTGGTTGAGCAGCGTGGTCTTGCCGGCACCGAGGTATCCGGTAAGCATGATGATCTTCACGGGTTTGTTGGGCATGTGCCCTCCTTTGTTAGACATGGCTTACAGTTGAATCTTATGCCAAACGCCTGCTCTTATACCCACGCGCCGGCAAATAACACAGGCTACTCCCAGGCTCCCCATACATCGGGGCAATAACCGACGGTGGCCTTTTTGCCGTTGCGCACGATGGGTTCGGCTAGAACCTGCTGGTTTTCGAGCAGTTTGTCGAAGCGCTGGCTAGGGGTAAGGTGCTGGATGAGCGCGAGCGTCTCCTCGTCCTTGGCCTTGGGGTTGAGCAGCTTGTCGATGCCGCCGACCGCCTGCATCACGCTCGTGAGCTCGCCCTTGCTCATCTCCTTTTCCCTAAGGTCAATAAACTGCACCTTAATGCGGCGCTCCTTAAAATAGCGCTGGGCCTTCTTGGTATCGAAAGACTTTTTGGTTCCAAAAATCTGGATATTCATGCTCCGCCGCTCTATCGAATGAAGTTGGTCGTTGCTCGATCTGCCTCGGGTGCGTTGATACCGGCGGCCTGTCCTGCCTCGATACAGCGCAGGAGCCAGGCCATGTTTTTGCCGATGTTTCGCATGGTGGCCAGGCCCTCGGCGTCCTGGGTGGCCTCGCCCGGCATGGCACCAAAGACGTTGTTCCAGTACGTGGAGGCCACCACGGGCATCTGGTTGATAGTGAAGTACTTGTTGAGTACATCGAAGGTGGTCGACGTGCCGCCACGGCGGGCGACGGCGACCGCGGCACCCGGCTTGTGCGCAAAGGCCTTGCTGCCAGCATAGAATGCGCGGTCGAGAGCCGAGAGGATGCGTCCGCTGGGATGCGCATAGTAGACGGGGGAGCCAAAGACAAAGCCATCTGCCTGCTCGGCGGCAGCGATCAGCTCGTTCACCACGTCGTCGTCAAAGGTGCAGCGGCAATCGAGCTTGCCGCACTGGCCACAGCCAATGCAGTCGCGAATGGGCTTGGCGCCCAGCTGGA
Source organism: uncultured Collinsella sp. (assembly GCA_900541795.1). Taxonomy (GTDB): domain Bacteria; phylum Actinomycetota; class Coriobacteriia; order Coriobacteriales; family Coriobacteriaceae; genus Collinsella. Next base: position 94,716 of record UQLC01000001.1, on the reverse strand, counting down.
ACACCTCGGTATCGATACCCTCGGCGTTGAGTTGCTCGGCGACTTCGGCGAGTGCGCGGGCGGTGTTGCCGTTTGCCTTGGGACTGCCATTGACCAAAAGAACCTTCATCACAAACTCCCTCTGCTGTTGGTGACTTCTGCAGAGGATTATCGCACGATGGGGGAGGCGGTGCGGGCGCGGTGCTAATCCAGTTTGGTACCTGGAACCTGCACGGCTTTACCGAGCAACGCTTTGAGCTCGTTCAAAATGGAAACGGGCTGTCGGTCAACGCTGTTCAGATGGAGCGTGGCCACGCGAATGGGCGGCTGATATTCAAGCGAGCCGATGAGCACGGGAGAACCCAGGAATCGTTCGATTTCGTTTGCGAGCTCGTCGATTGCCTCGGGGCCGAGCTCATCGAAAAGCGCCACGAACATTGGTCCCGTCGAGCGGAACAGGCGACCCTTGCCGCGCGAACAATCCATGAGGCAGGCGGCACTTTCGGCGAGCACGCGGTCGCCTGCATCGAATCCAAAGCGGGCATTGACTTCGGCGATATCGTCGACCTTAATGGCAATAAAGCCTGCCTCGCGCGCCACGCGGCGCATCTCTCCAATAGCGTTGACCAGCGCGTGGACATCGCCCAGGCCCGTTACCGAGTCGGTCGTATCTGCCAAGCTTCGGTTGATGATAGTGCCCACATACATGCTGGGCTCGGTATCGGTGCCGTCCAAGCGGTAACCTGTGCAGTCGCAAAGCACGTATTTTCCGGTGGCATCCATTACGCGATACTGCATGTAGTGGAAGTGCCACGTGCCGTTTATCACCATGTCGAGCTCGGCGCGTACGTTGTCGCGGTCCTCGGGATGAACGCGGGCGAGCCACATGTCGAGTGAGTTAAAAGGGTGCTGGGAGGGCAGGTCAAAATCGCGCACGGCGTTAACCGACCATTGCGATTCTCCCGTATCGAGGTTAAGGATGAACGGATAGCGCGTCTCGGAGCTCATGGAGATCGCTTGGAACACCCGGTCGTTGCAGGGAAGCTGATCGACGATTGGGCGTTGCGGCGCGTCATTGTCTTTCGGTTGCTGCACACGATGCATAAGCTTATAGCGATACATCTTGCGATCGGCATCCATCGTCATCTGGCGACGCGTGTCGCCGGCAAGTGGATCGACGCGCGAGCAGCCAAAGCTAAAGCTGGCGATCATGGGCGCCTTGCCACTTGAGCTCGCCTCGATCAGCCCGGCACGTACCCGCTCCAAGCGCTGCTCGAGTTCGGTCTCGTTTGCGGAGAGCGAGATGAGCACAAACTCGTCTCCACCGATGCGGAACAGCATCTCATCGTGCTCCATGGTTTCGGAGAGCGTGCGGCAGATGCTCAGAATATAGCGATTGCCTTCGGCGTGGCCAAACCTATCATTGCAATGTTTGAGATGGTCGATGTCAATATAGGCGCAGGTGAAGGGGTCACCTTTGTGCCAGAGCTGCTCGACGTGACGGTCGAGTCCGCCGCGGTTGCCCAAGTTGGTGAGCGGGTCGATATAGGCGTTGCTCTCAAGCAGCCGGCGCTCTTGTTGCAGGATGGCATGCGTCTTTTGCAGTTGCTCGCCAACGGCGCGCAGCTCAGCAGGCAGTGCGGCAACATCGAGTTCGGCGGTCGAGATGCCATTCGCAAGTCGCTGAAGATAGGCAATAATCGATTGCTCACCCAGGCGATATGACTCGTTCATGATGGATAACCTCCTTGGGCGGAACAACGGTTTGTATCATATCCCCAATTCGGTTTGAATTGGGGTAATAAGTTAGCTAATGGAGACAAATGCCCCCTTCGACGGTGGCGTTTTGCGCGCGAGCGTATCAGTTGTTATTGCCACCATCGAGCAATGCCTCAAAATCCTTCGCCGGCATGGGGCGGTAGTAGAGGAAGCCCTGAGCGTAGCGGGCACCCATGTGGCGTAGCATGTTCGCCTGCTCATCTGTCTCGACGCCTTCGATTACAATGGGCAGATGGAGCGACTGCGCCATCTCGAGCATCGATGACACGATCTGCGCGCTGCGGCCTTGATCGCGGTCGGTGGGCACAAAGGTGCGGTCGAGCTTGATGACGTCGACGTTGACGTTCTTGAGCATCGCGAGCGTGGACTGACCGGTGCCAAAATCGTCCATATAGGTCGAGAAGCCGCGGGTGTGCAAGTCGGCTGTCAGTTTGTCCACGGCTTCGGACTCTCCCGTATAAGCCGTCTCGGTGATCTCGATACGCATGAGCTCGGGCGGCAGGTTGTATTGGGCGGCAAGCGCCCCCATATGCTCGGCAACGTCGCAGGCAAGGATATCCACGCGCGACACATTAAGCGAGACCGGAACCACGCGAAGGCCGCGATCGAGACGCTCGCGCAGCCACGAGGCGACACCCTGCCAAATGTACTTGTCGAGCGTCACCACAAAGCCGCTTTCCTCGAGTGCGGGGATAAACGTTGCGGGCGAAATGAGAGAGCCGTCCTTGTCAATCCAGCGGGTGAGTGCCTCGGCGCCAATGATCTCGCCGGTTTCCATATCGACCTGGGGCTGCAGGTAGTACGTGATGCGGCCGTTTGAGAGCGCGTACTGGAACTCGGTCAGCGTGCGGTGGAACGCAATTTCGTGTTCATATTCTTCGGGGCGGAAAATAGCAATGCGCTCCTTGAAGTCGTTTTTGGCGCGTCGATTGGTAAACATGGCCTTTGCCTGCGCATCGATGGTGATCTCCTCATTGGAGTCGATGGGGTAAATGCCCATGGACGGCCAAAAACCTACGCCGTCATCATGCCTGGCTACTGCCTCGCGAACGCGGTTGTAGATTTGATGGACGGTGATGTGCTTAAAGGGGATGAGTACGCAAAAGTCATCTTGGCCCCAGTACCCTGCGACGCCCATATCGGCATTCTCGATGTCCTTGAGGACCGTGCCCACATCGGCGAGTACGCGGTCGCCCTCGGCCTGGCCGTGCCATTCATTAAACAGGCGCATGTGACCCATGTCGACGGTGGCGATGCACCAGGTGTCGTCGCGCCTTGCCTCGAGAAATGCGTTGGCGCGCCGCATAAACTCGCTGGGTCGATAGAGGCCCGTGAGCGAGTCGATACGTTCGGCGATGGCGCTTTTGCGCTCCGCCTCGGGTATGGGGAGGCTGTCGTTGGGAACAAGCCCGCCGGCCGTGCGAAGGCGACGGTCGAGTTCGCCTAAAACGGCGGTCGTTTGATGGGTTAACTGCTCGTAAAAGGCCGGGACGACAAGGCAGACGGGAGTAATGGTGTCGCCCGCGATTTGAACAGGAGCGAAAACAGCCTCTTTAAGGTGGCGGGTCAGTTGCTCGAATGCCTCATGGTCCAAATCGTTGCTGAGCACGACGAACTGGACGCTTCGTGAACGGAAGACCCGGCTTCTGCCGCGGGTGATCGACAGCATGCGGCCTGCGTATTCGGCAAGCATGTTGTCGACAGCCTCGGCCCCGTAGAGCTCGTTGAGATTCGCCGTGCCACGAATGCGCACCGCTATAAGCCCCGTCTCGCAGCGGTCGCGACGGCAGGCATCGATAGCGTTGACCAGCATGCGCTGCGTTCCGAGGCCTGTGGCGGCGTCGACGGTTTCGGCAAGCGAGTGGTTGACGAGTTCGCCGACATAGAGCGAGGGGACATTTCCGTCGCCGTCGATGCGAAACCCGCGAGCACGGCAGAGAACGTAGTCACCCGCGGCATTGCGCATGCGGTACTGCATGACGCGGCGGTGTTTGGAGCCGTTAAAGATCTGGTTGATGCCGTTGGCGTAGGCCTCGAGGTCATCGGGATGGACGCGCGTCTTCCAGAAATCGCGGCAGCTGTCTATGTGCTCCGAAGGAAGACCGAGATCGCGCAAGGCACCTTGCGACCAAAGGGTGCGGTCCTTGTCCAAGTTCTCGATAAAGAAATAACGGCCCTCGTTGAGCATCGAAAAAGCGTCGAAAATACGATCGCTTATTCCGAAGTCGTCGGCGTGGACTTGCGTAATATTGCGCCGATCGAGGTGCATGGCATGACGTAGCTTGTAGTCGTACATGCGATGGTCGGCATCGAGTGTCATGCGATTGGAGGCTTCGCCCAGGGCGGGGTCGGCGTGTGCCACTCCGTAGCTAAACGAGTGGGGCATCTCGGAATCGTTGTTTTTGAGCAGGATCGTTCGGCAGTGTTCCAGACGTTCGGCGAGGTCGTCCTCGGTCGCAATCGTAGATAGGATGGCAAACTCGTCGCCGCCTATGCGAAACGCCGCCTCGTCCACTTTCATATACAGTTTGAGATAGAGGCTTACCTGCAAGATATAGCGGTTGCCCTCGTCATGCCCAAAGACGTCGTTGCAGTGCTTGAGATTGTCGATATCGATGAACGCCATGGTAACGGGGGTGTCCTGCTCCCAGAGCTCCTCGAGGGAACGGGCAAAGCCGCCACGGTTGCCAAGCCCGGTAAGCTGGTCGGTAAAGGCGGTCCTGATCAGATCCTCCTGACGCTCGAGAAGGTCACGGACGGTCTTTTCGAGCGTTTCGGTGTAATTGCTGACAGTATCCATGTTCTAAGCGGCTTTCTGAAGTCGGGGCGGATTGCGTCGGGCGAGCTCGTCGTGTACACGCGTCGTTGCTCAGCGTTTTGCGTGTATCCAGGCCCCCGCCTTGCTGCGTTGTTGGGTTACTTTGCCGGCTAATGTTCGCTGTTGATAACTGCTGAGTAGTATAAACAACAGTAATAAACAACAGTACAAAATTATATAGGGGTGCACATGCTGTGGGTGGCTATTATTCGACAAACGGCAGCGCGATGATGCGATGTTCGATAAAAATGCGACTGGGGCGGTATATGTTGATGGGTATACTTGTTCCGTTTAAATTTGCGGGGACGGAGATGGTCGCATGGCACAGTCAAATATGATGCGCACGGTGGGGCTGGCGCTCGAAGGAGGCGGCTACCGCGGTATGTATACGGCGGGCGTGCTCGACGTTTGGATGGAGCACGGTTTGACCTGCGACCATATGGTGGGTGTCTCGGCGGGCGCGGCGTTTGGCTACAACTTTAAATCGCGGCAGATTGGACGCGCCATTCGCTACAACAAGGCATATTGTGCCGATAAGCGCTATGCGGGTGTAGCAAGCTGGCTGCGGACTGGAGACATGTTCAATGCCGATTTTGCCTATCATGAGGTGCCCATCGAGCGCGATCCCATCGACCTGGAGGCATATCGCGCCTGCCCCATGCGGTTTACGTGCGTGTGTACCGATATCGAGACGGGCAAGGCCGTCTATCACGACCTGCCTTATGGCGATGAGCGCGATATCGAGTGGATCCGGGCGTCGTCGGCTATTCCTGTGGCGACGCGTCCCGTTGCTATTGACGGACATAAGTATCTGGATGGTGGCGTGGCTGATTCTATTCCCAGCGCATGGCTGTTTGCGCAGGGGTATGACCGAAACATCGTGGTACTCACGCAGCCGGCGGGCTTTGTGAAGCAGCCCAACAGCGTGATGCCCATGCTGCGGCGCGTGTTCCGTCACTACCCGGAGTTTGTCGCAGCGCTTGAGCATCGGCATGAGGTCTACAATGCCACGCTCGATGACTTAGCACGTCGCGAGGCTGCCGGCGAAATCTTTGTGGTGCGGCCGAGCGAATCGGTGAAGGTACCGTCGCTGTGCCGCGAGCCCGATGAACTCGAACGCATCTATCAGATCGGCCGCCGTGATGCGGAGGCAACCTTGCCGGCACTGGAGACATATCTGGCAGGGTAGAGACTGCTGCCGCCATCTCGGCGGGAAGCGCATCCCGGAATGGAGGTCCAAACTGGGATGCGCTTTCCATCGCTGAAGATATGAGGCTGCGAATCGGCTGCTCGGCTTGAGCCTATGCCTGCTGCCAGGTATCGACGAGCTCCTTGGCGGCGGCGTAGGGGTCGTCGGCACTGCAGACGGCGCTCACCACAAAGAAGCCATCGACGCCGGTGGCCTTGAGCTGTGGCAGGTCGGCCGTCTTGACGCCGCCGCCCACCACGATGGGCACGGGGCTTGCCGCGTGGAGTGCGGCCAAGTCCTCAAAGCTCTTGGTGATGATAGAGCCGTCGGCCGCGCGTCCGCAGTCGCGCTTGGTCTCGGTCTCGTGGAGCGGGCCGATGCCCAGGTAGTCGACCAGGCTCATGTCGGCGGTCTTGACGTACTCGAGCATCTCCTCGCAACGGGCCGAAAGGCCCACAATGGCATCGGGGCCCAAAAGTTTGCGGCAGACCTCGACGGGAATATCGCTCTGGCCAACGTGCACGCCGTCGACAGCGATGCCCTGCTCGCGCGCGGCGAGTACGCAGTCCAGGCGGTCGTCGATCAGCAGGGCGACCTGACCGGTCTTGCCGGCCTGTGCGATTGCCTGCGCGGCGTCGCCCGTCAGCGCGATGATCTCGCGGGCACTTGCCACCTTGGAGCGCACCTGGATGCAGGTAAAGCCTGCGTCGAGCGCCTGGGCCACCACATCGCCCACGGGACGCCCGAGCGTGTTTTCGGGGCCGAGTACCAGATAGGCCGAGATATCAAGGTTGTCGCGGATGCTCATCGTGCTTCCTCCTGCTTTTTGATCTGTGCTTCCATGCGCTCGAGCTTGCCGGTCATGGTGTCGGTAAATCCGGGTCGAATATCGGCTTTGAGCACGACTTCGGTGCGGATGCCCTTGCTCGCCAACACAAAGGTTGCGTCGCGCACGACCTGCATGACCTCGTCCCAGTCACCCTCGATCTCGGTGAACATCGAGGTGGTGCGGTTGGGAAGGCCGCTCTCGCGAATGACGCGCACGACCTCGGCGACCTCGGCGGACAGTTCATCGCCGGTGCCGCACGGGGCGATGGCCACGGCGACGAGTGTGTTCATGCCGGCATTGGTTGCGGGCTCGGACATGGCTTATGCCTCCTCGAGCTCGAGTTGGTTATCGGCGATGTCCTGGGCGGTCGCGCGGTAGAGCTCGTCGATAAAGGCGACCTTAAAGCTTGCCGGGGCATCGGCGACGGCGGCGGCACGCGTGCCGGCAACGTTGTAGACGGCGGTGCCGCAGACGGCTGCCGTAAACGGGTCGGCGGCGCAGGCGTACACGGCCAGCACGCCGCCCTGCGAGCAGCCGCAGCCGGTGATCTTGGACATGAGCGGGCTGCCGCCGTGGGACTTGGCCACGGTCGTGCCGTCGGTAATCAGGTCGACTTCGCCCGAGACGACCACGGCGCCGCCGGTGTAGCGGGCGAGCGCCACGGCGGCATCGCGGGCGGCGTCGACCGTGTCGGTGGTATCGACGCCGCGTACGCGGCTCAGATCGGCCGCCTCGCCCTCAAGACCCCACAGGCCGGCGAGCGCAATGATCTCGGAGGCATTGCCGCGCACGATGGCGGGCTTGTACTGCTTGAGCTCGTTTACCAGCTGGGTGCGCAGGCTACCGATGCCCAGGCCCACCGGATCGAGCACCCAGGGCTTGCCGGCGTCGTGTGCCGCCTTGGCCGCTCGGGGAATCGTCTGCTCGTAGATGGGGAAGAGCGTGCCCATGTTGAGATAGATGGCGCCGCCGCCGGCAACGAGTGCCTCGCCTTCGTCGGGCAGATAGACCATGGCGGCCGATCCGCCCACGGCGAGCTGTGCGTTGGCGACAAAGTCGATCGTCACCGTGTTGGTGATGGAGCCGGCCATCGGATTGGTGGCGCGAATCTCCTCCACGGCCTTGACCATATGCTGCTTAAGCTGTTCCGAATCAATCACTGCACATGCCTCCTTGGCATAGAAAAGGGGCGCTGTGCATAGACAGCGCCCCTGTAAAGGCGGCATGCTCCCTACGCCAGCATTAACTGACAGGTTCAAAGGATTGGGCCCCATGCCCTCTCAGCCTTGTGGTTTGCACCGCCGGCACTCCCGCATCGAATCTGTTGTTCCCTATACTAGCGCACCTGCCAAAAAGGGACAGGTTTATTTTGGCAGGTCGTTACAATAGGTAGGACCGATACGAATGGGGGCCTTATGATTAAACTTGTGCTGACCGATATGGACGATACGCTGATTCCAGCCGGGCATGACGGCGCCAGCGACTACGCCATCGAGGGCATTCATGCCATGCAGGCGGCGGGTCTGCACTTTGGCCCGGTTTCGGGTCGCCAGCCGTCCGCGATGGGCTGGATGTTCCGCAATTGCGTCGAGTGCTTCTCGACCGGCGCGTTCTGCAACGGCCAGGTCATGTTTGTGGACGGCGAGGCGGTGGCCTCGCATGCGACCGACAACGATGCCCTGACGCGTCTGGCCGATTACCTCGAGCAAGAGACCGACGATACGTATCTGAAGGTCTACAGCCTGGGTGATGACTTTTGGGATAACGATGCCTATTGCGTGACGAACGACCCCGAGCGCGTACGCCGCGCCATGGAGTCGGGCGGCAACGCGTGGCTCAAGGGCGAAGAGGCCCCGTGCCGTCCTGTTGTCGATGATGCCCCGGTGTTTAAGGCGAATATTTGGAGTGCCCGTTCACGTGAGGAGCTCGTGGAGCTACGCGAGCGCGTTGCCGCCGAGGTGCCGGAGCTCTCGCTTGTGTTTCCCAACAACCGCGTGCGCCTGTTTGACATCCTTCCGGCCGGTTGGGACAAGGGCTGCGCTGCGCTGGAGCTGGCGCGCGCTTTGGGCCTGACGCCCGACGAGGTGGCCGTGTTCGGTGATTCCGATAACGATCTGCCCATGATCGATGCCGTTCCCAACTCCGTTGCAGTCGCCAATGCCAACGAGGCTGTCACGGCTGCCGCGCGCTGGCATATCGGCGCTGCGGCAGACGATGCGGTTGCCGGGGCTCTGCATCAGATTGCCGCCTGTGCCGCGACGGGGGAGATGCCGCCGTTTATGCGTCAGATGGATGCGACGGGTTTCGACGTCACGAACGTCTAGGGAGAAAGCTATGAAGCTTCAGCAGCTCAGGTATGTCGTCAAAGTTGCCGAATGCGGCAGCATCACCGAGGCCTCGCGCCGGCTTTTTGTGTCGCAGCCTTCGATTACTGCGTCGATCCGCGATCTCGAAAACGAGATGGGTGTGCACATCTTTGAGCGCACCAACAAGGGTGTCATTGTGTCCGAGGAGGGCGAGACCTTCTTGGGCTACGCGCGCCAGGTGCTCGACCAGGCGGATCTGCTCGAAGGCAAGTACAAGGGCGAGTCCGAGCAGGTGCCGCACTTTAGTGTGAGCTGCCAGCATTATTCCTTTGCCGTCAACGCGTTTGTCGATGTGATCCGTGAGTTCGATGCCGCGCGCTACGACTTTACCCTGCGCGAGGAGCAGACTCACGAGATTATCGAGGACGTCGCGCATATGAAAAGCGAACTAGGCATCTTGTACTTGTCCGAGCACAATCGCGAGGTCATCGAGCGCATGCTGGCGGCCAACGAGCTCGTGTTCGAAGAGCTCTTCTGCGCCACGCCGCACGTTTTTGTGTGCGCCGACCATCCGCTGGCGGGCCGCTCCAGCGTGACGCTCGAGGACCTGGAGGACTATCCCTTCCTGTCCTACGAGCAGGGCAGCTACAACTCGTTTTACTATTCCGAGGAACTGACCTCGACGTTTGAGCGCCGCAAGAACATCCGCGTGCGCGATCGCGCGACGCTGTTCAACCTGGCCATGGGCCTCAACGGCTACACGGTGTGTTCGGGCGTGATCAGCCACGAGCTCAACGGGCCGGGTATTATCTCCATTCCGCTCGATGTGGACGAGTACATGGAGATCGGCATCATCACGCGCAAAAATACGACGCTCACGCGCTACGGTCGGGCCTATATCGACGCGATCCGCCAACATATCTAGGCTGCTGCGTTCTGCACAGGTCAAATCTCTTTAAGGCAGCCCAAACTGATATAGGAAGCATCTATATCAAACTGTTATAAACATATATTATACGATGGCCATAGGAGCGCTCATACTCTGTCCCAGTAAAGCAACCAATTCAAAGGGAGATATCTATGAGCACTTCGATTCAACCGAACGCGCCGTTTCGCGCCGATATCGTCGGCAGTTTTCTTCGTCCTCAGGCCGTGAAGGACGCCCGTGCCGCCTACGCCGCGGGCACGCTTGATGACGACGGCCTTAAGGCCGTCGAGGACGATGCCATTCGCGATTTGGTGGCAAAGCAGAAGGCCGCCGGCCTGCAGGTCATCACCGATGGTGAGTTTCGCCGCAGCTACTGGCACCTCGATTTTATGTGGGGCCTTAACGGCATTGAACGCCGTACCTCGCGTACGGGTTATATGTTCCACGACGAGGAGACCACAGCCGACACCGCCGTGGTAACCGGCCCCATCAGCGGCGAGAACCATCCGTTCGTCGAGCACTTTAAGTTTGTCAAGGCGCTTGAGGGAGAGGGCCAGGTCGCGCGGCAAACCATTCCGGCGCCGATCCAGACGTTCTCCGAAGTTACGCTCGACCGCTGCGACGGCCAGCAGGAGAGTCTACGTGCCGTTTATAAGACCGACGAAGAACTTGCCGATGCCATCGCTGCAGCATATCGCACCGTGATTGCCGACCTGTATGCCGCAGGCTGCCGCAACATCCAATTTGATGACTGCACCTGGGGCATCTATTGCGATACCGACTTTGTGTCCAAGACTGGCATGAGCCCGGTTGACCTGCAAAAGGTGAGCGAGCTGGGCGTGGCGCTCAACAATGCCGCCATCGCGGACAAGCCCGACGATCTGGTCATCAACACGCATGTATGCCGCGGCAACTACCACTCCACCTACGCTTTTGAGGGCGGCTACGACCCCATCGCGCCGTACCTGTTTGCGCATGAGGATGTCGATGCGTTCTATTTGGAGTTCGACACGCCGCGCGCCGGTGGTTTTGAGCCGCTCAAGTACGTTGCTCCCGGCAAGAAGGTCGTGCTGGGTTTGGTGACTACCAAGGCGGCAGAGCTCGAGAACGAGGACGCTATTGTCGAGCGCATCCGCGAGGCGGCAAAGTACGTGCCGCTCGAGAACCTGTATCTGTCTCCGCAGTGTGGCTTTGCCAGCTGCGAGATTGGCAACAAGCTGACCGAGGACGAGCAGTGGGCAAAGATCGCGCTGGTCAGGAGCATTGCCGAGCGCGTTTGGAAGTAACGCTACCGTTTGCAGGTGACGGCGCGTGCGAGACATAGCGTATCGCGTACAATGGTTCGGATCGTATCGTTCGGGCAGGTTATCCGATATGTCCGATCGCCCTTCCATTCGAAAGGACATCCATGTCCCAGTCTTCGATGCCCGCCGTCACCGATGCCATCTACGATGCGTCATCGCTCGGCCGCCCGCGCATGTTTTTGCTCGGCCTGCAGCACCTGTTTGCCATGTTTGGCGCCACCGTGCTGGTGCCCGTGCTCACCGGTCTCTCGGTTTCGGCAACACTATTGTTTGCCGGCTTGGGCACCCTGCTGTTCCACTTCCTGTCGCGCGGTAAGGTGCCCGCGTTCCTGGGCTCGTCGTTTGCCTTTATCGCGGGCTATGCCGCCATTGCACCCAACGGCGAGGCCGAGCTTTTGCCCTACGCTTGCTTGGGCGTTGCCTGCGCCGGCCTGCTCTATCCGGTGCTGGCAGCGCTGTTCCGCGCATTTGGCGCCAAGCGTGTCATGCGCTTCTTTCCGCCGGTGGTGACCGGTCCCATTGTCATTTCCATCGGCCTGATCCTGGCGAGCTCTGCCATTGCCAACTGCCAGACCAACTGGCTTGTCGCCGTTATCGCTGTGGCCGTGATCGTCATCTGCAACATCTGGGGCCGCGGCATGGTCAAGATCGTGCCGATTCTGCCGGGCGTTGTGGTGAGCTATGCCGTTGCGACTGCGCTGGGCGAGGTCGATTTTTCGGGCGTCGCAGCCGCTCCCTGGGTTGGCTTGCCCGTCGTGTGGGACAACACCGTGTTTGCGCTCTTTGGGCCGCAGCTCGATAGCGGCCTCGCCACGACGGCCATCATTACCATCATGCCGCTGGCCTTTGCGACCATGATCGAGCATATCGGTGACATCTCTGCTATCGGTTCGACTTGCGAGCGCAACTACATTGCCGATCCCGGTCTGCATCGCACGCTGCTCGGCGATGGTCTTGCCACGATTCTGGCTTCGCTCTTTGGCGCTCCGGCCAACACCACGTATGGTGAGAACACCGGCGTGCTTGCCCTGACGCGTGTGTTTGACCCGCGCGTGATTCGCATTGCCGCGTGCTGCGCCATCGTGCTTTCGTTCTGCCCCAAGTTCGCGGCTGTCATTGCGGCCATGCCGGCGTGTGTAATCGGCGGCGTGTCGCTCGTACTCTATGGCATGATCAGTGCCGTGGGCGTTCGCAACCTTATCGAAAACCAGGTCGATTTCCAGAACAACCGTAACGTGCTGGTGGCGGCTCTGGTGCTCGTGCTTTCGCTCGGTATTGCGTATAGCACCGCCGGTGCTATCGTGCTGGAGCTGGGCGGCGTGACGATTTCGCTTTCCGGTCTTGCCGTGGGCTCGCTGGTCGGTATCGTGCTCAATGCGATTCTGCCCGGTAATGATTTTGAGTTCGATGTCTCGGAACTCGAGGAGACTGTCGAATAGCGGTTGTGTTCAGCTAAATCAAAAAATGGCGCCCGTGCGTACGCGTGGGCGCCATTATTAATACGTCAGTATCCAGCGGATGCCGCGGGCCATGCGCAAGTCGGTTTGGGCAAAGTGATTGCCGGGGTTGAGCTCCAGCGTCGTGGGAATACCACGTTCGCCGAGCAGTTTTTCCATGGCGCGCGTGTCTTCGAGGACGTGTCGCATCATGCGGTTGGGCGTCTTGGTTTCTTTTTTGCCGAGTGACAGGTAGGCGGCGTCGGGCGTGCTCGGCATCGTGTGCTCGTGCGCATAGTCGATAAAGCCAGGAAACCACAGGGACCCCGATGCGCTTGCGGCGCGGTCAAAGGCATCGGTTTGCCAGAGGGCCCAAAGCGAAAAGAGGCCCGCCAGCGAGTAGCCAGCAATGCCGCGCCAGGTGGGCGGCTGAGGAAGCGACGACTCGACCTGGGGGATTATCTGATTCAGCAGCTCATCAAGAAAACCGGCAGCTTGGCCGCCGAAAGGCTCGGCATCGCGTACGGTCCCGTCGCATGCCCAGGGGCTCAGCTCGCGATTCCAATCGAGCCCGCCAATGGCGACAAAGGTAAGCGGTGGGCAGTCGAGCTCTTGGCAGCACTCGTAGACTTCACTGCCGTCTCCCATGACCACGGGGAGGTAGATGACAGGTGCGCTTTCCGTATGATTCGGATAAACGGTTATCTGCTTTTGGCACGCTTCCATGACGGGCTTCCCTCGACGTTGTGATATCGACAGCCCCAATTGTCGCATGTCGATGCATACGCTCTGCCGAAAAGAAAAGCGCGGGGCCGCATGGCGACTCCGCGCTTTGGTGTTCTGCTTTGGCAGCTTTGTCGCTACGCTACGAAGAAGTAGACGAGGAAGGCAAGGACTGCGATCCACATGAGCGGCTTGATCTTGGAGGCCTCGCCCTTAAAGAGCGCGACGATCACGTAGGCGATAAAGCCCAAGCCAATGCCGGCAGAGATGGAGTAGGTGAAGGGCACGCCGGCGACAATCATGAACGCCGGGAAACCCTGCGACACGTCGGACCAGTCGATCTCGGAGGCCTCGCTCATCATGAGGTAGCCGACGTAGACCAGAGCACCGCAGGTGGCGGCGCTGGAAACGATGGTGACGATGGGGGAGAAGAACGCGGCGAGAATGAACAGCACGCCGGTGGTGACGGAGGTGAGGCCCGTGCGGCCACCGTCGGCAGCGCCAGAGGTGGACTCGACGAAGGTGGTGATGGAGGAGACGCCCATGAAACCGCCCACAGCAGCGGCGGCGGAGTCGACGATCAGGATCTCCTTGATATTTTCGACGTTGCCGTCGTCGGTGAGGAACTCGCCCTGCTTGGCCACGGCCATCGCGGTGCCCATGGTGTCGAAGAAGTCACTCATGAGCAGCGAGAACGAGATGACGAGGAGCGCGGGGTCGGTAAGGACCTTGACGATGGCGGGCACGCCGCCGGCGTCGGCGATGGGGCCGCCGATGCTCGAGAAGTCGAGCGGGGCGATGATACCGGTCGGAGCCTGGGTCACACCTAGGGGGATACCGACGATGACGGCGACGACGATGCCGATGAGCAGCGAGCCGGGGACGTTGCGGCAGGCGAGGGCGACCGTCACCAGGATGGAGATGATGCCGACGATGAAGGTGGGGGAGGTGATGTCGCCCAGACCGACGAGTGTACCGGCGCCAGCGGTGATAATGCCGGCGTCGCACAGGCCAATCATGGCGATGAACAGGCCCAGACCCACCGAGATGGCGTGACGCAGGACAACCGGGATGGCGTCCATGATGGCCTCACGCAGGCCACAAAGCACGAGCAGCAAGATGACGACGCCCTCAAGGAAGATGACGCTCATGGCCACGTGCCAGTCACCGCCGCAGACGGTGGTGGTGATTCCAGCGATCATCGCGTTGACGCCTAAGCCCGACGCGCAGGCGAGCGGGCGGTTGGCGAAGATGCCCATGCAGATGGTCATGATGCCGGCGCCCAGGCAGGTGGCACAGGCGAGCGCTCCCGCATCGATGCCAGCGCCCGAGAGCACCGCAGGGTTGACGGCGATGATGTAGGCCATCGCCAGGAATGTTGTCAGTCCAGCGCGAAGTTCGGTCCCGATTGTGGACTTGCGCTCACTGACGTGAAAAAGTTCGTCCATGCATACCCTTTCCTTGTTCGGCCCCGAGTTTAGGCCGATTGACACGAACTCACCTACTATATCGCCTTTGGAAGGTCGATGTTCCTCGCATGTTGAAGTTCGGCGCTTTGTAGCAGACGGACGGTATTTTTCGCATGAAAATGTGTAGGTACCGTATACTTAAGCGGTTACAACGAACTCTTTGGAGGAACGTATGATTAAAGAGCTCTGCCGCGACGAGGCCATCCTGTCCCAGCGTTGCGAGGTCGCGACTGTCGAGGACGAGTCGGTCGCACAGGACCTGATCGATACCATCAAGTCGCTCGAGGACGCCGGCTGCTTGGCTGCCAACCAGATTGGCGTCACCAAGAAGGTCTGCGTCTATTTGGACGACGCCGGCGAGCCCCACGTGCTTTACAACCCTCGTCTGGTGTTTGGCCTGGGCGCCAGCAAGATGGAGGAGAGCTGCCTGACGCACGACGAGATCACCAAGTCCACGCGCTATATCAAGTGCAAGGTTGCCTTTGACCAGATCGTCGACGGCAAGATGAAGGAGTGCCGCCGCGACTACGCGGGCTTTGAGGCACAGATGATCCAGCATATGATCGACCACTGTCTAGGCAAGCTTGTCTAGGGTGACCACAGCACCACACCTCGCCGCTCACTCGTCGCTTGCGTACCATTAGTACGCGGCGCTCCTCGTTCGGGGCGATCTGTGGCACTGTGGCACCCTAGACCGACCTGTTAGGGTGACTTTATTACGTTCATATGTGGTTTTTGGTCCGGGCGTGACATTGTTGTCATGTCCGGGCTTTTGTGTTTAGTGCCTCTTTGATTGGTGACAATGAGATTAGCAAGAACGTAAAGCTAGGAGGCGCTATGTGTACGAGTATTCGATTTACCGATGATTCCGGCCACATGTATCTGGGCCGCAACCTTGACTGGAGCTTTGACTACGGCCAACAGGTTCGCGTGATGCCGCGCGGGTTCCACATTCCGTATTCGTTTATCGACGACGCGGCAGCGGCACACGCGGTGATCGGTATGTGCATCGATTACAAGAACTACCCTATGTTCTTCGATTGCGGCAACGATGCGGGCCTCGCCGTGGCGGGCCTCAATTTCCCGGGTTATGCCGAGTATGCCGAGGGGCCGGTTGATGGAAAGACCAATATCGCGGCCTATGAGTTTCCCCTGTGGGTGGCAGCGACGTTCTCGACGGTCGATGAGGTCGAGGCCGCGCTGCGCGACACGGTGATTGTCGCCAAATCTGCCGGAGAGGGGCTGGGCGTGTCGCTGCTCCATTGGATTATCGGCGACAGCCAGCGCAGCATCGTGGTCGAGATGATGGCTGACGGCCTGCATGTATACGACGATCCGGTCGACACCCTTGCCAATCAGCCCACCTTCCCGTGGCACATGGAAAACCTGCGCACCTATATCACGGCCACAAGCGATTTTCCGCAGACGGCGACATGGCGTGGCGCCGAGCTCAAGCCCTATGGTGCGGGTGCCGGCATGCGCGGTATTCCGGGTGACTGCTATTCGCCGAGCCGTTTTGTAAAGGCGGCGTACCTCAATGCCAATTACCCGCAAAAGGAGAGCGAGACCGAAAACGTCGTCCGCATGTTCCGTTCACTCGAGGGCGTGGTGATGATTGAGGGGGCGTCCAGGATGGGCGATGGCAAGTTCGAGAAGACTATCTATACCGGATGCTTTAGCGCGCGCACGGGCAATTATTACTACGCGATGTATGGGGATCCGTCGATTCGCTACGTGAGCCTGACGGATGCCGAGGGCGCGAGCCCCGATAGACTCGTGGTTCCCGAGCCGCGTCGTTCGTAGCCGCTAGCTTTACTGCAATACAAGACGGCCCTGCATCTCTCGCGAGGTGCAGGGCCGCTATCGTCGATGGGTGACGGCGCTAGAAGTTGGCGTCGTTGAGCTGTTCGCTCTCGAGGCCGTCGAGCTGTTGCTGTTCGGGCGTATCGGCGACGCTCTCGAGCAGCTCGGTGGGATCGACGTTCATGTCCCTACCGGCCTCGTTGCCATTGACCAAGTCGTCCGAGAAGATGTCGACTTCCATTTCCTCGGCCTCTTCGATCTGAACCTCGAGTGGCACCTGGGTGCGTACGAGCTTGACTGCTGGACGCATGCGGGCAAAGAGAGGCACGTACTCGATGATGATGGCCGAGTTCTCAAGACCGTACCAGCGTGCCGGGCTTCCGCAGGCGCGGCGGACGGCGTACTTGATGGCCATGACGCGGTGATCGTTGCGGTTGATGTCCGTTTCGGGGGCAAGCATCTTGCGCAGCATGCAAAAACGGAAGTCGCCCACGTTGCCGCGCGTCTCGTAGATGGAGTAGGCGTGATGCTGTGGCGGCAGCTCGCCCGATGCCATCAAGTCGCCAACGATCTGGCGCAGGTAGGCATTGATGCGCTGGTTGACCTTAAAGCCCAGGTCCAAGCGCACGCGGAACAAAAAGTCCGTGCCAAAGGTCTCGACGGAATACTCGTGCGTATAGGGCTCATCGGTGACATGCACGTTGATGAACCAGTATGCCTTGGCACGCTTGGGATGCTTATCCAAGATGGAGTAGAGCACGTCGCGGTCGAGCGTGAGCGGGTCGGGACTGTTGGTAAGGAACACCAGATTGTCGGCGAGCACGGGGTAGGTCTCGTCGTTGCGCAGGCGGCCGAGCTGGTCAATGTACTTGGAGACGGGCAGCAGGATCGTCTGCGTGCGCTCGATGGCGGTGCCGCGGCGCCACACGTACATAAGGCCAAACAGCAGCGCGGCCAGGAAGATCATGACGTAGCCGCCGTCAAAGAACATGGTGAGGCACGAAGCGAAGAAGCACAGCTCAATGGCACCAAAGAGCAGGGCGAAGACGCAGGCGCCCAGCTTGTGCTTGAGGATGCCGGCGATGTAGCTCGTCAAAAGCGTCGTGGTCATGAGCATGGTCACGGTAATGGCGAGGCCGTAGGCGCTCTCCATGCGCTCGGAGTTTTGGAACAGCAGCACGATGAAGATACAGCCGACCCACATGATGTTGTTGACGAGCGGAATATAGAGTTGGCCCTTGGTGTCGCTGGGGTAGTGGATGCGCAGATGCGGCATGAGATTGAGACGGGTTGCCTCCGAAACCAACGAGAACGAGCCGGTGATGAGCGCCTGCGAGGCGATGATGGCCGCCACGGCCGAAAGCACGATGGCAAAGGGGCGCAGGGGCTCGGGGAGCATCATATAGAACGGGTTGACGATATCCATCGCGAGCATCTGGGGATTGGAATTGTTGGCGAGCAGCCAAGCGCCCTGACCCAGATAGTTAAGGATGAGGGCTGCCTTTACGAACGGCCAGGATGCGTAAATGTTAGCCTTGCCCACGTGACCCATGTCCGAATAGAGCGCCTCGGCGCCGGTCGTCGACAGGAAGACGAAGCCGAGCACCATGATGCCCGAGTGGTTGATGGGCGAGAACAGGAACATGATGCCGCGGATGGGGTTGAGTGCGCGTAGGATGGACGGGTTGCCGAGCATGTTGAACAGGCCGGCGCCAGCCAAGAACAGGAACCACAGCGTCATGAGCGGGCCGAACAGCTTGCCGATCGACGAGGTGCCGGCGCGCTGCATGGCAAACAGACCGCAGATAATGATGATGGTGATGATGATGACGTTGGTCTGGCCGTCACCCAAAAGCGCATGGCCCCACTCGATAGTGCGCAAGCCCTCGATGGCCGTGGTAACCGTGACGGCGGGGGTGAGGATGCCGTCGGCGAGCAGCGCCGCGCCGCCGATCATGGCGGGAAGGATCAGCCACGGCGCCACTTTGCGCACCAAGCTAAACAGGGCGAAGATGCCGCCCTCGTTGTGGTTATCGGCCTTCATGGCGATAACCACGTACTTGACCGTGGTCACGAGCGTCATGGTCCAGATGACGAGCGAGAGTGCGCCCAAAATCATGTCCTCGCTGACGGTGCCGATGCCGCCGTTGTTGGCGACGATTGATTTCATGGTATACATGGGGCTCGTGCCGATGTCGCCGTATACGACGCCGAGCGTTACGAGCAGCATGCCAGCGGAGAGGGGAATGGCTCCATGCCCGCCTTGACCACGCTGGTCTTGGGGGCTTGCCTCCAGTTTGTTGTGTGCCACGTGGACTCCCTTGGACATCTGGCCTCTGCAAGGAGCAGTAGACCTTTATGCCATCTTTATACATATAAGAGCAGTTTGGCACATCGGGGTATTTTAGACAATAATCCCCAGCTGAGGATTATTTATGTACGCAGGTAGCATTTCAAAGCAGGGGCTTTTAAGCACGTGCTGTCTGGGCTATGCCAGCCTTGGCGCCTGCGCGTTTGCCGGCGAATTCGCAAAAAATCGCGCCGCCGATGATAAGTGCGGCGCCCATCAGGCGGACCGGTGTTATGACTTCGCCCAAAAGGACGGCCGAGAACACGACGGCCGAAAGCGGCTCGAGGTAGCCGACGACCGCAACGGCCTGGACGGGCAGCTTGGCGACAGCGCTAAAGTAGAGCAAGCAACCGATGCCGGTGTTGACGACGCCGAGCATGACGACGGCGCGCCAATCAATACTGGCGGCGACGCCGGCGGACAGGAATGAGGGAGCGCCCTGCGTGATGAGCGTGAGGACCAGCGCGGTCACAAAGGCGGCGCTCACCTGGAGCGCGGAGTTCTCGAGGCCCTCGATGTGCGGCGCGCCCTTGCTGGCGATGACCATCAATGCGTAGCAGAAGGCCGAGGCGATGCCGCAAGCGATACCCGCAATGGGCATATTGCCGCCTAGACCTTGTGCCGCAATGAGAAAAGCACCGCAGGCGACGGTGATAAAGCCGGCGATTTTGCTGCCGGTCAGCTTTTCGCCAAAGATGAGCGGGGAGAGCGCCATGACGATGATGGGGCCGCAGTAGTACAGCAGCGAGGATACGCCGACGCCAATCGTCTGGTAGGCGCGGAACAGAAAAATCCAGCTGGCGCCCAGCGCGGCTCCCGAGAGGAGGAGGGCTGCGGCTTCGCGGGGGCGGGATGGCGCCTGCAGCTTATGGCGTTGGGTGACGGCGAGGATGGTGACAAGCGAGAGTGCGCCCAAAAACGTGCGCAGTAGCACGATATCGGAGCTCGGCAGCGCAATGGCAGCGGCGATGATGCCGTTGGAGCCAAACAATAGCAATGCTGCTAAGTACGTAAACAGTCCGTTGTTCATGCGCTGAAATCCCCTCTATATCCGAGCATGTTCACTATGGGTGAACAGGCTATAGAAGAAAAGCGAATATAATTCATAGATAACATGACAAAAGCTCATGCATATGTGGAGGGGTGCCGTGGAAACGAATGTTCAAAAGATGCAGGTCCTACTCGAGACCGTGCGCGCCGGCAGTTTTACGCGCGCCGCCGAGCGGCTGAGCTATTCGCAGTCGGGCGTGAGCCGTATGGTGGCCGATCTTGAGGCCGACTGGGGCTTTAAAGTGCTTGATAGAAGCCGCGAGGGCGTAGTGCTTTCTGCCGACGGGCGGCAAGTTATGCCGGCTGTTGAGGCGTTATGCGAGGAATTCACTCGCTTGCAGCGACGGGTGGATGAGATGCGTGGGCTCATGCGCGGCAAAATCTGCATCGGTACATTTTCGAGCGTGGCGACCCACGTGCTGCCGCCGGTGATTGCGCGCTTTCGCGCCGATCACCCGGACATCGATTACGAGCTGCTGATGGGTGATTACTCCGAGATTGAGCAATGGGTGGCGGAAGGTCGCTGCGACCTGGGCTTTATTCCGCGCGAACCACGCGGCGCCGGCATGGCGTCGCGGCCGTTGGTGCGAGACGAGTTAATGGCGGTAGTGCCAACAGGCTCTTTGCTTGCCGCGGCGGAGGTCGTCTCTCTTGCCGATTTGGCCAACGAGCAGTTTATTCTGCTGGAACGCGGCACAGATGATGAGATTACGCCGCTGTTTCGCCGCGCGGGCCTGGCGGTACGCTCTAAGCTGTCGACCTGGGATGATTATGCGATTATGGCCATGGTCGAGGACGGTCTGGGCGTGAGCATTCTTCCGGCGCTCATCTTGCGCCGCTGCCAGTTCGATGTTGCCGTGCGCCCGCTCGAGGGACATCCTCATCGGCAGATCAACGCCATATACCGCACCGCTGACGTTTCGCTTGCGGCGGCTCGTTTCCTTGAATATCTCTAAAAGCGCGTACCTGTTGTCTACTTTGGGACAATTCTCGGGGTTCGGTACATTTTCTTATGAAATTGAACTTTCGGATAATGCGCCGCGCTATACTGCTGCCTAAATTGAACTCAGGTTCAATTTGTGTTCTATAAATTGAACTTTGCCAGCAAGGAGGTTCTAATGGCCCAAGAGACGTTTAGCGATCGCCTGCGACAGACCATGTCCGATCGCGACGTTCGCCAGTCGGATGTAATCCGCGCATCGGAGATGCTCGGCAAAAAACTCGGCAAGAGTCAGATGAGCCAATATGTGAGCGGCAAGACGATCCCGCGGCGCGATGCGGCAGAGCTGCTCGCCCGTATTTTGGAGGTCGATGTTTCCTGGCTGCTCGCCAGTGACGCCGATCAAGTCGAGACGTCCTCGTCCCATAACGTTGCCAAATCCGAACCTAGTCTCTCAGCTCAAATTCCAAGGAGCACCACCATGCGTACTTTTTCTAAATCCACCAAGCTCGATAACGTCCTGTATGACGTGCGCGGTCCCGTCGTCGACGAGGCTGCCCGTATGGAGGACGAGGGCGAGCGCATCCTCAAGCTCAATATCGGCAACCCGGCGCCCTTCGGTTTTCGCACGCCCGACGAGGTTATCAAGGACATGCGCCAGCAGCTGCCCGACTGCGAAGGCTATTC
The DNA here is from genome assembly GCA_900541795.1 of uncultured Collinsella sp. GTDB lineage: Bacteria > Actinomycetota > Coriobacteriia > Coriobacteriales > Coriobacteriaceae > Collinsella. The sequence goes on along the minus strand of UQLC01000001.1, from coordinate 73,126 downwards.
CAATTCGCGCGGCCTGTTCTCTGCGCGCAAGGCGATCATGCAGTATTCGCAGATCAAGGGCCTGCCCAATGTTCAGATGGAGCATATCTACACGGGCAACGGCGTGTCCGAACTCATTCAGCTTTCGATGAACGCTCTGCTCGACAATGGCGACGAGATTTTGATCCCCAGCCCCGACTATCCGCTCTGGACGGCGTGCGCAACCCTCGCCGGCGGTCATCCCGTGCACTATCTATGCGATGAGCAGGCGGATTGGTATCCCGACCTGGAGGATATGGAGTCCAAGATCACGAGCGCGACCAAGGCCCTCGTCATCATCAACCCCAACAACCCCACGGGCTCGGTCTACCCGCGCGAGGTGCTCGAGGGCATCGTCGAGGTTGCGCGCAGGCATCAGCTGATAATCTTTGCCGATGAGATCTACGACCGTCTGTGCATGGACGGCTACGAGCACGTCTCGATTGCCTCGCTCGCTCCCGATCTGCCCTGCGTTACCTTTAGCGGCCTTTCCAAGTCGCACATGATCGCGGGCTATCGTATTGGCTGGATGGTGCTTTCGGGCAACCAGCGCTGCATGAGCGACTTCATTATGGGTATCAACATGCTCTCTAACATGCGCCTGTGCTCCAACGTGCCGGCCCAGTCGATCGTCCAGACGGCGCTCGGTGGCCATCAGTCGGTCAACGACTACATCCGTCCCGGCGGTCGTGTCTACGAGCAGCGCAACTTTGTGTATGAGGCACTCAACAAGATCGATGGCATCTCGGTGGTCAAGCCGCGCGCGGCGTTCTATATCTTCCCCAAGATGGATGTTAAGAAGTTCAACATCACCGATGACGAGCAGTTTGCCCTCGACCTGCTGCACGAGAAGAAGATTCTGATCACGCGCGGCGGCGGCTTTAACTGGGCCGAGCCCGATCACTTCCGCATCGTGTACCTGCCGCGCATGGAAGTGCTCAAAGAGTCGCTCGAAGACCTCGCCGATTTCTTTGATCACTACCGCCAGGCGTAACTAGTTCCGCCGTTCTACCGAACGGCGGACCGCTTGACGCTGCGCGAGCCGCATTCACACCAATCTGACGTTCAACTTCAAGGGCGCGACCAGAAGGTCAGCGCCCTTTCGTTTCACATCACCTTGGTGCAAATGCGGCTCGCTCGCTGTCGTGTGCTCAGCCTGCGTCGTTACCATGGTCCATTAGGGACGGAGGAAAACAGATCATTTTCCTTGACTCGTGGAACTAGATCACGATTCCGCAGCAATGATCGATTTCGTGCTGGATGATCTCGGCGGTGTAGCCCGAGAAGTTTTTGATGCGGCGGACAAAGTTCTCGTCCAAATACTCAACCTTAATGCGGCGATATCGGGTACAGGGACGCTCGCCGGCCAGCGAGAGGCATCCTTCGCTCGTCTGATAGGCATTGACCTGCTCAAGAATTTGAGGGTTGTACATCAGGAGCGCCCTGTTGCCGTCCTTTACGCAGATGATGCGTTTGCGCACGCCGATCATGTTGGCGGCGAGGCCCACGCACTCGTGCTCATGTTCGTTGAGCGTATCCAGGAGGTCCTGCCCGGTCGCGGCGTCGTCGGGTCCCGCGTCTTCGGAAGGAAGGCGCAAAAAGAACTCGGATTTCATGATGGGCTTGATCATGGCGGGCTCCTCATGTCTTATGCTTTCGTGGACTTTTAATAATAGCGCGGAAGGAAAGCTGTGCGTCCGCGTTACAATCTTTCGACGTTGGACCATGTTGTCAGACTCGTCGTGTACGGCGTCTGGCGTAAGTCTAGGGCTCATTTTTCGCCCTGGACTGTTCCTCTGGGGCGATGCGACTGTCGTTCCAAGAGGAAGGAAATGCATGGGGAGCAAATCTCAGCAACAAGTTAGAGTAACGCCATCGGGCACTGCGGCGCTTCTCGTCGTAATGTATATTGCAGCCTTTGTCGCCGCGTTTAACGAGAACATCATTAACGTGGCGTTGCACGACATTATGGCGGCCTTTTCGGTGAGTGCCACCACGGCGCAGTGGCTCGTTTCGGGCTACATGATCGTGACGTCGATCTTTACGGCCATCATGGCCTTCCTGTCCGGTCGTTTCTCGACGCGCAAGCTGCTGTTTTTCGCATGCGGATGCATGGTCGCCGGCGAAGCCCTGTGCCTGGTCGCTCCGTCGTTTAGCGTTTTGCTGCCAAGTCGTATTTTGCAGGCTGCGGGATCGGGCATCTTGTTCCCGCTCATGATGAACGTGGTGCTGTCTTGTGCCCCGCGTGAGAAGCTCGGTCTGTATCTGAGCCTGGGTGGTGCCTGCATTACGCTGGGGCCGGCGTTTGGACCCGTGATCAGCGGTCTTATGTGCACGTTGTTTGGCTGGAGGGCGGTGTTCGTAGTGCCGCTGGCGGGCGGCATTGCGGTCGCAGCGGCGGGCGTTAAGCTTGTTCAGAATGTCGGAGAGCGTTCGAACACCACGCTTGATATTCTGTCGGTTGTTTTGCTCGCGGCCGGCATTACGGCATTTGTGTATTCCGTAGGCGAGTTCTCGACCAATCTGATTGCCGGTATCGTGGCGCTGTTCGCCGCCATTGTGCTGCTCGGCCTGTTTGCCGCCCGTCAGCTCAAGCTCGAACATCCGGTGCTTAACGTGCGTCCCATGGCGAGCGTTCGCTTTTGGCCTGCGTGCCTGCTTGTGGTGGTGTCGATGATGACGACGTTCTCGATGAGCGTTTTGTTGCCGCTCTATTTTGAGGGCGCATGCGGCATGACCGCACTTATTGCGGGCCTGCTCATTTTGCCGGCGATTGCCTGCAACGCCGTGACCTCGATTGTGGGCGGACGTGTGATGGACGCCCGTGGCGCATGGCCGCTGCTGCCGGTCGGCTTTGCCCTGATTGCCGTGGGACAGACTGCCATCTCGATGACGGCGGCAAGCATGAACATCGGCGTCGTCGTGGCGCTGACCGTTGTGGTGTATGCCGGAGTCGGTTTGGTGCTGAGCCCCTCGCAAACGGCCGGCTTGGAGACGCTGCCCGCCGCTGAGCATCCTCACGGAACGGCATTGCTCAACACGTGGAACATGATTGCCGCATCGTTTGGCCCGTCGCTGTTTATCGGCCTGCTCTCGAGTTCTGCGGTGACTGCCAGTGTCGCTGGCGCTGCGACGGACGTTGCCCAGGCGATTGGATTTGCAGCTGCCGTGCGTGTGGCGGCTGTAATTGCCGTGGTTGGGTTCGCGACGTCGCTGGTGTACGCTCGTCGCGAGTCGCACATGTCGCATTAATGTGTGCACATAGATTCTGCAGCTAGATTGGATGGCGACACCATAAACTAATGGACGTTTTGCCGAGAGGCATGAATGTTTAAAGCGCAAAGAGTGCGCGACGGGCCCCGCGAATGGGGCGATGATGCCCGAGAGGGCCAAGAAGGAGTCTCATGTCCGAGAACGAAGAGATCATGAACGAGACCGAGAACGAGACCATGGCTGCCGAGGTCGAGGCAGTCGAGACCGTGGAGACCGAAGCTGCCGAGGTTGAGGCTGCTGACGAGGTTTCCGCCGAGGAGGAGGCCGAGGTTGTCGAGGCCGCCGTTGATTACGATGACGAAGAGCTGATGGACAAGATGCAGAAGGCCGCCCGCCTGCTGCGTAGCCGTCGCTTTGCTATTTCCAAGGAGGAGGAGGCCAAGGCCGAGCGCATGGCGAACATCGAGCGCGCCATCAAGCTTCTTGACCTCAAGCCCAAGATGGAGCAGAAGGAAATGTCCGACCTGCTGGGCATGCGCCTTCGTGAGCTCGATGGCCTGATGGCCGAGGCCGAGGCTGCCGATCTGGTCGGCCGCATCGACGACGCCGAGGGCGATATGCGCAAGATCGTCGTCTTCGCTGCCGAGGATGCCGCTGAGGGCCTGGTCGAGCTTGCCAACAAGAAAGAGAAGCTCCTGCCCGAGCTTTCTTACGAGGAGGCTACCGAGCTGATGGCCGCTCTCGATAAGGTTATCGCTCCGCTCGTCGCCATGGGCCTGGACGAGGACCGCGGTCCTCGCGGCGGCCGTGACGACCGCGGTGGCCGTGGCGGCGACCGTGGCGGTCGCGGCGGCTTTGGCGATCGCGGTGGCCGTGGCGGCGACCGTGGCGGTCGCGGTGGCGATCGCGGTGGCCGCGGCGGCTTTGGTGACCGTGGCGGCGACCGTGGCGGTCGCGGCGGCTTTGGCGGCAACCGTGGTGGCTATGGCGACCGCGGCGGCAACCGTGGCGGCTTTGGCGGCAACCGTGGTAACGACCGCGGTGGCCGTGGCGGCGATCGCGGTGGCCGCAACGGTGGCGGCTTCCGCGGCAACCGTTTTTAGTTACGGCGTTTTACCAAACGCCGTAACGGGCCGACGCTGCGCGGGCCGCATTTGGACAATCTGACGTTCAACTTCAAGGGCGCGACCAGAAGGTCAGCGCCCTTTCGTTTCACGCCACCTTGTCACAAATGCGACTCGCTCGCTGACTTATGCTCAACCTATGGCGTCATCTCGCCCCAAAAGGGCCTCCCTCGCTCTGGCGGGTTTTCGCTGTCGGTACCAAAATATCGGCGTTGCCTTGATCCAAACCTACCAAAAGGGGGACAAGTTTATTTTGGTCGGTTTTATCTGGGCAAACGTGGCCGTCTATCGCAATGTAGTCGTTGGGAACGTTCTTGTTTGACTAGTCGTTTAAGAACATCCCCAACGACTACATAGCATGAGAGTGGATAATCTCCCGGTTTGAGTCTGCATTCGAGCTCAAAGTGGGAGATTATCCACTCTCATTTGCTATGCGTCCGAAAATCCACGCTCGTTTGATTTCTGCCTACATTTGGAGGAAGAGCTCGTGGAAGCGGGTGTTGTCGTCGAGTTCGGGGTGAAAGGTAACACCGAGCTGATTGTCTTGACGGGCGGCGACGATGCGCCCGTCGACTTTCGCTAAGGCCTTGGCATTGCCGTGCACCTCGACGATGCGGGGCGCACGGATAAATGTTAATGGCACTTCACCGTCGATGCCGTCTACCTGCCCCTTGGTGTGAAAGCTGCCGAGCTGTCTGCCATAGGCATTACGCTCAACGAGTACATCCATGGTTGCCAGGCGCGGCGTCCCCTTATCGTCGTGGGCGGCAAGGTCGCGCGCCAGCAGAATCAAGCCGGCGCAAGTTCCCAATACAGGCATGCCTTCAACAATGCGGGTGCGAAGCCCCTCGAGCATACCGAGTTCGGCAAGTAGCTTGCCCTGAACGGTGGACTCGCCGCCGGGGAGGACCAGGCGGTCAAAGTTCTGCTGCAAATCGGCCGCCTGCCTCAGCTCAATACAGTGTACGCCCAGCTGGGATAGTCTTGCCTCGTGCTCGGCAAAAGCGCCTTGGACCGCCAGCACGGCGACCGTCTGGTCTACATAATCGCTCATATGCGACCCTTTCTGCCGGACTAGCGCCCGCGCTCCTCCATGATAATCTCGATCTCGTCGGCGTTGATGCCCACCATGGCCTCGCCCAGGTCCTCCGAAAGCTCGGCAATGAGCTTGGCGTCGGTGAAGTTTGCCACAGCCTTAACGATGGCGGCGGCGCGCTTGGCGGGGTCGCCACTCTTAAAGATGCCCGAGCCGACAAAGACACCCTCGGCGCCCAGCTGCATCATCAGCGCGGCGTCGGCGGGGGTCGCTACGCCGCCGGCGGCAAAGTTCACCACGGGAAGCTTGCCCGTGGCATGAACCTCGCGTACCAGCTCGACCGGAACCTGCAGTTGCTTGGCTGCCTCAAAGAGCTCATCATTGCGCAGGGCGACAACGTCGAAGATCTGCTTTTGGATCTTACGCATGTGGCGTACGGCTTGGACGACGTCGCCCGTGCCCGGCTCGCCCTTGGTACGAATCATCGTGGCGCCCTCGGCAACGCGGCGCAGCGCCTCGCCCAGATCGCGGGCGCCGCAGACAAACGGCACGTCAAACTGGGTCTTATCGATGTGATAGACGTCATCGGCGGGGGAGAGAACCTCGGACTCGTCGATGTAATCGATCTCGATGGCCTGCAGGACCTGCGCCTCGACAATGTGGCCGATGCGGCACTTGGCCATAACGGGGATGGAGACTGCCTCTTGGATGCCCTTGATCATCTTGGGGTCGCTCATGCGCGAGACGCCGCCTGCGGCGCGGATGTCGGCCGGAATGCGCTCGAGTGCCATGACGGCGCAGGCGCCCGCCTCCTCGGCGATGCGTGCCTGCTCGGGCGTGGTGACGTCCATGATGACGCCGCCCTTGAGCATCTGCGCGAGCTCGCGATTGAGTTTGACGCGATCGGCCTTGCTGGTCTGTTCTGCCATGGTTGCTCCCTTGATTGGCATGTGCATTGCTTGACGGAACATCCTATCGGGGAGCTGGGTATGGCAAAATACTCAGTTTTCGAGATAATAACAAGGTCAGACTAATACCAGATTGAACGGTTCGATATGGTCAGGTGGTAAACTCATGCTTGACTACAATTTGGAAAAACGCGGCGAAGCATCGCTCTATGAGTATGTTTACCAGCAAATTCGAGATGATATCGTAGCTGGACGCATTGCGGCGGGGGAGCATCTTCCGTCTAAGCGCGCCTTTGCCAGTCATCTGGGAATCAGTGTCATTACCATCGAGAATGCATATAGCCAGTTACTTGCCGAGGGTTATATTTGCTCAAAGCCGCGGCGTGGCTACTACGCTTGCGAGCTTCCTGATGCACCGGTTTTGCCTTTGGCTACGGGGAACATCGACCGAGATGCCGTCTCTGTGGGTCCTAGCGCGCATGATGCCAACGGACAGGTCGAGCGATTCGATGCGCTCTCTCCTTCCGCTTTGGAGGCGGCGCGGCTTTGGCAAAGCGCACTGCGGGCGACGCTGGCATCCGAAGACGAATGCGAGATCTTTTCGCCCGCGCCAGCACAGGGCACCGCTCGGCTACGACGCGCAATTGCTCATCATCTGCGCGGGACAAGGGGTATGAATGTCGACCCCAACAACATTGTTATCGGCGCGGGCGCCCAGCTGCTCGATACCATGTTGGTTCAGCTGCTTGGAGCCGACAAGGTGTATGCCGTTGAAGATCCGGGCTATTTGCGCCTGACGCGCATCTATCAGGCTATGGGTTGCAACGTTCGGCATATCCCGTTGGATGATGACGGCGTGGACCTGAGTGCTCTGCAGAAAACTGGGACCGATGTTCTTCACCTGATGCCGTCCCATCAGTATCCGACCGGCCTTGTGACGAGCATTGCACGTCGCTATGCGCTGCTGAGCTGGGCCGCCGAGCAGCCGGGCCGATATCTCATCGAAGACGACTTCGATTGTGAGTTTCGCCTTGCCGGCAAGCCGATTCCTGCGCTCGCGTCGATCGATGCCGCTCAATCGGTTATCTACACCAACACGTTTTCGAAGAGCCTGTCATCGGCGTTGCGTCTAGCGTACATGGTGTTGCCCGATGAGCTAATGGAGCGGTTTAGGCGCAACCTTGGCTTCTACGCCTCGTCGGTGAGCTCTGTTGACCAGGTCGCTTTGGCTCGCTTGCTGGAATCGGGTGATTACGAGCGACATGTGAATCGCGTGCGCGTTCGTGCTCGCGAGGCGCGTGATGGCCTGGCGGCGCTTGTACGGAAAACGTTTCCGGCAGGGGAGGTCTCGATCGAACATGCAGACGCGGGCCTTTACTGCACCGTGGTTGCGGAGCGCGGAACGGACGGAAGCTCTTTTGCGCAGGCCCTCACGCGCTCGAGTATCCCTTTTGTCGATATCAGTGAGTGTTATTGGTGCGCCGATGGCGCATCTGCCCCCGAAAACTCAAGTCAAATTCTTGTCCAGTATGACGATTTGAGTCCAAAAGTGCTAAATACCTTGGAATTGCAGCTCATTGGGGAACTCTGCAATCTAAGTGAGTAGACTTTTGGCACTTTGGCGATCAGGCAGTTTTGTAACAAGCTATCTACCTGTGGTTTTGAAAAGCAGGATGACCGGCCTGCTCGGGATGTTCAAAAAAGTCTACTCACTTGCCGCGCAAAGCTTCTGCATGCGAAAAAAATGGGGTTTTCAACAAAACTTTGTCCAGCTCTCGGCAAGCTTTTGGTCAGTTGGGGAGGGCTGTTGAAAACTTGACAGTCCGTTCGGTGCCATTTTTGGTGCGTTCGCGCCAATGCGAGACAAGCTGGGTTGAAATGCGTGTTTTCCTGTGCCTATGAAGGATTTACTTTGTGACATATCGGCTTTTAGGTATTTGCGTTTGCCTCCTCAGGTCCGCGCTTTGTGTCCGCCGCTTCCACGGCCGGAAGAAGATCGGCAGCGATATGACCTCGCCCGTAACCCGACGGCTGCGGTTGCACTCGGCTTTCCGTTGTATACATTGGTTCGGACGAGAAGCAAACGGACATGCTCTGCCGGCATTAGGCAGCGGCTGTTCCTGGGCGAGCTTCCCAGGGAATCCGTGCTGGAAACGGAGCATGGATTTTTGATTACGTCTCCTCTACTGACGGCATTCATCATGTCGCGGCATCTGACGGATCTTCAGCTTCTTTTTGTGTTGGCGGAGATGTGCGGCCTGTTTGCGGTGTGTGCTCTGCCAGCGGCACTCGAGGCGGAGCTTTCGCGTGCAATTGATTCGGGCGCGATTTCGACAACGTTCGGTTGGGTGCGCTGCCCGTCCGAGGACGGCGCCGCTTCAAATTTATGGCGTCGAGACGCTTTGGTTTTGGGCAGAGACCTTGACCGTTTTTGTTCAGATGTTTGCGGGATGCGTTACGGCAATAGATTTATGGCGGTATCGCAACTCGTCCCATTGGGTGCCGCGTCGCCTTTTGAGGTCGAGGCGTATTTGTTGCTCGGGCTGCCGCGAGCCCTGGGAGGCGAAGGGTTTTGCGGTATAGAGCTCAATGTCGAAGTGACGTTAAGCACAAGTGCTCGAGCGATTGTGGGAAAGTCCCGTGTATATATCGACCTACTACTTTCTTCGCTGGACGGCAGGCGACAGGTGGCCATTGAATGTCAGGGAAAGGCCTCGCACGGACGCGCAGGGGATGGCTTGCGTGACGCCGATCGCATGACGGCCCTTCAGGCCATGGGCTACGATGTACTTCTCCTGACACACAGACAGATATCCGATGAGGATAGATTCCGCGCGATCGTTAAGGCCGTATGCAGGATGCTCGATGCTGAATATCGTGATAAAAGCCCGGATGAGCAAAGGGCTGAGGCATTACTCCGGTCTGAACTATTCGTTGACTGGACAAAATTGGGAGTAATTGACGGAAAGATGCCCGTTAGACACAAAACAGTTCGATCGTGGACGGCTGCGGTTCTAAGTGAGTAGACTTTTGGCTTGATGGCGACCAGGCCGTTTTGAAACAAGTCATTTCCCTGCGACTTTATAAAGCAATACGGATGGTGTGCTCGGCAAGTTCCAAAAAGTCTACTCACTTAGTTTTTGACGAGCAACCGATGCCGAAGGCGGTCCTATTTCGGGGCGTTAACGAGTCCTCGAGACACAAAAAGGCCCGAACCGTGCGGTCCGGGCCTTATCGAGCTAGAGATTGTCTCTCAGACGGCTGGCTTAGCCAAAGTAGCGCTTGAGCAGGCCGGCGAAAGCCTTGCCGTGACGAGCCTCGTCGCGAGCCATCTCGTGGACGGTGTCGTGGATGGCATCGAGACCAGCGGCCTTGGCGCGCTTGGCAAGATCAGTCTTGCCGGCGGTGGCGCCGTTCTCGGCCTCAACGCGCATCTCGAGGTTCTTCTTGGTGGAGTCGGTCACGACCTCGCCCAGGAGCTCGGCGAACTTGGCGGCGTGCTCGGCCTCCTCGTGGGCAGCCTTCTCCCAGTACAGGCCGATCTCGGGATAGCCCTCGCGATGAGCGACGCGAGCCATGGCCAGGTACATACCGACCTCGGAGCACTCGCCCTCAAAGTTGGCGCGCAGGTCGGCAACGATGTCCTCGGAGACGCCCTCCATCTTGGCGACGCCCACGACGTGCTCGGCAGCCCACTCGAGCTGGCCCTCCTCCTGCTTCAGGAAACGAGAACCGGGAACGCCGCACTGGGGGCACTTAAAATCCTCGGGCAGCTGGTCGCCGTCGAACTCTTCCACATAACCGCAAACGGGGCAAACAAACTTCATGATTCGATCCTTTCGATCGATGGCGATTGCGCGCTCGTCCGGTCCCGTAAGGGCCCTCTCCGGACGTGCGTCTTGACGAGTTCTATTATCCATAAATGCAACCAAATGTGAAGCCTATTAGGAATGATTTTTAATAAAACAATTTTGAGATATGAAGATGTTGATTGATTAACGATTGGTAGGCCGTCTGTGATCTCTGCTGAGTACAATCGGTCGAGCAAATGTTGACCTATCAACAAATAAAGGAGTTTCCTTTATGCATCTAGCCCGTCGTGCCTGGTGCCGAACATATCAGACGGTTTTTCGCATTGCATTGCCGATCCTGCCCTATACCGAGCCGCGCATTTTGGAGCATGCCGAGGATGTGCCCGCGGTGCTTCAAAAACGCTCGATCCAGAAGGTTCTTATCGTGACAGACCCTGGTATTGCACGTTTGGGGCTCACGGCATCACTCGAGCGTGCGCTTACGGCTCAGGGGATTGGCGCTACGGTCTATGCCGAAACGCGTGCGAACCCCACGGTCTCAAACGTGGAGGAAGCGGCGGCGCTGTATCGCGAGAACGACTGCCAGGCCATTATCGGCTTTGGTGGCGGTTCGGCTATGGACTGCGCCAAGGGTGTGGGGGCGCGCATTGCGCAGCCAAACAAGCCCATCAACAAGATGCGCGGCCTGCTGCGTGTCCACCGTCTCCTGCCGCTGCTTATTGCGGTTCCCACTACCGCCGGTACGGGAAGCGAGGTCACGCTTGCGGCGGTTATCACCGATGATGAGACGCACTATAAATACCCCATTAACGATTTTGTGCTCATCCCGCGTTTTGCAGTCCACGACCCCGAGTTTACGCGCGGGTTGCCGGCGTCCATTACGGGGCAGACGGGTATGGATGCCCTGACGCATGCTGTCGAGGCCTTTATCGGCCGTAGCACCACGCCCTACACGCGCAAGATGGCGCGTCAGGCGGTCCAGCTCATCCGCGACAATTTGCTCGAGGCCTATGAGCATGGCGACAACATGCGTGCGCGTCGCAATATGCTTTCGGCGGCGTATAAGGCGGGTGTTGCCTTTACGCGCTCCTATGTTGGATACGTTCATGCCATCGCGCATAGTCTGGGCGGCCGATACGGAATTCCGCACGGTTTGGCCAACGCGATCATCCTGCCGCACATGCTTCGCGCTTATGGTGACGCCGCCGCCCCCAAGCTTGCCGATCTTGCTCGCATGGCGGGCATTGCGCCGGCTACCGCGCAGGACAGCCTGGCGGCCGAGGCCTTTATCGATTGGGTCGACCGCATGAACGAGGCCCTGGGAATCCCCAAATATGTCTCGGGTATTCGCCGCTCCGATATTCCGCAAATGGCGGCCCATGCCGATGCCGAGGCCAATCCGCTATACCCTGTTCCACTTTTGATGGACCGTTTGGAACTCGAGCGTATGTACGAGGTCATTGCGGGTGGTATGTTTGAGGGCGAGAACTAGGAGGGCCCATGAATACCGAGGAAATCGCGCGCATTGTCGGCGAGCAGCGCGCCTATTTTAAGACGCACGCCACGTTTGATGTCGATGCTCGACGTCGCGCCCTCGTGCGCCTGCGCGATGCGGTACGGGCCCACGAGGCCGATATTGCCCATGCGCTTAAGACCGATTTGGGAAAGTCGCATGACGAGGCCTATATGTGCGAGATCGGCACGTCGCTTTCCGAGATTCGCCATCAGATTGCGCATATGGCCCGATGGAGCCGCCCGCGCCTGCGCCCCTGCGACCTCGCCAATGCCATTAGTGTGTGCAAAACGCAAGCCGTGCCCTATGGCGTCACGCTCATTATGGCTCCGTGGAACTACCCGTTTTTGCTAACACTCGAGCCGCTCGCCGGCGCCCTTGCCGCGGGTAACACCGTGGTCATCAAGCCGAGTGCCTATGCGCCGGCTTCGAGCGCGGTGCTCAGGCAGATTTGCGAGGAAGCATTTGATCCGCGCCTGGTGACGGTCGTCGAAGGCGGGCGTGCCGAGAACGAGGCGCTGCTCGATGAATGCTGGGACAAAATCTTCTTTACCGGAAGCGTTCCGGTCGGCAAGCTCGTCATGGAGCGCGCGAGCAAAAACCTCACGCCCGTGACGCTTGAACTGGGCGGAAAGAGTCCCTGCATCGTGGATGCGACGGCAAACCTGAAGGTCGCGGCGCGGCGTATCGCATTTGGTAAATGGCTCAACGTGGGCCAGACCTGCGTGGCGCCCGACTACCTGCTGGTCGACGTGCGCGTGCACGACGAGCTGCTGGGCCTCATCAAGGAGGAGGTCCGCCGTATGTTTGGCGAGCATCCGCTCGATAACGAGGATTACGGGCATATCGTCAACGCCAAGCATTTTGCGCGTGTACGCGGGCTAATCGACCCCGATAAGGTTGTGCTGGGAGGCACGGCGCGCGAGTCGTCGCTCAAGATTGAGCCGACGATTCTAGACGGTGTGTCCCCCGATGACGCCGTAATGCAGGAGGAGATTTTCGGTCCCATCTTACCGGTGCTAACGTTTGAGAGCTTAGACGAGGCCGAGACGTTTATTACGGATCGTCCGACGCCGCTGGCCCTGTATATCTTTAGCCAGGATCGCGCGGTTCAGCAGCGCTTTGTGCGTTACGTGCCCTTTGGCGGCGGCTGTGTTAACGACACCATCATGCATCTGGCTACGAGCCATATGGGCTTTGGCGGCATGGGTGCAAGCGGTATGGGGCAGTACCATGGCCGCGAGAGCTTCGATACGTTTAGCCACAAGAAGAGCATCGTGAACAAGGCAACGTGGCTGGACGTGCCGTTTCGGTATGCGCCCTACGCAAGCTGGAAGCACAAGTTCGTGCACTTGTTTGTACATTAGAATCAGATGGCATAGGGCAAACAAAATGGCCGCCCCCGCGTAAGCGAAGACGGCCACTTCTCACGATGAAAACGTGTATCGGAGTTGGCAAGACCCGCTGCAACGGGTGCCATCCGTACTCCTATCTTATCTGCAAGCGCTCTGTCTCGCAAGCGTTGCGAGACAGAGCGCTTGAAAGACGCAGGCAGGATGAATTTGCGTCCGCACGAGTTCGTAGACTTCTCTGTAAGGTTAAACGCCGGGTATTCCGGCCGTTAGGGGAGTTGCCATGTACGAGCCTTCGCGTGTTCTTCTGTCGTTTCATATCGCGGGATTTCAGTATGCCGACGGTGCCTTGGTCCTGGGCGATCTTAAGGCGGGCGATAGGCTGACGCTGTGCGCCGAGCGCGATAATCCCCATGACCCTGAGGCGGTTGCGATCTACTACGGCAACACCAAGCTTGGCTATGTCCCGGGAAACGAGGTCGGCCCGCTGTCCTTGATGATGTATTACGGCCACGAGGACGTATTTGAGGCCCGCGTGCGGCAGGTCGCTCCCGAGCGCAGCCCGTGGCATCAGGTGCGCGTTGGCCTCTACGTGGTGGATGCCCGCTAGTCGGCAATGGAGGCGGCCATGTTTGATGACGACGACCAGTTCGATTTGACAGACGATCCGTTTGAGTGGGATCTGCTACTCGACGACGATGAGTTGGAGCAGGATCGTAAGAAGCGGCAGGACAAGAAAGCTCAGAGTGACGCTTCGAAAAAGAAAGACAAGCGCCGCCGCGGACTGTTCGGTGGGCTCTTTGGATGACCGCCGCATCGCTGCGTCTGTATACTTAGCACGAGTTGAACGCGTTGCGAAATGAGGGCATAGACGATGATGTGGTTTACCGCCGACCTGCACCTGGGCGATACGAATATCTTGCACGACATGGACCGGCCGTTTGGCTCGGTCGAGGAGATGAACCGCAAGGTCATCGATGTCATCAATGAGTGCGTGACTGCGGATGACCGTCTCTACATCCTGGGAGACTTTACCTATCGTTTGCCCCTAGCGGATGCCGTGCACCTGCGCGAGCGTATCGAATGCAAGAATGTGACGCTCATCCGCGGTAACCATGACGGCGACTGGGAAGATCCGGACGCGCCGCAGATTTGGGAAGACGTGCGCGATTACCTGGAGATTGCCCCTGGCTATGCCAAGGGCCATCGTCTGGTTATGAGCCACTACCCCATGCTCAGCTGGAACGGCAAGGCGCGTGGCGCCATCATGCTGCACGGGCATATCCACAGCAGGGGAGACCGCACCAACGCGCGCAACCGCGATCGCGAGCGCCCTATCTTTCGCTACGATGTCGGTCTCGATGCCAACGAGTACAAGCCCGTAAGCCGGGATCAAATCCTGGGCTTCTTTGGACTGTAATGCTCGAACCACCACACAAACCACCACAAAGGTGCCTGTCCCCTTTGTGGTGGTTCTGGCGCCGTTGCCATTATGGCGGCGGCGTCTTTTTTGTCCGTGCGGCGCGGTAGAGTGTAGGCGGTTGAAATTTGCGTCCATCGAGGAGCTGCTATGAACGAGATCAAGTGCCCGCATTGCGGCGAAGTCTTTAAGGTCGATGCGTCCGGCTATGCGGATATCGTCAAACAGGTGCGCGATGCCGAGTTCTCGCGCGACCTGGATGAGCGTGTGAAGGCAGTCCAGCGCGAGGGTGAGCAGGCGCTGGAGCTTGAGCGCTCGCGTTTGTCGGCTGCCTTGCAAAAGGTAGAGTCTCAGCGCAACGCTCAGCTTGCCGAGCAGAAGAACACTGCGGAGCAGAAGCTGGCACAAGAGGTTGCCAAGCGCGATGCCGAGCTTGCCGAGTTGCGTGTCAAGCTCGAGGGCGCTGCCGCGGAGCGCGAGAGTGCAAGCCAGCGTGCAGCTGTTGAGGCCCGTGCGGATGCGCAGAAGGAGAATGCCGAGCTTCAGCGCGAGATTGACAATTTGCGTGCGCAGCTGGGACGCAAGGATGACGAAGCCAAGCTTGCCGAGGCTTCGGCGCGCAATGCTGCTCAAAACGATTTAGCTGCACGTGATGCCCAGATTGCCGAGCTGCAGGCCAGGCTTGCCGCGGCGGACAAGACCCAGGAGATGGCGCTTGCCGCTGCTGCGGCCGAGTCACAGCGTGAGCTTGATGCCGCTCGTGGCGAGGCCGAGCGCGCGCTTGCTGACTACCGCGCGAAGGTACAAGAGAAGTTTTCCGCCGCAAAGGCTCAGTCTGAGCAGGAGGCCGAGGGCCTGCGCGCGCAGCTGCGCGAACAGGAGCTGACGGCCAAAATGAACCTATCGGAGGCGGTCGCTGCGGCGGAACGAGAGCGCGATGAGGCACGTGCCAAGCTCGCGAGCGAGCTGGCGGTGCGCGATTCTCGCGAGGAACAGGCCAAGGCGGCGCATGAGCTCGAGCTTGCGCAGGCCAAGCGCGCGAGCGATGACCTGATTCGCTATAAGGATGAAGAGATTGAGCGCCTTAAGGACATGAAGGTCCGCCTGTCCACCAAGATGGTGGGCGAGTCGCTCGAGCAGCACTGCGAGACCGAGTTTAACCGTCTGCGTATGACGGCGTTTCCTAACGCGTACTTCGAGAAAGATAACGATGCGTCCGAGGGCACCAAGGGCGACTTTATCTTCCGCGAGTGCGATGCGAGCGGCAACGAGGTCATTTCGATTATGTTCGAGATGAAAAACGAGAACGACGAGACCGCGACCAAGCATAAAAACGAAGACTTCTTTAAGAAACTCGATCATGATCGTCGCCAGAAAGGCTGTGAGTATGCGGTGCTCTGCACCCTGCTGGAGCCCGAGAGTGAGCTCTATAACGCGGGTATTGTCGACGTGAGTTACCGCTATGAAAAGATGTACGTGATCCGCCCGCAGTTCTTCATTCCCATGATTACGCTTCTTCGCAACGCCGCCATGGGTTCATTGCGCTATAAACAGGAGCTAGCGGAGTACAAGCAGCAGAACATCGATGTCACGAACTTCGAGGCCAAGATGGAGAAGTTCAAGAACGACTTTGGCCGCAACTACGAGATCGCGAGCCGCAAGTTCCAAACGGCGATCGATGAGATTGACAAGACGATTAGCCATCTGCAAAAAACCAAGGAGGCGTTGCTGTCCTCCGAGAACAATCTGCGCCTGGCCAACAAGAAAGCCGACGATCTTACCATTCGCAAGCTCACCTGGGGCAACAAGACCATGAAGGCGGCGTTTGACGAGGCGCGCGGGGCTGCGACGGAGACAAACGATGAGCCAGCCGAGGCGGATTCGTATGAAGTCGAGGATGCCGAGTGAGGCATAGCGTATAGTGCAAAAACGGGGCCGCTGGCTATATTGCCAACGGCCCCGTTCCGTTCCGTTTCAGCATGTTCGGCTAGTCCTCGAGCAGGTCCTCGATAAAGCCGACGCGGTAGTTTTTGAAGATGACCTCGCCGCCGTCTTGCGTGGCGTCCAGATCGACATCGCCCATGATGTCAAAGTCGTGGTCGCCATCCTCGTCGGCAAAGATCTGGTGCACGTGCCATACGTGCGCGGTCTTCTCGTCGGACTCGTCGATGGAAAACATCGCGGCGCTGCGGGCATTTCCGTCGGTGAGGATTTCCTCGTGCTGCTCATGGTAGGCATCGAGCGCCTTTTGCCAGCGGACCTCGCTCATGCCCCAGTCCTCGTCGAGCTCGCCCAGGTCGCGCACGTGTCCGCGGGCGGCAAGGGTTACGCGGCGGAAGAGCGCGTTGCGCACCAACAGTGTGCAGCCGCGACGGTCCGCAACGACCTCGTCGATGCCCTGCGGCGGTGCGGCGTCGAGTGCAGCGGGGTTGCCGGCGTTCTCCCACTCGTCCACCAGGCTCGAGTCGACCGAGCGCACCACAAAGCCGAGCCACGAAATGATGTCACGCAAGCGCTCATCGCGCTTCTCGATGGGTACGGTGCGGTCGAGCGAACGGTAGGCCTCGGCTAGGTAGCGCAGCAGAATGCCCTCGGAGCGGGCGATGCCGAGCTTTTGGATATAGCCCTTAAAGTCGCTCGCGCTCTCCAACATGTCGCGCAGGACGCTCTTGGGCGAGAGCTGATAGTCGTTGGCCCAGGGTACTTCCTGGCAGTACTTGTCAAAAGAGGCATCGAGCAAATCCTCGAGCGGCTTTTCGTAGGTGACATCCTGGATGCGCTCCAGGCGTTCCTCATATTCGACGCCGTCAGCCTTCATTTCGGCCATCGCGCGGTCGCGCGCGGCGCGCTCCTGTGCACGCAGCACCTGCTTGGGGTCCTCGAGCGTAGCCTCGACCATCGAGATCAGATCCATGGTATAGGTCTCACTCTCGGGGTCGAGCAGCTCCAGGGCGGCAAGCAAAAACGGCGAGAGCGGCTGATCGAGCGCAAAGTCCTCGGGCAGGTCGACCGTCAGCGCGTAGTCGATGTCCGGCGCGGCGTCAGCCGGAGCGTCAGGCGCGGGCGGCACCTCGGTGCGCACGACGACGCCGGAGTCGATGAGCGTGGCGAAGATCTCGTCGGCACGAACCTCGAGCTTTGCCTTTTCCTCGGGCGTTTGCAGGCTTGTCTCGATGAGGTCGTGTACGCGGGCTCGGGCATCGCCACCCTGCTCGACCACGCTAATCACCATGGAGTGCGTGATGCGAAGGCGCGGCTTGAGCGTTTCGGGCTGCGTCTCGATCAGACGCTCAAAGGTCTGCTTGTTCCAGGTGACAAAGCCCTCGGGGGCCTTTTTCTTTTTAATCTTACGGAGTTTTTTGGGGTCGTCGCCCGCTTTGGCCATAAGCTTGGCATTCTCGATCTCGTGCTCGGGTGCCTCGGCAATTACCATGCCCTCGGTATCAAAGCCAGAGCGACCGGCGCGACCGGCGATCTGATGGAACTCGCGGGCGCGCAGGCGACGCATCTTGTAGCCGTCGAACTTGGTGAGCGCGGTGAGCACCACAGTATGGATGGGTACGTTGATGCCGACGCCGAGTGTGTCGGTGCCGCAAATGACGGGCAACAGGCCCTGCTGCGCCAGGCGCTCGACCAGTAGGCGATAGCGCGGCAACATGCCAGCATGGTGCACGCCGACGCCGCAGCCGAGCAAGCGCTTGAGAATCTTGCCGAAGGCCGTCGAGAAGCTCGTGCCCTTGGCCGCCTCCTTGATGGCCTCGCGCTGCTCCTTGCTGGCAATGCCAAAGTTGGCGAGCGACTGTGCCGTCGCAAGGGCGGCATCCTGGCTAAAGTGCACGATATAGAGCGGGGCCTCTCCACGGCGCATGGCGAGCTCGACGGTGCCCTCGAGCGAGGTCGTCACGTAGTCGTAGCTCAGCGGCACGGGGCGCGGGGCATCGACGACTAAGTCGCAGGTAGCGCCGGTGTGTTCCTCGAGTGAGGCGGCGATGGCAGTGACATCGCCGAGCGTGGCGCTCATGAGCATGAATTGCGTGTGAGGCAGGGTGAGCAGCGGCACCTGCCAGGCCCAACCGCGATCGGGGTCGGCAAAGTAGTGGAACTCGTCCATGGCCACGCAGCCCACGTCGGCGCCCTCGCCCTCGCGCAGTGCATCGTTGGCAAGGATTTCGGCCGTGCAGCAGATGACGGGCGCCTTGGTATTGATATGCGTGTCGCCGGTGATCATGCCGACGTTATCGCGGCCGAGCACCTGTACCAGGTCGAAAAACTTCTCGCTGACCAGAGCCTTGATAGGTGCTGTGTAATAGCAACGCTTGCCCTGCGCCATGCCCATAAAGAGCATGCCCAGCGCGACGAGCGATTTACCCGATCCGGTCGGTGTGCCCAAAATGACGTGATCGCCGGCAGCCAGATCCATGAGGGCTTCTTCTTGGTGGTCCCACAGCTCAATGCCGCAATCGCTCGTCCATTCAAAGAAGCGCTCGAATGCCTGGTCGGGCGTGAGCCATGGTTCGGGCTCGCTGCCGTCCTCGGGCTCCCACCAGGTGGGGGAGAGCGCGCCGAGCGAGCCGAACTCGGCTTCGGTTCCCGTGCCTCCCGAGAATGAGCTGGCGGCGCCGGCGCCGGAGACGGTGCTGGCGGAAGTGTCTGTCGCGGTCTGTGCCATTTGGTTGCTTTCTCTCGCGTTTGTCCGCCATCCATTATGGCGTAGCGGCGGCGTGGGGCGCCAGCGCGAAAGAAAATGCAGGAAATGGGCGTTCTACTCAGCCGTTTGGTGCAGTTGCCAGCTAAGTGAGTAGACTTTTTGCAATATCGCGAGCACATGGCTTTTGCGCAAGGGTTCTACCTGAGGTTTTATGTTTCGCTATGCGGGCTGTGCTTGGCTATTGCAAAAAAGTCTACTCACTTAGGTTTGAGGGCCGTTCGCTGGCGCCTATTTGCGCTTGTTTGCCGACGCCGCGACCATCAGAAGCCCCTAGGACTCTTGTGGCAGGCGCTTCTTGCCTTTGCGGGCGCGGTTTTTAAAGTTCTCGACGGCCTCTTCCATGCCGAGAGGCACGTAGGTGAGCTCATCGAGGTTATCGGGCAGGTAGCAGGCAAGGCTTTGCTCCTGCGCGCGGCCCGCCGCGAGCTGTTCATCGCTAGGCTGCGCGCCGGGTGTGGCACAAATGCCATAGACGGCAGCGCCCATCTCGCGCGTGCGGCATTCATATTCGGTCTCGGGATGCTCGGGATGGTCTCGGCGGACGTTGTCGCTTACCCAAAGCGTGTCGTAGTCGGCCGCGGCAAACTGTCCCAGGGCGTAATCGCGCAATGGCTTGCTGTCGGTGCGCAGCGTGACGGTGGCGTTGGCTGCAAAGAGCGGGCGGTAGAGCATCAGATGGTCGACATGGACGAGTCGTTTTTTGGCGTACTTGGCCTTGGGCTGTGGCGTGGGAAAGTTAATGGTGATTGCATCGAGCTCGCCTGTGGCAAACAGCTGCGGCAGCGATGCGGCTCCTCGGGGCAGGACGAGCGCGTTGGACAGCTTCTGCTCGCAGATTTTCTGCGCGGCATAGGCGATGCAGATGGGCTCCTGGTCCATGCCGATAAAGAGCGTGTCGGGCTCGCGGTGGGCGCGCTCGACCAGATAGGTTCCTTTGCCACAGCCCAGATCCAGGTGAAGGTGCTCGAAGGGCTTGCCGCCTGCGGGCGCACAGGCCTCGCGCCAATCTCCGGCATAAGCCTCGGGGTTCGTCTCAATCGCATCGGCGTAGCGCTCCAGGCGCTCTTCGAGCACAAAGTTCTTAGGCGTGCGAACGTGGACGGCTCCCATGAGGCTCCTTGGTCATAAGTATGGAACGCATGGCTGCGCGTTCCGTCAATGGGTTGAAAAGAGGGTGGGCATAGTTTGCTCGAAAGATGCGGTGAGGCTCGGCGGCGAGTCGCCGATACCTACAGACGCTTGAGAATCACATAGCGGTTGAGCTCTCCGCTGCGACCGTCGGCATGGAAACGCTCAAGCTCGCGCACGGGGACCTCGCCGCTCTTGTAGAACGTACGCACGCCGCGCACCAGGTCGGTGATCTGCTGATCGTCAAAGTGATGACAATAGCGGTAGGCGTGGCGGTCGTTTTGCCAGCCAATGAGGTGGTCGCCGGCTTCAAACTGCGCGGAATCGTAACCCTCAAACGGTGGGGTGAGCTCGGCGCGGGCTTCGGCGCGAACGGCCTTGCGCGCCATGCGCTCGTCGTTCATAAACTCCCAAAAGCTGATGGCGATGATGCCGCCTGGGCGCGTCTGGCGCACCAGGGCGTCGAGCACGCGTACGCGGTACTCACACGACGGCACGTGGTGCATAAATCCAAAGCAGACCGAGATGTCGGCGAGCGGGGCATCGAAAAGCACGTCGGGTGTCTCAGCGGGGTTGAGCTTCATGAGGGCATCGAGCACATCGAGCTCCTGGAAGTGCAGGTTGGGAATGCGCAGGGCGTGACCGCGCGCATCGATAGCCAAATCCTGGCACGAGTCGACGCCATAGAACTCAAACGGGCAGCTGGCGTCTGCCGAGGGGTTTGCGCCATCGACGCCCTTGGCGGCAAGTGCGCCGCCGGCGGCAAAGTTCTCGAATCGCATGTTGCCGCAGGCAAGATCGAAGACGCGGACGGGATGCTCGATCGTGGCGATGTCGAGCTGCCCGAGCGCAATGTCCATGGTGCGCACCCAGCCGGGCCACGGGGCCTGGCGCGTATCGGAGAAGGAGGCGGAGTGCTCGCGATAGAACGTGTTGTTGAGCTGGATGAGCGATGAGGCGAAATCGCGGTTCACGGCGCGGGACTCCCTCCGTTGGCGGTGCGGAATAAACAGTACAACCATACTACCGTTAACGCCGCAACGGGGACAACCGAGCCGTGGGTCATTGCTTTGTTTGGACACATTTCCGCAGCTCATATGTGCCCGCAACCGCCGGTTGTCAAAAATCTCACTAGAATAGGTGGCATGCTTTTGGCGGTGGCGGATAGATTTTTAACTGTGCAAGGCGCCTTAAGAACAAAAACGGTCCGGCGGCACGGCTGGCATCACATAGGAGGAACCATGAATGTAGAAACTGCGCAGCGGCTCGCCGACCTTCGCCGCAGCAAAGGCTTTAGCCAAGAAGGGCTGGCACGAAAGCTGGGGCTGTCGCGCCAGGCGGTCAGTAAATGGGAGCGTGCGGAGAGCTCGCCCGATACCGAGAACCTGATCTCGCTCGCCAAGCTCTATGGCGTGAGCCTGGACGAGCTGCTCAATCCGAGCGATGAGATCGAGGACGATATCGAGTTTGAGAACGAGGACCGCGCCCGCCAGCGCGAGGCCGAGGCAGCAGAGCGCGCACGCACCCATGAGGCGGCGGCACGGGCTACCGAGGCGGCAACACAGGCGAGTGACGCCGCCGCCAAGGCGGCGCAAGCGGCAAGCTGGAGTGCGCAGGCCGCCAATGCCGCTACGGCGCAAGCGACGAGTGGCGGCGCAGCTGGCTCGACTCCGGTGAAGGGCCCGTTCCAGTCGTTCCCGTATTGGGCCGTGTGTTGGCTGCTGTTCTTTTTGCTGATGTTCCTGTTTGGTGCCGGCCCCTTTGCCGCGCTGATCTTCTTTACGATTCCCATCTATCACTGGGTGGCGCGTGCGCTCGATGGTGATTGGGCACGCGGGGATATTCAGGTTGGTCCGGCACCGGTGACAGCTAGGGCTCAGGATGTTTCCGCTTCGGTTGATGCTGGCGTGGCTACCGCGACTACCGCTGACCCGATCGCCAAAGAGGGTGATGAATGATGAAGCTTTCGCATGAATCCAAGGTACGCTTGGGCGTTGGCATCGGGGCGTTTGTGCTTATTATCGGGCTTGTATTTGGTGCCTCGCGGCTATTGGCTCATTCCAATATGGTGCGAACGACCGCTATTCTATCCGGCGATTTGTCTGATTTTGACGATATGTTTGACGACGATGATCTCTTGGATAGCGGTAACTATTCTGCTCGGCCTCAACAGCTTTCGTGTACGACCTTTGATGCTGATGAGTTTCGCTACCTCGATTTCGATATCAATGCGGCTACGGTGGACGTCAAGGTTGTTGATGGCAACAAGGCTCGCGTTATCGAGCGGGGACGCGTTGCCAATGGTATGGATGCCTCCAAGGCCGCGACGCAGAACATCGCATCCGTCGAGGACTCGACGCTCAAGGTTTCTCAGTTTGGAAGTGATGACGGTAAGGCAATTGACCGCTCGGTTACGGTTGAACTGCCGCGCCGTGTTGCCGAACATCTGAAGGGAATCAACGCGCACGTGGGCTCGGGTGATCTGCAGATTGCCGGTGTCACCTGTGATGGTTTCGACCTTTTCCTGGGTGCGGGAGATGTAGAGTTTGCGGGCAGCGTGACTGATGCGCTTAGTGCAGAGGTCGGGTCGGGCGATGTAACGTTCGAGCTCTACCAGGCCCCCGCGAAGTCGATGGACGTGAGTGTGGGCTCGGGCGATGTGGAGATGACGGTTCCGAACTCTACGGGCTTTAAGGCGAGCCTCACCTTGGGCAGCGGCGACTTCGAGAGCGATTTCCTTCCGCTTGACTACGACGGCGAGACCATTTTGAATCTTGAATTCGATAATGGCGATAAGTCCGCCACGTATCGTTTTGAGGTTGGTTCGGGCGACATGTCATTTGATTCAGAGTGACGGGCGGTTATCGAAGACCTATAAATCATAGCTGCGCTGTTTGATGGAGGTGCCGGAGCCGTGACGGGCTCCGGCGCCTTTGCCTTTACAATGGGGTCATGGAACAGATTATCTTGAACATACTCGATGCCCTGCGTCGCGGCGAGACCGTGGACGACAAGGCACTCGTCAAACTGATACATGCCGAGGCGCGCCGTGAGGGTGCCGACAAACGCGATTTGGCCAAGCGCCGTCTGCTGCCGTTCTACCAGCGGGTAAAACGTGAGGAGCCGGCTCGTTGGGCTGGGTGGAATGTCGATGCCGAGCTGGAACGTCGACTGCTGCAGGTGCTGCGTATGAAGCCTCGTCGCACGGCCTCGGGCGTGGCGACCATTACCGTCATCACCAAGCCCTGGCCGTGCTCGGGCGATTGCCTGTTTTGCCCCAACGATCTGCGCATGCCTAAAAGCTATCTGCATGCCGAGCCGGCGTGCGCCCGTGCGGAGCAAAACTGCTTCGACCCGTATCTGCAGGTGAGCGCTCGTCTGACCGCGCTTTCGCAGATGGGGCATGCGACCGACAAGATAGAGCTCATCGTGCTCGGTGGCACCTGGAGCGACTATCCGCAAGGGTATCAAACGTGGTTTATGTCGGAGCTTTTCCGTGCGCTCAATGACGATGCCGTCGCCGGCGTGGCGGCAAACCCCATGTTGGCGCGTCCGGGCATCAGTCGTGCCGAGGCGGGGCGCCTGCTCGATGACGCTCCCGCCGATGCCCTGCCGCCGGTGGTAACAGAGCGCCGCGAGCGCTATCGGGCTGCCGGCATTGCGACAGACGAGGCTGAGCTTGCTGCCGGCGTTGCCGACGAGCAGGGGCGTGTGGATGCTGTCGTTGGTGGCTATAACCGCGCGGTGCGTCGTCTGTACGGCCCTGGTACGCCATGGGGCGAGGCTGCCGAGTGGCAGACGGCAACGATGGAGGAGCTTGAGCGTCAGCAGCGCATCAACGAGACGGCGAAGCATCGCGTGGTGGGGCTCGTTATCGAGACGCGCCCCGATGCCGTAACGCCGCAGGCCCTCACGCTCATCCGCCGCCTGGGTTGCACCAAGATTCAGATGGGTATTCAGAGTCTCGACCAACATTTGCTCGATATCAACGAGCGTCGCATTTCGGTGGCGCAGATCGAGCGGGCGTTTTCGCTTGCGCGCTTGTTTGGCTTTAAGATCCACGCGCACTTTATGCTCAACTTGTTGGGCGCTACGCCCGAGGGGGACAAGCGCGACTACGAGCGCTTTATGACCGAGGGCGCTTTTATGCCCGACGAGGTCAAGGTCTACCCGTGCGCGCTCATCGAGGGCTCGCGTCTGGTGGGCCGCTATGAGCGCGGCGAGTGGCGCCCCTATACCGAGGAAGAGCTGCTCGATGTGTTGGCCGACGACATCGTGGTGACGCCGGCGTTCTGTCGCATCAGCCGTATGATTCGTGACTTTAGCTCCGACGACATTATGGTGGGCAACAAGAAGCCCAACCTGCGCCAGCTCGTTGAGAACCGCCTGGCTGCTCGGGGTGACGGTGCAACGGTACGTGAGATTCGCTATCGCGAGATCAGCACGGCGGGTGCCGACTTGGATGAGTTGACCCTTGACGAGGAAGTGGCGTACGAGACGCCGGTGACGCGCGAGCGCTTTTTGCAGTGGGTGACGCCGCGGGGCAAGATCGCGGGCTTTTTGCGCCTGTCGCTGCCCGACCATTCGTTTGTTGCCGCGCATGCGGACGAGTTGCCGACGACGCCGGA
The DNA here is from genome assembly GCA_900541795.1 of uncultured Collinsella sp. Taxonomy (GTDB): domain Bacteria; phylum Actinomycetota; class Coriobacteriia; order Coriobacteriales; family Coriobacteriaceae; genus Collinsella. The sequence continues at coordinate 48,266 of UQLC01000001.1, read as the reverse complement.
CGAGGCGATGATTCGCGAGGTGCACGTGTATGGCATGGCGGCACGCGTGGGCGACCAGGGCCAGGCGGCGCAGCATCACGGGTTGGGGCGTTTGCTCGTAGAGCGTGCGTGCGAGATCGCCCGGGATGCCGGCTACGCGCGCATCAACGTGATCAGCGCGATTGGTACGCGCGAGTACTATCGCCATTTGGGTTTTTATGACCACGGACTCTACCTGCAAAAGGAGCTCTAGATGAACAAGCCGAGTGTTTCTGCTGGTGTCGTTGCCGGCGTTGCTCTGGGAGCCGCGGCGCTTGGTGCGGCCGCCGTCGCTGTTCGTGCTGCCTGTCTGCAGGTTGCGCGAACCCGCAATGGGTTGGCGCGTGTGAAACGCGTGCACGATGAGGGCGGCGATGAGATTCGCGTGTTGGTGCAAGGCGGCGTCTACCAAAGCGCAAGCTACATTGGCGAGCGTTGGGCAGAGCCCGTCTTTGCGTACTATCGTGCATTTGACGATGTGTTTGAGGCCGAGGACGCAATGCGTGATGCTTACGGGCATGGTATCGACCGTATGCTCATGCTGGGTGGCGGCGGGTTTGCCTATCCCAAGTTCGCTCTGATGTCGCACGAGAGCTTGCGCATGGACGTCATTGAGTACGATGCCGAGATTACGCGTCTGGCACGTCGTTGGTTCTATCTGGACGAACTGGAGCGCACGGTGGGCGACCGCTTGCGGGTGATTACCGCCGAGGCTCGCTCGTATCTGGGCGTGACGAGCGTGGGCCATCGTCGCTACGACGTGGTCGTGAGCGATTGCTTTGGCGGTGCCGAGCCCGTGCGCGAGCTGGCGACGGTTGAGGCGTTGCGTTTAGTGTGGGGCAGCCTAAATGTCGGTGGCGTCTACGTTGCCAATATCGTGAGCGCAAACGAGGGGAGCGACGTGACGTTCCTGCGCGACTGCGCTGCCACGGCACTCGAGGTATTCGCCCACGCCTGGGTGGTCCCATGTGGCGATGCGGAGTTCGGCGGCGAGGAAAACTACCTGCTCATCGCCAGCGACGGCGACTACGCCTTTGCCGAAGCCGTGCCCTTCGATGCCGACTTCCTTGGCACCGTCCTTCACGACAAGTAAATCTCCCCGTCCCAAAAAGACTGGTCTTAGGCGTGGTCGCGCCAGCTGAGGACGCGCTGCTTCATACCCTCGATGTCGAGTACGCCTTCGGCGAAGCCCTTGCGTACGAGCTCTTCGGGAACGTACTCGTCGTAGCGATCGAAATAAGGCACCTCGCCGGGATAGACGAGCTCGATGGGGTCGAAGTCCTTCTCGGCCTCGGCGGCGAGCACCTCAAAGAACGTCTCCTCGTCGGCCTTCATCTTAAACTGCATAAAGTACGGGCGTGATGGGTCGAGTCCGCGAAGGCCAAGCTCCGCGGCGCATTTAATCTTGAGCATACGTTCGAGCGCCAGAAAGGCGTAGCTGCCCAACCAAGGGAAGAGCACCCAGGTATCGCCGCCCAGGTTGATGAGCGGTTTAGTTCCCGCACCCGAAAGCATGGCCGTATGGCGAGCCTGCGCCAGACGGGCCCGCGCGTTACCCATAAGATACGGATATGCCGCATGCTCGTTGAGCGCTTGGCGCATACGCTCGAGCACATGCGTGTTGATGTCGCCGGGGCAGTCGCCAAAGTAGGCCGGCACCCGGCCCTTGACCTGCGTGGCAAAGACAGTGTGGCGCTTCCAGTCCACTTCCTCGACAATCCAGCAGTGTCCGGCGATGGCGATGCGCTCACCGGGCGGGGGCGGATTAACGATCGTGCCCAGCTCAGCCGATTCGCTCCGGACGGTAAACTCCTCGTTTTCCTGGAACACTGCGTAGAACTTAAAGTTGTTGATGATGCGCTCACCCGCGAGGCCCACGATGAGCCCACCGCCCTCGGTGACCTGGATGTGGTCGATCTTGATGAGGTGGCGCAGCAGTATGCGATAGTCATCGGCCGAGATGCGATGGAAATAGCTGAGTGTGAGCACGCGCTGGGCAAGCTCTGCCGGCGTGAGTTCGCCGGTGCTGGCAAGCGTCGACATAGTCTGGTGGTAGAGCAGGCTGTAGGGGAGTCGATCGAGCTCGGGCGGCTCGACCCACTTTTCCTCGCGATAGAGTTGTACGAGCGCGATGCCCTGCAGGAGCTTCCACGGAATGGTCTCGGGCATCATCGTGCGCGGCTCGGGCTCTTCCTCGCGCATGACAAACCACATCTCGGGCGGAAGTTCACGGCGGCCTGTGCGCCCCATGCGCTGCAAAAAGGAGCTGACGGTAAACGGTGCATCGATCTGGAACGCGCGCTCCAGACGACCGATATCAATGCCGAGCTCCAGCGTGGAGGTGGTGACGGTTGTCTGCGCCTGTTCCTCGTCGCGCATGAGCTCCTCGGCGGTCTCGCGTAGCGATGCCGAGAGGTTGCCATGATGGATAAGGAAGCGGTCGGGCTCGTGCCGGCTCTCGCAGTAGCTGCGCAGCATGGAGCATACGGCCTCTGCCTCCTCGCGCGAGTTGGCAAAGACCAGGCACTTGCGGCCGCGCGTGTGCTCAAAGATGTAGCCCATGCCGGGGTCGGCGTTGTCGGGTGCGGTGTCGGTGGGGTTGAGCAGTGCCTGTTCGGTTGCCTGCGGGATGTCGACTTCACCCTCGGGGGCTGAGGATGTGCGACGGTCTTTGGAAGCGGCCTTGCCCCGTGCCTGCTCGCGACGTTGGCGGCGCTCCTCCTGTGTGAGCTGTCCGCTGTGGCGCATGTCTTGGGCGCCGGCGGGCAGCGCCGCAGATGCCGCCGCCTCGATGCGCTCGCACGCGAGTACTTCGGCCTCTTGAGGACCCGAGCTCTCGAATCCTCGCTGCTGCGCCTGGGGGCCCGAGTTGTAGAAGTGCTCCATGGAGATGCGCCACACGCGGCGCGGTTCTTCAAAGCGGGGGATAACGCAGTCGCGCCCCGTTCCCTGTGAGAGAAAAGCACCCGTGCGCTCGGGGTCGCCGATGGTGGCCGAAAGGCCAATGCGTCGAGGCTGCACGCCGGCCATGCGCGAGAGCCGCTCGATAAGGCAGAGCGTTTGCCCGCCGCGGTCGCCGCGCATGAGCGAGTGGACCTCATCGATGACCACGTAGCGCAGGTCGCAAAACATGCGCGGGATTGCCATGTGCTTATGGATTAGGAGCGCTTCGAGTGACTCGGGCGTAATCTGCAAGATGCCGCTCGGTTTTTTGATGAGCTTAGCCTTGTGCGACTGCGAGACATCGCCATGCCAGTGCCAGACAGGGATATCGGCCTCTTCGCAGAGGTCGTTGAGGCGGACGAACTGATCATTGATGAGCGCTTTGAGGGGGCCGATGTAGAGGGCGCCCACGCTTGCGGGCGGGTTCTCCCAAAACTCGGTCAGGATGGGAAAGAAGGCTGCCTCGGTTTTGCCGGAAGCTGTGGATGCCGTTAGGAGCACATTGTCTTGTGTGTTAAAGATGGCATCTGCCGCCGCAACCTGGATGGAGCGCAGACTCTCCCAATCGTGGGAGTAAATGAAATCCTGGATAAACGGGGCATATCGGTCAAAGGCTTTCACGGGGCCTCCTCTCAAAAACGAATCTCTCAACGCGGCTGGCAACGGCTTGCTGCATTACTGCTTCAACGCTTGCCCAGATAAAACCTGCCAAAATAAACCTGTTCCTTTTTGGTAGGTTAGATGGTGAATTCGGCGAAGTTGCGGTCGTCGTCTGCGGTGCCGGTGTCGTCTGTTGCAGCTGCCGGCGCCAGCGCGTCGCCACCGACGCTTTGCAGCAGCTCGGCCACATTTGCATCGGGGTTCTGACACAGGATATCGAGCAGCTCGATAAAGTCGCGGATGACCTCGCGGGGCGTCAGATGCGTGTCGGCCCCCACGCGGCCAAACTCAATCTTGAGGAAGTCCACCAAGTCGTTCTCGGTAAGCGTGGGCGTCCAGCCAAAGTAGCCGGCATGGATCTGCATGAGCTTCTCGATGAGCACCAGCAGCTCCTCGTAGGTGAGCGGCTGCAGGCGGATGATGGGCGCGAGCATATCTTTGAGATCATCGCGCGCAAAACGGCCCTGGGCGAGACGGCTCCGAAGGGCCTCGTAGGAAAAGACGCCGCGGCGGCGGTCCTCGATAGAGGTCGGCGTGCCACCCATGATCACGCCCAGGTACTGCGCTTTGCCCTGGAGCGTGTCGTTGTACATGGTCAGGATCTTCTCGTAGTTATATTGGCGCGTGATCGCGTTGGGAATCTTGTACAGATTCACGAGCTCGTCGATGAGCACCAGCATGCCCTTGTAGCCGCTGCAGACCAAAAAACGTGCGATGAGCTTGACGTAGTCGTACCAGTCATCGTCGCTGATGATGGTCGAGGAGCCTAGCTCGGCGCGCGCCTCACTCTTGGTGCGGTATTCGCCGCGAATCCATTTGGTCACCCGGCTCATAGTCTCTTCATCGCCCTCGGATACGGCCGTGCGATAACGGCGGAGCATGCGGACAAAGTCAAAGCCGTGGACCATCTCTTCGAGTGGAGCGAGTTGGGCATTAACGGCAGACTCGTCGGCGTCGGCACACGAGGCGACCCAGCGATCCAGGATAAGGTTGAGCGCGCCGCCCTCGGGGCGCGTCTTGGTCGATATGTTGCGGATGAGCTCGCGATAGGTGGCGAGGCCCTGGCCCTGGCCGCCCTGTAGGCGGCGCTCAGGGGAAAGGTCGGCATCGGCGACCACAAAGCCCTCGCCCATGGCATGCGTTCGGATGGTCTGGAGCAAAAAGCTCTTGCCGGCGCCGTAGCGACCGACTAGGAAACGGAAGCTTGCGCCGCCATCGGCGATGAGGCTCAGGTCGGTGAGCAGAGCACGGATCTCGACCTCTCGTCCCACGGTGATGTAGGGAAGGCCGATGCGCGGGACAACACCGCCCTTGAGCGAGTTGAGAATGACGGCGGCGACGCGCTTGGGCACGCGGGGTGCTGCGGGTGCGGTATCACTCATGGTCTAGGTATCCTCTCACGTCTGCTTCGTAGTCCTCGATAATTTGCGGTCCTTCTGAGCCAAATTCAATAACGGTGTCGCCCACCAGGTCAAAGAGCGCTTCGTTGATGCTGTCGACGAGCATGTCCTCACTCTTGCCCGACTGTGCCACCGCCGATGCCGTCTGCGCTGCGTTTTGCTCGAGTAGTGCTCGAAGATAGGCGTCTGCGGCGGAATCGAGTGCGGACGCGGTGTCGGCGGGCGTGGGCGCTGGTGCGAGGAGCGGGGCTACGACGCCAAACTGCTCGGTGGAGATGGTCGGCTCGCTAGCCTCGTCCTGCTGCATGGTCGTCGCGACTGGTTCGGCGATCGTGTCGGCCACGGGCTCGGCTTCCCGTCGCTCGGCAACTGCCACCTCGGTATCCGCAAGCGTGCCGTCCTCGCGCTCCTCGTCGATCAAAAGCGCCTCGCGCGTTTGTGCGGCGGCGCTCCGAATGTGCCCCAGCTGGCTCAGGTCGATATCGATCTTGACGGGCTGATGCGCGGCATCCCATGAAAGCCATGCCGTGATCTCGTCATCGATAATCTTAGCCAGATATTTGGGAACCTTTTCTTCCTTAAGGGGATGGCCGGGATCCAGTGCCAAGCGCAGGCGCTGATCACAAGCGCGCATCATCTCACCGAGCTTGCTGCTTTTTTGTCTGCTGCCGTGGATGCGCATACATTCCCAAAAGCCATTTTGGCAGCGGTAGATGTGAATGGGGTCTAGGCGATATTCGCAGTCCTCGTGGCGCTCGGGCGCAAAGAACACGGCCGAGGCAAACATGGTGTAGGGCATGGCCGTCTCCTCCCCAAACAAGCTCGCTACGATACCGGTCTTTCGGTGCGTGTCATAGTAGCGAGCCATGCGGACATACACGGCGCATGCCACGTGGCGCAGGTCGCGATGGTGGGAACGGTCGAGCCGTGAGTTATTCAGGTTGTACGTCGAGAGTGCGTCGATGGCAGCCATGAGCCGCTCCTCATGCGCCTCATCGGGCGGAAGGGGAAGCGTGGGCTCGGAGGTCTTGCGACGCGCGGGCGGCAGGTCCGACGGCGCCGGCGCGGGTACAAGGTCTCGCGCTGCGCGGCGCAGCTCGATGAGGGCGTTGTCGAATACGACGGTTTTAGAGTCGCGAAGCAGCTTGGGATCGAGTTCATGGAACACGGCGTAGTCCTGCAGCCACACGCGTGCGAACCGGTCGATGCCGGGTTCAAAGGCGCGATAGGCATCCCAAAATGCCTTGATCTTGTCATAGCCGTCACGCGGATTATCTACGCCAATGCCGCAAATCAGCTCATAGAGATACAGAAAGGCAAAGGACGTAGACGTTTCCTCGACGGTTCCGCGACGCACTTGGGCGCGCCAGGTAAAGTAACCGCGCAACTGTCGATCGCTCATGGCATTGTAGGTGGGAAAGTACGACTTAAAGGTGCCGTTGTAGGGGCAGTCGTCCTCAAAATCGGCCATCAGCAGGCCCTGGCGGTAGAAAAGCTCGGCTTCCGAAAGCCAGCGACCCGCGCCGCCTTTGGGGTCATCCTGCCAGCGCGATATCTCGCGCATCTTGCGGTACTGGTCGGGGAGGAAATTCTGCATCTGACGACCGGTCTTGAGAATCGGCTCGTCAGCATAGATTTCGTTTGAGAAGCGGGCGGACTGATGGGTCCGGGCCTCGGCCATAATGCGCTCGATAAGCATCTTGACGTCCTGGTCGGCCACCGCCCTCTCCTCTCCCTATATGGTGTCGGTGACCTCATATCATAGCACAGCATCAAACAGGTGTTCGAGATATCACTATGCAGATAGTTTAGAACAGGAGGGCGTAGATGACCGCCACGACGACGGAGGGGAGCATGTTGGCCGTGCGGAAGGTCTGAGGCCGAATAAGGTTAACGCCAACACAGAAGATGAGCATGGAGCCCACAAGCGAAAGGCTGTTGAGGGCTGCGGTGGTCATGATAGGGGAGAGTGCGCCGGCAAAAAGCGTAATCGTGCCCTGGAATACGGCAACGGGCAGGGCTGAGAAGATGCAGCCGCGGCCAAGCGAGGCCGTCATGGTGCAGACGATGATGCAGTCCAGCGCGCCCTTCAGGGCAAGCGTGGACCAGTCGCCGAGCAGACCGTCCTGAATCGATCCTACGATGGCCATGGCACCGATACACACGGTGAGCGATGTCGAGACAAAGGCGTTGGTGAACTCGTTGTCGCCTTCGCTGCCGGTTTTGCGCTTGAGCCATTCGCCGAGGTTCTCGATGGCGGCTTCCAGGTTGATGGCCTCGCCGATGAGCGAACCAAGGGCAAATGAGACGATAAGCATGGTGGTGCCGGTGGTCGCCAACGTCTCTCCATCGATAACGAGCATCTTTTGCATGGTGCCGCCCAGGCCGATAAACAGAACGCACAGCCCCGACGCCTTCATGAGCGTGTCTTGGATGCGGGGCGTAATGAAGCGCCCACCCATGAGGCCCAGCAGACCGCCCGCGATCAAAAGCGCGACGTTGATGATCGTTCCTAAACCCGGCATGAACCCTCCTGTAATTGATGCCAACGCGGCAATCGTAACAGAACGGGGAGGGGAGCGCTCAGTATCCGAGCCAAGCGGCGGTTAGCGGTCTAGGATAGGACGGGGCTAAAGTCGAAGCGCAGCGTCATGAGGTGCTGCGGGGATTCGATGGCTGCGGCAATGATGTCGGCATCTCGTGCACGATCGAACCCTTCAAGTTCCATTTGATAGGGGAAGTCTTCTTGGATACCGATGCGACGAGGAACCAAAAGCTTGGTTCCGTCGAATTCTTCGGTTCGCGTTCCGTCTGCTGCAACGGAATAAAGGTGCAACTTGGCGGTCGTTGTGGCATCAAGTGCCGAGATAGCTTGGATGTCGTTCGATGCGCTCCTTGCTCCCACTGCTGTAAGTGCCGTAGGCGCGACGACTTCACCCGAAGGCAAAAAGACGAGCTCGACGGTATTGGGGAACGCGATGAGGATATTTTTGCGGCGGGGCGCATTGGCAGCGACTGGCTCAATGCTTGCGGCATCGACGGTTTCCGCGTGGTCGAGCGCGACCATCATGCAACAGTTGCCTTCGTCGACATCTGGGGGAGCGGCAAATTCCAGGCCGTCTTTCGGTTGGGGATCGCCTAGTTCGGTGGCGGTGTCGCCTGGCTTCTCGAGAGGGGCTGCGGCGTTGTCTTCTGATGATGCCTCGTCTGCATCGTCAACATGCGTCGGTGCGTCTGCGACCTCGTCTTTGGGGGATTTGTCATTATCGCTCGATATGGGAGCAGCAATCCCGACGGACCCCACTCCGTGCCATGTCATTTGGAGCAGCGCCGGATCGGCGAGAATGCGATGCACGCCTTGCGCCTGGGTGTCGATGTTGATGGGGGCGGGTTCTGATCCGCGCGCGAGGTTAAGCGAGCCCTTCTGTCCATTGCTTTGAGCTTCTTGGTCATCCGCGTCGCCAGCGTAGAACAGCAAAGGCGCATCTCCCGTTGCGATGGCTTCGGTGTCCGCCTTGGTCAGTCGCAGCGATGCCGTAAAGGAGATGATGGGCTGCGCGCCATCGACATTCGAGGGAACGCAGCCCAGGCATACACCCCCTTCTTCTTCATAGGCCGCGCTGTCGAAGACGACCTTCGCCCCGTTCGCCGAGTCATCGACCGAGTCAATATCGATGCGCAGCTCTAGGTCGCATGGGTCGCCATCGGCGTCGACTGCAGCCGATTTCCATGTGCAGATGGCATAACCTGTCTGGGGGCCGTTCTCCTTGTCCGGTCGCTTGATATCCACGACTATCGAGTCGACCGTATTGCGGTGAAGGCATCCCGAGGTTCGGACCGTGGCGCGTGCGAGCGAAAAACGTTGGCAGGCGACGATACCCGACGAATTCGCCACGGGGTTCAGAGCTTGCGGTAAGGAGTTTGCCGTGGCGGGCGTCGCCCAAGCGGCGAGAGGCATACCGCTCGCCAGTGCGCTGCAGAGCGCGGCAACGGGCAAAAGGTTTTTGGGTGCCATGGTTCTCCTATCTAATTCGCGTACTCCGGTCGTGCTTGGCTATTGGTTGCGTTTGATGTGCAGGCCAAGGCACGTCAGTCCTGCTCCCACCGTGGCGGCGCCTGTCGCAATGAGTTGCCGGGTGTCGCTCGTCTGAGCGAGCGGCTCGTGACGGCCGCCGCGATTAAGGCCCGAAAGGTCGACGGTCACTTCTGTGGCCGCCTGCGCTTGCTCTTGTTGAGCAAAGGCCATGGTGGGTGCGGACGCCAAGATGCCGACGATGGCGGCCAGTGCGATCGCCTTAGGACGTGGCGTGCGCACCGGGCTCGACCGTCCAGGTGATGCTTGCCACTTGATCTCCCGTACCGCCGGCGTGGTAGATGTCACGCGTGACGCGGGCGACGTGGCCGCTCACATTGAGCTTGATTTTGTCCGTTCCATCGGCAATGCCCTTGTACTTCATGTCGAAGCTTACGTCTTTGGAAAGATCGAGGCCCGTAGTTTGAGTCGCCGAGCTGGCGTCCTTTTCTGCCTTATCGGGGCCAACCTTAAAATCGATGGAGTTCTGGGCCGAGCCCGTTTTTGCGTCTGCAACGATTGTCCAGTCGTTCTTGGCCGTGACCTTCATGTTAGTGACGTGGATGCCATATGCCGAGAGGTTGTCGATGGTAATCGTCTTGTCGGAGGGTCCTACAAGCGTTCCGTCGGCTTGGGCGGCAAAGGGGATGACCGTCGGCGCCTTAAACGAAACATTGCTAATGTCGGCCTTCACTGTCACATCGGTGGTTCCAACGCGCACCTCTGCCATGGCCGCCGTTGGCGCGGCGCCCATCGCAAGTGCGAGCGTAAGCCCTGCGCCCACGGCGAGTGCCCTGGCTCCGCTCAGGTTCATGGGTGTGTTCATAATCGATCCTTTCTGCTCGTCACGGACTGTTTCCGTGATGGTTGGACGAATGGGGGCAGGGTGCTGCCCCTGCGAGCGCGTCGGCCACTAGCTTTCTGCCTGGGCCACCCGCACTTTGACGCGCGTCGGATTGCCGTGGGTGTCGTAGGTCTTGGCATCGAGTGCCTGAATCTCGATATATGCCTCGCCTTCTTGGATATCGCCGGCGGGGCAGGTCTCAACCGTCTTGCCGGCTTCGACCACACCGGACTCATAGATGGTCTCGTCGTTTTGGATCACGCGGAAGCGCTGGGGAAACTTGTTGTCTTGGACGTTTTGCACGTTGACGCGCAACTTGCCGCCTTTCTGCAACTGTGCGACCGGCGCGACCGAGATCGTCATCATGTTGTCGCGGACGATGGCGTCGAGCTCATTCTGGATTTCTTGGCGCGATTTACCCTCTGCCGTCGTGACCGAGGCGCCCGCTTCGGGCACGGGCTGCGACTGCCAGGCGTATAGCCCTACGGCGATGAGGGCGCAGACGATAGCCAGGCAGACAACGACGAGTTTCTTGCGACACCCCTGTCCTGCAAGGCGGGACGGCTTCTTCGCACTCATGCGGCGTCCTTGGTGGTGTAGACGCGTGCGAATGTGGACGGGTCCGCTCCAAAGAGCATGTGGAGCATCAGGCGGCGCGAGTAGATGAGCTCGTCGAAGTCGTGAGGAAGCTCGATGTTGTGGATACGCGCGATGTGGTGGGCGAGCGCCGAGAACGACTCGGGGTCGCAGATAACATCGGTGGTGACGTGGTAGACCGCCGTATCGGGGAACGCCTCTTCGTCGAAAGGCAGGAGATAGGGATCGTCGTCGACCTCGATGGCGACGCCGTACTGGGGCCAGTAATATGCCATGGGAACCTCCCTGCTTCTGGGGCCAAAACTTCCATTGGTTTTGGCTGTCGATGCCGACCGTATCAGTCACTACTTGACCAATTTCTGACCAAATGCTTGACGGATTGACATCTCCGCAGGTAAAAGATGGTAAAAATTACTTCAACTTTTTTCGAGCGACAATTGCGTGGTCGCTGGCGGTAAAGCGACATGTGTCAAAAGCATCGTCTGCCGAGGAAACCTTGCCGCTCGCCGAATTGCACGAACGTAAAAATCGCCAATTATGGAGACGGTCTCGAACACGTCGACGAAACGATGCGGTAACATCTCCCTGCAAACACTGTAGTTAGCTAAAGGGGGAGTTCGCGTGTCGGCAACCATCAAACCCTTCACCGACGAGTTCGAAGAGTATGGCCGCGATGAGTCTCGCACATCGGGCGAGGCCTCGAGCATCTCGTTTCCGACAACGGAGGACGAGGTACGCGCCATTTTGAAAAAGCTCCATGCCGAGCGTGTCCCGGTGACGGTTCAGGGCGCCCGGACCGGTCTTGCCGCCGGCGCCGTGCCCCATGGCGGTCACATTCTCAATACTTCCCGCATGAATCGCTACCTAGGCATTCGCCGCGATGAGAAGGGCCGCTTTCTTTTGCGTGTGGCGCCCGGCGTCGTGCTGTCTGAGCTGCGCAAGCAACTGGGCAAGAAAGTTCTGCCGACTGCCGGCTGGGACCAGGCATCGCTTGAGGTCTACGAGGAATTCCAGGAAGCTTCCGAGCAATTCTTTCCTACCGATCCCACCGAGGCATCTGCCTGCCTGGGCGGTATGGCGGCATGCAACGCTTCCGGTGCCCGTAGCTACGCTTACGGCCCCATGCGCCCTCACGTCACGGGCCTTCATGTCGCGCTGACCGATGGCGACCTGCTCGAGCTTCACCGTGGCGAGGTTTTTGCACAGGGTCGTCGCCTTTCGCTCGTCACGGTGCAGGGCCGCACGCTCGAGCTCGACCTTCCCGACTACACTATGCCCAAGACCAAAAATACTTCGGGCTATTTCGTTGCTGACGATATGGATGCCATCGATCTGTTTATCGGTGCGTGTGGCACGCTCGGCGTCATCACCGAGCTCGAGATTGCCCTACAGGCGGCGCCTGCGGTCGTTTGGGGCGTGAGCTGCTTCTTTGACAACGAAGACAAGGCCGTGTCCTTCACCGATTCCGTGCGTCCCGTCCTGTCCCACGCGGCTGCCATCGAATATTTCGATGCGGGCGCCCTGGATATCCTGCGTCGTCAGCGTGAGCAGTCGACTGCGTTCGCCTCGCTGCCGGCGCTCGACAAAGACGCCAAGGTCTGTGTCTACGTGGAGCTCGACTGCGACGACGAAGCCCAGGCGACTGAGGAGCTGTATCACTTGGGGTGGGTGCTAGAGCTTGCGGGCGGCAGCGACGATGCGACATGGGTCGCGCGCACCGAGGTCGATCGCGAGTGCCAGCGATTCTTCCGCCATGCGGTGCCCGAGAGCGTCAACATGCTCATCGATGAGCGTCGCCGCACGGATCCCACCATCACCAAACTGGGTTCGGACATGTCGGTGCCCAACGCGCGCTTGGCCGATGTCATCGACCTTTATCGCAGCACGTTGGCCGAAAGTGGGCTTGAATCTGCCGCCTGGGGGCACATCGGTAACAACCATCTGCATGTGAATATTCTGCCGCGCGATGCGCAGGATCACCGCCGCGGCGGAGAACTCTTTGCCCAGTGGGCTTCCGAGGTCACGGCCATGGGCGGCGCCGTCTCCGCCGAACACGGTGTCGGCAAGATCAAGGCGGGCTTCTTGGAGACGATGTACGGTCACGAGGCCATGGTCGAGTCGGCGCGGCTCAAGCTCCAGCTCGATCCTGCCGGGCAGCTGGGTCGCGGTAACCTGTTTTCGGAGAAGCTCTTGGATGAGCTCGTCCAGAAAGGGGGCGCGTGAAGATGAGCGATTTCCATATGGTGGTGTGCGTCAAGGCGGTGCCGGGAAGCACCGAGGTCAAGATGGACCCCAAGACCAATACGATTGTTCGCGATGGCAAGCAGGCGGTCATTAACCCGTTCGATGCGAGCGCTTTGGAATGCGCGCTGGCGCTGAAGGACGACTTTATCGGCTTTGGCATGGACGTGCGCGTAACGGTGGTGTCGATGGGCATCCCCGCGACCGAATCGCTATTGCGCGACTGCATCGCCCGAGGCGCCGATGACGCACTGCTGCTAACCGATCGCGCCTTTGCAGGTGCCGATACCCTGGCAACCACCTATGCCCTCAAGTGCGGCATCGAGGCACTCGACGAGGACTTCGACCTGCTCATCTGCGGCAAGATGGCGGTGGACGGCGATACGGCCCAGATTGGTCCCGAGCTTGCCGGTGCCTTTGAGATTCCCTGCGTGACCGACGTGAGCTGCGTGCAGAGCGCGGGCTTTACGACCTGTGGTTCACTGGCGCTTGTTCACGGCTGCGATGCCGGCGAGGAGACGGTCTATCTTGAGATGCCGTGCGCGATGACGACCGCCAAGGAGATTGGCCAACTGCGTATGCCGAGCATTGCCGGTATTCGTGCAGCCGAGGAGGCGGACGTGCGCGTGGTCAACGCTGCCGACGTGAACGCCGACCCCGCGCGCTGCGGCCTTGCCGGCTCGCCGACACAGGTCATGCGATCGTTTGTGCCCGACCGCGACCAAACGTGCGAGACCGTTGACGGAACGGCGTCCGAGCAGGCGGCAAAACTTGCCAAGATCATCGAGGGGATGGCATAGATGAGCGGACTGATTATCGATAGCGAAGCCTGTATCGGCTGCGGCCGCTGCGTTCGCGCCTGTGCCTCGGGCGGCATCGTAGTGGAAGGCGAGCGGCCCAACCGTTGCGCCCGCGTAACCGACGGCTGCATCCTATGCGGTGGGTGCGTCGATGCCTGCCCCGTCAACGCCATCTCGATCGAGCGTGACGAGGCCGCTGGCGCGGTGGACCTTGATGCATATCGAGATATCTGGGTATTCGTTCAGACCGACGAGCACGATACGGTGACTCCCGTTGCCTATGAGCTCATGGGCAAGGGCCGCGAGCTTGCCGATGCTCGTGGATGCCGTCTGGTGGCATTGGCCGGCATGAGCCCCGAGAGCTCGCTCAAGGACCTGGAGCATCTGGTTTGCGCCGGCGCGGACGATGTTCTGGTCTGTCGTGACGAGCGCCTGCGTCAGAACGACGTGGAGGTCTACGCGTGTCTCATCTGCGATTTGGTAGCCGAGCGTAAGCCCGAAGCCATTCTGTACGGTGCGACCGCCTTTGGCCGCGAGCTGGCGCCTGGCGTTGCCGTGCGCCTGCAGACGGGCCTTACGGCCGACTGCACCGTGCTTTCGATGGATACGGAGACGGGGCTGCTGCAACAGACGCGTCCGGCGTTTGGCGGCAACTTGATGGCCACCATTATCTGTCCCAATCATCGTCCCCAGATGGCAACGGTGCGTCCCGGCATCTTTAAAGCGTCCGACTTTGACTACGGCCGCTCCGGCACGATCACCCAGATATCACTTGCGGATGATGCTAAGGCTCGTGTCGAGATCTCGATTCCCGCCGAGGAGTGGGGGCAGCAGGCATCAATTGCCGATGCCGAGCGCCTGGTCGTGGTGGGTCGCGGCATTGGTTCTAAGAAAAACCTGCCGCTGATGCGAAGGCTCGCTGAGGCTCTGGGAGCCGAGCTTGGCTGCACACGACCTGTCGTGGAGGCCGGCTGGTTGGAGTATCGCCATCAGATTGGCCAAACGGGCGTATCGGTTTCGCCCAAGCTTCTCGTGAGTATCGGTGTTTCGGGCGCCATCCAGCATCTTGCCGGCATCGGTGGGGCGGAGTGCATTATCGCCATCAACGAGGACCCGGATGCCCCCATCTTTGGTGCTGCCCAGTACAAGGTTGTCGGTGATGCCGTCGAGGTCGTCGAGGAGCTGCTGGCCCAGCTTGAGCGCTAGGCGCGCGCCAGCCAGTCGCGTATCTCGTTCTTTAGGCGCTCCCAGGTCGCTTGCGTGGCGGGATCGGTAAAGGGGTGCGTAATGCCAAAGGGTGCGTCGAGCAGGCGGTAGATATCGCCCTGCTCGCGCGCTAGCGCGCGGCTCGCTGGATAGACGAGCTCAAACATAAAGCAGATGAGTCCCACCAGGTAGTCTGCGGGCTCGTTGCGTTCATCGCGTGCGACGCAGCGGCGCTCGTCAAAGGCGGCGAGAGCCGGTGTCGAGAACCGGCTGGCGAGAAATGCGTCCTCATCAACCTTGAGGATAGTGTCGACGGTGCTGTCGGCGATGGTGCGCATAATGTCGATCTTGTCGCCATCGCGCACGATATCGCAGAAGCGCCGTGTACGCTCGTCGAGTTGTGCCGGCAGGCGAAAGTCGCTGTGATAGGCGATGCTCGCGCGGATGAGCTCATCTTCTGCCGGATCATCGATAAAGTCGCGGATGCTCGTTACGGCGGGCGCATCGGCGGGGTTCTCGCCAAAGAGGACCCCGACGCCCAACGCTGCGTGGCTCATACTCTCGGCGTCCTTAAAGGTGTCCCAGCGCCGCAACTGTTCAAAGCGTCCCATATCGTGTAACAGGCCGCAAAGCCAGGCCAGGTCAATATCCTCTGTCGACCAGCTCTGCTCGCGCGCCACGGCATCGCATGCCTCGGCAACGTGGTACGTATGCTCGATTTTGAGCGCGATACGTGGATTGGCGGCATCGTAAGCATCGGTATAGCGTTTGAAGGCCGCGGTCGCCCGGCCCCGATCGATAGCTGTCATAATGACTTCCTAAAAAGCTGTGTCTTTCGATCCGGTGGCAATTGTAGGTGAACTCGGTTGCCACCGGGCGATGATTCTGCCGCGTCGTTGAATGCGGCTCGGAAATCTTGTCGGGACGAGGAACGCTATGGTGCTCAAAATCGTTAAAACCGTCTGGCCGGTGATGCTTACCTATGTTGCGATAGGCGCGCCGTGCGGAATGATTATGGCGCAGACGGGGATGGAGCCCTGGATGGTTTTTGCTCTGAGCAGCACGTTCGTGACGGGCAGCGGCCAGTTTATGGTCTGCAACCTGTGGCTGGCAGGTGTGCCTGCGGCATCGATTGTCGCAAGTGTGGCCGCAATCTCCTCGCGCTTTGCACTTTATTCGGCATCAATCGCGCCCCATCTGAGGGGTGCCTCGAAGCGTCAGACGCTGGCTGTTGCCGCGACGCTTACCGAGGAGGCATATGGCATCTCGCTTGCCAAGTTGGTTGAAGGGGAGGATTGGGGCCCGCGCGAGTCCTTTGCGCTCAACGCGATCCTCATCGCGACATGGGGCGTTTCGTGCACGATGGGCGCCGTTGTAGGCGCCGTTGTCGATGTCCCCACCGCTATTGCTGGCTTTGTCTGCACCTCGCTCTTTATCTGCCTGCTCTTTTCGCAGCGACTGTCGCGCGGCAATGTCGTGGCTGCCGTTATGGCTGCGGTGTCTGTCGCCATATGCAAGTTCTTGGGGTGGACGAATATCGCCGTGCCGGCAAGCGTGCTCGTCGGTGTTGCCGCGGCGCTTGCGTGCGATGCTTTCGCCGAAGGAAGGGGCGCTCGCGATGCCCGTTAATGAGTTTTTGGTCCTGTGGCTGTCGTCATGGGCGGCTATCGCGTTTTTCCGCATTGCCCCGGCGTTTGCCTTGCGCGGGAGAACGCTGTCGCCCCGCGTTACCGAGGCCTTGGGTTATATTCCGCCCGCCGCCTTTGCGGCGCTGGTCGCTAACGATTTGATAAGCCCTGGCGCTTTCGACGCCGGCTTGTGGCAGGGCTTGATTCCCTGGATTGCGGCTGCCGGTGTCGTGGCGGTGGCAATCAAGACAAAGTCGATGTTGTGGTGCTGCGTCTCGGGCATCGTGTTCTATATCGTTTTGAGCCTTGTATAAAAGCAAGGGCGCGTTTAGCGTCCCGGCCCAACGAATCGAATTTTTCACCGAGCTGGTCTATTTCTTCTGGTACCATGATCAAACTTTACTGTAGCAAAGTATGACGTGGTCTTTTGTTCCGCGTCAGCGGAAATGGGGGTTTCATGGCACAGGGAGCGACCGCCAACGAGCAAAAGAAATTCAAAGTCCCGCGTATCCCGGGCGACATCATGATCTATCCCATGATCGTTGGCCTTTTGCTCAACACTTTCTGTCCGCAGGTCTTTGAGATCGGCGGCTTCTTTACGGCTGCCTGCCGCGGCGGTTCCAATACCATCGTCGCCGCGATCCTGCTGTTTGTGGGCGCCGGCATCAGCTTTAAGTCCACGCCGGGCGCTATCAAGACCGGCATCGTCGTGCTGATTCCCAAGCTGGTCGTCGCAGCGGCTCTCGGCCTGGGCGTGGCATATTTCTTTAACGACAACTTTTTGGGCCTGAGCTCGGTTTCCATCATCGGCGGCATTACGTTTTGCAACATGGCGCTCTATACGGGCATCATGGGCGAGTTTGGCGACGAGTCCGAGCAGGGCGCCGTGGGCATCCTATTCTTTACGGCCGGCCCCGCCGTCACCATGATCATCCTGGGCGTTTCGGGTCTCGCCAACATCCCCGTCGGCACCATCATCGGATCCATCCTGCCGCTTGTTATCGGCATGGTTCTGGGCAACCTCTTCCCGTTTATCAAGAACCTGCTGGTCCCCGGCGCCAATCCCGCGATCGCCGTTATCGGTTTTCAGCTCGGTGCATCCATGAGCCTTTCGAGCTTTATCACCGGCGGTATTTCCGGTATCTTGCTGGGCTTCATCACGCTCTTTATCGTCGGTCCCATTACCTTTGCTTTCGAGCGCTTGTGTGGCGGCAACGGTAAGGCGGCTGTGGCATGCTCCACCATTGCCGGCACGGCCATGACCACGCCGGTCGCCCTCGCCGAGGTCGCTCCGCGCTATGCAGAGCTTGCGCCCACCGCGTATGCGCAGATCGCCACCGCTGTCATCATCACGGCAATCATGGCCCCGATTCTGACCGGCTGGGTCGATAAGAAGTTCTGCCACGGCAAAGAGGATCTGTCGCCTGCCGGTGTCGAGGCCATCGAGGAGGCCGTCGCGACCGACATCGACGGCGAGTAATCGTCGACGCGAGTCAATCAAGCCGGCGTGCAATTCGCGCCGTTTGAGCGCCCGAACGAAAGCTGTCTTGCAGTGACGTTCGGGCGCTCTGCTATTATTCCCCTTACCCCTGCGGAGTAGGGGGTGTTTATTGTCCAGACACGAATCGGGCGATTCTGACCACTTGGATATTGAAGGGATGGCGTCTAGTGGTTAAGGCACTCAAGATTGAGATATTCCTGCTATGCATGATTGTTCTTATCGGGCTTGCCGCGCGAAGTCGCCACTCCTTGTTCTCGAGTACCCAGCAACTTTTATTTAGCATGCTCGGCTATACGTCTGTGGCGTACGTTTTCTTCGATATGATCTGGACGCTTTCGGACGGCGTGAGCACTCCTGTAGGCATCACGGCCAACTGGATTTCCAACGCGGTTTCGTTTTCGCTGTTCGCCATCGCGTGCCTCATTTGGTTTTTCTATTCCGAGACGATGCAGGGCTCACGGCTCCTGACCACGCCCTATAGGGTGGTACTTTTAACGTTGCCAACCGCATTGGTGGTCGTGTTGGCATTTACCAGCTATTGGACGCACGCTATGTTCTATATCGATGCGCAGGGCGTATATCGTCGCGGAGCGCTTTATATGATTCAGCCTATCGTTAGCTACTGCTACGTCATATATACGTCCTTGCATGCCTTTATTCAGGCTCGAAAAGTCGAAAGCCTGCAAAAGAAGGCCATTTATCGCACCCTCGCCTTTTTTGCGGTTCCCGCTCTGGTGGGCGGTACCTTCCAAGTTTTGTTTTCGGTACCGGGCCTTTGCGTCGGTATAATGCTGAGCATCCTGCTGCTCTATATCGTCTATCAGGAGCAACTGATCTCGACTGATCCGTTGACTGGACTCAACAACCGCAACCGTTTTGAGACCTATATGCTGTCGCTCTTTTCAAATGTGGATCAGGCCGAAGATGTATATCTGCTTATGATGGACGCTGACGCCTTTAAGCAGATTAACGATCGCTATGGACATGTGGAGGGCGACCATGCTCTTCAGGTTGTTGCGACGGCGCTCAAGGATGTCTGCTCACCGGCTGGTGGGTTTATCACGCGCTATGGTGGCGATGAGTTTGTGGTGCTCCAGAAGGCAGCGGCAGAACAGGATATCATGCATCTGTGCGCGACAATCAACGACGAGCTCGCGCGCGCCGAGGTGCCGTATGCATTGCGGATGTCCATCGGTTACGCGCGGGTCGGCGATGGTATTGATACCTGGCAAAACCTGCTTCGCGCCGCCGATGCGGAACTCTACCGCGTCAAGGCCGAGAAAAAGAAAGTCGGCGTCCAGATACGCTAGAAAAAGGGCGCACGCTGGCGTGCGCGGTGGCCCTCAGCTCACCGATGTACTCCATTAAACTAAAGTATGTGAATCCCCTCTGCTAAATAAGGGCAGTTCGTTAGGCTTTTTTGGGTTTGTTGACGATGATGATGCCGCCGCAGACCAACAGCAGGGCAACGATGACGGTAACGGGGCTCGTGCCAGCGCCCTCGCCGAGCAGCAGCGCGCTCAGCAGCACGCCAAAGACGGGGTTCATAAACCCAAAGACCGAGACGCGGCTGACGGGGTTGACGGCAAGCAGGCGCGACCACAGCGAGTACGCGACGGCGGAAATGAGTGCCATATAAATGATGAGCGCGATGGCGGGGGCGATTTCGGTGGGGGACAACGTGCCACCCATCAAAAAGCCGATGGCGGTGAGGACCAGGCCGCCGACCAAGAACTGCCACCCGGCAAGTAAGACGCCGTCATGCTCGCGCGAGAAGATGCCGATCAGGCAGGTCGAAAGGGCACCCGCGACGGTGGAGGCCAGGATAAAGCCCTCGCCGTCGAGCGTAAAGCCAAAGGTGCCGTCCGTGCCCGAAAGGTTGACGAGCGCGACACCGGCAAAGCCCAGTACGCAGCCGAGCACCTTGGCCACATCGAGCTTTTCGGTGCGAAACGCCAGGGCGGCAAAGAGGATGGCTAGGAAGTTGGCGCTGGCCTCGATGATGGAGCTCGACATGGCGCTGGCGCGCGAGAGTCCCAGGTAGAAAAAGAAGTACTGCCCGATAGTCTGGAAGAGCGACAAGACAAAGATGGGCTTGATATCGCGCACCTGCGGAACGAGCGGGCGGCGCTGGGCCGCACTCATACCGGCGATAACCAGCATGCCGGCAAGGGTGAAGCGCAGACCCGCGAAGAGCAGCTGCGAGGCGCTATCGTGCGCCGGAATGCCAAAGAGGCCGTAGCCGATCTTGATGCAGGGAAAGGCCGATCCCCAGAGTGCACAGCAAACAAGACAACCCAGGATGAGTCCGGGCAGGGTGGCGAGATACGGCTTGCGGCTTTGCATGATGTCCTTCCTGTATGCGCGAAGCAAAAAAAGAACCCGCCACCGGGGGTGCCGGTGGCGGGTGTTGTTACCCGAGGGGATTGTACCCGATGGGAAAGCTTTAGGCGAAGTAGGCTACGCCACTCTCAAAGATCGGCATGAACTTGTCGCCGGGGACATGCTCGGGCACGTTGCGGTACAGGTTGTCGCCGCGACGCTCGGCATGGCCCATCTTGCCCAGGACGCGGCCGTCGGGGCTCGTGATACCCTCGATGGCGAGTGCGGAGCCGTTGGGGTTGACGGAAAGATCCATGCTGGGCTTGCCGTCCTCGCCCACGTACTGCGTGGCGACCTGGCCGTTGGCGATCAGCTGGGCGAGCACCTCGTCGTTGGCGACAAAGCGGCCCTCGCCGTGGCTGATGGCGACGGTGTAGGGGTCGTCCAGGCTGCACTGCGACAGCCACGGGGACAGGTTGGACGAGATGCGGGTGCGCACCAGACGGCTCTGGTGGCGACCGATGGTGTTAAAGGTCAGCGTGGGTGCATCCGGCGTGGCGTCGACGATGTCGCCATAGGGCACCAGGCCGAGCTTGACCAGGGCCTGGAAGCCGTTGCAGATGCCCAGCATCAGGCCATCGCGGGCCTTGAGCAGGTCGCGGACTGCCTCGGTGACCTCGGGAGCGCGGAAGAACGCCGTGATGAACTTGGCGGAGCCGTCGGGCTCGTCGCCGCCCGAGAAGCCGCCGGGGATCATGACAATCTGGCTTGCACGGATGCGGCGGGCAAGCTCGTGGGTGCTCTCGGCGACGGCCTCGGGCGTGAGGTTGTTGATCACGAAGGTGTCGGCCTCGGCGCCGGCGGCACGGAAGGCGCGGGCGCTGTCGTACTCGCAGTTGTTGCCGGGGAACACGGGGATGATCACGCGCGGGCGGGCGATCTTGGCGCCGCCGTACACGTGGATATCCTTGGCGCGGAAGTCGATGGTCTCGACCTCGGGGGTCTCGCCGGTGCTGCGGTAGGCGAAGACGCCCTCGATGCCGCTCTCCCAGGCCTCCTGGAGCTCGGCGAGCTCGATGACCTCGGAGCCGGTGTCGATGACATAGCCCTCGACGGTGGTACCCAGGGGCTCGACGACAACGCCGTCGGCGACCTCGGGCAGCTCGGCGTCCTCGGCGAGCTCGACGATAAAGCTGCCGTAGAGCGGGGTGAAGAGGCTCTCCACGTCCACATCCTCGGCAAGCTCGATACCGATCTGGTTGCCGACGCACATCTTAAAGAGGCTCTCGGCGCCGCAGCCGTAGCCGGGCGTGGAGATGGCCAGGGCGTTGCCGGTAGCAGTGAGCGCCTCGACGGCGTCAAACGCGGCGAGCAGCTGCTGAGCGTCGGGACGGTAGTCCTCGCCATAGGTAGCGGGGGCGATGCGGACGACGCGGTGCGTGAGGCCCTTGAACTCGGGCGAGACGGCACGGGCGGCTCTGCCCACGGCCACGGCGAAGCTGATCAGAGTCGGCGGAACGTTGAGCTCGCCGGCCTCGTCCTCAAACGAGCCGCTCATGGAATCCTTGCCACCGATGGCGCCGGCACCCAGGTCGACTTGGGCCATGAGGGCGCCCAGGACGGCTGCCGTGGGCTTGCCCCAGCGCTCGGCCTCGGTGCGCAGACGCTCGAAGTACTCCTGGAAGGAGAGGTAGGCGCGCTTGTGCTCAAAGCCGGCAGCCACGAGCTTGGCGATGGACTCGACCACGGACAGGTAGGCGCCCGCAAACTGGTCGGCTTCCATCAGGTAGGGGTTGAAGCCCCATGCCATGGCGCTCGCCGTGGTGGTCTCGCCGTCCACGGGGAACTTGGCGACCATGGCCGAGCTCGGGGTGAGCTGCGTCTTGCCGCCAAAGGGCATGAACACGGTTGCGGCACCGATGGTGGAGTCGAAGCGCTCGGAAAGGCCCTTGTTGGAGGCGACGTTGAGGTCGGTGACAAGCGAGGTCATGCGCTCGGCAAGCGTGGTGCCGGCCCAGCTGGGCTGCCACACGCTGCGGGCGCACACGTGGGCGACCTGGTGCTTGGGCGCGCCGTTGGAGTTGAGGAACTCGCGGGATAGGTCGACGATGGCGACACCGTTCCAGGCCATGCGCATGCGCGGCTCGGCGGTAACCTCGGCGATAACGGTCGCCTCCAGGTTCTCCTCGGCGGCGTAGCCCATGAACTCCTCGACGTCACCGTCGGCGACGGCGCAAGCCATGCGCTCCTGGGACTCGGAGATAGCGAGCTCGGTGCCGTCCAGGCCGTCGTACTTCTTGGTCACGGTGTCCAGGTCCACGTACAGGCCGTCGGCAAGCTCGCCCACGGCGACCGAGACGCCGCCGGCGCCAAAGTCATTGCAGCGCTTGATCAGACGGCAGGCGTCACCGCGGCGGAACAGACGCTGGAGCTTGCGCTCGACCGGGGCGTTGCCCTTCTGGACCTCGGCACCCGAGGTCTCGATGGACTCGGTGTTCTGGGTCTTGGAGGAGCCGGTGGCGCCACCGATGCCATCGCGGCCGGTGCGGCCGCCCAGCAGGATGATCTTGTCGGTGGGGGCGGGGCACTCGCGACGAACGTGGTTTGCCGGGGTAGCGCCCACGACGGCGCCAACCTCCATGCGCTTGGCCACGTAACCGGGGTGATAGAGTTCGTTGACCTGACCGGTGGCAAGGCCGATCTGGTTGCCGTAGCTGGAGTAGCCGGCGGCGGCAGTGGTCACGAGCTTGCGCTGCGGCAGCTTGCCCTCGAGCGTCTCGGAAACCGGGACGGTGGGGTCGCCGGCGCCGGTGACGCGCATGGCCTGGTACACATAGCTGCGGCCCGAGAGCGGGTCGCGGATGGCGCCGCCCACGCAGGTGGCGGCCCCGCCGAAGGGCTCGATCTCGGTCGGGTGGTTATGGGTCTCGTTCTTAAAGAGGAACAGCCAGTCCTGGTCCTCGCCATCGACATCGACCTTCACCTTGACGGTGCAGGCGTTAATCTCCTCGGACTCGTCGACATCGGTCATGACGCCGGTCTTCTTAAGGTACTTGGCGCCGATGGTGCCCATGTCCATGAGGCAGACGGGCTTGGCGTCGCGGCCGAGTTCGTGGCGCATCTCCATGTAGCGGTCGAAGGCCTGCTGCACCACGGCGTCGTCGATCGTCACGTCGTCCAGGACGGTGCCGAAGGTGGTGTGGCGGCAGTGGTCGGACCAATAGGTGTCGATCACGCGGATCTCGGTGATGGTGGGGTCGCGGTCCTCATCGCGGAAGTACTGCTGGCAGAAGGCGATGTCCGCCTCGTCCATGGCAAGGCCGCGATCGGCGATAAAGGCGGCAAGGCCGGCCTCGTCGAGCTCGCGGAAGCCGTCGAGCACCTCGACGGGCTGGGGCTCGGGGGTCTCCATGTGCAGCGTCTCGGGCAGGTCGAGCGAGGCGATGCGTGCTTCGACGGGGTTCACCACGTAGTGCTTGATGGCCTCGATGGCGGCTTCGTCCAGAGTGCCCGAGATCATATAGACCTTGGCGGAGCGCACGGCGGGGCGCTCGCCCTGGCTGATGAGCTGCACGCACTCGCTGGCGGAGTCGGCGCGCTGGTCAAACTGGCCAGGCAGGAATTCGACGGCAAAGACGGCGCCATCGCTTGCGGGGAGCTCGTCGTAGGTCACATCGACCTGGGGCTCGCTAAAGACGGTCGGCACGCAGGAGCGGAAAAGCTCCTCGTCGATGCCCTCGACGTCGTAGCGGTTGATGATCCTCAGGGCCTCGATGCCCTTGATGCCGAGAATTTCGGTCAGCTCGCCCTTGAGCTGCTGAGCCTCGACGTCGAACCCGGGTTTCTTCTCCACGTAGATACGAGAGACCATTGGTTCCTGCCTTCCTGATCGGTTGGGCGTACGGTACGGTATGCGGCAGCGGTCGGTTTACGGGGCAAGCCTCGCGGTCGCCTTGAGCCACATGTTTGTAAACCTCACTATGATACGACAGCTCGCGGCGCGTTGAGGACGGCGAGGGTGCTACAGTGAAGCGCAAACAAGAGAAAGGCATCACATGGCATTCGTTTCGCTCGCCATCATCGCACTCGTGGCCTTTGCGAGTCCTTTTATCGCCTCGGCGATTCCCGGGAAACCCGTTCCCGAGACGGTCTTTTTGCTCGTGTTTGGCGCGGTGCTGGGACCCCATATGCTCGACATTATCCATGTAGATGCCGAGGTCTCGCTCGTGTCCGAGCTCGGCCTGGCCTTTTTGTTCCTGCTTGCCGGCTTTGAGATCGACCCCAAGAGCATCACGGGCGTCGAGGGGCGCTACGGCTTGGCGACGTGGGTCGTCACGTTTGGTATCGCCTGGCTTGCCGTGCGCTTTACCCCGTGGTTCTCAGTCAGTCATTTCGACGGTATCGCCGTGACGCTTGCCCTCACTTCGACGGCGCTCGGCACGCTCGTGCCCATCATGCGTGAGCGCTCGCTCACTGGCACGCGTGTGGGCGACTCGATTCTCGCGTATGGCACCTGGGGCGAGCTCGGCCCTGTGCTCGCCATGTCGGTGCTGCTGTCTGCCCGCACTGGCATCCAAACGCTCGTAATCCTTGGCTTGTTTGCGGTGGTTTGCGTGTTGCTGGCCGTGGTCCCAAGCCGCTCCAAGCGCGTCGGCAGCCGCTTCTTTGCGTTTGTCGAGGAACGCGCCGATACCACGTCGCAGACCTTCGTGCGCCTGACGGTGCTCATCCTGGTCACACTCGTGGCGTTCTCGGCCGTCTTTGATCTCGACATCGTGTTGGGTTCTTTTGCCGCCGGCTTTGTCCTGCGCTATATCATCCCCGAGGGCAACCATACGCTCGAGACCAAGCTCGATGGCCTGGCCTACGGCTTTTTGATTCCGGTATTCTTTACCGTATCGGGCGCAAAGATCGACCTGACGGCCGTGGCGTCGCGCCCCGGGCTGCTCGCAGGCTTTATCGTGGCGTTGCTGATCATTCGCGCCGTGCCCATTCTCATCTCTATGAGCATTTGTCCTGCGACGCGCGATGTGTCGGCGTATGGTCGTATTACCGTGGCCCTGTACTGCACCACGGCCCTGCCGATCATCGTTGCCGTGACGAGTGTTGCCGTCAACGCGGGCGCGCTGTCGCAAGATATTGCGTCGGTCATGGTTGCCGCCGGTGCCATCACAGTGTTCTTGATGCCGCTGCTCGCGCAGCTCTTCTACCGCGTGGTGGATGCTGCGCCGGTTGCCGCCGTGGCAGAAGTTGCCGAGCATCCATCCGATGCGCTCGACATCCTGCGTGCTCATCACGATTTGGCAAGCCTGCTCGCACGCGAGCACGAGCTGTTGACATCGCATGGCCATGGTCGCGTATTCGAGGGCCTGCCTACGCTCGATACGATTGCCGAGCGTCTTTCCGCCGAGGCAGCGAGCGGCCACATCGATGCCCGCATCGTGGACGCGGCGCATCTTCTTGCCGATAAGACCTATGGTGATGAGGTTGACCCGTCCGAGCTGACCCCGCGCGAGCGTCGCCGCCTGGAGCGCGCCAAGCTCGCCGTGCGCGAATACCGCCGCCGCATGCTGGAGCTCTATGCAAGAGAAGAAGCCGAGGACGACGACGGCAAGTAGTCGATACTCTCTCGGGGAAGCCGCGTCCCGCTTTGAAGGCTCGGAACGGGATGTGGTTTCCGAAACGGGGGCCGTTGGGAAGCTGTGTCCCGGAATGGGCGCTCAGAGTGGGATGCAGTTTCCGCGAGAGACCCGTTGCGGAAACGGTATCCCAGAATCGGCGTTCAAAACGGGGCACTCTTTCCGAAACATGGCCCTGAGGGAAGCTGCGTCCCGGTCTGAGTCGGAATTCCGGGACACAGCTTCCCTTTCAAACAGAAGAAGGCGCGCTGCCTGCAGTTGATGCAGACGGCGCGCCTTCTTTGTTGGACTATGTTGAGGCTGGGAGCTGAGGCTTGTGGTCCCTTAAGAGCGGGCGGCTCCGTCGACGGGGAGCACGGCGCCCGTGACGTAGGAGGACATGTCGCTCGCCAGGAAAACAAAGGCGTTGGCGACATCCTCGGGCTCGCCCATGCGACCCAGCGGAATGGTGGCGACGATGGGCTTAATAACCTCTTCGGGCAGGTTGGCGACCATATCGGTTTTGGTTACGCCGGGTGCAACGGCATTGACGCGAATGCCCACGGGGGCGAGCTCGCGCGAGAGCGACTGGACCATGCCGTTGACGGCGAACTTGGACGTGGGGTAGCCAACGCCGGAGGGCTGACCGTACTTAGCGACCATCGAGCTTGTGGTAGTGATGGTGCCGCCGTGGCCGGCCTCGGTCATGATCTTGGCGGCAGCCTGGTGGCCATTAAAGACGGCGACGACGTTAAGGTCCATGACCTTTGCGAACTCCTCGGCCGTGTAGTCCAAGAGGGGTGAACGCTGGGAGATACCGGCATTGTTGACGACCGTGTCCAAGCCGCCCATGTCGGATGCAGCCTGGGTAAAGGCCTCGGTCACGGCTTCGAGTGAGGTGAGGTCGCAGGAGCGGCCCCAGACCTTGGCGTCGGGATAGGCGGCTGTCAGCTTCTCAACGGCCGCATCGGCGGTCTCTTGACGCGAGCCAAAGACAGTGACGGAGGCGCCCTCCTCGATAAAACGGCAGGCGATGGCGTAGCCGATACCGCGCGTGCCTCCGGTGATGATTGCTTTCTTGCCCTCGAGCAACATGGTATTTCCTCTCATCGCGGGCGGACATTCGCAGCACAGCGTAGCCGTAACCGGAATCGGCCGTGTTTGCATATCGGTGAACGGTAGCCCGCGTTACCGATGAGCGGCTCGCGCAAATGTGCCCTGTCGTTGTGCTTAGGGCAGGAGACAAAAAGGCTCCCATCCCACATCGGACGGGAGCCCTTCGAGCAAATGCGTTGTGGGGTGTAAACCGAACTAGTTCGCCATGACGCCTTCGGTCCAAGCCTCAACGTCCTCGATGCGCAGGACGTTGGCGACCTCGGCTACGCAGTCGACGCTGGCAAGCTCGGCGGTGGCAGCCTGGACGTCCTTCTCGAGCGCGCGGTGCGTCAGGAAGATGACCGAGCAAGTATCGCTGACGCCCGACTTGCCGTCCTCGACCTGGTTGATGAGCGAGATCGAGATGTTGTGCTTGGCAAAGATGTCGACCGTCTCGGACAGGGCGCCCACGCGGTCGGCGACCTTCAAGCGCACATAGTACTTGGTCTGGAGCTCGTCCATGGGCTTAAAGGCGAGGTTGTGGCCATAGGGCTCAATCTCGGGCAGCGGAGCCACGCCGCGGCTGATCTGCTCGGAGAGCGACAGGATATCGCCCACGACGGCGCTCGCGGTGGGGAAGGAGCCTGCGCCGGCACCGTAGAACATGGTCTCGCCTACGGCGTCGCCTACCACGTAGACAGCGTTCATGGCGCCGTTGACCTTGGCAAGCATGTGGTCGGCGGGGATCAGCGTGGGATGCACGCGGACGTCGACGCCGGCGTCGGTGTTGCGTGCGATCCCCAGCAGCTTGATGGTGTAGCCGAGCTCGCGGGCCTGGGCAATGTCCTCGGCGCCGATGGTACGGATACCCTGCTGGTAGACATCGTCGGTGGTCACGCGGGTGCCAAAGCCGATGGAAGCGAGGATTGCCGTCTTGCTGGCGGCGTCGAAGCCGTCGACGTCGGCGGACGGGTCGGCCTCGGCATAGCCCTTTGCCTGGGCGTCGGCGAGCACGTCAGCGTAATCGGCGCCCTCGGCGTCCATGCGCGACAGGATGTAGTTGGTGGTGCCGTTGAGAATGCCGGCGATGGTCAGGATCTTGTTGCCCACCAGGTCGTGCTCGAGCGTGCTGACAATGGGGATGCCACCGCCGCAGCTGGCCTCGCACTTAATCTGCACGCCGCACGCGCGCGCCTTCTCGGCGAGCGTCTCGACATGACGGCCCAGCAGTGCCTTGTTGGCAGAGACGACATGCTTGCCGTTCTCGAAGGCGGTGGTGAAGATTTCGGTCGCGGGGTGCTCGCCGCCGATGAGCTCGACGACGATATCGACGGCGGGGTCGGTGACGACGTCGTGCCAGTCGCTCGTAAAGGCCTCGCGCTCAATACCGGCGGCTTCGGCCTGCTCCCAGGCAAGCGCGCAGGCGCGGGTCAGCTTAAGGTCGATGCCGTAGGCGGCCAGGTACTCATCGTGGTGGCTTTTGATCAGACGGGCCACGCCGCCGCCGACGGTTCCCAGACCGATGAGGCCGACGTTCACGGTGCGCAGGGGTTCGCTCATAGATAGCTCCTTCGTGCATCTTATGGATGGATTAACCGCTTAAAGGTTGAGTGCATTCTAGCGTGAAGTGCGGGCGCGTGCTTGCCTGGCAGCGGGAGCAGCACAAAACGGCACCCCCGAAACGCTGCGGAAACATTGGAAACACGCTTGCTACAAACGAACTTCCGTAACAAACTGTCAACGTTTGCGCCATAAGGTTTGCTCCGTACCGCAAGACGGCCGCGCTGCGGCCAGCGAAAAAAGGGGGACACCATGTTTAGCATCAACAACGTACTTAACCGCAGGAGTTTCCTTGTCGGAGCCACGCTTATTTTTGCCCCGATCTATTACACCCCAGCGTCCGTTTTGCTCAAGAACGCCAAGGACATGAGCTACGACATGACACTAATGGGTGTCGACGGCATGGACAGCCTATGTGATCCAGGACGGCAAGTACATTGCCGCCTAAGTGCGCATAAAGCACGACCGGTGAGGCTGTTTTATTCAGGGCGGGGATGCCTGTAACAGAACGGAAACATTGCTTTTACACAATAAAGTGGCTTTACTGCATAAAGTAATAGAAATACGCAGAAATATGGATAAATGAACAAATCAAAAGAAAAGTCGAAATAACCGCCACTTTTCCTAACTAAAGCGTCTACTATTTTGCGAACGCCGAACACGGCGAAGGATGGCCTGTCGGGTAACCGAAACCCGACGAGATTTGAGAGGAGAGCCGCATGTCGAGCCTCACCGGTAAGTCATTGAACCCTGTTATGAATCGCAGGAGCGTTATCGCGAGCGCAGCAGGTCTGGGGGCGATGTCCATTCTAGCTGGCTGCTCCTCCAACGGCGGCGACAGCGGCTCCGCTTCGGGCGACGCTTCGTTTAAGATCGGCACCATCGGCCCGCTGACCGGCGCCAACGCGTCCTACGGCAAGTCCGTTACCCAGGGTGTCGAGCTTGGCTGCAAGGATTTCTCGACCAAGGAGCTGCCGCTTGCCAGCAAGGCCGAAGATGACCAGGCCGATGGCGAGAAGGCCGTCAACGCCTTCAACACCCTGCTCGACTGGGGCATGCAGGCCCTCGTCGGCCCGACCACCACGGGTGCGTCGGTTGCCGTTGCCGCAGAGTGCGGTAACGACCCCAAGACGTTCATGATCACCCCGTCCGCGTCCTCCGAGGACGTCACCGACGGCAAGGATTGCGTCTTCCAGGTTTGCTTCACCGACCCCAACCAGGGTGTCAACGCTGCCAAGTTCCTGGCGCAGAAGTATGCGGACGAGAAGTTCGTGCTGTTCTATAACTCCGGCGACGCCTATTCTTCGGGCATCGCAGATTCCTTTAAGGCCCAGGCCGCTGAGTCCAAGCTCGAGATTGTCGACGAGGAGACCTTTAAGGACGACTCCGCCACGAGCTTTACCAACCAGTTGACCAAGGCCAAGCAGGCCGGCGCCACCATGATCTTTGCGCCGATCTACTACACGCCGGCGTCCGTCCTGCTCAAGAACGCCAAGGACATGGGCTACGACGTCAAGATGATGGGCTGCGACGGCATGGACGGCATCCTGGGCGTTGAGGGCTTCGATACCTCTCTTGCCGAGGGTCTGCTGCTCATGACCCCGTTCTCCGCCGACGACGAGAAGAACGCCGACTTCGTCAACGCCTACAAGGATAAGTACGGCGATACTCCCGACCAGTTTGCCGCCGACGCCTACGACGGCGTGCACGCGGTGGCCGAGGCCGTCAAGGAGGCCGGTCTTGGTGTCGACGCCGACCCGACCGAGGTCGCCGAGAAGCTGTCCAAGGCTATGCTCAAGATTACCGTTGACGGTCTGACCGGCAAGCTCACCTGGAACGATAAGGGCCAGGTCCAGAAGGAGCCCACGGCGTACGTCATCACCGACGGCAAGTACGTACAGGCCTAATAGGCCGCCTTACATAGAGCGGTTTTGATCCCAAGCAGGGGAGGTTTTGGCCTTCCCTGCTTGCTTGGTATCTAGGGACGATGTAACGTCCCTGTTTCATACATCAACTGGAAACCTATTCGAAAGGGGGATGTGGAACATGACGGTCTTTATCCAATACCTGGTCAACGGCCTGTCCATGGGCAGTGTCTACGCCATCATCGCGTTGGGCTACACCATGGTCTACGGTATTGCCAAGATGCTCAACTTCGCTCACGGCGACGTCATCATGGTCGGTGCCTATGTCTCGTTCTGCGCCACGTCGTATCTCGGCCTCCCGGGCTGGGCATCTGTAATTCTCTCTTGTGTGGTCTGTACCGTTCTCGGTGTTCTCATCGAGGGTCTGGCATACAAGCCGCTGCGTCAGGCGGGCCCGCTGGCCGTTCTGATCACGGCTATCGGCGTGTCTTACTTCCTGCAGAACGCCGCGCAGCTTCTGTGGGGCGCCACGCCCAAGAACTTCACTTCGCTCGTCACCTTCCAGGTGCCGGAGTTCTTGGCCAAATTTAACGTAAGCGCCGTCTCGCTCGTCACCATCGTCGCCTGCCTGGTTATCATGGCCGGTCTGATGTTCTTTACAGGTAAGACCAAGATGGGCAAAGCCATGCGCGCCGTGTCCGAGGACAAGGCCGCCGCTCAACTCATGGGCATCAACGTCAACCGCACTATTTCGATGACGTTTGCCATCGGCTCCGCCCTTGCCGCCATCGCCGGCGTGCTCCTGTGCTCCTACTCGCCGGTACTGCAGCCCACCACGGGCGCCATGCCCGGCATCAAGGCCTTCGATGCCGCTGTTTTCGGCGGCATCGGATCCATCCCCGGTGCCTTTGTCGGTGGCATTCTCATCGGCATCATCGAGGCGATGGCGCAGGCTTACATTTCCACGAGCCTTGCCAACTCCATCGTCTTTGGTGTTTTGATCATCGTCCTGCTCGTCAAGCCTGCCGGCCTCTTGGGCAAGTACGTCCCCGAGAAGGTGTAGGTGAGCGTTATGAAGTTTCTTAAAGACAAGCAGACGCGTCACGACTTTGTCACGTACGCCATGTGCCTTGTGGCGTTCGCCATCGTGTTCTTTATGCAGTCTAACCACATGATTCCGCGCATGATCGCCGGTCAGCTGGTTCCCATCACGGCCTATATCGTCATGGCCATTTCCCTCAACCTCGTCGTCGGCATCGCGGGCGACTTGTCGCTGGGCCACGCGGGCTTTATGAGCGTCGGCGCCTATACGGGCATCGTCACCGCCGTCGCCCTCGAGAGCGCCGTTCCGTCCGATCCGGTGCGTCTGATCATCAGCATTGTGGTTGGCGCTATCGCCGCTGCCATCTTGGGCTTCTTGATTGGTATCCCGGTCCTGCGCCTGAGCGGCGACTATCTGGCCATCGTGACCCTGGCTTTTGGCGAGATCATCAAAGAGATCGTCACCTGCCTCATTGTGGGCGTCGACTCCCGCGGCCTGCACGTGATTTTTAACATCACGGGCAACTCTACGATCGACGACCTGCACCTGCTCGAGGACGGCACCGCCATCATCAAGGGCGCCCAGGGCGCCTCGGGCGTGTCGACGTACTCGACCTTCCTCGCCGGTGCCATCCTGGTCATGGTCGCACTCGTGATCGTGCTCAACCTGGTTCGCAGCCGTACCGGCCGTGCCATTATGGCCGTGCGCGATAACAAGATTGCAGCTGAGTCCGTAGGCATCTCCGTCACCGAGTACCGCATGATCGCCTTCGTGGTTTCCGCTGCCCTCGCCGGTGCTGCCGGAGCTCTCTTCGGCGGTAACTTCTCGCAGCTCTCCGCCACCAAGTTCGACTTCAACACGTCCATCCTCATCCTGGTGTTCGTGGTCCTGGGCGGTCTGGGCAATATGCGCGGCTCCGTCATCGCGGCGGCACTGCTCACGGTGCTTCCCGAGCTGCTCCGTCAATTCTCGGACTACCGCATGCTCATCTACGCCATCGTGTTGATTCTGGTCATGATCTTTACCAACAACCCGCAGCTCAAGGCGTTCTTCGCACGCATTAAGGACCGCTTTGCTTCCAAGAAGGAGGTGGCAGCCGATGCCCAGTAAATTTGAGTTCAAGAAGGGCAAGATGGTCCCGTATCCTTCTGGCGCCATCGTTCCCGACCGCGACCTGGGCGAGCGCCCGGCGCTCGAGTGCATCCACCTGGGCATTGAATTCGGCGGCCTTAAGGCAGTCGACGACTTTAGCCTGACCATCGGCAAGACCGAGATCGCCGGTCTCATCGGCCCCAACGGTGCCGGCAAGACCACGGTCTTCAACCTGCTCACCAAGGTGTATCAGCCCACGCACGGCACCATCCTGCTCGACGGCGAGGACACCTCGGGCAAGTCGGTCTACCAGGTCAACCGCATGGGTATTGCCCGTACGTTCCAGAACATCCGCCTGTTCAACACCATGACGGTGGAGGACAACGTTAAGGTCGGTCTGCATAACCAGGAGCGCTACTCCGGTTTTGAGGGCGTGCTGCGCCTGCCGACGTATTGGAAGCACGAGAAGGCCGCCCACGAGCGCGCCATGGAGCTGCTGTCCATCTTTGATATGGAGCATCTGGCAAACGAGCAGGCCGGATCGCTACCTTACGGCGCCCAGCGTCGTCTGGAGATCGTCCGCGCACTTGCCACCAACCCCAAGCTGCTGCTGCTCGACGAGCCTGCCGCCGGCATGAACCCGTCCGAGACCGCTGAGCTTATGGAGAACATCGTCAAGATTCGCGACACCTTTGGCATTGCCATCATGCTTATCGAGCATGATATGTCGCTCGTTATGAACATCTGCGAGGGCATCTGCGTGCTCAACTTTGGTAAGGTCATCGCCAAGGGTACCGCCGAGGAAATCCAGAACAACGATGCCGTTATCGAGGCGTATCTGGGTAAGCAGGATAAGGGGGAGAACTAAATGGCAGAGCCGATGCTTTCCGTCTACAACATCAACGTCTGGTACGGCGCCATCCACGCCATCAAGGACATCTCCTTTAACGTCAACGAGGGTGAGATCGTGGCCTTGATCGGTGCCAACGGCGCCGGTAAGTCCACGACGCTCAAGACCGTCTCGGGCCTGCTGCGCTCCAAGACCGGCTCCATCAAGTTTATGGGCGAGGACATTACCCATACGCCCGCTGATAAGCTGGTTGGTAAGGGCCTGGCTCAAGTTCCCGAGGGTCGTCGCGCCTTTTTGCAGATGACGGTTGAGGAGAACCTGGAGATGGGTGCCTATACGCAGCCCAAGTCCACGGTGGCTCCGGGCCTGGAGCGCGTCTACGAGCAGTTCCCGCGCCTGAAGGAACGTCGTCGCCAGGTCGCCGGTACCCTTTCAGGCGGCGAGCAGCAGATGCTCGTTATGGGGCGCGCCCTTATGAGTAACCCCAAACTGCTTATGCTCGACGAACCTTCCATGGGTCTGGCGCCGATTCTGATCGAACAGATCTTCCAGATTGTCGAGGACCTGCACAAGGCCGGCACCACGGTGCTTCTGGTCGAGCAAAACGCGCAGATGGCGCTTTCCATTGCCACACGCGGTTACGTGCTCGAGACCGGCAAGATCACCATGACCGGCACGGGCCAAGAGCTCCTGCACGACGACAACGTCCGCAAGGCCTATCTGGGCGGTTAATCCATTCAACAAAGGGGGCGCTGACCAACCCGGTCAGCGCCCCCTTTTAAGTTGCGGTGAAATAGGGACTGAATACGGGCTCCAGAGGCCAAATGAGTCCCTATTCCACCGCAACTTCATGGGGATGTGTGACAATGCCCGTCGGAAAACATCTGCTGTCTTTGGGGGTCTATCTATGCTGTACGAGTTTTGTGCCGAGAACTTTGAGCGGGTGCCGGCGGCTATCGATGCCGGTGCAAGGCGTATTGAACTGTGCGACAACCTTGCCGTTGGTGGCACCACGCCTTCGGCCGGCGTTATCAGCGCTACGACCAACTATGCACACGAGCACGATGCGCGGGTGATGTGCATGATTCGCCCGCGTGGCGGTGACTTTCATTACAACCAAGACGAGCTGCGCATGATGGAGATGGACCTGGGCCTTGCCGTAAGCGCCGGCGTTGACGGCTTGGTCTTTGGCAGCTGTAAGCCCTGCGCTGGCGGATGGGCGCTCGACGAGCTTACGTTGGGCGCTCTCGTGATGGCCGCGGGCTGCGCGACCGAGGAATGCAAGCGTGAGCCCATCGACATCACCTTCCACATGGCGTTTGATCAGCTCTCGCCCGAGGCTCAGCTCGACGCGATTGACATACTCGCCGACTGCGGCATCACACGCATCCTGACGCATGGTGGCGCTGCCGGTACGCCGATCGAGGACAACTTCGAAAACCTGGCCCGCTTGATCGAGTATGCGGGCGACTGCTTGACCATCCTTCCCGGCGGCGGCATTTCCACGGTCAACCGCGATACCGTGGCGGCGGCACTGGGCGTCTCCGAGCTCCATGGCACCAAGATTGTGCCGCTGGAGGTATAACCCGTGACGCTGGTATTTGACGTTCAGCAGGCGAACGGTAAGCCCGACGACAACCGTCGTCCCGGCACCGCGTGCCCCTTTTGCGATACAGAAGGGCTCGCCGACATCATTCGCCGTGATGGCGATTGCATTTGGCTCGAGAATAAGTTCAAGACCCTGCGCGCCACCCGTCAAACCGTGCTGATCGAGTCGGCCGATCACGATGCCGACCTGGTGACCTATGAGCCGGATGAACTCCACCATGTGATGCGGTTTGCCCTGGGTTGCTGGCAGCAGATGATCGATTCACAGCAGTATCGAAGCGTGCTCATGTACAAGAACAAGGGTCCGCTCTCGGGCGGTAGCCTCGTTCATCCGCACATGCAGATTGTGGGTTTGGAGCAGGAAGACGGCTATGCTTCGCTGGCTTCCGCCAATTTCGAAGGCATCAATGTCTGGCAACAGGGGAGGATCTCGGCCAACATCTCAACCGAACCCATCATGGGGTTCTTTGAGATCAACGTTTCAGCCCCGCAGGGAATCGCCGCCAGCGATGACACGAGAGATCAAACCGAGGCGGATCTCTTCGCCGATGCAATCCAGGTAGCTCTGCGCTATATCCTGAACGAGCACCACGGTGGTCGCGCAGAGTCGTATAACCTGTTCTTCTATCACCTGGGCGGTCGGACCATTGCCAAGGCGCTGCCGCGTTGGGTGGTTTCGCCCTACTTTGTCGGCTATCGTTTGGCCCAGGTCAATGCTGAGACCACGCTCGATGTCGATGCGGAGCGACTCCGTGCACATCTGGAGGCGCTCACATCGTAAAGTGAGCGCCCGCACACTGCGGACAGTCTAGCGTGCCATGGCGTCGCGGCCGGCCTCGACCCGCTTGCGCTGGGCGGCGCGCTCCTCGCCGGTCAGACGCTCAAAGAGATGCCCGATAAGCGAGGCGAGCACCTGCTGAAACAGCGTTCCACACATGACGGGAAACACAACTTCGCCCGGAAAGTATTGCATGGCGATGACGGCGCCCGAAGAGATGTTACGCATGCCGCAGGTAAAGCACATGGTAGTCGTCTCGCTATATGGCAGATGCAGCGCACGGGCGACCAGAAAACCGATGACAAAGCCGCTGATGGCGAAGGTCAAAATAAAGAGGGCGACTTCCAGGCGCACCGCGTTCATGTGCAGCACGTACTCGCTCATGGCGGTGGAGTTGGAGGCGATGACGCCCATCATCATGAATTTGCAGGCGGGCGAGAGCGCGGGGGAGAGCTTCTCGTGTCCCCATCCACGCGTGAGCTCGTTGATCACGATGCCGAGCACGGCGGGGATGGCGATCATAAAGGCCATGTCTTGCATCATGCTCGGCACATCGATCGAGACGGTGGCACCCAGCAAGAGCTTAAGCGTGAGCGGAATCGTTACAGGGGAGATAACCGAGGACGTCAGGATGATGGTGAGCGCGAGCGGGCCGTTGCCGCCGAACATGCTGATCCACATAAAAGCGGTGACTGCCACGGGCACACTGTATTCGAGCACGATGCCGCAGACAAGGTTGGGATTGGAGCCAAAGAACAGCGATCCCATGGCATAGGCTGCTATGGGAATGAGCGCCGCCGAGACGAGCAGCGCCAAAATCAGGTGCAGCGGACGGCGGAACACCTCAGCTACCTGGTGGAAGGTGTTGCTGAGCGCACCTTGGAACGTCATAAAGGCGAAGAGGGCGGGAACGATGGGCTTGAGTACGCCGATCTGCTGGGGAAAGAGCACGCCGAGCGCCACGCAAATCGGAACGATGATTTGCATGTACCCCGCGAGAAACTTGCCCAGTCCAACCCATTGCTTCATATGCTCTTGTGACTCCCTTTGCTCGCGAATCCATTTTGACTGAATATGCTAGACGCTCGCATGTGTCCGTGCGTCAGAGACGCTCGATTATTTCGAGGCTATTACCGGCATCGTTTACCGAAACCGCGGCGTGCTGCGGCGATTTGCGTCCGCGCTGCACGGTATAATAAATCCGTTCAACAGATCTGCCTGCCGAAGCGGGCATACACAGAGGACTCATCGCTATGAACCGTGAGAGGTATCGCGGCGACCTGCCCCTATCGGGGGTGGGCGCCTATGTCATCGCTTAAGACGACGCATCGCTGGGCGGTCGCTCGGCAAAACCCCGAGCTCGAAAAGGAGCTTTCGGCTGGCCTGGGCATACCCGGGCTGGTGGCGCGCATTATGGTTGCGCACGGCATTACATCCATCGAGGAAGGCCAACTGTTTTTGACGCCTTCGCTCGATCGCGACTGGGCGGACCCGCTCGTTATTCCGGGCATGGCGGTCGTCGCCGACCGCGTTGAGCGCGCTATTCGCAGCCACGAGCGCATCGCCGTCTTTGGCGATTTTGACGTCGACGGTATTACGTCGACCTGCCTGTTGACCGAGGCGCTGCGCACGTTTGGCGCCGATGTCACGCCGTTTATTCCGCATCGCTTTGATGAGGGCTACGGTCTTTCGCGCGCGGCACTCGACCGCGTTAACGAGCTCGCTCGCCCCCAGCTGATCGTGACCGTCGATAACGGCATTGCCGCCAAGGAAGAGGTTTCCTATCTGGAGAGCCTGGGGATCGATTTGGTGGTCACGGACCATCACGAGCCCTCCGACCAGGTGCCGCAGGGTGTGCCCCTGACCGACCCCAAGCTCGAAGACGAGGGCCCCTCGCGTGAGCTTGCCGGTGCTGGTGTGGCGCTCAAGCTGGTGCAAGTCCTGGGTGAGCGCCTGGGCAAGCCGTCGTATTGGCGTTCGCTAATCGAGGTCGCGGCGCTGGGCACCGTGTCCGACATGATGCCGCTCACGCCCGAGAACCGCGCGCTGGTTGCCGAGGGCATCCAGCAGATGCGCGTAACCGCTCGCCCCGGCTATATCGCGCTTGCCGCGCTCGCCAAGGCGGACCTTTCGAGCATTACGGCGGATGGCCTGTCATTCTCGCTCATTCCCCGCTTAAACGCTGCCGGTCGCATGGCTGATCCCAAGCTGGCGCTCGACCTGCTGCTTGCCCGCGATCCCATCGAAGCAAGCGCGCTGGCGGCTGAGCTCGAGGAAATCAACCGCCAGCGCCGTGAGATCGAGGCGGAGCTCACGCGCGATGCCATGGCAAAGGTCGAGGAGACCTATGACGGCGGGCGCGCGATCGTTGTGGGCGGCGAAGGCTGGCACGAGGGCGTCAAGGGCATCGTGGCAAGCCGTCTGACCAACCGCTATCACGTGCCGGCGCTGCTGTTCTCGATCGAGGGCGGTATCGCGCGCGGCTCTGGTCGCTCGGTGGGCAAAGTTAACCTGTTTGACGCCGTCGAGCGCTGTTCCGACCTGCTGATTCGTCGCGGCGGACATGCCGGTGCGGTGGGTGTGACCATCGAGGCATCCAAGCTCGATGAATTCCGTCGTCGCCTTTCCGCCGTGCTATCGGAGATTCCCGCTGAGGACTTTGAAGACATCGACGAGGTTGCCGCCACGGTCGACCTTTCCGAGCTGAATATCGAGACTATAGAGCAGATTTCCCGTCTTGAGCCGTTTGGCCAGGGCAACAAGGTGCCGCTGCTGGCCGCCGAGGGCGTGACGATGTGCGATCGCGCCGTGGTGGGCAAAACCGGCGAGCACATGCGCTTTGTGGCGACCGATGGAGCCGCGAGCGTGCCGGCCATCATGTTCCGCGTGCCGCAAATCGATAAGCTCATCAACTGCGATAGCGCTGTCGACTTGGTGTTCGAGGCCGTTGCCGAGCATTGGCAGGGGCGTGTGAAGCCCAAGCTCATGATCAAGGATGTTCTGGTCCGCGATACCACGCTGCCCGGCGTCGACGATCCGGCATGCGAGCTTCGTCGTGGCGTGCAGCCGGCGGATTCTGGCCTGCGCCTGGAGTCGCGCAAGCGCGAGACGCTCGCCCAGCTTTCCTATACCGAGCTCACGCGCTCGCTTATCCATAGCTTTATCGGCTCGAACCAGCCGCACCGCGCGCAGGTCGAGGCGCTCGATGCCCTGGCCGATCACCAAAGTGTTCTGGCCGTTATGGGAACGGGGCGCGGCAAGTCGCTCATCTTCCATGTACATGCCGCGCGTGAGGCGGTGCTTCGCGGACGTGCGAGCATCTTTGTCTATCCGCTGCGTGCGCTTGTTGCCGACCAGGCCTATCACCTCTCGTCGACGATGGCATCGCTTGGCATTGGCGTTGGCGTGCTGACCGGCGAGACCGTGGAGGCGGCGCGCGATGACGTGTTTGCCGGCTTGGCTTCGGGCCGTACCGGCATCGTGCTCACGACGCCCGAGTTCCTGTCCATTCACCGCGACCGCTTTGCGCGTTCGGGGCGCATCGGTTTTGTCGTTATCGATGAGGCGCACCACGCCGGCCTTGCCAAGGGCGGCGACCGCAGCGCCTATCTCGACATGCCCGATATCCTCAAAGCCCTGGGCGACCCGGTCGTTATGGCTGCGACGGCCACCGCGACGGCTCCGGTCGTGGCCGAGCTTGCCCGCATGCTGCCGATCACTCGCACGGTGGTCGACGAGACGGTGCGCGAGAACCTGCGGCTCGAGGACGACCGTGATCTTGCAAGTCGCGAGAACCGTTTGGTGTCGATTGTGGCGACGGGGGAGAAGACCGTCATCTACGTCAACTCGCGCGACCAGTCCGTGGCGCTTGCTAAGACGCTGCGCAAGCGGGTGCCCGATTGCGCGACCCGCATCGCGTTCTATAACGCGGGGCTTGCGCGCTCCGATCGTCGCCGTGTCGAGGAAGCGTTTCGTGACGGAAGCCTCAGTTGCATCGTTTCGACCTCTGCCTTTGGTGAGGGCGTCAACCTTCCCGATATCCGCCATGTCGTGCTCTACCACATGCCGTTTGGCGCCATCGAGTTCAACCAGATGAGCGGACGCGCCGGTCGCGACGGCCAACCTGCCGTGATTCACCTGCTCTATTCGTCGCGTGACGCTCGCATTAACGAGCGCCTGCTCGACTGCTACGCGCCCGAGCGCGACGAGCTCGTCACGCTCTATCGAGCGCTGCAGACTATGTGGCGCTCCAACCGCGGCAAGACCGGAGACGACTCGTTTAGTGCGAGCGATATCGACATCGCGCAGATGTGCCTTGCCATCGACGCACGCACACCGGTCGATGAGCGCTCGGTGGCAAGCGGTCTGGGAATCTTCGAAGAGCTTGGTTTCTGTCGCGTTTCGGGGTTTGACGACACCCGTCGCATCGCGATGGCAGAAAACCCCGGCCGTGTGCAATTGAGCAGGTCAATCCGCTATTTGGAGGGTCTGCGCTCACGCATGGAGTTCTCGGCTTTCCGGAGCTGGGCGCTCGATTCGTGCGCTTCTGATATGCTAGCCAAAGTTAACCGCCCGATCGTACCGCGGGCCTAGGGGAAGGGGACCTCGATGGATGCCGCAGCCCGTACCGCCCATGATTCCACCCTCCAGCCGTTTTCGGAGATGGAGCACTATAAGCATGCCGATGAGCTGCCGCCCGAGATTATGGCGGACAGCTGCGACAAGCTGGAGCGCCTGTGCCTCAAATATATGAATGAGGACGACTTCTCCAAGGTGGAGCAGGCCTATTGCTTTGCTGCCGAGAAGCACTGCAACCAAAAGCGGCGCTCGGGTGAGATGTACATCAACCATCCCGTCGAGGTGGCTATCATTCTGGCCGACCTCAAGATGGACTGCGATGTGGTGTGCGCCGCGCTGCTGCACGATACCGTCGAGGATACCGAGACCTCGCTCGCCGATGTTTCCGGTCTGTTTGGCGATACGGTGGCCGAGCTCGTCGATGGCGTGACCAAGCTCACCAACATCGAAGTCGATAGCATGGACGAGAAACAGGCGCTTACGCTGCGCAAGATGTTCCTCGCCATGTCCAAGGACATCCGCGTCATTATCGTTAAGCTTGCCGACCGCCTGCATAACATGCGTACGCTGGCGGCCCTTCGCGAGGACCGTCGCTTGTTTAAGGCCCGCGAGACCATGGACGTGTATGCGCCCCTGGCCGACCGTCTGGGCATGAGCTCTATTAAGTGGGAGCTCGAGGACCTGTCCTTCTTCTACCTGGAGCCCGACGCCTACCAGCGCATCGCGCGCATGGTGGCGGAGTCGCGCGAGGTTCGCGAGCGCTATCTGGCCGAGACCATCAAGACGCTCACCGACGAGCTCAACCGCATTGGCCTGGAGGGCTTCCAGATTAATGGCCGCTCCAAGCACTATTGGTCCATTTACCAAAAGATGAAGCGTAAGGGCAAGGAGTTCTCCGAGATCTACGACCTGGTGGCGCTGCGCGTCATCACGCATTCGGTGCGCGATTGCTACTCCACGCTCGGTGCAGTGCATACGCTGTGGCACCCCATGCCCGGTCGCTTTAAAGACTATATCGCCATGCCCAAGGTCAATAACTACCAGTCGCTCCACACGACGGTTATCGGTCCCACGGCTCGTCCGCTCGAGATTCAGATTCGAACCTATGAGATGCATGAGCAGGCCGAGTACGGCATTGCCGCCCACTGGCTCTATAAGAAGTCGGGCGGATCGTCTGCCTCCAAGACCAACGATGCGCAGCGTCTGGACGACCAGATTAACTGGCTCAAACATTCGCTCGATTGGGCTGCGTCTGATGAGATCACCGACGCCAAGGAATACCTGCACTCGCTGAAGGTCGACTTGTTTGACCAGGAGATTTTTGTCTTTACGCCCAAGGGCGAGGTCATGGCGCTTCGTGCCGGCTCCACGCCGCTCGACTTTGCCTACGCCGTTCACACCGAGGTGGGCAATCACTGCGTCGGCGCTAAGATCAACGGCGCGGTGGCCCCACTCACGCACGAGATCAAGACGGGCGACCGCGTTGAAATCCTGACCAACAAGAGTTCCAAGCCGTCTCGTGATTGGCTCAAGATCGTTAAGACACCTTCCGCCAAGTCAAAGATCCGCCGCTATTTTGCCGCCGCGACCAAGGACGACGACGCTGCTGCCGGCCGCGATATACTGGCCAAGGACTTGCGCAAGCGCGGGTATGGCATCTCTACGCCGCGATCCACGCGTGCGCTCAACGCCGTGGCGGAGCAGTTTAACTACAAGCAGCTCGAGGACCTGTTTGCCGCCGTCGGCGCCGGCAAAGTTGCCCCGCGCGCTGTGGGTAACAAGGTCGAGCAGATTTTGGACCCCAAGCCCGAGGAGCAGCTCACCAAGGCCGATGCTATCGCCGAGGTCGTGAAGCAGCCGGCCCGAGGCTCCAACCGCAAGCCGCAAAAGCGCGGCAAGAGCGCCGGCAACGGCATTATCGTCAAGGGCGAGAGCAACAGCGGCCTGCTGGTTCGTCTGGCCCATTGCTGCAATCCCGTGACGGGCGACGACATCGTCGGCTTCATCACGCGCGGTCGTGGCGTTTCGGTGCATCGCGCCAACTGCCCCAACGTCAAGGGTCTTATGGAGCATCCCGAGCGCATGATCGATGTGGAGTGGGACGGTGCTGCCGACACTCTCTTCCAGGTCGAGATCGTGGTCGAGTGCCTGGACCGCATGGGCCTGCTCAAGGATGTCACCATTGCCATTGGCGATGCGGGCGGCAATATCCTTTCTGCCGCTACGTCGACCAACCGCGAGGGTATTGCAACCCTGCGCTTTATGGTCGAGATCTCGGACGCGAGCGGTCTGGATCCGCTGCTGGCCTCTATCAGCAGCGTTGACTCCGTCTACGACGCGCGCCGCCTGATGCCCGGCGAGGGTGGAGCCCAGCTTAAGCGCCGCGTTTAGTCGCGACGAACGTGCCACATTATCGATATTCGCTACACTCGAGGCATCGTTTGATGCCTCGAATTCTATAGAGAGGAGAGGGACATGGGTGCTGTGTCCTTGGATTTAACTCCCAAGGGATCGGTCGAGATCGAGACGCTCGTAAACGGTCCCATTCAGACCAATAGCTATGCAGTTATTTCGAACAATGAGTGCGTGATCATCGACCCTGCGTGGGAAGGCGAGCGCTTGGTGGAGCATGTTCGAGCCGAGCATCCCGGCGTACGCGTGCTTGGCGCCGTATGCACTCATGGCCATGCCGATCATGTTGGTGGTGTTGCCGGCGTGCGAACCACCGTTGGCGAGGGCTGCCAGTATGAGCTGTGTACTAAGGATGTGGCGGTGCCGCATACGAACATCGAGGAACAGCGAGCTATGTGGTGCATTGAGACGCCCGATCCCGGGGAGCCGACGC
This sequence comes from uncultured Collinsella sp., assembly GCA_900541795.1. Lineage (GTDB taxonomy): Bacteria > Actinomycetota > Coriobacteriia > Coriobacteriales > Coriobacteriaceae > Collinsella. The sequence goes on along the minus strand of UQLC01000001.1, from coordinate 5,103 downwards.
GCCTGCTCGCCGAGGGCGATACCATTGAGGTGGGCAATATCTGCCTGCAGGTGATCGAGACGCCAGGGCATACGCCGGGCGGGATTGTCTTGTTTGCTGCCGCTGAGCAGGGGAACATTGCCTTTGTGGGCGACACCCTGTTCCCGGGTGGGCACGGCCGCACCGATCTTTCTGGAGGAGACGAGACGGCGATTCTTCGCTCGCTCTCCAAGCTCGCCCGGCTTCTCCCGCCCGATACCGTTTGCCTAACCGGCCATGGCGATTCGACCACCATGGCACGCGAGCTCATGCAGAACCCTTTCATGCAGATATAGCTTTATAGTCAGCTTCTGAAGCACGAGAAGTGTCCAAACGTCAAGCTATTTTTCCCCAACGGGTCGATTCCGTAGGGCAAACGGTCAAAAAAAGTCTGTTTGGACGATATTCGTGAACAAACGAACGTTTATGCTCGGGTGCGCCGTGGTAAAATCTCAGGCGTTATCGGAGCAACCTTACAGGAGGTTTCTTTTATGCTCGTCAACGCAGCAGACATGCTCAAGAAGGCCGAGGCCGGCAAGTACGGTCTCGGTGCCTTCAACACCAACAACCTCGAGTGGACCCTGGCTATTCTCCAGGCCGCCGAGGAGGCCAAGTCTCCGCTGATCCTTCAGTGCACCGCTGGTGCCGCTAAGTGGATGGGCGGTTTCAAGGTCTGCGCCGACATGGTCAAGGCTGCCGTCGAGGCCACGGGCGTTACCGTTCCCGTCGCCCTTCACCTCGATCACGGTTCTTACGAGGACTGCTTCAAGTGCATCGAGGCCGGCTTCACGTCCATCATGTATGACGGCTCTCATGAGGAGACCTTCCAGCTTAACCTCGACCGCACCAAGGAGCTCGTTGAGCTTGCCCACTCCAAGGGCATGTCCATCGAGGCCGAGGTCGGCGGCATCGGCGGCACCGAGGACGGCGTGACCTCCAGCGGCGAGCTCGCTGATCCTGCTGAGTGCAAGCAGATTGCTGACCTGGGCGTCGACTTCCTCGCCTGCGGCATCGGCAACATCCACGGCGTGTATCCCGCCGACTGGGCCGGCCTTTCCTTCGAGCGTCTGGGCGAGATCAAGGCTCAGACTGGCGACCTGCCCCTCGTCCTGCACGGTGGTACCGGCATCCCCGAGGATCAGATCAAGAAGGCCATCTCCCTGGGCATCTCCAAGATCAACGTCAACACCGACCTGCAGCTCGTCTTCGCCAAGGGCGTCCGCGAGTACATCGAGGCTGGCAAGGATCAGCAGGGTAAGGGCTTTGACCCCCGCAAGCTCCTCAAGCCTGGTCGCGACAACATCGTTGCCCGCACCAAGGAGCTCATGGAGGAGTTTGGTTCCGTCAACAAGGCGTAAGCGTCGCTAAACTTCCCACCGGAAGCCCCGTCTCCCTACACTGTTTCCTTTGCGCTCACCTGGCTTCGCCAGAAGTCGCGCCAAGGAAACAGTTCCGGGAGACGGGGCTTCCTTCGTTTAACGCCGCAGGGTTACGAGTCTGAATTAAGGTGGCTACTGGCTTTGCCAGAAGTCGCGCAATGGGAAAAGCTCCGGGTGAACGGGGCCTCCTTCGTTAACTCGCTACAGGGTTACTGGGCTGAATTCATTTTTTGACTACCGCTCGGCGGTGTTGATGGCTCCCTTGTTGGGGCTTTCTTTTTATCTCGCTACAATGGGCTTCAAGCGTTCTAGTGACTTGGAGTTTGGTATGGCTGTTATTAATGTGCTGCCTTCGGATGGGAAGGTTGTTGACGAGGGTCCTGTTGGCTGCTCTGTTGATGTTTGCTGTGATGACTTTCGTCATCTCGATATTGGACTGCCGCCCGAGATTCTTCGTCTTAAGGATGCCGGGTATTTGACGCAGGCTGTTGCTGCCTGCGATCGTCTTTTGGGGCAGAATCCTGAGCCTTCCCTGGCAGCCTGCGTCCGTGCCGAGCGGTATCGCATGCTCGAGACGCCGCTTCATTTTTCGGTGCCGCGTGATCGAGCCATTGCGATGATTCGCGAGGAGTGGCCAGAGTTTACCGAAGAGCAGTTTGACGACCTGATTGATCGCAAGCGTATTGACTGGCGCTTTATCGATGGTGAGCTATTCGTTCTCGATAACTTCCTCAATTCGCTTCGCGTGTATCCCAAAGAGGTCCCCGGCATGCGTCCTGATCCTGCGGACGGAATTGCGCTGCGCAACCAGATGCTCAAGGAGATGGAATCGCAGAATGGGCTGTCTCGCGTCATTACTCTTAAGGCGTCCGTGTCTGTTCCCGGTGCTCTTGAGGGGGAGGCCGTTCGCGCGTGGCTTCCCGTTGCTGCCGCCTGCCGTCAACAGTCTCAGGTCGAAGTTCTCGATATGACGCCGGAGGGGCATGTTGCCCCCGAGGATGCGCCGGCACGCACCGCTTCATGGTGTTCTTCGACCGAGCGCTCGTTCTCGGTAACCTATCGTTATCACATTAATGTTGCCTTCTGCGACATTTATGGAGGTGCGCTGCCCGAACGCCCGTGCATGGACACGCCGCTGCCCGAGGACACTTCCGAGGACCGTCCGCACATTGCGTTTACGCCGTACCTGCGACAGTTGACGGAGCGTGTTGTTGACGGGCTCGAGGATCCGCTCGATCGCGCTCGTGCTATCTATGATTACCTGACACAGCATATCGACTATCGCTATCAGCCACCGTACCTGCTTTTGGGATCTATTGCCGACGACTGCGCACACTCGCTCCGCGGCGATTGCGGCGTTATGGCGCTCACGTTTATCACCATGTGCCGCATCGCGGGGGTGCCTGCTCGTTGGCAGAGCGGCCTATATGTTGCGCCCGATTCGGTGGGACCGCACGACTGGGCCGAGTTCTACACACCCCAGACCGGTTGGCTTAACGCCGACGTATCGTTTGGTTCCTCGGCACGCAGGATGGGGGAGGAGTGGCGCCGTCGTCACTACTTTGGCAATCTCGACCCGTGGCGTATGGTGGCCAACAATCGATTCCAGGCTGAATTTGTGCCTGCTTTCGATGGCATGCGTGAGGACCCCTATGACAACCAGATGGGCGAGGCCTCGGTTGACGGACGTGGATGTCGTAAGCGGGAGATGTTGCGCAAGGTTGAGCTTATCGAAATGCTCGAAGTTCCATTTTCGGACTAATCAACAGAAAGCTGTGATAAACTAACTCACGCATTACGTGCCCGAGTGGCGGAATTGGCAGACGCAGTGGACTCAAAATCCACCGTTGGCAACAACGTGCGAGTTCGAGTCTCGCCTCGGGCACCATACATGCAAGTGAGCGTTCAAGGGGGTCAAGGCCTCCCCCCTTTTTCGTGTACGTAATGTGATAACGCGCTGCGCGTGTTATTATCCACAAGGCGTTGTTCCCGCAATGCCCTAAAGAGGAACCCGAGGGTTCCCACCTTTTGGCGCCAATGAGCAGCTGACTGGTCATACAACCTAGATTCCCTTCCTCACACCGAGGATGTCTATGTGTACGACCTGGTTGCAAAGAAGCGCCGGGTTATTTTTTTATGAATGGAGGTAGGGAAAATAGCTAAGTCTGATGACACCCGCATCAACGACGAGATCACTGCATCTTCGTGCCGTTTGATTGGCGTCGATGGCTCTCAGCTCGGCCTGTTCGCCATCCGCGATGCCCAGCGCGTCGCTGACGATCAGGGTCTCGACCTGGTCGAGATCGCTCCCAACGCGGAGCCGCCGGTCTGCAAGGTCATGGACTACGGTAAGTTCAAGTACCAGCAGGCCATGAAGGCCAAGGCCGCTCGTAAGAACCAGTCCAAGGTCGAGGTCAAGGAAATGAAGTTCCGACCCAAGATCGACGTTGGCGATTACGAGACCAAGAAGGGCCACGTTCTGCGTTTCCTCAAGAAGGGCGCACGCGTTAAGATCACCATCATGTTCCGCGGCCGTGAGATGGCTCACCCGGAGCAGGGTCTTAACGTTCTCGAGCGTCTCGCCGAGGATCTCAAGCCTTACGCTACGGTCGAGTCCAAGCCTAAGATGGAAGGCCGTAACATGCTTATGCTGCTCGCCCCGATTAAGGGCGCCTTCGATGAGGATAAAGCGGCAAGCGATACCAAGTAACTAGTGTTCAGTAACCGATTAAGGAGTATTTCATGCCTAAGATGAAGTCCCACAGCGGCACCAAGAAGCGTTTCCGCAAGACTGGTACCGGCAAGCTTATGCGCGCCAAGGCTTTCAAGAGCCACATCCTGAGCAAGAAGTCCACCAAGCGTAAGCGTGGCTTCCGTCAGGAGACCGAGATCGCCGCTGCCGACCGCAAGGTCATCAAGTCGCGTCTCGCCTAAGTTCGCGTTCCCGTTTTTCGTTTTACCGTCTAGGAGTTGATAGAACATGGCACGTATTAAGCGCGCTGTTGCCGCCAAGAAGAAGCGCCGTACCGTTATGCACCGTGCGAAGGGTTACTACGGTGCCGCTTCGCGTACTTACAAGCATGCTAAAGAGCAGGTCCAGCACTCCCTGCAGTATCAGTATCGTGATCGCCGCAACAAGAAGCGCGAGATCCGCTCTCTCTGGATCACCCGCATCAACGCTGCCGCTCGCCTGAACGACATCTCTTACTCTCAGTTCATGCACGGCCTGAAGGTTGCCGGCATCGAGCTCGACCGCAAGGTCCTGGCTCAGATGGCCTACGAGGACATCGAGTCCTTCAACGAGCTGGCTGCCATTGCCAAGAAGGCTCTCGAGGCCTAATTGATTCTCTTGAATCGCTAGGGGAGTGTCGCGCTGTGCGCGGCGCTCCCTCTTTTTATCTAAGGCGCTGGTTTATATAGCAAAAGCGCGGGTAGATAGACACTTACAGGTGACCGATCTTTATATATCTCTTAACCGAAGGGTCATCATCTGATACGTGCAGTATTGCTGCGCCAGCCTTTCTATTACTTATATAGGAAGCGATATATTGTGTAGGAATTGTGAAGAGTGGAATTGACGTCCCTCATCGCTTCGCGGTCTGGCAATATATCTCCTTGCCGCGCGGCCCGGTCGAACCGGATGAGCCGCGGGGCGTGCACCTTGAGAACCGGATACTGCGAGGATGGACACACCAGTTGTGTCGCA